>NZ_JBFUJU010000002.1:0-726968 GCF_056401215.1 Tardiphaga sp. P4_G1
CCACTCGGTATCCAGACGTTTTTCTGCGATCCCTACGCCCCTTGGCAGAAAGGTGGCGTCGAGAATGCCATCGGTCGCATGCGCCGCCGGATTCCGCGCAAGACAGATCTAGCTACGCTCACCTCCCAGGATCTTGCCGATGCCGTGCTGGCTTACAACAGCACACCCCGAAAGTGCCTTGACTGGCATACCCCCGCCGAGCTCTTTGCTCGACAGCTGTTGCACTTCGAGTGTGAATCCACCTCCCCGCCTTCGCGGGGATGACAGCTGAGAGGCGATTGCAACCTCACGCCTGCTCTCCCACTCCTTTTCAAATCACCGCAAAAAGCTGAATGGCGATGGCGGCGCAGCGCGACGCTTCTTCGGCTTGGGTTTTGGCTTCGGCTTGGGCTGTTCTTGTGGAGGCGCGGCTTCTGCTTCGGGCTCCGGTTCGGGCTCCGTCGCAGCCGGTCGAGCCGCCGCAGGCTCTGCAGGCTTCGCCTCCCCCGGTTTGCCTTCCGCCACTTCGCGCGGCGGCGCTTCATCCGGACGTAGCGCCGGCATCAGCGGCGCAATGCGCGGCCATTCATCCCAGACGTCCCACTGACAGATCCGGTAGTTGCCGCGCCGCTCGGCGATATCGAGATGGATATGATCCTCGTGGTAGCCGTCGGAGCCCGGCCCCAGCACGGTGGTGAACCGCGTACAGACCGAATGCAGCACCGCCTCGCGCTGCTCGCGCGGCGTGTTACGCTCGGTGAGCGCGATCGAGCGGCCATTGGCGAGTTTCAGCCCGCGCACATCCAGCGCATTGGCGCGGCCATGCTCTGACAGTTTTGCACCGACGACACGGTTGCGACCGCGGCAATCGAAGGAGTCAAAATTATCAAGTTCGAGGAGCTTGGTGCCGAGACTGATCGCGAGCGGTGCCATGTCGGCGCGGATCCATTCAGCCACCGCCGTTGCCATGGCGCAGCGCATCGTTCCCGCCGGCTTCAGCGGCACGCGCGTCTTGTCCGGCAGCACGACCGCTTCCAGCCGCACCATGTCGGGTCCGCCGCAGGCGCCTGGCCCCTTGATGTCGGGAATACTCGGCGCAACGGCGATGGCATCGGTGAGCGCCAAGCGACAGGCTGAAGGCGGCGGCGGCTCCGGCGGACGCGCTTCGGCAGCAGGCTTCTCAGGCTCGGCGGGCTGTTCGGATTTGGCGGGCTCCTCACCGGGCTTTTGCGCCGGCTCGATCGCCGGCGCTTCTGCCGGGCGGGGCTTTGGCAGCGGCACACGCGATGTCGTCAGATAGGCCTGCGCCGGCGCGGCAACCAGCAGCAACACCAGAACCGCTCCAATTGTCCTTTGGTCGCAGCCGGATAGGCCAAAAGTCCATTTCCGGGCCGCTTTCCCCGCGCTAAACTTCATGCCAAGACCTAAAGCAAGAACAGGGTCGAAGTTCCCCGGCAACGATCGGGGAGCCGGCGCGCCAATCACAAGACGGAGGAACGATCAAATGCGTGGCTTGATGCAAGACTGGCCTTTGCTGTGTCATCGGATCATCGATCATGCGGCCCAAGTCCACGGCGAGCGCGAGGTCGTGACCAGATCAGTCGAAGGTCCCATCCACCGCACCAATTACGCCGAAATTCGTACCCGTGCCCTGAAGGTCGCACAACGTCTCGACCGCGAAGGCATCAAGATGGGCGACCGCGTCGCCACCATCGCGTGGAACACGTGGCGGCACCTGGAAACGTGGTACGGCATCATGGGCATCGGCGCCATCTGCCACACCGTCAATCCACGTCTATTCCCGGATCAGATCGCGTGGATCATCAACCATGCGCAAGATCGTATCGTGATGACCGACCTCACCTTCGTCCCGATCCTCGAGAAACTCGCCGACCAGCTGCCATCAGTCGAGCGCTACATCGTCTACACCGACAAGGCGCACATGCCGCAGACCACGCTGAAAAACGCCGTGGCCTATGAGGACTGGATCGCGGAGGTCGACGGCAACTTCAAATGGAAGGAGTTCGACGAAAACACCGCAGCGGCGATGTGCTACACATCGGGAACAACAGGCGATCCGAAGGGCGTGCTGTATTCTCACCGCTCCAACGTGATGCATGCGCTGATGGCCAATACCGGCGACTCGCTTGGCGCCAATGCCGCCGACACCATGCTGCCGGTGGTCCCGCTGTTCCATGCCAATAGCTGGGGCATCGCGTTCTCCGCGCCATCGATGGGCACCAAGCTCGTACTGCCTGGCGCCAAGATGGACGGCGCCTCGATCTATGAACTGATGTCGACCGAGAAAGTGACGCATACCGCGGGCGTGCCGACAGTGTGGCTGATGCTGCTCAACTACATGTCGCAGAACAATCTGAAACTGCCTGACCTACGCATGGTGGTGTGCGGCGGCTCGGCGATGCCGCGCTCGATGATCAAGGCCTTCGTCGACATGGGCATCGGTGCACGTCATGCCTGGGGCATGACCGAAATGAGCCCCATCGGCACGCTGGCCGCGTTGAAGCCGCCCTTCGACCAGCTCGAAGGCGACGAGCGGCTCGACGTGCTGCAGACGCAAGGCTATCCGCCGTTTGGCGTCGAAATGAAGATCACCGACGACGCCGGCAAGAGCCTGCCCTGGGACGGCAAGACCTTCGGCCGCCTCAAGGTACGCGGCCCATCGGTGGCGCGCGCCTATTTCCGGCTTGAGGACGAGATCCTTGACGAGGAAGGCTATTTCGACACCGGCGACGTCGCGACCATCGACGCCCACGGCTATATGCGGATCACCGACCGCTCCAAGGACGTTATCAAGTCGGGCGGCGAATGGATCTCGTCGATCGACCTGGAGAACCTTGCCGTCGGTCATCCGCAGGTGGCGGAAGCCGCCGTCATCGGCGTCTATCATCCGAAGTGGGACGAGCGCCCGCTGCTGATCGTCCAACTCAAGCAGGACCAGACCGCAACGCGCGAAGACATCCTGAAATACATGGATGGCAAGATCGCCAAGTGGTGGATGCCGGACGACGTCGTGTTCGTCGATGCGATCCCGCACACGGCCACCGGCAAGATCCTGAAGACCGCGCTGCGCGATCAGTTCAAGACCTACAGCTTGCCGACGGCGGCGGCTTAGCTGACAAGAGCGACAGCGTTCCTAACCTCTCCCCGCCCTTCGCGGGGAGAGGTCGACCGGCGAAGCCGGTCGGGTGAGGGGCATGGCACATGCGTGGCCACATTCGCATCACCAACAGATCGCGCGAATTACGCGCCAACTCCACCGACGCCGAAACGAAACTGTGGAATCGTCTGCGCAACAGGCAGATTGCCGGCTGCAAATTCATTCGCCAAGAGCCGATCGGGCGATATATCTGCGACTTCGTTTGTCGGGAGAAGATGATCGTTATCGAGGTCGATGGCGGGCAGCATCTGGAGTCGCAACGGGACGCCATGCGCGATCGATATCTGCGCGAGCAAGGTTATTGCGTGCTTCGCTTCTGGAACAACGATGTGCTGTCAAATATCGAAGGCGTGCTGTCGCTCATCGATGAGGAATTGCGCAAGACCTCGGATTGATCCGAACCGATAGATTGCGTGCGTTGAAGCAGCGTGCTTGGCCCCTCACCCGCGCCAGGTGCGCGCGACCTCTCCCCGCAAAGGGCGGGGAGAGGTTAAAGAGAGCCTCAGCCGTTGAGCGCGGCTTTCACCAGACCGCTGGCCTTGCCGAAGTCCATCTGGCCGGCATATTTCGCTTTCAGCGCGGCGATCACCTTGCCCATGTCTTTCATGCCGGCCGCACCCGTCGCTGCGATCTCGGCTGCGATGGCGGACTTGGTCTCGTCCTCCGACATCTGCTGCGGCAGATAGGCGGAGATGATCGCGATTTCCTCGCGCTCCTGGGTCGCGAGCTCCGCGCGGCCGCCCTTGTCATAGAGCTCCACCGATTCCTGGCGCTGCTTGATCATCTTCTGCAGCAGGCTCAGCAGATCGGCATCCGACAGCGGCGGCTTGCTCTGGCCGCGCGCTTCGATATCCGCATTCTTGATGGTCGAATTGACCATGCGAAGCGTCGAAAGCTTGCGCTCGTCCTTGGCCCGCATGGCGTCCTTGACGGCGTTGTTGATGTCATCGCGCAGCATCTGCGTCTCCTCTTGCGGCCGCCAATCGCAGCGCTGGAACTCGGTTGGCCCCGATCTAAGCGTTTTGAGGGTTATGCACAACTGCACCCGCCAATTCTCGGGGACGCCGCCCGGAGCTGTTGCCCGAACCTACTGCCCAAACCTATTGCCGATGGCTGGAGCTGAAATCCTCCACGCCTGCGGATAGCGGCCCGGGCGCGCCGGCTCCAGCGACGTATGGCAGAACCATCAACGCCGATATGGTGGCCGGAATACCGGCCTGGCCCCATAGCCGGGGCTGAACCTCGAAATCAAACCTGACGTGCCGCGGCTCGAGCATCGCGACCTTGCCCATCCACATCAGGCAATCGCTATCTGTCGCAAAGCACATCGAAGCCCACCCCTTCTGCAGCGTCGTCGCGCGCGGCATGCCCCAAGTGTACTGGAACTGGAACGGGCGGCTGTAGACGGGATGGTCAGGGCTGTAAAAGGCCGTCGCGAATGCCAGTCCGTCGTCGCCACTGATCCGTGGCATCGGCCGGCCTGTCATCTGGTGCCACCGGTCAGTCAGCTCTTGAGCGGCCAGCCGATAGTAAGTCCGCTCGTTAGGATTGATGCTATTGCGGTAAATCGCATGGATCGGAGCAGCCACAATGGTTGCGATGATGGCGATGCCGGCGACGAACACCACCATATTGACCACATACAGGCGTTCGAGCGTGAAGCGGGCGCCGCAAACGATCAAAACGGCAGGCAGGAACAAACCCTGGAGCGCCCATAGCGAAGGCATGTCGGTGCCAAGCGTGACGGTTGTCATAACAGGCAGCAGCACGGTGCCGATGAACACCCAGAACAGCAGCAGCAATCCTGGACCCATGGCACGGAAATCGGCCGAAAAGTACTTCAGGCGCAGCTCGGCCGATAAAACCCAGACAATGGCCGGCAGCGCCAGCGTCGCCGCGAGACCGAGCAAAAACATGCTGGCTTCGATGAGTGACTGACCGAAGTCGATGCCGCCGTGAACCTGCATGGCATAGGTGAACGGCGTAGCACCGGTCGTCACGAGCCAATGGATGTGCGGCCCAAGGGCAATGAGTCCGGTCAGTGCCGAAATCCACGGTGCCCAGGATTTGAAATAGACCGCCCGCTGCGGATGCACGATCGCTGCCAGCGCGAAGCTGGCGATCAGGAAGATCGAATAATATTTGCCGAGCATCGCCAGCGCGGACAGGACGCCGGCGGCGGCAGCCCAGCCGATAGCGCGCGTTTCAAAGGAGCGCAGGAAGCAATAGGTCGCCAGCGGCCAGACCGCGAGCAGCACTGTGTTCGCGTTGAAGCGCTGGGCATGGAATTGATAGGCCGGAAGCAGCATCAGCAGCAGCAGCACGACGGCTCGCGAATCGCCGCGCACGAAGCGGCGCGCAATCAGATCGACGGCCCAGAGCGCCACCGCGGCATTGGTCATCGACAGCAACTGGAACGACCAGTCGGTCAGCGGGAAAACCAGCGTCCACAGCCGCGCGACCCAGCCCATCAAGGGCGGATGTTTGGGATTACCCCATGCGAATTCGCGCCCAAGCGTCCAGGTTTCCAGCGCATCCGCATGTAGATCGCCGCTCTGATAGGCGATCACCAGAAACAGCAGCCAGATTCCCGCGAAGCCGACGATCAGCACAGGAATCGTCCAGCCCTTCTCGATCCCATCGAGGAAGGTCAGAAAAGGCCTGCGCCATCGCGCAGGCGCGACGGCCGAGCGCGCGGCCATCTTGGCGAAATAGTCCAACTGCACTGAAATATCCGGAAATACGGGAAGTCGCAGCTTGCTACCGGCGAAAGTGAGTTCCGGCAAGCATCCGTAATTATAATTAGTTGATTTTACATCTCATTCTGCAAATTACGCGCTATCGGCGTGCAGGTTTCGCCGGACAACCGGAACACCACAATTCTGCCAGATAAGATATTATTCCTTAATGAAGCTCTGTCCGGGCCCATTGATCGGGCAAAGCGCCGATTGCGAACCTGCCAGGCCATGGTTGACGTGTGAATCCGGCCTTTCCGGCTTTGACGGCGGCGGATGCGCGGACTATGTAGTCCCCTCATGACCCCCTCAGAAACATCTTCAGCCTGGCCGGACCACAAACCGACCGCACTCCTCGTGCTCGCCGATGGCACCGTGCTGGAGGGCTTCGGCCTCGGCGCGGAAGGCCAGGCCGTGGGCGAAGTCTGCTTCAACACGGCGATGACCGGTTATGAGGAAATCCTCACCGATCCATCCTATGCCGGGCAGCTGATCACCTTCACCTTCCCGCATATCGGCAATGTCGGCACCAACGACGAGGATATCGAGACGGTGAACATGGCGGCGACGCCAGGCGCCCGCGGCGTGATCCTGCGCTCGGCGATCACCGACCCGTCGAATTACCGCTCTTCCCGGCATCTCGACGCCTGGCTGAAGGCGCGCGGCATCATCGGCATTTCCGGCATCGACACCCGCGCCCTGACCGCGCTGATCCGCAACAAGGGCATGCCCAATGCGGTGCTTGTGCATGCGAAGGACGGCCAATTCGACCTGCATGGCCTGAAGGAAGAAGCGCGCGAATGGCCGGGTCTCGAAGGCATGGACCTGGTGCCGATGGTGACGTCGGCCCAGCGCTTCACGTGGGACGAGACTCCCTGGGAATGGGAAAAGGGTTTCGGTCGCCAGACCAACCCTGAATTCAACGTCGTCGCTATCGATTACGGCATCAAGCGCAACATTCTGCGCCTGCTGGCCGGCGAAGGCTGCAAGGTCACAGTCGTTCCAGCCACGACTTCGGCCGAAGAGATAATGGCGCTGAAGCCGGACGGTGTGTTCCTGTCGAATGGCCCAGGCGATCCCGCCGAGACCGGCAAATATGCCGTGCCTGTCATCAAGCAGGTGATCGATTCCGGCGTGCCCACATTTGGCATCTGCCTCGGTCACCAGATGCTCGGCCTAGCGGTGGGCGCCAAGACCAAGAAGATGCATCAGGGCCATCACGGCGCCAATCATCCGGTCAAGGACGAGACCACCGGCAAGGTGGAAATCACCTCGATGAACCACGGCTTCGCGGTGGATGAAGCGACATTGCCGAAGGGCGCGACGCAGACCCATATCTCGCTGTTCGACGGATCCAATTGCGGCATCCAGCTCGACGGCAAGCCGGTGTTCTCCGTGCAGTATCACCCGGAGGCTTCCCCCGGTCCACGCGACTCGCACTACTTGTTCAAGCGGTTCGCGGATTTGATGCGGGCGAAGAAGGCGTCGTAGCTTTCTTTATCGATAGAATTTAGACGTCATGGCCGGGCTTGTCCCGGCCATCTACGTTTTAGGGCTGCGAAGGCGTGGATGCCCGGGTCAAGCCCGGGCATGACGTGGAAGGGCTTGCGGCAAGCGATAGCATCCGCACCTGCAGCTTTGTATGATGATCGTCATCAAAAATAAAGGAAGCGCCATGACCGACGCCCCCACGCCCCGCTACGACGTCGTCCCCACCAGCCTGATGGCCTCGATGCCCGGGCTCGATTTCGTGCGCAAGATCTTCTCCGGCGAGCTGCCGCAGCCGCCGATCATGGAGAATGTCGAGCCGTTCGACTCGACCGCAGAACCCGGTGTTGTCGTGTTTCACAGCGTCCCCGGCTTCCGGCACTACAATCCGATCGGCTCGGTACATGGCGGCTACGCGGCGATCCTGCTGGATTCGGCGATGGGCCTCGCCGTGCACACCATGTTGCCTGTCGGCACCGGCTACACCACGCTGGAATTCAAGATCAGCTTCATTCGCGGCATGAGCAAGGATAGCGGCACCGTGCGCACCGAAGGCAAGACGCTGAATGTCGGCCGCCGCGCCGCCACCGCCGAAGCGCGCATCACGGATTCCAAGGACCGGCTCATCGCCCATGCCACCACGACGTGTCTGGTGTTCGAGATACCGAAGGAAACGACCTGACCTGCAGCCCGCGGGCACGTACACAGACATTCGAAGCGTCACGGCCTGACAGCGGGAGTTTCGCTTGCCATGCCCCGCGCGCGCGACATCAGGTAGAGCTCAAGCTCGACCATCTCAGGCGCGTCGGCGCTGTAGGGTTGAGCGCGCACGCCGATCATGCAATTGCGCAGGCGGCGCTTGAGAGAGCCAAGCCCCTGCCACTCCAGCCGATAGACAGGATAGCCCGTCGGATGGGCCTGCGTGATCGCGGAGCCGGCGAGACGTTTGTCCCAGTTGTCGTCGTGACAGTTCGTGCACGCCAGATTCAACTGCCCCTGACGCCGCAAGAAGGCATCGCGGCCTTTGTCGATGAATGCCTGCAGACGTGAATCGGCGCCCGTCTCGATCGGCATCCCCTGTGACTGCCGGCCGATCAATGCGGTCAGCGCCAGCAGATCGCGGCTTTCATCGGCGAGCGGCGGCAATTGCTGATGATCGACACGGCAGAGATTGACGCGCTGTTCGAGATCGACCGGGCGATTGAGCTTGTCGTCGAATGCCGGGTAGCGCACGGCGACGCCGCGCATGCTGCTGGCATCACCGTGGCAATCCGCGCAAGCACGGCCGGCGACGGGTTTCCGGGTCCATAGCGCCTCGCCATCCAGCACCCCCAGCATGCCGGGATTGGCCGTGGCGTCGTTCTGCATGGCCTGGGTTTCGACGGACATGAAACTGGCACCGGAGCGTCGCTCGCCCGGCGCGATCTCCGCCGCCTCGATGAGCGACGTGAAGGTGACGGCTGCCAGCAACGACAGGCTGATATTTCGCAGTCGCCTCATGTGACCGTGATGCTGGCCGACGCAGTTTCCTGAAATCCGTTGTCGCCGATCCATTGGAATTCGAATTTTCCGCTCTCGGTGGCGACCGTAAAGAAGGAGATGAAGGGATTGGCCGAGAACGCGGGAAACAGATCGGCCCGGAACACTTCATCGCCATTATAACGGCAGGTGAAATTGGTGATGATGTTGCGCGGGATGGCCTCGCCGGTCACGGTATGGCGAAAGCCGGTCTCCATGATGTGGGACATCAGCGTCTTGACCTCGATGATATCCCCACGCTTGGCCGTAGACGGAACGTTGATCAGCGCGGACGCCATCAGGTTGCCTCCTCGGTACATGCGGCGAGCGTGACGACGACATCGGCGGTCGCCGACCAGAACGAACCATCGGAGAGTTTCGCGATGGCCGTCAGTGTCTGCGTGTCGGCGAGCCGGATGCGCGTCGATATCTGCGCACGGCCTGCACGTGGGGAGATATAGAAATTACCGACATTGGGCTGCGGATTCTTCTCGTTGAAGATATGGATGCTGACCACGTGATCCGCATCACTCATCGGGCTCGTCACCGTGACCGTGAGCGGCACCGTGTTGCCGTTCTCGACCAGCGGCGGGACGTCGAGCTTTACTTTGCCGGGGCGCACCGCGGCGCCGTTGACGATATCGCGGATGGCCGCCTTCATGGTGTCCGGCGTCGCACGGGCCGGGCCGATATGCACGAGTGACACCGCGCCGAGCGCAGCGCCACCGGCCGTCGCCAGAAACTGGCGGCGTGTCGATCGATCGAGCTCAGCCATGGATTGCTTTCGTCATGATGGGTTCTGCAGCGTTGTCAGGTAAGCGACGACGTCCTCGATCTGTTGCGCCGACAGGATCGGCCTGCCGACCCATGCCTCCCCGACACGCTGTAACCCATCTGCACGATAATAGGACGGCATGATGGTCGCGGCATTCAGGCGGGAGGCATCCACCAGCCGCAGCCGCAACTGGCCTTCCGACCAGCGGCTGCCGGTGCCGGCAAGGCTTGGCGCAAGATCGCCCTGGAATCTCTGTTCGGTAAATGGCCCGCTGTGGCAGAGCAGACACGTATATGTGCGGTTGACGACGATCGCCCTGCCCGCCGACGCGTCGCCGACCGCGCCCGCCAGGGGCAGCGGAATCGCATCGCCAACCACCGCATAAGGGACAAGTTCACTCGCACAGACCGGAGCAGTCAGCAGCAGTGTCGCCACGCTCGCCGACAACAGTGTCGATGCGCGGCGGCGACTAACCAAAGACCTCTGCTCCGATCGTCTCGAACCAGGACCGTGCATAGATCGCTTCGCGGGCCCGGACATCACGTGGCGCATCCAGCGGACTCGTACCGCCCGCGCCTTCGATATCCGCAAACAGGCCATTGCGGGGCTGGTAGACGCCCGCGATGGAAATGCCGTAGTCGGGCGCGACTAGGCTGTAGCAAGTGTTGATCAGCTTCGGCGACGTCGGCGTCGCCCCCGCCAGCAACGCCACGATCGCGCCGGCACAGGTCTTCGCCTGCGCATTCGCCGAGAATGCGGATTTGGGCATGGCGCCGGCAATGCAGGCATCGCCGATCACATGGATGTTCGGCACCTGGGTTGATTCAAGGCTGACGGGATTGATCGGACACCAGCCGGATTTATCGGCGACGCCGGCAATCTCCGCGATGCGTCCGGCGCGCTGCGGTGGAATGACATTGGCCACCTGAACGTGATGCGTCGCGAAATCTGTCACCAGCGTATTGGTCGCCGGATCGACAGACGTGACCTTGCCGCCCTGCGACAGCGCGACCCATTCGATCAATCCCGGATACAGCTCCTGCCACGCGGCCTGAAACAGCCGCTGCTTCGAGAACGCGTCTTTCGAGTCGAGAATGATGAGCTTCGACCGCGGCTTTCGGGTCTTCAGGTAATGCGCGATCAGGCTCGCGCGCTCATAGGGGCCCGGCGGACACCTAAAGGGGTTGGCGGGAACGACGATGGCAACCACGCCGCCATCGTCCATCGCCTCCAACTGGCGCCGCAGCAGCAGCGTCTGCTCGCCGGCCTTCCAGGCATGCGGCATGCGCGACGCTGCAGCCTCGTCATAGCCCGGCAGCGCATCGAAGCGCAGATCGATTCCGGGCGACAGAACCAGCCGGTCGTAGCGCAACGTCGATCCATCGGCGAGACCGATCGTGCGCGGCTGCGGGTCGATCGTCTGCGCCATTTGCACGACGACTTTGATGCCGGCGGCAGCGGTTTTCTCGTAGGTGAATTGCTGGGCCTCGATGGCGCGGTCACCGGCAATGACCTCGTTGCTGAACGGGCACGCGACATATTGGCGATCGGCCGTCACCAGCGTGACATCCAGCGACGGATCGAGCTGCCGAAGCGCGCGGGCGCAACTGGCGCCACCGAAGCCGCCGCCGATTACAACGACCCGCGCAGGCGATTGCGCCAGGTTTGGCGATGCCAGCGCAAGGGATGCCGTCGCGGCAGCGGCAGCGCGAAGAAACTCCCGTCGTGAGGTATGATTTTTGTGGGTCATGCTATTTCTGCGTTGCCAGCCAGGCCGCAATCGACCCGATTTCGTCTTCGGAGAAGCCCTTGGCGATCCGCGTCATCACTGTGGCCGGCATCGACCCATTGCGAAAGGCCAGCAATGTGGAGCGCGTCGCATCGGCATCGCGCCCATAGATGTTCGGGATGGCCTGCGATGTCGCCGCATGGCAGCCGGAGCACGAGGCCGCTCCAGGCGGCGGCGCCGATGCCGCCCGGACCGGCGCCGCCGAGGTGACCATCAGCCCGATCGCAAGTGAGGTACGCAACGTCTTCATGAGTGAAATCCAGTGATGGGCAGCAAGCATGGCGACGCGTCAGTTACGCAAAGATGATGTCGTGATTCTTCAGCGGCACGGAACGGATGCGCTTGCCGGTCGCGGCAAAATAGGCATTCAGCACGGCCGGCGCCGCAACGCAGATCGTCGGCTCACCGACGCCGCCCCAGAAGCCGCCTGATGGCATCAGGATCGATTCGACCTTCGGCATCTCTTTCATGGTCATCGACTGATAGGTGTCGAAGTTCTCCTGCTCGATGCGACCACCCTTCACGGTGCATTCGCCATAGAACAGCGCCGACAGGCCATAGACGAACGAGCCGGCGATCTGGCGATCGATCTGCCAGGGATTCACCGCATAACCGGGATCTGTGGCGGCTACGATGCGATGGATCTTGATCTTGTTGCCGCCCGTCACCGAAATTTCCGTTGCAGCCGCCACATAACTCCCGAAGCCCATATGCTGGCAGATGCCGCGGAACACGCCTTGCGGCGCCGGCGTCGTCCAGCCGATCCTCTCCGCAACCGCATTGAGCACCGCGAGATGCTTCGGATGCTTGGTCATCAGCTTGCGGCGGAATTCGAGCGGATCCTGACCGACCGAATGCGCGAGTTCGTCCATGAAGCTTTCGAGATAGATCGCATTCTGGTTGACGTTGACGCCGCGCCAGAAGCCCGGCGGCACATGCGGATTGCGCATGGAATGGTCGATCAGCAAATTCGGAACAGTGTAGCCGATCGCTGCCTCACCGCTGGCATTCAGACCCTGGAAAGTGACGGGATCCATCCCGTTCTGCATACCCTCGGGACGCACACTGGCCAGGATCGACTGGCCTGAGATCCGCATGTGCAAACCGATCAGATTGTTATCGGCATCGAAGGCGCCGACCAGCTTGCTCTGCGTAATCGGATGATAGCGGCCGTGCAGCATATCTTCTTCGCGCGACCACATCAGCTTGATCGGCGTGCCGGGCATCCGCTTGGCGATGGCCACCGCCTGACGGACGTAATCGGTCATGCCGCGCCGACCGAAGCCGCCGCCCGGCATGATCTTGTAGACCTCGCATTTGTCGCTCGGCAGGCCTGACGCTTCGACTGCGGCCGCAAACACGGCTTCGCCGTTCTGCGTCCCGGTCCAGACCTCGCACTTCTCCGCCGTATAGAGCACCGTCGCGTTCATCGGCTCCATGGTGGCGTGGTTCTGATAGGGATAGGCGTAGACCGCTTCCACCGTCTTCGCAGCACCCGCAAACGCTGCTTTGACATCGCCAGCCTTGTTGCCGACAAAAGCGGGCTGCGCAGCGTCCAGGCCTTCCTGCAGCCACTTGCCGATGGACTCGCTGGACACGCTGGCGTTCTTGCCATCGTCCCAGACGACTGGCATCGCCTCCAGCGCCGACTTGGCGTGCCACCACGTATCGGCGACCACAGCCACGGCACTCTCGCCGACGCGCACGACCTTCTTGACGCCTTTCATGCCAAGGATCTTGCTGTCGTCGAAGCTCTTCAGCGTGCCGCCGAACACCGGGCAATCCTTGATCGCGGCATTGAGCATTCCCGGCAGCTTGATATCGGCGCCGTAGACCATCTTGCCGTTGGTTTTCTCGACCGTATCGAGCCGTTTCAGCGGTTTGCCGGCGATGGTCCAGTCCTTGGGATCCTTCAGCTTGACGTCGGCCGGCGGCTGCAGCTTAGCAGCCGCTTCCGCGACCTTGCCGTAAGTGATGGTGCGCCCCGACGGGACATGGGTGATGACGCCCTTGCTGGTGGCACATTCCGACACGGGCGCGGCCCACTCATTGGCTGCCGCCTGGATCAGCATCAGGCGCGCAGCCGCGCCGCCTTTGCGGACGTAATCATGCGAAGTGCGAACGCCGCGGCTGCCGCCGGTGGAAAAGTCCCCCCAGACGCGCTTGCGTGCGACACTTTGCCCAGGCGTAGGATATTCCGTCGTCACCTTGGACCAGTCGCATTCAAGTTCTTCAGCGACCAATTGCGCCAGACCCGTGAGCGTTCCCTGCCCCATCTCGGACCGCGCGATACGCACGACAACGGTCTCATCAGGCCGGATCACCACCCAGGCATTGACCTCAGGCGTACCATCGGCCGCATAGACTGCGGTCGGCCCGCCAAAGGGAATACCGAGCGCGAGGCCACTGCCGATAGCAGCAGTTCCCAGGACAAACGAACGGCGATTGAGTTGCGGAGCATGACCCATGACCATCTTCCTCAAGCGCTTGCAGCGGCGTGAATCGCTTCACGGACCTGCTGGAACGTGCCGCAACGGCAGATATTGGTGATGGCGAGGTCGATATCCTCATCGGTCGGCTGCGGCACTGTCTCCAGCAGCGCTGCAACTGCCATGATCATGCCGCTCTGGCAGTAACCACATTGCGGCACATCATGATCGATCCAGGCCTGCTGCACCTTGTGCACGGCCCCCTCGGACGCAAGGCCCTCGATCGTCGTGATCTGCTTTCCGATCGCCTCACTGAGCGCCATGCTGCAGGAACGGACCTGCTGGCCATCGACATGAACGGTGCAGGCGCCGCATTGGGCGACGCCACATCCGTATTTTGTCCCTGTCAGCCCGGCATTTTCGCGGATCGCCCATAGCAACGGCGTGTCCGGTTCTGCATCGATCTCGTAAGTTCGTCCATTGATCGTGAGGCTTGCCATCGCATTTCCCCGGGTCGTGGCGCATATCGCCGTTGCAGCAACCCTCCCCTGAAACTGGAAGAATTCCAAATCAAATGTTTGGTGACTGCGGCGCCCGAAGATTCCAGCGATGTCCCTGCCTTGCTGACGTCACAGTTACGTCACGCGGGATTTTCTGTTTGCTGACGCTCTATCACCGCGGGTCGAACACAACGCGATCATGCAAGGAAACCGCCTGAGATTGCCATTGGCAAAACCGGGCACCGCCGTGTGCAGAACATCGCCGATTCGCTGTCGCGATTTACTTGGTGAGAGTTGCGCGGAACACGGGATGATAGCCGTGCGCCGCTCGACGCGCTGTGGCGGGGTTGGTAAGCCCTCTCTACAAGGAGACCTGAGTCGAGACATGACCGTTGCGATCGAGATGGGGCATACGACGTCAGGCGCCCCGGCGGCTCTGGACCTTGAGGAACTGCTGGCGACGCGTCTGCTCGTACAGGGCAATTCGGGTTCCGGAAAATCGCATCTGCTGCGCCGGCTGCTAGAACAGAGCGCCCCATGGGTGCAACAAACCATCATCGACCCTGAAGGCGATTTCGTCTCGCTGGCGGAGAGATTCGGTCATCTGGTGATCGATGCCGAGGCGCATACCGAACGCGGGTTGCAGGTCGCCGGCGAGCGCGCGCGCATGCACCGCGTCTCCACAGTGCTCAATCTCGAAGGGCTGGATGCCGAGAATCAAATGCGCCGCGCCGCCGCCTTTCTGGGCGGGCTGTTCGACGCGCCTCGCGACCATTGGTATCCGATGCTCGTGGTGGTGGACGAGGCACAGCTGTTCGCCCCGGCCGTTGCCGGCGAGGTGTCCGACGAAGCCCGCAAGCTATCGCTCGGCGCCATGACCAACCTGATGTGCCGCGGCCGCAAACGCGGCCTTGCCGGCGTCATCGCGACACAGCGACTAGCGAAGCTCGCCAAGAACGTCGCGGCGGAAGCGTCGAATTTCCTGATGGGTCGCACCTTCCTGGATATCGATATGGCACGCGCCGCCGATCTTCTCGGCATGGAGCGACGGCAGGCCGAATCCTTCCGCGACCTCGAGCGCGGCCAGTTCATGGCGCTGGGTCCCGCCCTCTCCCGTCGTCCGCTGGGCCTGCGCATCGGTGTCACCGAAACAAGTCCGCGCAATGCGACCCCACGCCTGATGCCGCTGCCGGAAGCGACACTCGACGACGTCCGCGCCACGATTCTCGCAGCGCCCCCGCCGGAGCCGGTCCGGCCGCAGCGCCGCGCACCGTCATCGCCGGATCTGCTTGGCCAGCTCATGGCGGCGAAGTCCGCAGCGCTGGAAATTCGGCCGGACGTGGCGGAGACGCCGATCAGCGCCGAGGAACTGGCGGAGCGGCGCATGCGCGTCGACCGCGTGTTGCAGGCCCTGATGGCGGAGCCCGATGCAGGCTTCCGGGTGGTCGGCGTGCTCTATCAGGAATTCGTGGTCCGCTGCCGCATCGAGGGTCTCGGTGCCGCCGTGCCGGACCTCGACGACTTCCGCCGCATGCTGACGCGCGCCCGCGCCGGGCTCGGCTCCGACATGACAGAAGATGACGGGTGGCAGGACGTCTCGGTCCGCGCCTCGATTCTGCCGGAGGATATGCAGGGCGTTTTCATGATGATCGCCCGCGCCGCCAAGGAAGGCTGGCCCTGCCCGAGCAATGCCGCGATCGCCCGCGCCTACGGCTCGCATTCGCTGCGCCGTGCACAGCGCCTGCTGAACTATATCGAGGAGCAGGGCCTCATCGTGTGCCAGCTTGATGGCGCCGGTCGGCGCATCGTGACGCTCGTCGAACTGGCGTGGGCTACGGCGCCCGGCGATCCCAATGCCGAGGAAGCTGCGGCCGAGCAGGCCTGAGCCGTTTCAGTCCGCCGAGAAGCCGAACGGAACGTTCAGCGTCCTGAAATCATCGGGCAACAACTCGCGCCCGATTGGAAGCGCCGAGCGCGCAGCACATCTTGGACGATGACAGACACGGCATGCGACGCCGATCGGCGTGGGCGCATCCGCACGCGGTGCCGACGCATCGCGCGTATAGATCAACTGGCCCGCATGTTCGGCTGCGCAACCGATCGCGATGGCGCGCTCAACGCGTTGTGCGCCGTAACCACCACCGCCAGCCGTGACGGTGCGGGCAATCGAAAAGAAGCGCTGGCCATCCGGCAATTCCAGCCACTGCGTGACGATCTGGCGCGGCGTCCGGAAGACATCGTGTACCGACCACAACGGGCACGCACCGCCGTGCTTCGCGAACGGAAAGCCTGCGCCGTCGAGCAGTTTTGAAATATTGCCGGCGGGATCGACGCGGATGAGAAAGAACGGGACTTTTTCGGCGCCCGGCCGCTGCAAGGTCGTGATGCGATGCGCGGTCTGTTCGAAGCTGGCACCGAATTGGCGCGCCAGCGCTTCGAGATCGTAGCGCCGCGTCTCGGCTGCACGCGCGAAAGCCGCATAGGGCATGATCAATGCCGCGGCGGCGTAGCCTGCGAGCGCCCGGCGCGCCAATAGTTCGGCGCTCTTGGTGGTGAACTGACCATCTTCGAGGGCTGTGCCGATCTCGTTTTCCATTTCGAGATAGACGAGCTGCTGCGCCAATTGGAAATTGAGGCTTGCAGTGTCGAGCGAGTCCTCAAGCAGCAATTGCTTGCGATGCAGATCCAGTCGTCGCACCGAGCCGAGCATGACGTCCGGCGGCAGATAGCGCACTTGCAGCTTGTGCCGGGTCTTGAGACGCTCGACGAAACCGCTCGGCCCTGACGTTGCCTGCACAAGACGCTCGGCCGCATCGTCGAGACCCGCGAAATTGTTCCGGCGTGCGGCAAGAAAACGCCGGACCTCGGCGACGGGATCGTTGGCATCATAGCCCTCGCTCCCCGCTTGCAATGCACCGCCCGCGAGCGCCGGCGCGCGCCTGTCCGCCAGCGCGAGTTGCTCCTCGCGATAGGCCGTGTAGAGGCGCAGAAAAGCCTCGGCCATGCCGGGATAGCTCACCGCGAGATCGCTGATTTCGAGCGCCGGGATATCGATGTCCGAAAACATCGGCTCCTTCAGGATCGACTGCATCCGCGCCGTATTGTCGGCGCCGCCGTCGCCGGCGAGATCGGCCAGATCGATGGTGTAGGTGCGCGCCAGGCGCAGCAGCATGTCGGCCGTCATCGGCCGCTGGTTGCGCTCCAGCAGCGCGACGTAAGGCGCGGAAATCTCGAGATCGGCCGCCATATCGGCCTGAGTCAGGCCCAGATCGCGCCGAAGCCGCCGGATTCGCGGTCCCATGAACACCGATCGACCTGCCGAGGCGGCCATTGCGCACTCCAATACTTTGTAATTATCTTACAGACTTACACGCGATATTTGTAAAGTATGACAAGTTATCTGCGTTCCGTCTAGCGGCTGACAATCCCGCGATTACAACCAAGGACAGGTTTTCGTCAGCCAAAGGGATCGAGACAATGAACTTCCAGCCACGCGGGATCAGCAACCAGACCATCCTCGGCACCGGCTCCTATCGGAGCGAAGTCGAGGCGGCGTCGGCGCTGCTCAAGACCAAGGACACCTGGAACGGCGTGACCGCCGAAGCGGTCGCACGCATGCGCCTGCAGAACCGCTTCAAGACCGGTCTCGACGTTGCACGCTACACGGCATCGCTGATGCGTGCCGACATGGCCGCCTATGATGCAGACACCACCAAGTACACCCAGTCGCTCGGCTGCTGGCACGGCTTTATCGCGCAGCAGAAGCTGATCTCGGTCAAGAAGCATTTCGGCACCACCGACCGCACCTACCTGTACCTCTCGGGCTGGATGATCGCGGCGCTGCGCTCGGAATTCGGCCCGCTGCCGGATCAGTCGATGCACGAGAAGACTTCGGTCCCGGCTCTGATCGAGGAGCTCTACACCTTCCTGCGTCAGGCTGACTCGCGCGAGCTCAACGACATCTTCCGCAGCCTCGACGCCGCTCGCAAGGCTGGCGACAAGGCAAAGGAAGAAGAACTGATCAACAAGATCGACAACTTCCAGACCCACGTCGTTCCCGTCATCGCCGATATCGATGCCGGCTTCGGCAACGCGGAAGCGACCTATCTGCTCGCCAAGAAGATGATCGAAGCCGGCGCCTGTGCGCTGCAGATCGAGAACCAGGTCTCGGACGAGAAGCAGTGCGGCCATCAGGACGGCAAGGTCACCGTGCCGCACGAGGTCTTCCTCGCGAAGATCCGCGCCTGCCGTCACGCCTTCCTCGAAATGGGCGTCGAAGACGGCATCATCGTCACCCGCACCGACTCGCTCGGCGCTGGCCTCACGCAGCAGATCGCTGTCAGCCACAAGCCCGGTGACCTCGGCGACCAGTACAACAGCTTCCTGGATTGCGAAGAAATCGATGCTTCAAAGATCGGCAACGGCGACGTCGTCATTACGCGTAATGGAAAGCTGATGCGCCCGAAGCGTCTGGCCAGCAACCTGTACCAGTTCCGCGAAGGCACCGGTCAGGACCGCTGCGTCCTCGACTGCATCACCTCGCTGCAGAACGGCGCCGACCTGCTGTGGATCGAAACCGAGAAGCCGAACATCGAGCAGATCGCCAAGATGGTTGATCGCGTTCGTGAGGTGATCCCGAATGCGAAGCTGGCCTACAACAACTCGCCGTCGTTCAACTGGACGCTGAACTTCCGTTGGCAGGTCTATGACGCGATGAAGGAAGCCGGCAAGGATGTCAGCAAGTACAACCGCGCCGAGCTGATGAAGGTGGAGTACGACAGCACGCCGCTGGCGGTCGAAGCCGACGAACTCATCCGAACATTCCAGGCTGATTCAGCCAAGCGTGCCGGCATCTTCCATCACCTGATCACGCTGCCGACCTATCACACGGCTGCGCTGTCCACCGACAACCTCGCCAAGGAGTATTTTGGCGAACAGGGCATGCTGGGCTACGTCAAGAACGTCCAGCGCGCGGAAATCCGTCAAGGCATCGCCTGCGCGAAGCATCAGAACATGGCAGGTTCGGACATCGGCGACGAGCACAAGGAATACTTCGCCGGTGAGGCGGCCCTGAAGGCGGGCGGCGCGCACAACACGATGAACCAGTTCGGCTAATCGTTACGGTTCAGCTCATCATAAAATCAGCCCGGGGTCCCATCAGACCCCGGGCTGATGTCGTTGTCGGTGTACAAATGCCGAACGACTGCCTCACCGACAGGCAGGGCGCCGGCCTCCATTCCGGTTATCCCTGTCGGCGCAGGAAGCCGGTAATCGTGACCGTCTGCCAAATGCCGGCGGCAAAGAACGGATCGGCGTGATGAAATCTTTCGACCGCCGCGCGGTCGGCGGCCTCGACGAGAAACAGACTGCCAATCATGGTCTGGCCGTCATCGGCTGTCAGCGGACCGGACATGACGATCGTCACGTCATAGGCCGAGGTGTCGGACAAAAAGGCCTTGTGAGCCTCGTAGTGAGACAAGCGCCTGTCAAGCGCGCCGGCATGATCGACAGCATGGATGGCAAACAGCATACGTAGCTCCTGAAAAGCAGAAGACGGCCGCCGTTCCGCGGCGACCGTCCTGGTGGCACAGATGTTATTTAGTGCCGAGCTTCGCAGCCTCGTCCCAGCTCGGACAGGTCCGCGATTCCAGCGGCACGTCGTAGGGCTGATAATTCTCCTTGCCGATCACCGTTGGCTTGAGAACGATCTCGGTGATCACCGGCTCGTTGCGCAGCGAACGAATGGCGATCATCATGCCGAGGCATCCCTGCATGAAGCCATTGTAGTCGCCGCTCGCCAGCAATTTCCCGGACTTGATCGCGTCGATCGCCTCCTTGGTGCCATTGACGCCGATGACCTGGGCTTTGCGATTGGCACCATCGAGCGCCTCGATCGCACCGATCGCCATCGCATCATTGGCAGCCAACACACCGTCGATCTGAGTATTCGACTGCATGAGATTCTCCATGACCTGAAGCGCCTGCAGCCGTTGATAGTTACCGGGTTGCGACGCAAGCAGTTTGGCCCCCGGGTTTTCCTTCAGGGCGTCGTTGAAGCCGCGGACGCGATCGATGCTCGTCAAGGATCCTTTGACGCCCTCAATGATCACAAAGTTGCCCTTGCCGCCCAGCGTCTTCAGCAGATAGCGCCCGGTCTCCAGACCCAGACTGTAGTCATCGGCGCCGACAAAGGCGACAAACTTGCCACCGGCGGAACGATCGGTCACGTTGACCACCGGGATCTTTGCGTCATTGATTTTCTCGACACCGGGGACCATCGCCTTGTAGTCGACCGGGATGAAGACGATCGCCGACGGCTTCTTCACCACCACGTCCTCAATCTGGCTGAGCTGCTCCGGGATGCTGTCCGGCTTGGTCGGGATATAATGCAGCGTCTTTGCCTTCATCGCTTTGGCGGCTGCGTCGGACCCGACTCGTACTGTCTGGAAGTAAGGATTGGTCTGGTTTTTCGTAAACACCGCGATCGTCTCGCCGTCAGCGAACGCGTGGGATGAGAGTGATGTCGTCAGAAGCAGTGCAGCAAGCGCGCCATAGGCTTTCTTCATAGTCGTTCCCTCCGTTTTGTTTTTTAAGATCGAACACTTACGCCGTACGGCGCCGTGTTTTCATATCCAGCCATACTGCCAGAATGACGATGACGCCGGTTACCAGTGGCTGCCAACTCGCGTTGACCGACAACAGGTTCATGCCATTGAGGACCAGGGTCAAAATGAGTGCACCGACGAACGTGCCAAACACCGTTCCGAGACCGCCGAACAGCGAGGTGCCCCCGATCAGAACCGCCGCGATCGCCGGCAGTGTCAGGCTTTCTCCGATGTCGGCTTCGGCAGAGTTCAGTCGCGCAAGAAAGATGATCGAGGCGAGCCCGGCCATCGCGCCGGACACTGTGTAGACCAGCAGAAGCCGGCGAGCGACGGGAATGCCCGACAGCCGCGCGGCGACGGGGTTGGCGCCGATGGCATAGATTTCCTGTCCCCACGTGGTGCGCTGCGCGAAAATGGTTCCGATGGCGAGGAAGACCAGCAACAGATAGACCGGGATCGGAAGACCGAGAAAATAGCCACTGCCGATCTGGCGAAAGCCAGCCGGGAAGCCGTGCATGGTCTCTCCGCCCATGTACCAGTAAGTGATGCCGTGCAGCACCCACAGCATCCCGTATGTCGCAATGAAGGATGGGATTCGAAGCGCCGTCACCATCACGCCGTTCAGCATCCCCACCGCGCCACCGACGCCGATGCCTGTCAGTACCCCCAAGGTCGGCGAGCCCGTCTGATGAATCACCGTTCCGGCAATACAGGCGGAAATAGCGACATTGGCACCAATCGAGAGATCGAGGCCACCTGTCAGCACCACCAGCGTCAGGCCCGACGCAATGAAGAACAGCAGACTCGCCTGACGCAGGACGTTGAGGATGTTGCCGAGACTGAAGAACGAGTTGGTCAGGATGGTCAGCGCCGCACAGATCAGAAATGCGGCGAGCAGGCGATAGAATACCTGGATCATCTCGTCTGAGAGCAACATTCTGCCGCCCGTGATCGGCTTTGAGATATCGGTCATGATCGGCTCCGTAATCCATCGACGAACAAGGCTGCAATCACCAGCAAACCGACGCTTGCCACCTGAATGGAAGACGGCAGCGCCAGCAGATTCAATCCGTTGCGCAACACGCCTACGGTGACCACACCAAGCAAGGTGCCGAGGAGCCAGCCATTGCCGCGTTCGAACGACGTGCCGCCGACGGCAACCGCTGCAATGGCATCGAACTCAAGACCGAGGCCAGCAGTTGGATGCCCGGAGTTCATGCGCGCGGTCATCAGGAGACCGGCCAGACCGACCATGGCGCCGCCGAGCGCGTAGACGAGGATCAGCAAGCGTCGGGCCGAGATGCCGGCGAATTTCAGCGCTTCACGGTTGCCGCCGAGCGCGAAAATATAAGTCCCGAAACGCGTGTGGTAGAGCAATCCGTGGAAGCCAAGGTAGCTTCCCAGCCCCAGTACGATCGGAAGCGGGACGCCGCCGAGCGTTCCGGAATAGACGCCACGAACGGCGGCCGGCATGCCGACGACGCTCTGGCCATCGCTGACGATCAGCGAGAGCCCCTGCGCCATCCCGAGCGTGCCCAGCGTGGCAACAAAGGGAGGAATACCGACAACGGCCACCAGCCAGCCATTGACCGTCCCGAACACGATTCCAACGACCAGAGCCGCAAGCAGGCCGAGCAGCAACGAGCCAGTGGCCAAAGCGACGATGGCGACGATCAGCGAGGTCAGCGTCAAGACCGCGCCCATCGACAGGTCGAGACCTTCGGTCATGATGATCAGCGTCATCGGCAGCGCCAGCATCAGCAGGATCGTCGATTGGACGAGCACGTTGGAAATATTCGGCACCGTCAGGAAGCCGGGCGTCATCAGGCTGAAGACAACACATAGCAGCACCAGCATGACGGCAACGCCGGGAATCCGCTGAAGCGGATTGGTGTTCAATACCATCGCTTGTTCACGCATGATGCATCCCCAGCTTCACGATGTTTTCCTCACTCAGTTCGTGGCGAGCCAGTTCACCCGCGATCCGTCCGTCGCACATGACATAGGCGCGATCACAGACGTGGCAGATTTCCGCCTGCTCCGACGAGATCATCAGCGCAGCGGCACCATCCGCGACCAGTCGGTCGATGAGCGCGAAGATCTCGGCTTTCGCTCCGACATCGATGCCGCGTGTCGGTTCGTCGAAGATGAACAGCTTGGCGCCAGCGGCCAGCCATTTGCCGATGACGACCTTCTGCTGGTTGCCGCCGGACAGAAGACCGACGGCCTGCTTGTCCGATGGGGTCACGATCCTCAACTGCCGGATCAGATCATTGGCAACCTGCCTGGATTTTCCCTGATCGAAGAAGCCACGCGGAAAGATCTTGCGTAACGCGGAAACGATCAGGTTGTCTCCGACGGAGCGGATCAGAGCCAGACCTTCGGCCTTGCGGCTTTCCGGAATCAGCGCAAGCCCCAGTCTGGCAGCTTCGTCCGGACCACCGGATTTCTCCTGACCGTCGAACAGGATCTGTCCCGCGGTCGCCCTGTCGGCTCCGAAAATGGCCCGCACCACTTCGGTGCGCCCCGAGCCGACCAGCCCGCACAGCCCGACGATCTCGCCTTGCCGCACGACCAGGTCGATGCCCGCAATGCCCGAGGCAGAGGAGAGACCCTTCACCTCGAGCATGACCTTGCCAGGGGCCTCAGCGAAATTCCGTGGATAGCTCATGTCGACGCTGCGACCGACCATCATCCGGACCAGATCGTCCGACGACACGGCCCCGGGTTGCACCTCATCGATACGGCGCCCATCGCGCAGCACCGTGATGCGGTCGCCGAGCGAGAACACCTCCGCCATCCGGTGCGAAATGTAGATGATGGCGACGCCGTCTGCCTTGAGCCGCGCGATCAGTGCGAACAGCAATTCCGTCTCGCGATCGGACAGCGCCGCGGTCGGCTCATCCATCACGAGAATTCGCGCGTTCTGGCTGATGGCCTTTGCAATCTCCACCATCTGCTGCTGGGCGACGCCCAGCTTCTCGATCCGGATCGCCGGATCGATGTCGAATCCAATCGAATCCAGCACGCGCTTGGCATCGGCCAGAATTTTCTTGCGATCGATCGTGCCGGGAACACGTCCTGCTGGCTCCCGTCCGAGGAAGATGTTCTGCGCGATGTCGAGATAGGGGACGAGCGAGAATTCCTGGAAGATGACGGCGATGCCGAGCTTCTGCGCATCGGCTGGCGACGCGATCTCGACTGTCTCGCCGTTGTAGTGGAACGAGCCGTGATCGGCGCGATAGGCCCCGCACAGTACTTTCATCAGACTCGATTTGCCTGCTCCGTTCTCGCCGAGCAGCATGTGCACCTCGCCGGGCCACACCGAGAACGACACATCGTCGAGTGCCTTCACTCCCGGGAATTCCTTGGAGATGCCGCGCAGTTCGAACAGCGGCGGCGCCGCTTGAACGATCGACACGGCCGCCTTGGATTGAGCGAGCTGCGTCATGTCAGCACCGGTGCATTGGGCAAGAAGATCTTGCCGGGGTTCATCATGCCTTTCGGATCGATCGACGCCTTGATGCCACGCATGATATCGACAGCGTCGCCGAGCTCGTCCTGGAGGAATCCGATCTTGCCGGTGCCGATGCCGTGCTCTCCGGTGCAGGTGCCCTCCATCGCGATCGCCCTCGCCACCAACCGCGCGTGCAGCGCCTTGGCGCGCGCGACTTCGTCGGCATTATCCTGGTCGATCAGGATCAGCAGATGGAAATTCCCGTCGCCGACATGGCCCACCATAGGCGCGATCAGTCCGTTGGCATCGATGTCCCGGCGCGTTTCGGTCAGACATTCCGTCAGCCGTGAGATCGGCACGCAGACATCCGTAATCATGGCCTTGGCGCCCGGCTTCAGGCTGAGACCCGCATAAAGCGTGTTATCGCGGGCATGCCACAGCTTCGTCCGGTCTTCCGCCGCACGCGCCCATTGGAAGCCCTGGCCGTCATGTTCGGCGGCGATCGCCTCCGCCAGTTCGGCCTGCTCCGCGACGCTCGCCTCGGTGCCGTGGAATTCAAAGAACAGCGTCGGCGCCTCGCGATAGCCAAGTTTGGAATAACCATTGATGCCGCGCATCATGACTTCATCCAGCAGTTCCATCCGCGCGACCGGAATGCCCGACTGGATCACTTCAATCGCGGCATCGATCGCTTGATCGAGCCGCCCGAAACTGCAGACAGCGGACGAGATCGCCTGCGGCCATGGATGCAGTTTCAGCGTAATTTCAGTGATGACGCCGAGGGTACCCTCTGAGCCGACGAACAGCCGGGTGAGATCGTAACCGGCTGACGATTTGCGGGCGCGCTGGCTGGTACGGATCACCCGCCCATCCGGCAGAACGACTTCGAGCGCAAGCACGTTGTCCTTCATGGTGCCGTAGCGGACGGCCATAGTCCCGGACGCGCGCGTCGAGGTCATGCCGCCGATCGACGCATCGGCGCCGGGATCGATCGGAAAGAACAATCCGGTGTCGCGCAGATGCGCGTTGAGTTGCTTGCGAGTAATGCCAGGCTGCACGACGACATCGAGGTCTTTGTCATGCACCCGGAGCACGCGATTCATCCGCGCAAAATCGATACAGACGCCGCCAGCCACCGATGCTGCATTGCCTTCGAGCGAAGTACCCGCGCCGAATGGAACGACCGGCATGCCGAGTTCGCCGCAGAGTTTCACGATCTCAGCGACTTCCTGCGTGGTCTCCGGAAACACCACGACGTCCGGTGGACGACTGGCGTGATAGGCCTCGCTGCGGCCGTGATCATCGAGCACGCCGCGCGCGATCGTCGCGCGCGCCCCAATGATCTCGTTCAGACGGACCACGGCCGTCTCGGCGCTCACTGGCGCTCCCATAGCATCCTCCCGTTCCATATCAGCGCTCAGGCTCTGCGGCCCTTGATGCGCATTGTTAGCTAGACAGCATGCGCCTTGTTGGCGTCTGGCTTCAAACCGAAATCGTAATTCAAATGATAGTAAGGCGTGTTCTGCATCCGCCCGTCGGGAGCTTCGCCGGCATCTTTGCGGGCGAATTCGCGAATGAGCGTATCTTTGACGCCGAAGACGACGTCGGAGTCGAGATACTTGTCGCCCGCGACGAACACATGCGTCACCAGTTGCTCGAAGCCAGGCGCCGAGATCATGAAGTGAACATGGGCGGGCCGCCACGGATGACGCCCCTGAGCCGTCAGCATATCGCCGACCGGCCCGTCATGCGGGATCGGATAGGCCGCTGGCTTGATCGACCAGAACCGGAAACGGCCCTCGGCATCGGCATGAAACCGCGCACGCATCGCCAGATCGCCGATCTTGTCGAGCTGCTGAACATCGTAATACCCGTCGTCGTCGGAGTGCCAGACGTCGATTGTCGCATTTGCGATCGGCTTGCCGTCCGGCGTCGAGACCGATCCCGTCACGATCATCGGATCGCCCTCCATGCCACCGGAGATGTCTTCGCCAAGCTTCTTCTCCGGGGCCGCCTGGACGAAGAACGGCCCGAGCACGGTCGTGTCCGTCACACCTTTTTCGGCACCATGATTGATCGCGTCGACCAGCATCGACACTCCGAGCGTATCCGAAAGCAGGATGAACTCCTGGCGCTTATCGTCGCACATGTGACCGGTGCGCGTCAGGAATTCGATGCCCTGCTCCCATTCCCTCTGGGTCGGCCGAATCTCCCGGACGAAGGCATGCAGATGGCGTACCAGCGCCTCGCTGATCTGCCTGATCCGCGGCTGGCCGGCATCCGTGATGCGATCCAGCACGGCGTCGGTGATGGTGTTCTCGTTGAAATTCCGCATGGCCTCCCCTCACCCAAGCTTCGGCTCGCCGAGACCCGACAGTCGCTCGACATGGCGCACGGTGGCGATGAAATCGGATTCGCCATCTCCTTGCGCAACAAGCGATCCGTAGATTTCTCGCACCTGCGCTGCGAGTTGCAGCGGCACGCCGACGTGATGGCCGGCCCCGATGATGAGGTCGAGATCCTTGGCCATCTGCCGGCACGAGAAAGTGGACTCGAAGTTGCGCGTGGCAAGCGGCGGCGTCTTGTACTTGACCATCGGCGAGGCGATCGCGCTATCGTCCAGGACCTTGAGGATATCCGGCCAGGAGATTCCGCCCTTGCGCGCCAGCGCGAGGCTTTCGGCCATCATTCCGGCAGACACCGCGATCATCAGGTTAACCGCGAGCTTGGCAAATCGCGCCTCTTCAGCCACGCCGAGATAGGTTTGCGCGCGGGTGAACGTCGCCAGCACCGACTGAACCGCATCGAACGCATCCCGCGGCCCCGACACGAAGCAGGTCAGCGCGCCGGTATGCGCGATCGCTGCATTGCCGGACACCGGCGCGCGCAGATAGGCCACGCCGCTCGCCTCTGCCGCAACACCAACTTCAGCCGATATTTCGGCGCTGACCGTGCTCGTCTCGATCAGAACCGCACCACGTGTCAGCTTGTTCAGCAGGCCGTCTGGTCCGAGCACCACGGAACGCAGCGCCGCATCGTCGGGCAGCGATGTGAAGATGATGGCGTGGTTTGCAGCGGCGTCTGCGGCCGAGTTGGCCGTCTGAAGCCCAAGCTGCTGTGCCAACACCAAGCGCTGTTGGCCCGGGTCGTAACCGGTGACGCGGATACCGGCCTCCACCATACGGCCTGCGATCGGCAAGCCCATCTTGCCAACGCCGATCCAGGCCACGGCCTGAGCTTGATCTCTCGACGGGGTTGTCATGCCGCTTTCTCCTGACGTTCGATCTCGGAGACGATGCGCATGCCTGATCGCTCGAGTTCATTCTTTTTGTGGTCGATGTTCTCCGCCAGCAGGCGTCCGCCTCGCTTGCGCCAGATGCCATCGATCATGACCGCCTCGATATTGGTGATGCTGGACTGCATCAGGACCGTGGAAACCGGATCATGGACCGGCCAGAGATTCAGGTCCGTGGCATTAATGACGACCAGATCCGCCTTCTTGCCCGGCGTGAGCGAGCCGATGCTGTCTTCGCGCCCGAGCATGCGGGCGCCCTCGATGGTGATCCAGCGCAAGGCCTCGCGTGTCGTGATTGTCGTCACCGCTGGAATGGCACCCGTGGCCTGCCGGCTCTCGGCATTGTCCAGCGCGCGCTGCATCGACAGTGCGATGCGACCGACGTTGAACATGTCGCCCGGCAGCACGGATTCCAGATCGACTCCGAGCGATGGCCGCGATCCCAGCTTCAACAGCCGCCCGGTGATCGGGTAGCCGTGGCCCTGATTCATTTCATTTTCCGGCGTGACCGAGAACGACACGCCGAGATCGACAAGCTGACGCAGCAGATCGTCGGGAAGATCGTTGCCGTGCACGATGTTGATTCCGGGACCGACGAGGCCGGCTGCAATCAGCCTCGCCCAGCCACCCGGCGTCTTGGCCGGGCCTCCGCCCTGATGCATCGAGGCAATCAGATCGAACTCACGCGCCAATTCGAAATCATGGATGGCAACATCCATGGTCGAATAATGAGGACCAAGAATCGCAAGCCCGAGGGTGACGCGGTCGCTGCGGTTAGACAGCGCCCCTGCCAGGAAGCGCTCGACCTCACGGCGCGGATGCGGAACCTCGGAGAAGTGCGGCTGCCCCGGCGCCGCCTCCGGTTTCGGCGAGCCGTGGAAGAAGGCGGCACGGATGCCGCTCTCTTTCAGCGCTGCGACGGCGCTATCACTGTGCGCAGGCGTTGGATTGTTGTGACACCAGTCAACCAGCGTGGTGGTGCCGCAATTGATCTGGTTCAGCGCGCCCATCAGCGTGCCGATATGGATATCCTCGGAACGAAAGACCGTGGCCAGTCCCGCATGCATCCGGCGGAAATATTCGGGAAGCGTCCAGTTCGCGGAGAAGCCGCGCAAGGCGGTCTGCCACGTATGCATATGCGCGTTGACAAGGCCCGGAATGACGATGCGGCCACGACCATCGACGATCTCCGCGTCACCGGCATCGAGGCCCGGCCGGATGTCGACGATGCGATCGCCATCAACCAGCAGGTCAGCCTGCGCGAGGTCGCCGATCGTGTCATCCATCGTCAGGATGGTGGCGGATTTGATGAGCGTGCGCATCGCCGTCATCGCAACGCCTCCGCCATGACCGGAGGATCGCCCGCCCAGGCCCGCGCGATCAGATCGCGGATGGCATCGTGTTCCAGCGGCCGCGGATTCCAGTAGGCATTGCTGACGGCAAGGTCGGCGGCGTGTTCTATGCCGTCCTTCGGCATTCCCAGATCACGTAGCGCGACTTTGGCGCCAAGGCGCTGCGTGAGATCGAACAGTCCCTGCGCCGCCTGTCCGGCGCCGAGCGCGCGCGCGACGCGAGCCGCCGCGACCGGCACTGCGGGAGCATTATAGGCCATCGCATGCGGCAGGATCACCGTGTGGGTTTCGGCATGCGGCAAATTGAACGTGCCACCCAGCGTATGGCAGAGCTTGTGATGCAGAGCCATGCCGACGGCGCCGAGACAGGCGCCGCACAACCAGGCAGCGCGCAGGGCATCATCGCGTGCCGCCGCGTTGTCCTCGCCAGCCGCAAGCTTCGGCAGCGCGCCGGCGAACAGGCGAATGCCCTCTTCCGCCATCAACGACACGACCGGATTGGCGTCGCGCGCATAGAGCGCTTCGACAGCGTGAGCGATTGCATTGACGCCCGATGTCACGGCAAACGCAGGCGGCAATGTGCGCGTCAGGTCGACGTCGTAGATGACCGTTTCGGGGAGTATCTTCGGGCTCGATTGCGTGGTCTTCAGTCCCTCGCGGGTCTCACCCAGGATCGGCGTCATTTCGGACCCGGCATAGCTGGTCGGTACGACGATTTGCGGCAGGTCGGTCCGTAGCGCGATCGCCTTGCCTAGCCCGATGGTCGAACCACCGCCCACCGCGACGATGCCGTCGGCCTGCAGAGCCTTGACCTGCTGCATCGCAAGTTCGGTCACATCAACCGGCGTATGCATCACCGCACCGGCATAGACGCCCGCCGCTCTGTCACCGATCAGAGCGGCAATCTGCTCGCCGTGAGATTTCTGCTGGGCTGTCGTCAGAACGAGTGCGCGCTTAACGCCGAGTCGGTCGAGCTCGGCGGCCAGATCTGCCAGCCGTCCCGAGCCGAAGACGACCCGCATGGGCGCCGCCTGATAGACGAAGCTCTCCATCATTTCATCCCTGATCGTCGACGCCGTTAGGGCGCTTCTGCTGCATTGCACCAAGGCATGCAGCGGATTTTCGCTACCATCATTCCCGTGCACACGTTTGTCAAGAAACTCTGCACACGTTTGTCAATTTGTGCAAGATGAGGCATTCTCACGTGATCGTTAGCGGATACGACAACGCGCGCGAGCAGGCTGGATGGCGATGCCCAAAAAAACCAAAAACACCAAGAAGACGTCACCCGCGCTTCAGGAGCGGTCGTCGCGTAAGACAATCATTGATGTCGCGAAGTGCGCTGGCGTTCATTGGTCAACGGTGTCGCGCGGGCTCAATCCCGAGAAGCGCCACCTGATCTCCCCAGAAATGATCGAGCGCGTCGAAGCTTGCGCAAAGAAGCTGGGATATCGGGCCAACGCCATGGCATCGGCGCTTCGGACCCAGCGATCTCGCACCGTCGGCGTTATTGTTTCGAACCTTGGTGACCCCGTCCATCCCCCCATAGTGCGGGCGATTGAGGACCGGTTCGCCGAGATTGGATACGTCACCATCGTCGGCAATACCGACAACCATCCGCTCAGGCAGGCCGCGCTGATCGATCGTTTCATCCAGCAAGGCGTCGAGGGGCTGATCGTCGCGACCTTCGAGCGAAACGATCCCGGCATCGCAGCCTGCGTCGAGGCGAATATTCCAGTCGTCGCGGTGTTTCGCGACCCTGAAAGCGAATTCATTCCGAGCGTCCGGGTCGACGACGCGAAGGCAATGGAACTGGCGGTTCATCATCTCGCCGAGTGTGGGCACAGGCAAATTGCTCATGTCGGCGGCCCGCAAAATGTGTCGACGGGTTACCACCGCTATCGCGGCTTTCGGCGCGCTTGCAAAGTCTTGGCTCAAGACGGAGTTGCGCCCACTGCCGTCTTCGGTGAGGCCTTTACGGTCGAGGAAGGCGAGTTCGCTTGCGAACGTTTGCTGACGGAGAACCCCAATATTACGGCGATTGTGGCTGGCAACGACATGCTGGCCGTAGGCTGCCTTCGGCACCTGAGAAACAAGGGCATTTCATGTCCCGGCAACATCTCGCTGGTCGGCATGAACGACATGCTGTTCATGGATGCGATAGCACCGGCGCTGACGACCATCAGTACACCGACTGCGGAACTGGGAACGCAGGCGTCTCACATCCTTATTGCGATGATCAAGGGAACGCCGGTTCAAAACGATCGGATCGTACTGAAGCCGGTTTTGCTTGCGCGGGATTCTGTCGCCGCGATCAAGCTGCCGACCAAGACGTTCGTCAGATTTTCTGACGCGGCCAAAAGAGAAGTCAGAATACGGCGCCGACAAAGCTAAGCGAAACCTGACACACGCTGCCGCGGTGACATGGAAAAGTGTCGGCGACTGATCCGAGTTTGCCGAGAACGGGGCGCTCAGACGCGATCCGTTACAAATCTGGCTTCTCGACCGAAATCAGAAGTTTCCGCAGCAGCCGCGTGAGCGTTTGACGTTCGTTGGCTGTCAGCACCTCGTCGACCGAACGGGACAGCTTGAAGTGCTGGGCAATCGCCTTGTCGACGGAATTTCGCCCCTTGGCCGTAAGCGTGATCCGCGCGCCACGGCCATCTTCAGGATCCTGGCGCCTGACGATGAAGCCGTCCTGCTCGGCACGCCGCAGCCGCGCGGTGAGCCCGCCCGACGACAGCAGGCACTCCGCATAGAGGTCAGTCGGTCGAACACCGATACTGTCATCGGCCTCCCGACGGTAAATCGTCAGGAGCAGGTCGAACAATTCCCAATTGAAGCCCTGCTCCTCGAGCGCGGGCTCGATGGCGCTGCGCATATGCACGGACAGCCGGACAATCCGGCCGACGACGTCGAGGTGACCGGCGTCGAGGTCGGGCCGCCGCCGGCTCCAGCCGGCAATGATCTCATCAATCGAATCGGTAGTCATGCTGATCAGCATATAGGCACGGGGCACCGAATATATGCAAATTCATCTATCTTTGCGCCAAGATATTTTATCTTGACTCAAAGATAGTTTGACCTCACGCTTCGTGACGGGTTGACCGGATGCCCCCTCGCGAGAAGGTCACGAGGTTTACCAACGCCCGCCATCGAGGAAATGATCATGACAGCCAAGCCGGCCTTTGCGACCTCGCCCACCAATCCGCACGTCAAGGAAATCCAGACGATGCCGGAGCGGAAGCCGGACATGCCTTATGCGCCAGCGATCCGTGTCGAAGTGCCCTGCGGGATGTTGTTCATTTCCGGAGCAACGCCCTCGCCGCTCTATCACAAGCATCCCCACGTTCTGGAGGAGCACGATCATCCGAATTCGATCGAGGACCAGACCCACCGCGCCATGCAGACGATCCAGTCGATCCTGGATCACGAAGGGCTGACCTGGACCGACATCGTCAAGGTGACGAAGTACCTGACCGACATCCGGGACCAGGACGGTATGGTGAAGGTGATGAAGGAATATTTCGGCGACTGGACGCCGGCCAGCACCACCATCTGCATCAACCAGCTCTCGACCCAGGGCGCCCGTGTCGAGCTGGACATGATCGCCGCCATTCCCGTGCAAAAATAGACCGGACGTGACCTCCCGCCTGCCCCGGGTCATCGGGCCGAACGAGGCCGACAATGATGCACGGCACTGAAAATCAAAATGAGCAAGGGGACCGCTCGCTGCACACCCCAAAGGGGTCTGCGTCGCGGGCGCCCGGAAGCGAGGCCGATGCACCGCTGCTGCGTCTGGTCGGTATCGACAAATCCTTTCCCGGCGTGCATGCGCTCAAGAACGTATCGCTCGACGTCTATGCCGGCGAGGTCCATGTCATCCTCGGCCAGAATGGTGCGGGAAAGTCGACGCTGATCAAGACGCTGTACGGCGCCTATGCGGCCGATCGCGGCTATATCGAGATCGAGGGCCGGCGGGTCGCCGTCGCCCGCCCGGCCGATGCCAGCGCGCTTGGTATCGCCGTCATCTTCCAGGAATTCTCGCTGATCCCGTATCTGGACATCGCGCAGAACATCTTTCTCGGTCGCGAAGCGGCATTCAGTCGCTTCGGCCTCGTCGATTCCGCGGCCATGCATGCAGCCGCACGCACCATCCTCGACGATCTCGGCCTCGACTACGACACCCACGCATACGCCGCCGATCTCGGCGTAGCCCAGCAGCAGATGGTGGAGATCGCCAAGGCGCTTTCGCAGAACGCGCGGGTGCTCGTGATGGACGAGCCGACGGCGGCGATCTCCGAGCGTGAATCAGATCGCCTGTTTCAAACCATCGCGCGATTGACGGAAAAGCGCGTCGCCATCGTCTACATCTCCCACCGCATGAAGGAGGTGCAGATGCTCGGCGATCGCATCACCATCCTGCGTGACGGCGCCGTCGTGACCAGCGTGCTGCGCGGTCAGAAAAGCCAGGCCGAGATGGTCGGCGCGATGATCGGGCGACCATCGGGATCGCAACTCGCACGGACGCCGCGCCCGCCCGGCGAGCCCGTTCTGCTCGCCAGGGATGTGAACACGGCCAAACTGTCGGACATCTCCATCGAAATTCTCGCCGGCGAGGTGGTGGGGCTTGCCGGCCTCGTTGGGTCCGGCCGGACCGAAGTGGTTCGCGCCTTGTTCGGCGCGGATCCAATCGCGAGCGGCGAGATCGCTCTGTTCGGATCGCGCACGCCGGCCACACTGGACAGACGGGTGCGTGCGGGCATGGCCCTGCTCCCGGAAGATCGCAAACGGGAGGGATTGGCGCTGCCACTCGATGTCCGCGACAATGCGACGGTCGCCTCGTTGTGGCGCAGCTTCGCCTCCGGCTGGTTCTCACCGGCCAAAGCCGAGCGGGACACACGCGGGCTGATCGCACAGCTCGGCATTGCCGCCCATGGCACGCGCCAGAGCGTCCACACCCTCAGCGGCGGCAATCAACAGAAGGTCGTGCTGGCCAAATGGCTGGCCGCGGGAGCCAAACTGTTTCTGCTGGACGAACCGACGCGCGGTGTCGATGTCGGCGCCAAGGCCGAAATCTATCGCCTGATCGATCAACTGGTCGATGGCGGGGCCGGTGTTGTCGTCATCAGTTCGGAACTGCCGGAGCTCGTTCAGCTCTGCGACCGCGCCTATGTCATGCGCGACCATCGCATCGTCGGGCATCTCGCCGGCGACCAGCTAACCGAGCGGGCCATCCTCGAACTGGCGGTGCATCAATGAGCGTGACGATCCAGCTGCAGCGCAGGTCCAGCATGGGCCAGTTCCTCAGCGCAATCCCCGGCGCCGGCCTCTTGCTGATCCTGATGCTGGTGCTGTTCACGATCATCAATCCGAGATTCGTGTCCCAGACCAACCTCATCAATGTCGGCTTGCAGACCTCGCTACTGCTGATGCTCGCCCTGCCGATGACGCTCATCATTATGACCGAGGGCCTCGACCTGTCGGCCGGAGCTCTGCTCGGGCTGAGCGGCGTCATCGTCGCCGAGGCGCTTCTTGCCGGATGGGGCGTGTTCGCCGCCTGTGCGGCGACGCTGGCGGTGAGCATTGCCTTCGGGGCCCTCAACGGCATCCTGATCGCCTATCTGTCGCTCCCTGCCTTTGTCGTCACCCTCGGCACCATGGGGCTGATGCAGGGGATTGCGCTGGTGCTCACCAATGGAGATCCGGTCGGCGGTTTCACGCCTGCCATTGAAACCTTCTATCGCTCCCAGCTTTGGTTCATTCCGACGCCGATCGCGATCGCGGCCGCCCTTTATGCCGCGCTGTGGCTACTGCTATATCGCACTCGGCTCGGCAACTACGTGATCGCCATCGGCGGCAACAAGGACGCGCTGCGTCTCGCCGGCATTCGCGCCAATCTCGTGCACCTCGCCGTCTATGTGCTCGGCAGCACGATCATCGGCCTTTCGGCGGTGTTGCTGATCGGACGCACCAATTCAGCGCATCCGACCGTCGGCATCGGCATGGAGTTCGAGGCGATCGCCGCAGTCGTGCTCGGCGGCACCTCCTTCGAAAAAGGACAGGGCTGGCTGTTCGGTGCCGTGCTCGGCGCGCTTGCCATCACCGTGCTGCGCAATGGGCTCAACATTCTGTCCATCGACTCGTCGCTGCAGGTCGTGTGCATCGGCATCCTGCTCATCCTCGCGTTGCTGATCGACCAGGCGCGCAAGCAATTCGTGAGGCGTACGGCATGACGATCCCGGCAACGCTCGATATCCGCCCATCGTCCCTGTCGCCCGACGCTGCGGCCCTGCTCGGCCGGTTCGTGCTGATCGTTCTGATCGCCGGCGCATTGACCGCGGTCGATCCGGGATTCGCGTCGGTGAGCAATCTGCTGAACATGCTGCGGCAGGCGAGCCTGCTGTTTCTCGTCGCGTCCGGCCTCACACTCGTCATCATCGGCGGTGGGCTCGATCTGTCGGTGGGCGCCAATCTGACGCTGTCGGCCTGTCTCGCCGCAGCCGCGATCAAGACCACCGGCAATCCGTGGTACGGCGTTGCGGTCGCCATCGGCGCCGGCACACTGATCGGTTACGCTAACGGGTTGATGATCAACCGCCTGCAGCTGCCGCCTTTCCTTGCGACTTTCGGCATGCTGTGGGTGGCGCAGGGCATCGCCTACTGGTTCATGGCCGGGCAGACGATCTACGGCATGCCGATGTCGTTTCGCTATTTCGGCACCGGCTTCTTCCTCGGCGTTCCGCTGCCGATCTGGATCACGCTTGTGGTCTGTCTCGCCTGCAGCATCCTCCTGCACCGCACGACCTTCGGCCGCGAGGCGTATTTCATGGGCGCCAACCAGACCGCCGCGCTGCTGTCCGGCGTCCCGGTCGAGCGTCGTCGGCTGCTGCTCTATGTGCTCAGCGGCTTGACGGCGGGCATCGCGTCTCTCGTCTATCTCGCACGCCTCAATGCCGCCGAGCCCGGAATCGGCGAGCCGTTGCTGCTTCCTGCTATCGCCGCAGTTCTGGTCGGCGGCACATCCTTGTTCGGTGGCAACGGCAACATCGTCGGCACCGTGCTTGGCGCCATCCTGCTCACCATCATCGTCAACGGCCTCAATCTGCTGAATGTTGCAGCGACCTGGCATCCCTTCGTCAACGGCGCCGTCGTCCTGGTCGCCATCATTGCGGATCTCGTCATCAGCCGACGCCGATCAGGGAGCGGATAGACCCGGCATCACCAGTTCACCACACGTCTCGTCATTCACAACCAGAGGGGCCATCATGCGAACCACCCGATCTATCCGATGCGTTCTTGCCGCCGTCATTTGCGGCACCCTGTTCAATTCGGCGGTGCGCGCCGATGGCGAAGTGATTGCAGCCTTCACGAAGAACCAGGTGGACCCTCATTTCGAGGGTGTGCGCGCCGGCGTCGCGCAGATGGCGGAGAAAATGCGCGCGACTGTCAAATATTACACGCCGACCAAGCCGAACAATATCACCGAAGGCATGTCGCAGCTCGAAGACGTCGGCGTGACCAAGCCCAATCTGATGCTGTTCATGCCAATCGACGCCAAGGCGCAATTGCCGACGATCAAGCGCCTGATCGAATCCGGCCTGCCGATCATCAACTACAATGACCGCGGCGGCGACGCCCCCTATCTCTCCTTTGTCGGCCAGGACGATTACAAGCTCGGCTATGACATTGCCAAGACGCTGTTCGACCACCTCGGCGGCAAGGGCAATGTGGTGATCCTCGAAGGCGTCAAGGGCTCGACCACGGGCGACGAGCGCAAGCGCGGCTTCGACGCTGCGGCCAAGGACTATCCGAATATCAAAGTACTGGCCTCGCAGCCCGCCAACTTCCAGCGCCTGCTCGGCATGCAGACGATGGAGAACCTGATCCAGCAGTTCAGCACCATCGACGGCGTGATCGCCGCTGCCGACGCGTCCGCGCTCGGCGCGATCGAGGCGCTCAATGCAGCCGGCCGCAAGAACGTCGCGGTAGTCTCAATCAATGGCGTGCCGGAGGCTGTCGAAGCCGTGAAGGCCGGCAGCCTGCTGGCAATCGCGGAGTTCGACGGCTTCAAGATCGGCTGCGTCGCCACCGCGGTCGGCCTGAATGCCATTCGCGGCCAGAGTGCGCCGAAGCAGATCACGATCCCCGGTGCGATCATCACCAAGGCCAATTATGCGCCCTGGCTCGTCCCCTACAAGGACCGGACTTGCCCGACGCCGGACGCGTATATCGCGAAGTAGCGCTAACGGGCCTGCAGACGCGTCGCGTGCTGCAGGCCCGCCTGCTCACTTGGTCGCCCCGTCCGTCGACATCGCGATGAGCTTGCCATAACGCTCCGCATCGCCGCGCAATTCGGCCTCGAACGCTTCTGGCGTCGAGCTGGCGATGTCGGCGCCCTGCGCGGCGAACTGCTTGATCAGGGCCGGATCGCTGAGCGCCTCGGCGAGATCGCGTGCGATCTGGCTGACGATGGGTTTCGGCACCGCCGCGGCGGCGAGCATGCCGAACCAGCTGTCGTAGGTGAATTCGGGGAGCCCTGCCTCGGCGAAGGTTGGCACATCAGGCAGTTGCGCCATGCGGCTCTTGCCGGTGACTGCCAGTGCGCGCAACTTTCCCGACTGGATCAGGTCGCCACCGACGCCGAAGAAAGTGAAGGCAACCGAGGTGTCGCCGCGCATAATGCTGATCTGGGATTCCGGCAGTCCGCGATGCGGAATCAGCACCATCTTGGTCTGCGTGAGATGCCTGAACAGTTCGGCGGCGATACCGGTGGAACTACCGACGCCGGCAGAGCTGTAGCTCAGCGAATCCGGCTTGGCCTTTGCCGCAGCGATCAGTTCGGCCAGCGTCTTGAACGGCGCATCCGGCGGCACGATCAGGATGGACGGCGTCGATCCGACGCGGCTGATCGCAGCGAAATCCTTGATCGGATCGAAGTTGAGGTTCTTGTTGACCACGCCGATCACGCTGTGGCCGTTCGAGGTCAGCATGATCTGCGAGCCATCGGTCGGGCCTTTGGCGACACTGCTGACACCGGCGATGCCGGGCCTGTTCTCGACGATGACCTGCTGCTTCCACTTCGCAGCAAGCTTCTCGGCCACCGAACGGGCAAGGATGTCGGTGAGGCTGCCACCCGAAAACGGCACGATAATACGCACGAGCTGGTTCGGATAAGTCTGTGCAATGGCTCCGCTGCCCATCAGCGCCGCAGTCGCGGCGAGGCCAGAGCCGATCATGAAGTGTCGGCGATCCATCATTTTCTCCCTTAAAGAACCAAGTGCCGGGCTTTCAGCCTCTGGCGGTGTTGGGCAGCGGCATTGCAAGCAACACCACCGCCGGTCGTTTCGTCTCGTTGCGCAGCGCGCGCGTCTCGTTGGGCGCGATGCGGCAGGAATCCCAGATGCCGAGAGTGGCGATGCCATCCGGCGTCTCGAAGGTTACTTCGCCTTCGAGGACGACATAGAACTTCTCCTCCGGCGAGACCGAGGGCGTAATGCCGCCGCCCGGCAGAATCTGGCTCATGCCGAGCCACATCACATCGCCCGGCCCGGCGTCGCGGCCCTGCAGGCGGAACATCCGCATGTCATTGTGGCCAGGGGCTTCGTAGCGCGGGGCATCGTTCAGGCGGACAACATGCATGGCTTCACCCGTTAGGCTGAAAAACAAGACGATCGCGCGAGGAGCCGAGCACGGCGACATAGGCCTCTGCAGCGCGCTCCAACGGGTAGATCGCGTCCGGCTTGATCGGAAACGGCTTCAATGCGCCGCTGGCGAAACCCGGCACCAATTCACGCAGTATCTCGCCGGCTTCCGGCGATGACAGCGACAGCGAGTCGACACCGAAGAAGGTGTGCTTGCCGCGATAGAAGGCGAAGATATCGAACGGCACGGTGGCCTTGGTGGAGGCAATGAAGATCTGGCGGCCGAGATGCGCGAGCGATTTCGTGCCGGCGTCGTAATAGGGCTCGCCGACGGTATTGTAGACGATGTCCGCGCCCTTGCCGCCGGTGAGTTCGCGCACGGTCGCGGCGACGTCATTGCGGCTGGAATCGACGACGGTCACCTCGCCATGGGCATGGCCGGCATATAGCTCGTCCTTGCGGACGACGCCGATCACGCGAGCGCCCTGCCATGACGCGATCTGCGTCGCCGCCTGACCGACCTTGCCGTTCAGACCGAGGATCAACACCGTCTCGCCGGGCTTCGGCATGCCGCTGCGGCGAAAGCCTTCTTGCGCGGTGACAAAGGGCACGCCGATGCCGGCCGCCTCCGCGAGGCTGATATTGATCGGCTTCTCGACCAGCGCAGACGCTTCCACCACCAGATGCGTGGCATGGGTGCCGTCGCGGCCGATCCCGAGTTGGCCGGACGAGCCGAATACTTCCTTGCCGATCAGGTCGGTCGGCCCATCGATCACGACTCCGGCGAAGTCACGGCCGGGCGTGCGGGGGAAGACCGCATGCGGCATCAGACCGAGCGTCGCCTTGGCGTCCGACGGATTGATCGCGGCGGCCCTTATCTCGACCAGCGCATCGCCTGACCTGGCGCAGGCGAGTGTGCGTTGCTCGATGCCGAGCGCCACATTCTCGATGCGATCAGCCTTGGCGGCGACCCGCAGGCATGTTGCGGTGACACTGGAGGAAATCTTGGCGGCTGCAATCATTTCAGTCCTCGAATGCTGTGTTATGCGGCGCCCGGCAAATCGAACAGCGCGCGTGCTTCAGCAGGCGTCGCGATCTGCGCGCCGAGTTCTTCGATGATGCGGCGTGCCTTGTCCACCATCACGGCGTTCGACGGCGCCAGTACGCCGCGGCCGAGCATTACCGCATCTTCCAGACCGGTGCGGGCATGACCGCCGGCGAGCACCGATTGCGCCACCATGGGAAATGTGGAACGGCCGATGCCAATGGCCGTGAAATGCGCATCCCGCGGCAGCAGACCGCGCGCATACAGCACCGTTTCCGGCGACGGTTGGAAGCCGTATTTCACCCCCATCACGAAGGAGGTGAGCGCCGGGCCGCTGAGCGTACCGTCGGCGAGGAGATCGTGCAGCAGCGCGATATCGCCGGAATCGAACAGTTCGATCTCGGGTTTCACGCCGGCCTCGCGGATGACCTTGGCCATGCGGCGCACATTGCCGGGCGTGTTGATCACCACCTGTCCGCCGGAATTCATGGTATTGAGATCGAGCGTGCAGATGTCGGGCTTCAGCGCCGTGATATGGGCGACGCGTTCTTCCGGGTTCATCAGCGTAGTACCGGCGGCGGCGACCTTGGGATCGTCCTGCGAAGGCACGAAGCGACCGCCGGGACCGGTGGTGATGTTCAGGATCAGGTTGCGATTGCGCGCGCGAATGCGTCCGACGACGTCCTGATAATATTCGAGCTTCATCGAGGGCGCGCCGGTGCCGGGCTCGCGCACATGTATATGCGCGACTGCCGCGCCGGCTTCTGCGGCACCGAGGCAGGCGTCGGCGATTTCTTCCGGCGTGATTGGCAGATGCGGGGTCTGGTCCGGCCGCGTCAGATTGCCGGTGACGGCGCAAGTGATGACGATCTTGTCGAGCATCGGGCGCATCAATCTCTCCTTATAACGCTCGGCCGCCGTCAACGACGATCAGCGAGCCGGTGGAATAGGTCAGGTGGGTGGCGCAGGCCGCGATTGCGCGGCCGACATCCTCGGCCGTCGCAACACGCTTGAGCGGAATGGTCCCCGCGACCTTTTCAAGCGCGGCCGCATCGCGGCCCGGCACAAAGTCAGTGGCCACCACGCCCGGCGATACCGCCATCACGCGCACTGCCGGCGCCAGCGCCCGCGCGAGCGACTTGGTCATGGTGTCGATGCCGGCCTTGATCGCCGCGTAAGCCAGATTGGAGCCGACGCCATTCAGCCCCGCGATCGACGACACGTTGACGATCAACCCGTCGCCGCTCGCCTTGAGGAGCGGCGCGAAGGCGCGGATGGCCGCGAACTGGCCGCGCCAGTTCACCTTGAACATGTCGTCGATGAAATCGTCGGTCAACGCGTCGAGATCGCCGATCGGGATCGGCTTGGTGTAGCCGGCGGTGTTGACGAGAATATCGCAGCGACCGAACGCTCGCTCCACCTCGCCGGCAAGCGCCGTCAGCGTTGCGCTATCTTCAATTACCGCGCGTCTGGCGAGATGGCCTTCGCCCGGAAGGCCGGCCAGCAACGCGTTGGCGGCTGCTTCGCCAGAGCGCCAGGTCACGACGACGCGGGCACCTTCGGCTGCCAAAGCTTGCGCGGCTGCGGCGCCGATGCCGCCCGAACCGCCGATCACCACGGCTACCTTGTTCGCGAGAATATCCGACATCGACAGCTCACTTGATGGGAGGATGCGGGAGCACGGCCTCGCCGGGCTCCATGACGAATGTGTAGTTGAGGCTGAACCATTCGACAGCGACATCCGGCGCTGGCGACGCGCCTTCGCCCTTGCGGAAATCGCCAATCAGCGCACGCGTCACCCCGAATACGACGTCGCTCTCCAGATGCTCGTCGTCATCGACAAAGATCTGCGTGATCAGCGTCTTGAAGCCTGGCTTGAAGGCAAGCACATGCAGATGCGCCGGCCGGAACGGATGCCGGCGCTGCGCAGCCAGCATCTCCCCGGTCGGACCATGGGTCGGCACCGGATAGCCAGCAGGCTTGACCGAGCGGAAGGCGAAGCGGCCATTCGCATCGGTCTCAAACACGCCGCGCAAATTCATGTCAGCCTGACCGGCGTCCTGGTTTTCGTACATTCCGGATGGCGAGGCCTGCCAGACATCAACGCTGACACCCGGGAGCGGCGCTCCCAGCGCGTCGGTGATGCGGCAATCGACGAACAGCGGTGCACCGGGCGTCGGCGAACGCAAGATCGAGGCACCATTCTCCACGCGCGGAGCGTTCGCCCGCCAGAACGGCCCGAGCAACGCTGCGGCGGTCTCGCTCGCGCCATCCTGGCCGTTGTTCAACAGGCAGACCAATGTCGAGAGCCCGACTGCATCGCTGAACAACACGCCCTCGTTATGGGTGTCGTTTGTCGCCTGGCCGATGCGGTTCAGGAAATCGATAGCAAACTCGAATTCCGCCTCGGTCAGCCGAACCTCGCGGGCAAATTCGTGCAGATGACGAACGAAAGCGGCCATGACCGTGCGCAACCGCTCGTTCGGCGCACCGCTCATCGCGGCAAGCACAACGTCGGTCACATCCTCCTGACGCGTGATGATCATCGACACTCCCTCACATTGCGATTTTTTGGCTGTCCACCTGCGCAATCGATTGCACATTTAGTGCAATCGATTGCGCAAGTCAACCGCACCAGCTAGTTTGGAGATCGTGGCAGGGATGACGACAATCAAAGACGTGGCGCGCGAGGTGGGAGTGCACCCCTCCACCGTGTCGCGCGCGCTCGACCCTGCCCGCCGCGGACGGATCGGCGAGCCGGTCGTGCGCCGGATTCTGGAAGCAGCGGAGCGGCTGGGTTACCGCCCGGACACGGTGGCCGCGAGTCTGCGCAGTGGCCGTTCGAACATGGTCGGCATCATCGTCCCGGACATCGCGAACCCCGTCTTCTCGCCAATCATCGGCGGCCTCGAAGACGTGCTATCGGCGCGCGGCTACGCGCTGATTGTCGCCGACCCGCAACCGCAACGGACGGGCACCGACGACATCGTTCAACGGCTCGTGGCGCGCCGCGTGGATGGCCTCGTGCTGGCGAATGTCGCGCTCAAGGATAATTCGATCGAGCGTTGTCTGAGTTGGAAAGTCCCTGTCGTGCTTGTCAATCGCGCGGAAGCTGAGGCGCGTGTGCCTTCGGTGGTCTCGGACGATGTGGCCGGCATGCGGCTCGCGGTTGCGCATCTTCTCGAACTTGGACATCGCCACATCCTCCACCTCGCCGGCCCGCAAATGCTATCGACCGGATCGCTTCGCCGCCGCGGTTTCTTGGAGGCAATGCACGAAGCCGGTTTCGCGCCGGCCGACAATGATATCGAAGAGGCTGAAGCATTCACGCGCGAGGCAGGACGCGCTGCCGCACTCAGACTGCTCGCACGACAGCCTGAGGCCACCGCCATCGTCGCAGCCAACGATCTCCTCGCGCTCGGCATCTATGAAGCGTTGCGCGAAACGGGCCGGCGATGTCCAGAAGATCTGTCAGTGATCGGTCACAACGACATGCCGCTGGTGGATCTGGTGGATCCGCCGCTGTCCACGATCCGCATCAGCCACCGCGAGATGGGTGAACAGACCGGCCAACTCCTGCTCGACCTGATCGAAGGCGTCCGCGGCGATGCGCCTTATGTCGTCACAGCGCCCCTGCTCGTCGTGCGCCGCTCGACACAGCCACCAAGGATCTCGCGATAAGCCAGCGTTGGATCTGATTAATTGAGCCAGCGGGATTCTGGTTTGCACCCCTTCGCTTTGAACAAGGGCGGACTCACATACCGGCAAACGCCCCCGACGTTCCTTATCAATTCGGCCAAATCCAGAAGCGACTACGCCCAAACGATAACAAGCGAGTGATCAGACCGGAGCGAGTTGCATGACAGATCTGACGTCATATGGGATGCATTGAACATTCATGTGCAGTAATTCGGCGCTATTCCACATTCCATATAATGAAGCTGGGCGGTTCCCACGCTAGGGAACCCAAGATGCATGATGTTTCTCGCCGCGCTCAACTTATTCTGTTGAAAAACGATCTGCACATCATGCGAGGCCGGGCCCAACGCCTGGATCTAAGCGATGTAGCCTTGTTGATCTCGCAAGCTGTTCAGCTGCTCTCCGATCAGCCGGAAGTTTCTAAATCTGACCAGCCGCGCGCCTAACCGCATTGTTTGTCATCGGTGCGCTCAGTTGCCAGGACAAACATACCGACAGCCGCTGCGGTCACCAAAAACGGCATAATGATAAGGGCCATTGACGCCTCCTTGTCGAAGTTGATCTTCGAACATGACGCAGCATCTCTTATGCGGCTCGCTACTTCCCTAAAGCGGATGGTGAACAGAACCATACGGAGAGATTTGGTTGAGAAATGCCAAATTCATGAATGATAAAGTATGCGATCCGCGCAACGTCCAGCGCGCCAAATGTCCGCCTTGCGCCAGGAGCGGTAACGCATCACGTCGACTTTGTGTCAGAAGCGGGCATTCGCCAGCAGGGTTACCCCAAAGCAGAGCAGGCGGACATCTCTTGCACTGTCCGCCTCCTCCAGGGATAGCTTAGACCTCCAGCTTGTCTCCACCCTTCAGATCAAGCATCTGGCGCGCTTCATCCGGGGTCGCGATCTCAAGACCCAAGCCTTCGACGATCTTGCGCGCGAGCGTGACCTGCTCGGCATTCGAGGAGGCCATGCGACCTGGCGCCGCCCACAGCGAATCTTCCAGACCGACGCGGATATTGCCACCCATGGCCGCGGCCATCGCCGCGATCGGCAGCTGATTGCGACCGGCGCCGAGCACCGACCAGACATACTTGTCGCCGAACAACCGATCCGCCGTGCGCTTCATGTGCAGCACATCTTCGGGATGTGCACCTGTACCGCCCTGCAAACCGAACACCGTCTGGATGAACAGCGGCGGCTTCACCAGCCCCTGTTCGAGGAAGTAGGCCAGATTATAGAGATGCGCAGTGTCGTAACATTCGAACTCGAAGCGCGTGCCCGTCTCCGCCAGCGTCTTCAGCACATACTCAATGTCCTGGAATGTATTGCGGAACACGATGTCCTTGTTCTGCAGGTGCTTCAATTCCCAATCATGTTCGAACTTCTTGAAGCGGTTCAGCATGCCGAAGAACCCGAAATTCATTGAGCCCATGTTGAGCGACGCCACTTCCGGCTTGTAGACCGCGGCAGGCCGTACGCGTTCATCCACCGTCATGGTGGGCGCGCCGCCGGTGGTCAGATTGATCACCGCATTGGTGCGCTGCTTGATGATCTTCAGGAACGGCGCAAAGGCTTCGGGACTTTGATCGGGTTGCCCGGTCTTCGGGTTGCGCGCATGCAGATGCACGATGGCGGCGCCGGCTTCCGCCGCATCCACGGCGGCGTCGGCGATTTCCTGCGGCGTTACCGGCAATGCCTTGGACATCGAGGGCGTATGAATAGCGCCCGTCACGGCGCAGGTGATGATGACTTTGCGGCTCATGTCAGTCTCCGTCTTACTGTTAAGAGATCGTACGGTTCAGGATTTGGGACGCTGCGTGGCCTTGTGAGCCGCCAGCGCTGCGAGGCGTTCGTTGCGTTGTTGCGTCAGTGCGGCAATTCGATCGGGCGACGGCTGATGCGGCCAGGCCGCTATCACCCGGTCGACATTCGGGCTTTGATAAACCTCGGGTCCTGCCGATGCAGCGGCCAGCTCCTTGTAGAAGCCGGTATAGCGCGCGCAGTAATCCGGAATGCCGCCGGGCGCATTGAGCTCGATGGTCTCCAGCGGGCCCAGAAACGACCAGCGCAGACCGAGACCGTCCTTCACAGTGTGATCGAGATCCTCCGCGGAGACATAGCCTTCGCCGACCAGACGGAACGCTTCCGCCAGCAAGGCGCCCTGCAGCCGATTGAGGATAAAACCGTTGATCTCGCGGTTGACGGTCACGGGGACCTGCCCAATCTCGCGATAGATCTCACGCGCGCGGTCGATAGTCTCCTGCGAGGTCCAGGATGCGCCGCATAGTTCGACTAGCGGCACCAGATGCGGCGGGTTGACGGGATGACCGACGAGACAGCGCGCGCGCCCCGGAAGCGCTTCCGTGAAGCGAGAGGCGACGATTGCCGAGGTGGATGACGCGAGCAGTGCATCCGGAGGCGCAAGACGATCCAGCTCGGAAAAGATGGCGATCTTCTGATCGACGTTCTCCGGGCCATTCTCCTGTACGAAGGAAACGTTCTTCACCGCATCGGCCAGACTTTCCGCTATCGAGATGCGCGCGGCGGCGCCGTCGGGGTCATTGGCAAGTCCGTGGCGGGCGAGCGCATGCAGTTCATCGCGAATAAGCCCGGGCGCAGCATCCAGCGTCGGGCGATGCGGATCTGTCAGCCGCGCGGTCCATCCAGCGCGCGCGAAAATCGCGGCCCAGGCGCGTCCGATCAAGCCAACGCCGACGATCGCTACATGTCGATTGTTCAGTGTCATTGATGTTCTCACAGCCACAGCACCTTGCGGCGCAGATCGAGATCGTCACGCAGGGCCTTCGACGGCCCCTGATGAATTACCTTGCCCCGTTCCAGCGCCACCGTCGAATCGGACAAAGCCAAAGCCAGATCGAGATTATGGTCGACGATGATGATGGCAATTTCCTTGCGAAGCCGGTCAAAGGTTTCAAACAACTGCTCCACGACCGCGGGCGCCAATCCTTCGAATGGCTCATCCAGCAACAAGACGCGGACGTCGCCCGACAACGCGCGCGCCACGGCCACCATCTGCTGCTCGCCGCCTGACAGATAATCGGCGGGACTGTCGAGACGCTCACGAATGCGGGGGAAATAGTCGTAGATGCGCTCGCGGGTCCAATGCACACCATTGCCAGTCTGCCGCTTGAGACCACCAAGTTCGAGATTTTGCTCGACGGTCATGCCTGCGAACAAGGCGCGTCCCTGTGGTACGTAGCCGATGCCGAGCCGCGCAGCTTCCGCAGACGACAGGCCGATCAACTCGCTGCCTGCCAGTTGAATAGAGCCATTCGATGCTGGCGCGATCCCGATCAACGACTTGAGCAAGGTCGACTTACCCGCGCCATTGCGCCCGAGCAGTGCGATGATCTCGTTCTCGTGCAGGGTAAAATTGACGTCGTTGAGAATATGGCTCTTGCCATAGAACGTATCGACATTCTTCACCGTCAGCAGCGGCTTCGCCCCCGCCGCGGTCTCGCGAGGGCGCGCAGCCACAGCCGTCGTGCCCGACCCGATATAGACTTCCTGCACCTTCGGGCTGGACCGCGCCTCTTCGACGGAGCCGTCCAGCAATACGCGTCCCTCATTCATGACGGTGACGTGGTCGGCCAGCTGGAACACCCGATCGATGTCATGCTCGACCAGCAGGACCGGTAAATCGGTCGAGATGCGCTTGATGATCGCACCGATACGTTCACGTTCGGCAGCAGCGAGGCCTGCAAGCGGTTCGTCCAGCAGCAGCACCCGCGGCGCCGTGGCAAGTGCCACGCCCATATCGAGTAGGCGCTGGCCGCCATAGGACAGCATCCCGGCTTCAGCCTTCTCGATCCCGGCGAGGCCGAGATAGCGGATCACCGCATCGGTCTCGGAGTTGATCGCATCGATCGACAGCGCATTGGTGACCGGATCGAAGCGGCGTGGATGTCGGGCCTGCACGGCGAGGCGGATATTCTCGCCAACGCTCAGGGTGGGAAACAGATTGGTGATCTGGAACGAGCGGCCGATACCGGCGTTCGCTATTTCTTCCGGCGCATGGCCGGCGATCGGCGCGCCCATCAGCGACACTGTTCCCTGATCGGGCTTGTACATGCCCGAAAGAAGATTGAACGCCGTGGTCTTGCCGGCGCCATTCGGGCCGATCAGCGCGTGCAGCGTGCGATCCGCGATGGCGATATCGACGCCCTGCACCGCCTTGATGCCACCGAAGCTCTTGACGATGTGGCTGGCCGCCAGCACTGCGCCGTCGACCGTCGACTTCGGCCGCAGGAATTCCGGCAGCGGCAGCACTTCGATGCGCCGCGCCGACATCGCTGCATCTTCTTCGACCTTCTTGCGGAACGGCGCAATCAGGCGTTCGCCTATGCCGATCAGGCCGGTGGGCGAGAAGATGATGAAGCCGACAAAGACGAGACCGAACCAGAACAGCCAATTCTCGGAATAGATGCCGAGAAATTCACGAAACAGGATGAAGAACAGCGCACCGAGCGCCGGCCCCAGGAAGCTGCGCATGCCGCCGATCACGACCATCGCCAGCAATTCGCCGGAGAAGGCCACCGAGATTGGGTCCGCCGAGGTCATCCGGTTCTTGTAGAGCAGCAGCACGCCGGCAAGCCCGGTAATGGTGGCGGACAATACGAATGCCGCCAGTTTGTAGCGGTTGGTGGGATAGCCAAGGAAGCGCGCGCGCTGTTCGTTCTCGCGGATCGCGACCAGCACGGTGCCGACGGTTGAATTGTGAAAGCGCCAGAGCAGGATCAGGACGGCGAACGAGATCAACGCCACGAACCAGTAATAGGTAGTCGCCGCATCGAGATCGAAGCCGAGCAGCGGCGGCCGCGTGATGCCCCCGAGGCCGTTCTCGCCGCCGGTCACGTCGGTCCAGCGGAACGAGACGCTGTAGAGCATCGCCGCCAGCGCCAGCGTGAGCAGCGAGAAATACACACCGCGACGGCGCAGGATCAGATAGCCGAAGAGCGTCGCCACGATGGCGACGATAACGAGCGCCAGCAGTGTCGGCCCAACAAAGGAATTCGGCATCCAGTTACGCTGGATCAGAGCTGCCGCATAGGCAGCGAGACCGAACCAGGCACCATGGCCGAACGAGACCAGGCCGGTATGTCCGACCAGAATATTCAGCGCCATGCAGGCCAGCGCGAAAACGACGATTTCCGTCGCCGACGTCATGGTCAATCCAAGCGCGAGCAGGATCGGCGGCAGGATGAGCAGGCCAACACCTGCGATCAACAACGGAACGGGAAGACGATTCAACATGGACATCGCCTCACTCGAACCGCGTGATGCGTTCGCCGAACAGGCCGCGCGGCCGGAACAGCAGCACCAGAAGCATCAACAGATAGATCGCTGCGGTGGAGGCTGCAGAATAGCCGATGCCGACCATAACGCCTTTGACGAGGCCGACCAGCAGTGCTGCGATCACCACGCCCCAGAACGATCCGAGGCCGCCGATCACGACCACCACGAAGGCTGGCGTGATGATCTCCTGCCCCATCGCCGGGTGGATTGAATAGATCGGCGCCAGCAACACGCCGGCCAGTCCCGCCAGACCGATACCCAGTGCCGCGACCACCGACATGTAGGGTTGCAGCGAGATGCCGAGCGCACCAACCATGTCCGGGTTCTGCACGCCGGCCCGCACGACGCGGCCAAACGAGGTCTTCTGCAACAACACCCAGAGCCCGACGACACAGGCGGCGGCGATGCAGAGCAGCACCACGCGATAGAACGAATAGATGAAGCTGCCGATCGCCACCTGGCCGCGTAGCGCCTGTGGGATCGAATAGGACAATGGCGGCGCGCCGAAGATCATGCGCAAGGCCTGCTCGGCGACCATCGCGAGCCCGAAAGTCAGCAACAGCGAGAGAATGGGATCTGACCGATAGAAGCGCCGGAACAACGTCCGCTCGATGACAACACCGAGCAGCGCAACGACAACGGGGGCCACGACGAATGCGCCACCGAAGCCGAGATAGGGGGAGATCACCAGCGTGAGATAGGCGCCGATCGCGTAGAACGCACCATGTGCAAGGTTCACAATGCCGCCGAGCGAGAAGATCAACGACAGACCGAGCGCGATCAGGAGATAGTAGACACCGTCGAGCAGCCCGTTGAGGATCTGCTGGGTGAGCAACATGGCGGACATGAGATGGGCTCCGCGGCCGTGCGCTGACGCGCATTTCACAGAATTGGAAGGACGAGGTCGAAGACCACGTCGCGAGTGGAAGGTCGGCGCTTCGCGCGAAAGCGAAGCGCCGACTTTCGGTCAGCTCGGGAATTTGCAAACGTTCTCTTCCGCCGTGGAGGCGATCACTTCGAGCGGCTCATCCGGTCCCGGGACCGCCGGGCTGGACGAGAAGATGTCCCACTGATTCTTGATCTTGTCCGCGGGCAGTGCCGTCACCGCATACATCTCATGCATCAGCTGATGATCCGCCGCGCGGAAGTAACCTTGGCGCGTCTTCAGGAGATCGAACTTCGCGCCCTTCTCGAAATGCTCGATGATCTTCGGCGATTCGGCCGACTTCAGCTCGTTGATGCTCTGCGCCACGATCTTGGTGGCGATGTAGTCGCCCCAGGCCTGATTCTCCGGCGGCTTGTTGTACTTCTTGGTGAAGGCCGCGACGAACGCCTTGCTGCCGGGCGTGTCCAGCAGATGGTGCCAGACCACGGGCCAGGTGCCGACGAAATTACCCTTGCCTGCCGCCCAGGCCAGCGCCGTGTCGAAGCCGAATCCACCAACGGGAAAGGTCAGGCCGAATTCGGCATATTGCTTCAAGAAATTGGTAATCTGGTTGCCGGCGAGATTGATCACCACGAGATCGGGCTTGGCTTCGCGGATCTTCAGCAGATAGGCCGAGAAGTCGGTGGCATCGGTCGGCACCAGATCGTCGCCGGCGAAGTTGCCACCATTGGCTTGCATGAAACGCTTCGAGACACTCAGCAGGTCATGGCCGAAGGCATAGTCCGCCGTGAGCGAGTACCACTTCTTGCCCTTCACCAGCCCGTCGCGCAGGAACGAGCGGCCGACCGTTTTCACATACATCGAGTTCTGCGACTCGACATGGAACATGTAGCGCTGGCAGTCCTTGCCGCGTAGCGCGTCCGAATTGCCACCGGTGTTGATGAACAGCGTCTTGTTGCGGGTCGCGACCTGCGCGATGGTCAGACACGACGCCGACGAAATCTCACCGATGATACACGCGACCTTGTCGCGCTCGATCATGCGCTCGGCCTTGGTCGAGGCGGTCTGCGGATTGATCGAGTCTTCTTTGAGCAATTCGACCTTGCGGCCCATCATGCCGCCTGCCGCATTGATTTCTTCAACCGCAAGATCGATGGCCATCACGCCATACTCGCCGAGCGGGCCGAGAAAGCCGGTGCGCGGTGTCAGATGACCGATGCGGATGACGTCGGATGTCTGCGCACTGAGGATCGAGGGCGCTGACAGGCCGGACGCAAGCGCGAGACCGCCCGCGGTCTTCAACAGACTGCGGCGCGTGAATTGATTGCTGTTTGTCATCAGATTCGTCTCCCTGATACGGCCGCGCAACGCGGCTGTTTCCCCTCCGGCAGGCGCTGCACTCTTCTGACGAGAGGGCTTTGCGCGCTTGCCGTGATCTGTGATCACAGTTAGAGTTGCAAAAGACGGGGACTTTGTCGAGTCCCTCCCTGTAATTTCGCGACGATGCCCGGAGACCGCGTTGAACCTGCCGACTGCGCTGACCCTTGTGGAGCCGCTCGACCGCCAGACGCTGGGCGAGCGCGCTTACGCGCAACTGGCGGATTTGCTCATCTCGGGCAGACTCGCGCCTGGCGAAAAGCTGTCATTGCGTACGGCCGCCGAAGTGCTCGGCGTGTCGATCATGCCGGTGCGCGAAGCGGTGTCCCGCCTCGTCGCCGACAAGGCGCTGGAAGTCGCGGCAAACCGTGCCGTGCGCGTGCCCGTGATGTCGGCCATGCAGTTTCGCGATCTGACGAAGGTACGTATCGCTATCGAGGGTCATGCCGCAGCAGAAGCAGCGCGACTACGTGGCGACAGCAATCTCGCTTCCATCGCGATCGCAGAAGCAGCCATGCGCGCAGAAAGCGAAATGAAGGCACCCGACCTGCCGCGCGCCGTCGAACTCAACAAGACATTTCACTTTGCCGTTTACGAGGCCGCGCAATCGCCGATCTTGGTCGAGATCATCCGTGCGCTCTGGCTCAAGGCTGGCCCCGTCATCAATCTCGATCTGCGCGGCAATCCCGATCGTCTGGCCAAGGGTGACGCCATTCGGTTTCATGCGGACGTTCGCAAGGCGATCGAGATCGGTGATGCCGAAGCTGCCAAAGTCGGGATCGCTGCCGATATCACCAGCGCTGCCAACTTCATCCTGTCGCGCGGCGGCCTCTCCGCCTAGTCCTCACAAAGTCCCCGGAGCCACCATGGATCTCAACATCAAGGGTTTGCGCGTCATTGTTACTGCCGGCGCCAACGGAATTGGCCTGGCCATCGCCCGCGCCTTTGCCGGCGAAGGCGCACGCATTCATGTCTGCGATGTGGACCAAGCTGCTCTTGCCGCACTCACAGCGAGTGATCCCACAATCACCCAGACCCATTGCGACGTCGCCGACCGCGCCTCAGTGCAGAAACTGTTCGACGAGGCCGCCGCAAAACTCGGCGGCCTCGACGTGCTCATCAATAATGCCGGCATTGCAGGCCCGACCGCCAAGGTGGACGAGATGCATCCGGACGACTGGGATCGCTGCCTGAACATCTGCCTGACCGGACAGTTCAACTGCACCCGCCTCGCCGTCCCGCTGCTGCGCCGAAGCAGCAACGGCTCCATCGTCAATCTGTCCTCGGCCGCAGGTCGCGTCGGTTTCGCCTTGCGCTCCCCTTACGCCGCGGCGAAATGGGGCGTCATCGGCTTCACCAAGTCGCTCTCGATCGAGCTCGGTCCCGACAATATCCGCGTGAATGCGATCCTGCCCGGCCTCGTCGCCGGCGATCGCCAGCGCCGCGTGCTGGAAGCCAAGGCGCAGCAGCGCGGCATTTCATTTGCCGAAATGGAGAAGACTGCGTTTTCCTATACATCGATCAAGGACTACGTCACGCCGCAGCAGATCGCCGACCAGATCCTCTTCCTTTGCAGCCCGCGCGGGCGCACGATCTCGGGCCAGGCTATTTCGATCTGCGGCGACACCCAAATGCTGGGCTAGCCGTCGATGCTCAAGACTCGAGCAAGCCAACTGACGACACTGAATGCCCGCATTCTTCCGATGAATTAGTACAGAGCGTCAGCTTGGCTGGACCCGCAGCTTTTGCAGACCGTTTAAGTCCTGGCGCATCTTCTGTATTGGTCTGACCGACTGCAGATCACGTCCGCATGGCGCATGTTAAGCCCTATGGATATCGCCGCGATCATCATCTCGACGATAGCGGCTACAATCATCGCAGCTTTTCAGACAAGCTAGCTGTTGCGCTGTCGGTCGTACTCGCGAAGGAATGTCAGACCGTGCACCGTCAAACGGTGGTGATCTTTCTCGCCGCTGCCCACCAGCTCGTCCAGGTGCATGGAAAGCTTTTGCCGAACCCCGGGCGACTCGGAATGACCTGAGAGCGCCCCGTAAATGTCGAGGGCGCGATCAACGGCCTGGATGTTCATGGCTGGCCTTTATGATGGCAGAGGCCATCCGTATCCGACGCGCGGTGCGGCGGTTGTCCAATGTAAAGCTCGCCAGCGCCAAATGTTCCAGACTTTCTCAAACACCGGCAGATCCCGGCCGCCGAAGCAACCGGGTATCTGTATCACATCTCCGCTTCAGCTTCGACGTTGACGACCGACTTTGCCAGACTGGTCAGCGCAGCGTCCGTAGCCTTTTCTTCCTTCAGCGTCGCGTCGAGCAACGAGGCCGCATCCGACATGCCCAGTTCTTGCGCCCATGTACGCAGCGTGCCGTAGCGAGACATCTCGTAATGCTCCACCGCCTGAGCGACAGCAAGGAGGCCGGCATCGAGCGCGGGCATGCCCTTGTACTCGGTCATGATCTCGGTACCCTCCTTCGTGATGCCCATGATGGCTGCACAGGTCTTGGCGACGGGCTTCTTGCCTGCAATCTTGAACACGCTCTCAAGGCGCTTGATCTGACCTGCGGTTTCCTTCTGATGTTTCAGGAAGGCCGCTTTCAGACCCTTGTCATGAGCGGCCTTCGCCATCTTCGGCAGAGTTGCGAAGATCTTCTTCTCAGCGAAATACACATCCTTGAGAGTGTCGTGGAAAAGGTCGGCGAGCAGCTTGGGCTTTTTGGCCATGGGGTTTCTCCAATAAAAAGCCCCCGCTGATGCAGGGGCCTCGCATTCTCTGGTTGAGGTTATTCACGCCCGACAAGTCGCCGTAAGGATTTTATGTTCCAGCAGGCGAGGAAAGAGCTTGAATGTCAGCCTTTGCCTGCCCAGGCCGGGCGCTCGCCTAGCCATGGCGGCAGCGCTTCCCACTCGGCAGATCTCATCCGACGTTCCTCGCCGCCAACATTGATGAAAACAAACGGTGCATCTTCCTGCCCTGTCTTGGAGCCGGCGAACATCGCTGGTGTGCCGTACGCATCTCGAATGGCCGTCTTGATCGACATGTCTTTCCTCGATCTGTGAACATTTCGATAACGTAACGTTCGCGTATCGTCGCCGCGTGAGCGGACTCTCTGTTCAACGCCGGACGGGAAACGTCCAGTGCTACCGCGCGAGGAGTGGTACTATTTCTTTCTGACCGCCCCCAGTGCCGGCATGATCTTGGGACCGCCGCCCTTGAGGCTCTCTGCAGCAGCGATCGTCTTGACCGGCACCTTCTTCGGTTTCTTGGTTTCGCGATTTCCCTTGGCCATCTCGTACTCCCGCTATGTGAGCCCGAGCGTTACCACGGCAGGCACTGAAAGACCGATTTATTATCACCGCTCTCTCGCCAACCTCCCACCGACTTGTTCCAACTCCCAGCCCTCGAAGATACTGATGGCTATTCGCGAAGAAAGAGCGCACCCTGCGCTTGCGCGCATTGATGACCCTGATGGTCCCTGCCGAGCGCGCGCTGCTTTTGTTACGAAATTGTCCGATATGCCGCGGCTGGCGCAGCATTGCCAATTTTGAGCGATTGCCCTTTCAACATTGAAATCGCGAGGCAGCAGATTGACGGTGTTCAGCCGCATTGCATTCATTGGCAATTCACTTCCACGCCGATGTGGGATCGCCACGTTCACTACCGATTTGCAAAGCGCAGTAGCAGCCGCCCGCGCAGACTCCAAAACCGTCATCGTGGCAATGACCGATCACGGTCATTTCTATGACTATCCAGCCACCGTTGGCATTCAGATCAACGACGAGCTGATCAACGACTACATACGTGCAGCGGAATTCCTGAACAACGGCCATTTCGACGTGGTGTCGCTTCAACATGAGTTCGGTATCTTCGGCGGCGAAGCCGGGAGCGATATCATCCAGCTTCTCTCGCTGCTCAAGATGCCGATCGTGACGACACTTCATACGGTTCTTGCAGAGCCCACCGCCGCACAAAAGGATGTCTTCACACGCGTTGTCGAGATGTCGTCGAAAGTGGTGGTGATGGCGGAGAAAGGTCGGGAACTGCTTCGAACCATCTATCAGGTCGCCGAAGAGAAGATCGAGATCATCCCACATGGAATTCCGGAATTCGCTTTTGTGGAGCCCGACGATGCAAAGACGAGGCTCGGCTTTGCCGGCAGTTCTGTCATTCTGACGTTCGGCCTGCTTTCACCTAATAAAGGCATCGAATTTATGATCGATGCGATGCCGTCCATTCTGAGCACCTGTCCGGGTGCGGTCTATGTCGTATTGGGTGCAACCCATCCAAATCTGGTACATGACGAAGGCGAGACCTATCGCGAATCCCTCATTGCAAGGGCCCGCGAAGCTGGCGTCGCGGATCACGTTGTCTTCCTTGATCGCTTCGTTGACCAAGAGACCTTGCTCGATTTCATCTCGATGTGCGATGTCTATGTCACGCCTTATCTGAACGAATCTCAGATGACGTCAGGCACCCTGGCCTATAGTTTTGGCTTGGGAAAGGCCGTGGTATCGACTCCCTATTGGCATGCTCGCGAATTGCTCGCCGACGGCCGCGGCATTATCGTCCCGTTCGCGGATGCGAATGCGATCGGCGTTGAGATCGAAAAGCTTCTGATCAACGCACCACTGCGCCAGGCGATGCGCAAGCGCGCCTATGCCAGCAGCCGCTCCATGACCTGGGAACGGACGGCCGAGCGATACATGTCCGTTTTCGAGAACGCGGGTCGCCGCCACCGGCTCAAGACCATTGCAAAGTCGGATACGAGTACGCTCCTGCGAGATAGTCGCGCGCCTCCCGAGATGCAGATTGGTCACTTCCTGTCGATGTGCGACGACACCGGACTGTTCCAGCATGCGGTTCACAGTGTTCCGGATCGCTTGCATGGCTATTGCATCGACGACAATGCCCGCGCGCTACTGCTGGCATGCGCGTTGAACACGCCCGGGGAACTACGTCTGTCGGAGGTCCTGACCTCCCGCTTTGCGGCTTTCGTCCAGCATGCGTGGAATCCCGAAACGCACCGGTTTCGAAATTTCATGGCTTTCGATCGCAGCTGGCTGGAAGAAAGCGGATCGGAAGACAGTCATGGGCGCACACTTTGGGCGCTGGGCGTTTGCGCTCTTTCGGATGCRAACCCCTCTCGGCGGACCTGGGCCGCAGCACTCTTTGCCGAGGCCTTACCAAAGGTCGGCGATTTCCTCTCGCCCCGTGCCTGGGCGTTCGTATTGCTGGGACTCGATGCGTATTGCACGACCGTCACCGACAATGGCCGTGCCAATGCAATCCGGACGATTCTGGCCGACAGGCTCGTCTCGCTTCTTGAGAAAGTCGAGACGAGCGATTGGGTGTGGTTCGAAAACGGACTTTCCTATGACAACGCTAGACTCTGCCAGGCTTTGATTCTCACCGGCACTGCAATGAAACGGCCGGACTATCTCAATGCCGGGCTGAGAAGCCTGCGCTGGCTGTTGACACAGCAGACCTCGGCCAGCGGTCAGTTCAGGCCGGTGGGCACGGAGGGATTTCACGACATCCGGCGCCAGCCACGCAGCTTCGACCAACAGCCTGTCGAGGCTGCTGCCACCATCGCGGCCAGCCTTGCGGCGTGGCGCGCCGACCAAAACATCGAATGGAAGAGCGAAGCCGCCCGGGTCTTCGCGTGGTTCCTCGGCAGCAATGACCTTTCTATCCCGCTCGTCGATCTGGAGACAGGAAGCTGCCGTGATGGACTGCATCCGGACCGTGCGAATGAAAACCGCGGTGGCGAGTCAGTCGTATCCTACCTGCTCGGACTATCCGAAATTCGGCACATGGCACGTATCGCCGAGGATCAATCCAAGTCCGCGACCCGCGTCGCCTGATCACGGCGCGCTCCCCCTCTCAGCAGACCATTGAGATTCCCTTTGCCCTCATCTCCGATACTGAATCGCCAGGCGCTCTATCTCCGGCCCGATGCATCCCGAGTCATCGTACGGCCGTTTAAACCTGCGACGGAGCCACGCGATCTCAAGGCGACAGATAAAACCCGCGCCAATCATATTGTCGACCGGATTCTTGCGCTCAGTCCCGAGCAGGCAGAGCATCAGTTGGCCGACGTGCTTGAAAATTTTCTGGGCCGCCACCGGAATCTGCTTCAGACATTCGAGGCCCGCGCTGACGAAATGGAAGATGCATTCCACGGCCATAGCCGGTTCACGACGATTCAGCGTCAGCTAGTCGGCGCCTATTTCCTGAGTGAATACTCGTTTGAAGCATCGGCACTCTTCAATCCGAGCATCGTGCCTCACCCCGATCAATCGGGAACGACAGCCGGCGCCCTGCGCTTCATCCTCAGCCTGCGCGCCGTCGGAGAAGGCCATGTGTCATCCCTGACATTTCGCACAGGCCTTGTGGATACCGACGGGACCGTGAGCATCGATCCGACCGCACGCCTCGCATCAAATCCAGCAGTTCAACACCTCGGGTCTGGGCCTGGCGGCGAGGATGTCGCTGTCACGTTTCGTAGCAGCGAGGATATCAGCGAGCGGGTCATTTTTCCGATTACAGAGTCGCAATCGAACGGCATCGAGGATGCGCGCTTTGTGAAATTCGAGCACTCCGAGCGAACTGTCTATTACGCGACGTACACGGCCTATAGCGGCAGGGCGATCCGCTCGGAGATCATCGAGACGTCCGACTTCGTCACGTTTCGCTTTTCAGCCCTCAGAGGCAGCGCATCACATAACAAGGGCATGGCACTTTTCCCCCGGAAAATCGACGGGCGGTTCGCGATGATCGCGCGGCAAGACAATGAAAACCTCTACCTGATCTATTCGGATGATCTTTATACATGGGATGGCGGCACGCCGATCCTGAAGCCGGCCGCCCCTTGGGAGTTCATTCAAATCGGCAACTGCGGCTCACCTATCGAATTAGATGAGGGCTGGCTATTGCTGACCCACGGTGTCGGCCCGGTCCGCAAGTATTCGATAGGAGCAGCACTGCTCGACAAAAACGACCCGACGAAGGTGCTGGGGCGCCTGGACGAACCGCTCCTTCGGCCTGCGCCGTCCGAGCGCGAAGGATATGTGCCGAACGTCGTCTATACATGCGGCGCAATGCGGCATGGCGATCAAATTATCTTCCCGTATGCGATTTCGGACAGTTACTCGAACATCGCGACGATCGATATAAGAAGCCTGCTCGCAGCGATGGACAAATAAGAGCTGACTTAGCTTTACCGTAGAAGCAACCGTACGTGGCTTCTCAGCACGCCCAGCTCGTCCGTGGTTGGCACCTTTCACCAAACGGCAAGTAGAACTTTTGGGAGACGCACAGTGACCGGTGAAAAATCAAGGGCGCTCGTTCTCGGAACGACAGTCTTTTGGAAGAACGATAAAAATGACTTTGGCACCGTCATCGCCAAGGACTGGAGTAGCGTCACGGTCAAATGGGATAGCCGCGCCAGCCAGACAATCATGCACAACGATATGGATAGCTGCACGGCAGCTTGAATTTACTTGGCCCAAACGAGCATTCCTGACCATCATTCGCGAAAGCCGACGCGACACCAACCGGCCGCTGAAATCATCGCGAAACGCCCGCCGGGACAAGTCCGACGGGCTGCCAGTTATGTGGTCATTTGGCCGACAGCCGGGCGCCACCAGACTTGCGGCGCCAGGCAAAAGAGGCCCGATCAGCCAACCCGAAGGTTTTCCGCCGACGTCTTGCCACGGTTGGCCACTTCCTCAAAGCTGACCTTGGCCCCTTCATTCAAAGTGCTCAGCCCCGCCTTCTCGACGGCCGAGATGTGAACAAAGACGTCTTTGCTGCCATCGTCCGGCTGGATAAAGCCGAAGCCCTTCGTCGCATTGAACCATTTTACTACGCCAGTGGTCACTTCAGTTCTCCCGGTTGTCTCTCAACGATAGCAACCCTGAATTCAGGAAGGAGTCAATCAAGCAAACTTCCATCTCCTGAATTGATGCGGCTGTCGGCTGCCAGGACGACGGGTGGCGGTCGTCCGCCCGCGATGCCGCGATGCGACAGCGGCTTTAGGCAACATAATCTCCGGGAGACCCAACCGACGTGCTAATGTCACCGAAGCCCAGTGCGGGCGGAGGACCAAACCATGGCCAAAGGCGAACAACGGAACAATCGCGAAGTAAAGAAGCCCAAGAAGGACAAGGCCAAGACGATCGCAGCAGCTCCGACCATGAAGGGCCTGATGCACCCCGAGGCGGAAAAGCCCCGAAAGAAATAGTCGAACAGAGCGCATCGCCAGCATAGCTGCAGCATCTGAGGTCACGGGCACCCGACGCATGATCCATGCGCTCGATAGCGCTACCGCGTTCGCGGTGATCGAGAACCAGAAAATTCAATCAAAATGTCCAATCCCCTTCCGGGGCGCTCCGACGCGCATCGGCGATCATGCCAGATGGAGCAATCATGACACATGAAGACCTGGAACTGATCCGTGAGATCGTCCTGCACGGCGGCGCAAAATATACGGCTGGCAATATCGATCGCAGCAAATACCAGCGCCTTGTCGATCTCGGGTGGCTATCGCCCCTCATCATGAACAAGACAGACATTGCCTATGAGACGACAAAAGCAGGCGAAGTGGCAGCGAGCTGACCCAGCACCCGGGGAGCGGCTCTAGCCGCGCGCGACGATTTTTCCGGTCGCGAACTGCTCCAAAGCGTAGAGCGCACTTTCCTCATACGTCGCACCCGGCAGCGGTTCTGCGACCACGATCAACTGGCCAATGGTCAATTGAACCATGCCATCCAGGATGTCGTAACTGGCTTCGTACGTCACGCCGGCCAATACCAGTTCGACATAGCCATGCCAGAAGCCCTTCAACTCCGACTCCCAACCAGATCGATAAACGTCTGAAGTTCTGCAGAAAAGCGCTCGGCCTGCCTGGCATCCAGCCATAGTTTTATCGTCGACGTCGCCGACAGGACAAAGGCAACCCCGAAACCGCCCGCATTTGGCACACACAGCGCCGACCAGCTGTCTGCTTCGCTCACGATCTTCCGTTCGTTGGGAGTTCCCGTTTCCAGGACGTGATTGATTTGGATCTTAAGTTCGATTGCATCGTCGAACGACAGGGAAATCTCCTCTCCGCTGAAGTTCAAAATTAGCCAGCAATCTTTTTGCTTGGATTTGACGTCGGAGGTGAAATTGAAGGCCATGGTGGAACCATGCGCCTATGCCCGTGACGGTCAATCAAATTCGTCGCGACACTATGCGACTTGATGCACAGCCCTTCCGTAATCGCCTAGCTGCCTGCCAATCGGGAGCAAGTTTCATGTGGCAGCCAAGGTCTGCACGCTTTAACTGGACGTTGCGGCCTCGCGTCTGAGTCGCACTGAGGCGCAGACAAAGGGGCGATAAAATGGGCGACGGGTGGCAACCAATCAGCACCGCACCGAAGGACGATGAAAGGATCATCGTTGCGGGTGGAACATGGATACGCGGAAACAAGGACAAGCTGCCTCAGACATTTCCATGCCTCGTCATCTGGGACGAAACCGAGTGGCTCATTTGCGACAATGAAGGGCCGCGAGCGCTCATACGGGGTCCCAAAATCTGGATGGCAATCCCGCCCGCTGACTTGCCTTCAGCATCGGAATTGCTGAAGACGATCTGACGCATTTCATTAACCATACGATGCTACCCGTCCTGTAGCGCGGGTCTTGTCGAGCGTACCGCGCCAACTCTGGAGTCGCAGATGCAGGTCATCGAAATCACGGACCTCGTCGAGGCCAGGCGCGCTCGTCTGGCTCAATATCACGGGCTGCCGCGCGCACTTCAGCTGAACGGTCAAACCGTCACGGGATCGGTGAGATCCGTCGTGATGGATGCATCGGCAGCAAAGTGGACTGTAAAGCTCGTTGCAACGCCACCTGTCGTCGACAGAAAATATCGTCTGCGCCGCTCCGCCTAGAACCGGACGCGGACCCGCACGACGACATCCGACTTTCTTCACCTACGCCATACCGCGGTCGCATGTATCCGTAGCCCCCCTATTCTCCTGAACCAGCCACCCAAGGCACGGGCAGTCCAGCGGATTGACCTCAGCGATTCCGGCGGCAAATCAGAACCTTCGAATTAGGTCGACTTCCGAACATAAAGGGCATCTACTGCACCGCATCATCGCCCGTCCTTAGGCATTCACCGGTGACAGAGAGTTCGGTCGCGCTCCCGCCCAATGTCTCGGGACTGCCATGCCTACCTCCGAATGTACTTTGGAATCGCAACAGCACAGGTCCGGACGGTGAAGGCTTCTCACCTTGAAGCTGAGCACGCCGCGATAATCGCGCTTGCGGCAGCTGCTCAACTCCCTCACGGAGACGAGCGAACGCTTGCCATGCGAAAAGCCGGACAACTGCAACTAATCGCAGATGCGAGGAAGCATCGGCTACACAAGCCGGAAGCGACACAATTCGTGCTTCCAAAATAATATCTTCCATTCTTAATTTCCGACCGGAAGCGTAAGATCTGAAGATCATCGCAAGAACCTCGGCTTTTACCGGCGTCTGTGAGCACTGTTTCCCCCTCAACAAGGGGGTGGCCATATCAGAGCGTTGGACGATCAATATCCGGGATCGGCCTCTGCCTTTGGTACTACTGTCTCTCCTCTTGGCTCTTCTTAATTGTTGGTGCCATCGTTATTCAGCAGGGCTAAATCGCCTCCGGTCAGAACGCGTCATAATCTGCGTGACGCCAAATCCTCGATTGAACGGAAGCAGATCTTGCACGATCTCAACTTGAGGGGAGGTCTCAATGTCAGAGCTGGAATTCAGTGCCGTGAATGACCTTCAACACACGCCGCAACACGCCAGATGTAACGAGCAGTCCGAATATGATGCGGCGATCGAGGTTGCTGCGAAGGCAATCAGAAAGACCTGGGATACGATGGGCGACATGCCATCACCGCTTTACGAAGATGAGCGCGGCAACTCGGTAGAGCAGCACTCGATGCCATTATCGCTTCGCAACCAGTCATTCGGACGACCACATGACCTCCATCAGGCTGGCAAACACGCAGCATCTAACGACGGCCTTTCCATGAACGGCGCGCGTGCAGCTCGGTACAGACGTTTGGCAACCGCCCAAAGCAGTCCCGAGGTGTACCGGCTACTTATGCTTCTTGCCGACGAAGCCGAAAAAGGAATTCTCTGCATCTCAGCCTTCAAACACCGACGTCCGCCCCACATTGTCGCAAAATCAACATGAGACGCGTGCGCGGCATGTAGTCGTCGCTTCAGGCAAACAATCACCTTTGTTCGCCAACCACTGCAAGGACATGAACCGTTGAATTGGCTACCTATAGACACCGCACCACAAGACGGAACGCCAATATTCCTGGCTGGCGGATACGATGACAATTCGGATCATGCCATGGAATCCGAGGCGGAAAAAATGCGAACCGCCTGCCGCGCATGGTGGAACGACGGCGACTGGATTATTACCCTGGCTGAAGCAGGATGCGTCAACGTCACCCGGATTGATCCCACGCACTGGGCGCCTATTGAAGAACCGCGCTAGCCCAACAAGATCGGATTGCCTTGCGGGCAAGACCGCGTTGCGGCACTTTTAACAATCAGTCAAACAGAGGCTCAGAGTAAAATCCGCCTGCCAGGACCTCGAAAAGCGCTGCGTTTCCATCATACCGAGCCTTCCATCGTGTGCTGCTGAAGCCACTGTTGAACAGATCACCATCGTCCTGCACCTGCCATTCCCAGAAAAGCAGGGGATGTGGAGTGACTGTGACTTCCAGGTTTGGTTGGCGATACATAGCCACCATGTCGAGCCTCACTTTCGAAACAGCATTTACAAAAGGTCGCTTCCTGCCTGTTTATCTGAAGGCGCCGCGCGCCGTTCTGCAGCGATCGGGGCGCTTGCTCTTGACAGATGACGGGCGGAGCGCCTCTCATTCTGCAGTGATGATGACACCATCGAACCAGCCATCGATGACATTCACCATGCGCTCCTGAGTCATCGCGTCAATCCAATTTACAGCGGGCCTCCACCAATCCGTCGGCCATATATCCGCCGTGCCCGGATTGACGTAGCTGATTATCCGCCATCCATCCTGCGAGGCTAAACACGATGCGTGTCGCGATGTTAGCGCCTATATCCTGGCGAACTCCTCCCCGGCATTACGGCCCGTGGGAACTCGTGACGAGCTTGCTGACGGAGGCACTGCTCTTGCGGGGAGTTGACGTCACACTGTTTGCCACGAAGGACAGTTTGACATCGGGAAATCTCGCAGGTGTCGTGCCGGCACCATACTCTGAGGACCCGTCGCTCGACGCCAAGACGTGGGAACTCCTGCATGTTGCAAATGTCTTCGAGCGCGCCGGCGAATTCGACATCATCCACAATCAGGCAGATTTTGTACCGCTGGGCTTCTCTCGCCTTGTGGACACGCCAGTCGTCACAACCATTCACGGCTTTTCATCAGCCCGTATCGTTCCGGTTTTCAAGGAATATGAGGATCGCGTCCATTATGTCGCAATCAGCGATGCCAATCGCCATCCCGACCTTCGCTATGCGGCAACGATCCATCACGGCATTCCGATCGACGATTTTCCCTTCGATCCGCTTGGCAGCGACGATCTTCTATTCTTCGGTCGCATTCATCCCGATAAAGGGGCTGCGGAAGCGATAGCAACTGCCGAAGCGGTTGGCCGCCACCTCATCATGGCCGGTATTGTTCAAGATGCGGACTATCATCAACGTCATGTGGTGCCAGCACTGGGAAGGTCCGCGACTTATCTCGGTCCGGTCGGAGGTCTGGAGCGGACACGCGTTCTGGGATCCGCACGGGCATTGCTTCACCTGATCAATTTCGACGAACCATTCGGGTTATCAGTTGTTGAGGCGCTTGCCTGCGGAACACCGGTGATCGCGCGTAACCGCGGATCGATGCCCGAATTGATCACAGGTGGCGTGACAGGTTTCCTGGTCAATAGCACCCTCGAAGCTGTTCAAGCCGTTGAGCGCATTGGTGAACTGGATAGACGCGCCTGCCGGGCGGCGGTTTCTGAGCACTTTACCGTCGATAGAATGGCAGATCGCCACCTGGCTCTATACCAATCTATCCTGGGCTAACCGACGGAGAACCGCAGCGAGAGCGAGATCGCCTTCAGGCGGTTTGCCGCCCTCGTCCACATATATTGAACACATAGACGTCGTAATGTTCCTGGAGCTCGGGCTTTCGCCGAGCTTTATGGATCCAAACATGATTGCTATTTCGACACAGGTTCAGGCGCCTGATGACTTTCAGCGCGTGGCGTTCGACATAAGACACGGCAACCGCCGAATTGCGTGTACCCTGACGACCAAGTTTCCAACCAAAGATCAGGCCAAAAGGTACTTCCACGCCAACAGGCCGCTGATCGAGAAACTGGCGCGCGAGCAGATGGAACTGGTTGCAGCCAACGACGGCGAGATCAAGCTGGTGATGATTTAAGAGTCGCCTGCCATACTTGCCGTTGCTGCAAAGCAAAGACACAACCTCGTCTTCGAATTGGCTCAAGCGATCACGCAAGGGATACCCACTATGGCGAAGTCGCTGCTCTCCCGACACGACCTCGAACATGCGGCTTTGCTGCAAATCCGCAGCTGCTACGGCTGCGAAGACGTCACGGCCGTGATCATTGACGAGATCGCAGACCCTCGCTTTGAGACGAACTGGGGCATTCTCTCACTTCACCGAGCGGCCGACGTGCAATTGAGGCTCACCGCAGAGCTCAATACAGTCCGCGCGATTGACGGCACGCAAGAAAGATTGCGCAAGCTCTACAACCTCAAGACCAACTGAGCTCGCCTAATCTGCTGATGAAGCGTAACGCGAATACTCCGGTTTGACGTTTTTGATATCCGCTCTGCGCCATAATAAGCCTGTCCAACTCAAAATAACTTAGTGCCTAAGCGTGACGTTAAGTTGTTCACGGGCGAGCATCTGGGCTCAACGGCACCAATCAGATCCCGCCCATGCAAAGACACTTAACCTTGAGATAGTCATCGATCCCGCCTAGCCGCGCTGCGATCTCGCGAGAGATAAATTCATCTCGCGCGTGTCAGGGTTCGAGCTTCGCTTCCTTCACGATGATCGACCAGCGGTCGACCTCCGAGTTGATGAGTTGCTGCAGGGCCGTGCGGCCTTGCGCAGATGGCGCCTGCGCCGCCAGTTCGGCGAAGCGCGTCTTGACGTCTTCATTCTCGAGCGACTTGGCGAGCGCCGCTTCCAATCTGGCGATCACTTCGGGCGGCGTGCCGGCAGGGGCCGCCAGCGCATTCCACACTTGCAAATCGAATTTCGGCAGATTGCTTTCGACGAAAGTCGGCACGTCGGGCGCCTGCACCAGTCGCTGCGGCCCGGTGACGCCGATGGCCCGCACCAGCCCGTTCTGATGCGCCGGAATCATCGTGACGGTTTGGTCGATCACCGCCTCGATATTGCCAGCGATCAAATCCTGGATGGCAGGCCCCGAGCCACGATAGGGCACCAGCATCGCATTGGTCTGCGTCAGATAGAGCAACATCGCTGCGGCGAGCTGCGCGGTCGAGCCCGCCCCGGATTGCCCGAAGGTGATGCGGTTGTTCGGCGCCTTGAGGCGCTCGATCAGTTGGCTCAGATTCTCGATGCCGCTCTTTTTGCTGACCGAAAGCATCATCGGGACATTCGCGAACACGCCAATGCCGGTCAGGTCCTTGCGCGGATCGAAGCCCAGATTCGGGTACAGTGGCACGATCGCCGCCATCGAGCCCATATTGCCGAAATTGAGCGTGTAGCCATCGGGTTTGGCCCGAACCACGCGCTGGGTGCCAATCGTGCCGCCGGCGCCGCCGACATTCTCAACGATCACCGTCTGTTTGAGTTCGGCGCCGAGTGCCTTGGCGAGAATGCGAGCCAGCACGTCCGTGGTGCCACCGGCCGCATAGGGCACGACCAGCGTGATCGGGCGGTCCGGATAGTTGTCCGCCCGTGCCAACGTGAGCGAAGCTGCAATCCAGAGCAGTGCAATGAACAGACGGCGCACGTAGAGCCTCCCCTTGATATTTGCCGATGCGGCGCTTCGCGCGCCTTTGTTGTCCTTCTGGCATACTCGCCGGGGCCCGTCCCATAGGCTGTTGCTCTGAGGGGTATAAGATCGGGCACCGGCCGCATCGCCATCGCTGGCAATGGCCAGCGAAGTTCGGTTCGGTGTAAGGAAACGAGCTTGCCCGCATCTTCACTGGATCGATGCCTTGGAACTGAGACAGCTTCGCTACTTCGTCAACGTGGTCGACATGGGCAGCCTGTCGAAGGCCGCGGTGCTGCTCGCAGTGTCGCAGCCCTCGCTGAGCCAGCAGATCGCAGCGATGGAGCACGACCTGGGCGTGCCGCTTCTGCTGCGTAGCGCGACGGGCGTGAAGCCAACCGATGCGGGCGCCAAACTGTATCGTCATGCCCGCATCGTATTGCGGCAGATGCAGGAGCTCACGGCCGACATTGCTGACGAGGGCAGCGGCGCCGTCGGACCCGTGGCCGTCGGCCTTCCCACCAGCATCGCCTCGGTGCTCGCCGTACCGCTGGTAGAGCGCCTGCGGCACGACCACCCCGGCGTGAAGCTCCAGCTCTTCGAGAGCTTCAGCGGCTATCTCAACGAGTTGCTGGCCAATGGCCGCCTTGACATGGCCATCCTGTTTCGCGGCTCCGACGCGCCGGGTATGACCGTCAGGCCGCTGTTTACCGAGCAATTGTCCGTATTCGGCGCTCCCGATATAGGCGATCCCGAAGCGACGACCTGCGATCTCGCATCCCTGGCCGATGTCCCCATGGTCCTTCCGGACAGAACCAACGGGCTGCGCCTTCTCGTCGAGCAAGCGTTCTCGGAAGCCGGCGTGCCGCTGAATGTGATGTCCGACATCGACTCCCTGCCGGTTATGATGAAACTCGTGCGCAACGGCACCGCCGCGACGATCAACTCCTCCGGGGTCGCCCGGGTCGCGGAAACACCCATCCTGTCGAGACGGCTGGTGAACCCCGCCATTAATCGCACCGTGGGTCTCTGCCTGCCCACCGGCATTCCGCAGACCGCGGCCGCACTGGCCGCGGAGGAGACCATCCGCACACTGGCGCGCGAACATGCCGCGATCTGGGACAAGGCCACTGACTGACCCGCTATTGGTTCAGCCTATACCTGCGATGGCAAACCAGTATGCCCCCTGCGCGCATCGCTGCGGTTAAAAGTGCGCGGAGCAAAATTGTCGGGACAGCAGATGGACCAAGAAAAGCGCGCCTTGCCCCTGTCGGGCGTCACCGTGGTATCGCTCGAACAGGCGATTGCTGCGCCCTTGGCCAGCCGACATCTGGCGGATTGGGGCGCCCGCGTTATCAAGATCGAGCGGCCGGGACGCGGCGATTTCTGCAGGGATTACGACTTCGTCCTGAACGGCATGTCGAGCCAGTTCGTCTGGACCAACCGCTCGAAGGAAAGCCTGGCGCTCGACATTAAGCAGCCGCAGGACCGCGACGCGCTGGAAAGCCTGCTCGCCGGCGCCGACGTCTTTCTGCAGAACCTGGCGCCGGGAGCGGCGCAGCGGCTCGGGCTGGATGCGAAGGCTCTGGTTGAGCGCTTTCCCCGCCTGATCGCCTGCGACATCTCCGGCTACGGATCGGGCGGGCCGTATAGCGACAAAAAGGCCTATGACCTGCTGGTGCAATGCGAGACCGGCCTGCTCTCGATCAGCGGTTCAGAAGACCATCCCGCCAAGGGCGCCATCGCCATCGCGGATATCGCCACCGGCATGTATGTGCTGAACGGCGTTCTGATGGCACTCTATGCGCGGGAGCGCACCGGGCGCGGCACCGCCTTCGAGGTGTCGCTGTTCGATGCGATGACCGAATGGATGAGCTATCCCTCGCTCTATACAGCGGGCGCTGGAAAGCCGCTGAAACGGACCGGCATGCGCCACGCCACGATCGCGCCCTACGGTCCGTTTCGCGCTGGCGACGGCAAGACGGTGTTTTTCGGAATCCAGAACGAACGCGAATGGCTTTCGCTCTGCACGAACGTACTGGATGACGCCGATCTCGCCATCGATCTGCGATTCGTGACTAATCCGGATCGCATGACCAACCGCGACGAGCTCGAACGTCTGATCGAAAGCCGCATTGCCGGCACCACCAGCGACCAGTTGCTGGCCCAGTTGGAGCAGGCCTCGATCGCCAATGCGCGCCTCAACAGCGTCGAGGAATTTCTCGATCACCCGCAACTGCATAGCCGTCATCGCGTCGTCAATGTCGGTACGCCGAATGGCGCTGTTACCAGCTATCTCCCGGCCATCACGATCCCCGGCCTGACGCCGCAGATGGGTCCGGTCCCCGCGGTCGGGCAGCACACCGACGCGATCCTCTCTGAACTCCGAGAACGAGCCCGCCCATGACCGCCCCTCGACTGACGCGGACTTATCTTGCCGTGCCGGCGCATCGCGAACGCATGGTCGAGCGCGCCGCGGGATCTGCAGCGGACGCCGTGTTTCTCGACCTCGAAGACGCTGTTCCCGTCGGCGAAAAGAACGCCGCCTTGCGGACGGCGATCGATGCCATCACGCGGCTGGACTGGGGGCAGAAGACCGTCACGGTTCGCATCAATGCGATCGACAGCCCGTCCATCGCGGAGGAAGTCGAAAAACTGTCCGGCCTCGCAAGGCTGGACGCCGTCTTGCTGCCGAAAGCAGAACGCGTAACCGATGTGATCGGCATCGGCGAGCGGCTGTCGCAGCATCGCGGCGACCGAAACCATCCGCTGGAGCTTGAGCTCCTGATCGAAACCGCGCTCGGCGTGGTCAATGTCGATGCCCTCGCCGCTGCGCATGCGACGGTCGCCGCGCTGCATTTCGGTGTCGGCGATTTCAGCGCCTCGATCGGCGCGCGCAGCGACGAGATCGGATTGTCCCCGCGCGACTACAGGCACGTCGCCTCCGCAGCGGAGGAGCACCGGGAAACAGCGCTCGACCTCTTCGCCTATCCGATGATGCGGATTCTGATCGCGGCACGCGCCTTCCAGCTGAGGGCGATCGACGGGCCTTTTGGCGCATTCCGGGACAACCAAGGCACGCTCGGCTCCGCGGTCAAGGCGGCAAGCATGGGCTATGACGGCAAGCAGGTGATCCATCCCGACCAGATCGAGCCGACGCGGTCCGCATTCGTCCCGTCAGCCAGCGACAGCGCCTCGGCGCAACGTGTCATCGAAGCGATGCGCGCTGCCGAACGGGACGGGCATGGCGCCGTGACACTGGATGGCCGGATGCTCGATCTCGCCAATGTGAGAATGGCCGAGCGCATCCTTCGCTTTGCATCATAAGGGACCAGGCCCTGTCCGCTGGCGCTTGCTTCTCGCAAGCACACGTTGCTGCATCGTTGGATGGCTTGCAATAGCTCGTTGAGGACGAGAATTGACAGCGGTGCTGTCAGACGCGGCGTCATCTCGCGTACTAGGTCGGCGGAATGCGGGTCATATGCGCATCCCCGACACTCCCCTCATGGAATCGCAAAGGGATCGAATGACGACTTTGCACCAGAAGCGGTCATCCCATGACACGATCGTTCTTGAAGCAACTGCGGGTTAGATCTTGCGATGCATCGCACGCCAGTCGTTGGGCGCCATCGCCGTCGCATTTCGGAACACGCGATAGAAATGTTGCGATGCTGTCGTATCCGCACGCATAGGCAACTCTAGTGCTTTTAAGCTTGGCGTGAGCTAAGAGCGATCGCGCGGCGCCAAGAGTTCCAATCCTTTCTTTCAGCACACGTCTCTCATCACAATTATTCGTTGATTTGAGAGCAGTTCAGAGACGCGGAGCTGCCGGCGAAAGTTGTTTCACCGACCGTTCCTCCGCTTTCTGTCTTCGCCGCGCTCACCACCGATGGAGTTCGTCACGTCATCGTTGGGCGATCCGTTGGTGTTGGTTCTCCCGCCAGCATTGCCGGCGACGATTCCGGTTGGAGCCGGCGAGCTCGGCGGCGCCTGGAAGAGGTTATCGAAGGAGGACTTCGGACTGCCGACAGGGGACGGCGACATCGTATTGGTCGTTGGCGCCGCCGGGTTGACCACGGCGATCTGACCGGGGGTTGGCGCGAGCGAGACGTTGAACGACTTGATTGTGAAAACCGCCCCGACATAGCTCAGCGCATAGTTCGGCGAAACGCCGAGCGAGCCTAGCCGAATGGCATAGTCGCCCACCACATCACCCAGCGCGCGCTCCAGCGAGCCGGAGAAGCGGTCGCCGTTGAATAGCGTGCCGCCGGTGAGACGATAGGTCAGCGCCGGATCAAGCTCTGCGAACATCTTGCTCTGGGGATCTGCGGTGACTGTCAGCGGCGCCGCCGTCACGATCCAGACGCCACTGTTGCGGGCCGAGATCGCATAGTTCGGATTGGTCAGCGTTCCGGCTACGTCGAGCAAATAGGGATTGCCCGCGACGCCGGTCCGGCCGGTGATGCCGAACGAATTGACGAGCCCGGTCAGAACATCGACTCCCTCGCCGTTCTGCAGCCCGGAGGCGGACAATCCCGGATTGAGCGGCGAACTGCCATAGACCGAGGTGCCGCCATTGGCGGTGACGACGACCGAAGCGGGAGTGACGGTCCAGCTCCCGGGATTGAACGACGCGATGTGATAGTTCGGGTTCGTCAGCGTACCCAGAACATTCAGGGCATAGGGGCCACCGGCGACGCCGGTGGCTGCAGTGATGCCGAACGAATTGCGCAGGCCGGTGAGAACATTGACGTCTTCGCCGTTCTGCAGGCCGGCGGCCGACAGGCCCGGATTGGCCAGTGCGCTGCCATAGACCGACGTGCCACCGTTGGCGGTGACGACGATGGAGGCCGGCGTGACGGTCCAGCTCGCATCATTGCGCGCCGTTACGCGATAATTCGCATTGGTCAGTGCCCCCGCCACGCTGAGCGCATATGGGCCGCCGGCGACGCCGGTGGTGGAGGTGATACCGAACGAATTGGCGAGGCCGGTCAGGACATCGACATTCTGGCCGTTCTTCAGGCCCTGCGCCGTAAAGCCGGGATTGGACGGCGACTGGCCGTAGACGGAGCTGCCACCATTCGCCGACACGATGATGTCCGCCGCCGCGACCGACAGCGAACCGCCGGCATAGCTGATGGTGTAATTGCCGAGGCCATTGCCGAGTGCATTGCTGGCCGTGATCCCGTAAGGCGCGCCGGTCACATTCGCCAGCGCGTCCGCGCCGAGGCTCGCCAGTGTCACACCCGTCACACGGTCGGTGCCATAGAGCGTGCCGCCGACACTGTAACCGGTGCTGCCGAGGGCGAGCGTATCGCCATAGGTCTTGGACTGGTCGTTCGCCGTGATGGTCAGCGCTGCCTTGGTGACACTGCCAATATTGCGGCTGTTCGTGACGACCAGCGTGTAATTGCCGGCCGCGCTGCCGGCGAGGCCGCCGGAACCGAGATTGAAGGTGACGGTCTTGCCGCTTCCGGCATTGGCATTGTCATAGCTGCCCGAGGTCGGCAGGTTCGCCACCGATAGCAGCCCGGCATCGCCCGCAACCACATTGCTCAGCGTGAAATTGCTGGCGCCGAGCGCGGCGGTGTTGGTGCCGTCATACTGCTTCTCGACAGTGCCGGTGAGCGACAGCGTGACGGTGCGCTTGGCTATACTGTAATCGGTCCCGACGAAGCTCACCCGATAGTTCGAGGATGCGGCGAGCGAGCCCTGATTGATGGCATAGTTGCCGGCATTCTCGCCCGCGGCGCGGCCGATCGTGCCGGTGAGACTGTCGCCATTCACCAACGATCCACTAGTCACCTGCCAAGTGAGGGCAGAACCTGTGTCGCCATAGGTCTTGCCCTGACCGGCATCGGCGGCCACCGTGATCGCACGTTGCGTCACCGTCAATTGCCCGCTCGGCAGGTTGACAATGCGGTAGCGCGCCCCGTCGGTGCTGACGGGTTGAAGCTGGGTCGATGTGATCTGGACATATGGCGTCAGATGCAGCCAGGCCACGCCATCGCCAATCGTCACCCCCATCGGAACCAGCGAGAACGTGCTGGTACCAGTGAGAACGACGGCGCCATTTCCATTGACTGCCGCTGTGACGCCATTCTGCCCAGTGAACTGGTTGATGCGGTCTGCGATCTGTTGTGCTGTCGAGGCCCGATCCCAGATAATGTCGGACCCGTTATTGATCCGCATACCCACGTACTGCTGATAGATGCCCGTTTGACCAGGAGCGCCGCCGCCAACAACCTGCGGCGGCAATACGGTCAAGCCTGCCGACACGGCATAGGTGCCTACGCCGGACGACTGGTTGGCGGGCGAGCTCACAGTGATCGGCATCACATTCGGCGTATCATAGTTTTTGAGGCCGTAGATCATCGCCGCCAGCGTCGTATTGGCATCGCCATACATACGCGTGGCGTTCGACGTCTCGACGACGGCGACGTGATTCGCCCAGTAGAATTCCGGATAGCGCGCGACGCCATCCGACTGGCCCGCGCTGTTCGACGGAATCCAGACATTGCGATAGTCCCAACCGGCATAGACGGTGCGGAACGTGTTGAGATCCTGCATCTGCGCCGTGGTGAGGCCGGTGCCGACGACGGTCAGGCCGCGATTGGGATCGAGCGAAGACGGATTCGAGACACTGGAATCGTAGTACGAATTCGTGACCGTTCCCGTTCGCCCGTTGTCGCTGACATTGCGCCCGACGATCGAGCCGACAAAGTGGACCCCATAGTTCCAGGCTCGGTCGAGCCGCCCGGTCGTATAGGAATTGACGATGGTTCCGACACCGTCATTGGTCGCATTGGTGCCGACGAGACCGCCGATCGTTCCGTTACCGCGCACCAGGCCCGTCGCATAGGAATTGACGATCCGACCGGAGCCACCGTTCTCATTCACGTTGACGCCCGCGAGGCCGCCCGCCTGGCCGACGAAGGTGACCCAATCGGACTGCTGGCCGACGGCCTCGACCGCCACGGTGCTGTAGGACTCTTCGATCGTACCGCGATTGTAGCCGACCAGGCCGCCCGCTGCGTAGTTCGAGTAGACCCCGCTCGCGTCGTCGCTGCGGGACGCCCATGAGCGGAAGATCGTGCCATCGCTCAGCCCTGCGATCGAGCCGGCCGATCCCCAGTCGGCTATGATCCTGCTGTCGACGACGCCGAGATTTTTCACCAAGCTGCCCGATGCCAGATAAGCAAACACGCCCGCATGATTGCCGTCAGTCATGTTCACGAAGAGATTTTTGATCGTGTGACCCTGGCCGTCGAATGTTCCGGTGAACGAAGATGGCGTTTTCACGTAGTCGGCGTACTGGGCCGACTGCGAATAACCTGTCTCGCCCAGCGTATAAACAGTCGTGTAGACCTCGCGCACTCCATTGTTCCAGACCTCATACGAATCGGACGGTCGATTCTCGCCAAATTGCAGGCGCATGAAGTACTTCGTCGTGTAACCGCTATAGCTGATCGGCGAGATCGGCGAGAAGGCGTTGCCCTTCCACATCCCGGTGGACAATTCTGCCGACGCGTTGATGTCGCGCGCAAGCTTGTAACTGGCAGCACCGTTCATATTCACCAGTTGCAACTGGTGCAGGTTCTGGATGTTGGTCGAATATTCGGCCTTCAGGAACGGGCGCGTATAGCCGTCCACCATGTACCAGTGGGAGTGAAAGTTGCCTTCCTGGTATCCATTGAGATAGTTCGGGTCGTTGAAATTGCTGTAGGAGTTAAGCGAATACGGGCTGTTGTCGGAATTCGTGTTCAGCGCAGCAACATATTGAATCTGCTCCGACGTCCAGCCGCCGGGCATGTCGTGATAGGAGCGACCGAAGGCGCGGCTGGTGCCGGACGTGGCCTGATCCCAGTAAACATGCCAGATGCGTGCTGACTGGCTGTGCTGGGAATTGAAGCTTTCCATCGTATCCCAGTCGCGGAACTGGTTGCGCCCGACGATGCCACCCACATTGGTGCCGGACACCACGCCCGCGAAATACGAATCTTGAAGCGACGCGAAGCCCATCACGCTCCATTGATTTTCGCCAACAAGACCGCCGGTCCAGCTCGTGCCGTTCACGCTGGCAAGCGAATAAGTCCAGCGGACCATGGCGCCTTCGCCATTGATGCCGGCAATGCCACCTGCCGTCGCGCCGGTGACCGAGCCGGCCGAATAGGAGTCCTGGATGGTACCGTAATTGTAGCCGGCGATGCCGCCAACAACATAGCCGCGGATGGCACCGGTCGAATAGGAGCCGCCATTGATGATGCCATTATTGCGTGCCACCAGACCGCCCGCGCCCAGCGAACTGGCGATGTTGGTCACGCTCGCCGTCGAATAAACATTCGTCAGCGTGCCATTGTTCTCTGCGGCGATCGAACCGACATAGCTGGCATTGCCACTGAACGAACCGCCGATGATACCGACATTCCGGATCGTGCCATTGTTCTGGTAGAACACGCCGACATCGCCACCGCCGACCTGCCCTTCGCCGCGGCGTTGGTACATGTTCAGGATCGCATAGCCGCGGCCATCGAGCGTACCGGTGAAGCCCTGATAGGGGCGACCATCTCCAAACGCACCGATCGGATCGAAGCCGCGGCAGATGCCGCTCAGACAGGTCCAGGTCGACGTCACGCTGGCATCGATGTCCCGGCCCAGCGCGTAGGTACCGCCGAGATTGGATTCGATTCCCTTCAATTGGTAGACATCATTCACCAGCATATACGCTGCCACGGTCGCGCCGTAGCCGCTCTGCGTGATGCTGGAATAGTTGATCGTATTGGCGTAGCTGCCGGTTGCCGCATAGGGATTGTAAAAGATTTCGACGGGCGTGGCCGTATTCACCCGCGCATTGGACGCGAAGTTGACGAGGCCGTTGTCGGAGCGGAGCGTCACCGAAGTCAGCGCACTGTTGAAGTTGGAAATGTGATCGTTGATCTGGATATTTCCGGCCGACCGCAGATTGATCGTGCCGAACGAGCCCAGCGAGTTGGTGGTGATCGCACCACCCGACGTGATCGATATATTGCCGCCGACAATGCTGCCGATCCTTCCGGCAGTGACGTCGCCCGACGCCACGATCGATGTCGAGGTCGAGGCCGCCGTCCCTGTTGCGCGAATGCTGCCTTCGAAAGTGAGCGAGCCGCCGATCACCAGCGATATATCGCGCCCAATGAGGTCGCCGGTTACCAGATTGCCGTTGTTGGTGAAGGCCACCGAACCGGGAGTAAACGGCTGCGGGTCTTCGTTCCCCCAGCCCACACTCGCTGTATCGCTCGACAGCCGGCCGACGACATTACCGGCGCTGGTCAGTGATACCGATGTGAACGTCATCGGGAGCACCAGGTTAGACACCATGATCGGCGCGGTCTGCGAGATGCTGCCGGGCGACGTCAGCCACAGCGTCCCGTTGCGGCCGGATATCGTGCCGTTGATCTGGATGTCGCGATAGGCATTGAGATACAGCGTATTGGCCGATGTCCAGGAGATCGGCGCATTGATGATGATATCGCCGGCGCCCTGCGACTGGTTGCCCGGCCCGCTGGCTGAGGACGCCGTGGTGATCAGCGTGACATTGGCCGAGCCGAGATTGGCGCCGATGGTCGCCGCCGCTGCGGAATCTATGGTCAGCGTAACCGGATCGAGCAGCCAGTCACCAGTGCGGCCCTTCGGGCTGGACGCATCGACGCGGATGCCCGCGAAATCGAGCTGCTTGCCCGAGGTCTCGATGAGGCCGCCGTCGCCGCCATTGACACCGCCGCGCGCCGACAGCGTGCCGCGCACGCTGGTCAGGCCGTCCGACCACAGCACGATCTTGCCGCCCTTGCCGCTGTCCAGCGCGTCGGCGCGGATCACCGTCGCCGAATCCGCCGTGACCTTGACGGCATGCTGGAAATCGCCGCGACCATAGGCATCGCCACCGATGCGAACGCCGCCGCCGCCGGCCGCGCCCGACGCGTCGATGCGCGCACCGGCCAGCGCGATCTCGGCGCCGCTGATGTCGATCTGGCCGCCTGTCTTTTTGGCAGCCACCTGATTGCGCGACTTGCCGGTCGCCGTGACACGGCCGGACACGTTGACGCGGCCACCCTCGCCGCCACCGAGCACGATGCGCCCGGCGCGGGTGCCGACCGAATTGGCGCGGATCGTGCCCGGGACGTTCACCGCATCGCGCAGGATGTTGTTCGCCGTGGCGGCGCTGAGGAACACCTGTCCGCCATCGGCACGGATCTTTCCGCTATTGGTCACCAGCGCCTTGCCGGTGCCATCGACGAGATTGCCAAGCTGGTTGGACGGTACAGCGACCGACAGGAAGCCGTCGCCGGACAGATCGAGCGTAATCATCTCGCCGGAGCCGAGACCGACCTTGCCGAGCCGCGCCGAAATGACGCCGTCATTGGCGACGCGGCCACCGAGCAACGCTGCGAAGCCGCCGTCGGACACGTTGATGCGGCCGGCATTGGTGACAACAGCCGAGGAGCCGTTACCGGTAAACTTGTATTTGCCCGATAGGAAGTCCTCGTTCCTGATGTCGAGCGTTGAGGCCGCGAAAGAGCCAGTATTGACGACACCCGTATTAGTGATCGCGATACCGTTCGGATTAACCAGCAGCACGGTGCCGGGCGCGTTGATCGTGCCGGCGATGCTGGAGGGCGTGGTACCCGTAACGCGGTTGAGGGTGGCAGCCGCCGCGCTCGGCTGGTTGAAGTTGACGGTGCCACCGGCACCGATCGAGAACGAATTCCAGTTGATGATGGCGCTGTTCGAGGATTGGTTGACGTTCAGCGTCCCGTTCGACGGCGCGGCGATACTCGCGGCGCCATGGGTCACGGTGCCTCCGCCCGGCAGCGTCTGCGCCAGTGCAATGCTGCCACTGAACACCACGCAGCCGAACACCAGCGGTGCGAAAGCCGCCCTCACGCTGCCGCGGATCGGCGTCACGTCATATGTCTGTGTCATGCCCAGCTCCTGTCACCTGCACGGGCGCCGTTGACCGGCGCTCCCGAGGTCGTCTTGTCTGCCCTGTTTAGAATTTGCCGCGCTCGATCCGCGCAATGTCGGGATCGTCGCGTTCAGCGATGTAGTTGATGATCAGCTTCGGCGGCCCCTTCGGGTCCGGCGACGTGGTCTGATTGCCTTCGCGCTGCATCTGGTATTTGACGCCATCGGCGATCAGCCGGACCGCCCCCTTCTTCTCATCCTCGCCGGCGAACAGCACAATCGTATTGTCGCCAACGGGAATGCCGGAGCGGAGCGTGTCCTTCTTCCAGACAAAGCCTGCGAGATAGCGCTCAAGACGCGTGCCGGCAGTGATCATCGCATTGGGATCGACCGGCGGCGTGGAGGCGACCTCGCCCCAGACGACATTGACCTGAATGAGCTTCTTCGACTTGTTGCCGAAGATGTAGGCGACCCGTGCAGCGCCCGGACCAGGATCGAGCGACGGCACAGCGACGGTCAGGACATTCGTGCCCTCGATGCTGTTCACGCTGCTCGCGATGTCGGTCCCCTTGACATTGAATGCCTTCGTCACGATGGCCCGCACCTCCGCCTCCGTCATGCCGAAACGGGCATCGCGGAATCCGGTGACTTCATATTTCGGTGCTTCCTGCTGCGCCCGGGCCGGCAAAACATCGACCACGCCCGCGACAATCGCGGCAACGAGGATCAACCGTGCCATCGCGCGCTTGAGCGCATGCGAAGCGGAATCACAACGAATGGAAGTGCCGAAACGATCTCTCACCTGCTCAACTCCTAAGCGATCAATTGCATCGGTTGAGCGCAGAACCGCCCCGGGCTGCGCAAACGCGGCCGATGCCCATGATACCAGCGTCTTATTAGGGGCTGGATGCAATCAGTTTCGAACACCGTGTGAACGCTCGTTCACATCGGCCATCAACGACCGTTATGGTTGATGCATGCCCAAACTATCCATGCATATATGCGCCGCGTCGCTGCAGCCTGACGATGCCAGTCGTCGGATTGCGCATGACCGACGGATGCATGCGCACTGCACGTGGGAAGTTCTGGGGCTGTCTTGATGTCTATTCGTTCGACAAAGAAATCCTTGGCGTTGATCGCAATCGCCTTGGGATCGCCGTGCAGCGGCGCGCTCGCTCAATCCCCCGCTCCCGCACCAAGCCTCGTACAACCACCCACGATTGCCACGCCGCCCGCATCGACGCGTATTACCTTGCCGCAAATCGCCGCCGGCTCAACCGTGCCGGACGCTGCCAAAAAGCTGACTTTCATCCTAACCGGGATCGACATCGAAGGCGAATTTGATGAGATCGCCATAGCGAGAAAAGAAGCCGCGGCGACGCTGCTGGGAAGGTCCGTTACGGTCGCAGATCTGTTCGGCCTTGCCGACAAGTTGCAGCAAGCCTATGTGCGCGCAGGCTACCCGCTCGTGCGCGTCGTCATCCTGCCCCAAGAACTTGATCGGCGCGCACGTGTAAAGCTGCGCGTCATTGACGGCTATGTCGAGAAATTCGATACCAGCACCCTGTCCGGAACATCGGCTGCTCGCGTTGCAGCCGTGCTGGCGCCGTTGCTCAACAAGCGACGCCTCACGCAGAGCGAACTCGAACGGCAATTGCTGATTGCGGGCGATACACCGGGTCTCGTTCTCAATGCCACTTTTGCTTCCGGCTCGGCCGTCGGCAGCTCTGTTCTGGTGCTTAGCGGCCGGTACAGGCCAGTCTCGGCGAGCCTCTATCTCGACAATGGCATGCCCAAATCCTTTGGCGAGTGGCAGGCGGCAACGTATTTCTCGCTCAACAATCTGACGGGATTTGGCGAACAGATCTCGATCTCCATCGCCGGACTGCCCGACAATGATTTCGTGACGCCCTATCCTACGCGCCGCTATCTCGGTGCAAACCTCGCCGTCCCACTCGGTATCGACGGCTGGCGGTTCGAACTCGGCGTCACCGATGGTCGCACGACCCCGCGGGTTGATGCGATATTCGCATCACAGGGTGTTTTCCGGCAAGGGCGCGCAAAACTCGCCTACGATATTGTCAAACGCCGCGACACCGAACTGAGCTTCAATGCGCGATTTGATCTCACAGAGGAACAGGTCAGCACGCTGATTACGACACCGGCCACGCCGCTATCGCTTGACCGTACGCGCGTGCCACGCGTCGGCCTCGACGGCATCCTGCGACTACGCGAAAGCGGAACCACCCTCAGCTACACGGCAACCTATTCTCACGGCATCAATGCGCTTGGGGCCCGCTCCATAGCCGATGCAACGCCGTTGCTCCCACTTTCGCGGCAAGGCGCAGACGCCGAATTCAGCAAGCTCGACGGTCGCATCGACGTCATGCAAACGCTTCCCGAGAATCTGTTTCTCTCGGCAGGACTCGCAGGCCAGACATCATTCGGTCGCCCGATGCTCACATCCGAGCAGTTTCCGATCATTGGCACCAACATGCTGTCCGGCTTCGCCGCCGGCACGCTCGCCGGCGATACAGGCTGGGTGGGACGCGGAGAGTTCGGCTGGAGCACCCAGCTCCCGTTCATCGCCGAACCGCATGCAATCGTACCTTACGTCTTTGCAGCTACTGGCGAGCGCCGCTATGAAATGCCGACCGTATTGGAAATCCCCGTCATTCGCGCGAACAACTATGGTGGCGGTATGCGCTTCCAGCTCGCGCCGCAGGCACCCGACGCCCCGTCGCTGTCCGGCTTCGTAGAGCTGAGCGAACGACGCGCCAGCGCTTCCAGCCTCGACGGCTGGATGGTGTTCGCCGGCGGCTCGATCCGCTACTAGACTCCAGAGATGGCAACAACGGACAGATCACTTGCTTTCGGTCAGATGCCATTCCATTGATACGGCAGGAGCACAAGATGTCGGCGCCGGTCCCTTCATTTAACCGAGATTCGCAGCGCCGCGACCGGCTCCTGATCGTCGAGGACGACCCCGTGACGCGGGCCATGCTGGCCGGTTACTTCACCGATCACAACTTTGACGTCGCCGAAGCGGCAAATTGCGCTGAGTGCCGTCAGAAGATCAGGAAGAACGGCGCCGAGCTCGTTTTCATCGACGTTCAGCTTCCGGACGGCGATGGGTTCGAACTCGCGAGAGAGATCCAGAGCGTAAGCCAGGCCGGCATCATATTCGTCACGCGCCGCGATACCGAAGTTGATCGGATCCTTGGCCTCGAGGTGGCTGGCGATCACTACGTCACGAAGCCGATTAACCTGCGCGACCTGCTCGCGCGCGCTCGCTCGGTCCTCAGGCGCCGCGCGATCGAGCGTGACGCCGCGACCGCCGGCACCACGATCGTCTTCGGACGCTGGATCATCGATCTCGTGCGACGCGAACTGTCGACGCTCGGCGGCGAGCTGGTGCATCTCACGCGCGCCGAATTTGATCTGCTCGCAGCGCTGGTCGGCGCCGACGGCAGGCCGCTCAGCCGGGAGTATCTGATCGAAGTCGTCAGCAATCGGCAGACCGATGTCGATATACGTACCGTCGACGCCCTCGTTGCCAGACTCCGACGCAAACTCGCCAGCGGCAGCAACCAGCCCCTGATCACGACCGTGACGGGCATAGGTTACAAACTCATGCTCGAATCAAAGCGCTAGGCCTGTTCGGACTCTCGCAACCGTTCATTGAGCGCAGCGATAGATTCACGGCAGGTTGCCTCCAGCTGGACGGCAACAGCTTCAAGCGCATCTGCCGGCAATCGCGCCGCATCAGCCTCGATCCCGTTGCATTGGAAGAACAGACGTTCGAGACCGAGCGCACTGGCCGCACTGCCGATCCGATGCGCCAGGCGTTGCATGTGATGCCGATCCCCCATGCTGGCCGCTTCCACCATGCTCCGCGTCAGCGGAAGGCAGGTGTCAAGGAAGATGGTGCGCAGACCACGCAACCGGGGCACCCCTAGCAGTTCTTCCTGATCGTTAAAGAAATCGTCATCGATGAGAGAACCAGCGGTTAGCTCGGACGCACCAACCGGGGCGCCTGGCAGATCGTCGACACCCGCCTGCAAGGCTGATTGCAGCGCCTGTAGCGTGATCGGCTTGCCTACGCGCGCGCGGATGCCATTGGCAGTGAGCCGTCCCTGTGTGCGATCCGACAAGTCGGCTGTCAGTGCGATAATCCGTGGCGATCGATCAAGCTGCAGTTTCCGAATGAGCCTGGCCGTGGCAATGCCGTCCATCTCCGGCATATGCACATCCATGAGTACGACGTCGAAGGCACCTGAGCGAACGAGCTCCAGAGCCATGGCCCCACTCGATGCTACGACTGGCTCGTGACCGAGACGAACAAGGAGGGCATGCCCCACGTCGCGATTGACCGGATCGTCATCGACGAGCAGCACGGACAGCTTCGTCGCCGGAGGTCTCGTCTCGACAACGGCCGGCACCAGTTGCGCCCGATCGAGGGGAATGGACAGAGTAAACGTGCTTCCCTTGCCGAGTTCGCTGCGGACCGAGAGATTGCCGGCCATCAGCCGCGCCAACCGGCGGGAAATGGCGAGGCCAAGCCCCGTCCCGCCGAACCGACGCTCGATATCGCTGTCAGCCTGCACGAAGTCTTCGAAGATGCGCTCCTGAATATCCGGCGCGATTCCGATACCCGTATCCGTAACCGACAGATGGAGCATGCCGGGAGCATCCAGTGTATCGAATGCGAGATCGACCTGGACGCTACCTCGCGCGGTGAATTTGACAGCGTTGCCGAGTAAATTGAGCACCAATCGATTCAGCTTGATCGGGTCGCCGGCGACATCCGCGGCCACATCGCCTCGCATCGACAGGCTCAACGTCAATCCCTTCGCCTCCGCCTCCTCCCTCAACAGATCCAGATCTGCTTCGATCAGTTGATCCAGGCGAAAACTGCGGAATTCGAGCTTGTCGGCGCCTGCTTCGAGGCGGGCATAGTCGAGAATCGATTCGATCAGTGCGAGCAGGGTATCGCCCGAGACCTTGGCGGCCGTGAGCAAGCGGATCTGACGCTCGTCCAGGCGGCTATTATCGAGCAATTGCAGCACGCCTATCACGCCGTTGAGTGGAGTCCGCAGTTCATGACTGACGACCGCGAGGAAGCGCGACTTGGTTTCATTGGCCAGTTCGGCCGCCTGTCGCGCGTGATGCGCTTCTGCCCGTTCCTCGATCGCTTGATCGCGCGCCTGCGCGAGCTCGGTCGTCCGCGCCACAACCCGTCCTTCAAGGGTCAGATATGACTCCCGCAGGCGCTCTGCCATCCGGTTGAACTGCTCACCCAAAGTCTGCAGTTCATCGCCCGTCCGAATGACGAGTTTCTGATCGAGATCGCCGCTTCCGATGCGTTCTGCACCTTCCGTCAACGCACGGATCGGATCGGCCATACGACGGCTGAGCAACAGCGCCGCGATAAACGCACAGAACAGCGAGACAAGCAGCAGCAGCGCCGAATTGAGCATCGACGCGTAGAGCGACGCATAGGCTTCGTGAGTTGGCAGTTCAACGAACACCTTCCAGCCGACCGGCGCGATGGATGTGTGAACCGAAAGAACGCGTTTTCCCGCCAGATCGGTGACGACGGAATCCGCATCGCTGCCTGCGCTTCCCGCGAGCGCGGACGCAACCTGCGAAAGCCCCGACAAGTCGGTGTTCTTGAGCACGAGGCGGAGATCGGGATGGGCAATCAGACGCCCCCTCGTATCGACGACGAAGGCATTGCCCTCATTGCCGACCTTGATCTGCGAGACGAGATCCCACATGAAGCGCAGATTGACATCGGCGATGATCACGCCGCCATCCGCGCCGCTCACGGCAACCGTGATATACGGCTCGGTCTCGCGGAAGAAGAAGATCGGCCCGTAATAGATGCCGCGTGCCTTCGCATCGACGAATGCGGGAGACTGCGAAAGGTCCGTATTGCTGCGGACCATGTCACGCACATAGCGCGACACGCGCAATTGCTCGCGACCTTGCGGATCGAGTTGGGCGATTTCGGAGATCGCCGGCGTCAGGCGCAGCAGGCGAATGCCGGTTATGCGCATTTCCTCCGGCGGAAGCATCTGCAGCGAGAGCTGGGATAACCAGACGAGCTGCCGCTCGATCTCCTTGAGGAACTGATCGATCTTGTCCGCCGCGGCGCTGGCCTGCTCGCGCTGCACAGCGATCAGCAGGCGCTGCTGCTCGCGATAGGAGAATATCGCGTCGATCACATTATTGGCGATCAGCGCCGCTGAAACGACCACCAGAAAGGACACGAGGTACTTGCGGAACAGACCGCCGCGCACCGGCGGTCGTGCATCGCGATCGGCGCCGATCACACTCATTCTATGATCTTGTCGGCGCGGGCCAGCAGCACCGGCGGCACCGTCAGGTTCAGTGACCTCGCGGTCTTGAGATTGATGATCAGCTGATAGGTGCGCGGCGATCGCACCGGCAGCTCCGCGGGCTTGGCGCCGCGCAAGATCAGGTCGATATATTCGACCATCGCCTCCACCAGCTCCGAGCGCTCCGACGCCGCCGATTCATACTTGAAGCCGTAGGAGACCAGGCCACCTTCGGTCATGAAGAAGTGATAGGAATAGACCGCCGGGACCGCATTTGCCGCAACAGCGGATACGATCGCCTTGCGGTTGAGGACGGTGAACGCATCCGGCGTCACGACGAGCCCGCCGGCCGGTGCACCACCGAGCCGGGCAATCTGCGCGGATATGTTGTCCGGATCCGAAATCGGAAGCGGGATGATGTCAACGCCGAAAGATGACGCCATCTCCCTCAACGGATCGAGATAGTAGTCGCCATTGCGCGGCGCAGAGAGCGGATTGAAAATCACACCGACGCGCTTGACGCGAGGCGCAAGCTCCAAAAGGATCTCCAGCCATTTGCTCCCCATCGATGGATGGCTGGTCGTGAAGCCCGTGGCATTTCCCCCCGGGCGCACCAGGCTCTGCACAAATCCGCTGCTGACCGGATCCGCGGCCGTCGAGAAGACGAGCGGAATGGTCTGGGTCTCGCTCAGGATGGCTTGGGCGTCGAGCACGCCACCCGTGATGATCAGATCCGGCGTCCGTGCCACGATCTGCTTGGCCATCGCCTTACGTTGGACCGGATCGTTCAGACACGACAGCGCTTCATACTCGATCACGCGTCCATCGACCCATCCAAGCTCGCCAAGTCGGGCCTTCATCGCTGCCAGGCGCGCAACGGTCATAGGCTCGTCATAGGCGGTGCTCAGCAGGAATGAGACGCGCCGCCGCTCGGGCGCCACCTGCGCGACGGCCAGGCGCGGCAGGGCCAAGATCGCAGCAAACGCAAGAACACTTCGTCGATCGAGCGCCATAGTCTTCCGCATCAGGAATTTCCCAGCCCAACAGCGAGACGTTCTACCGCGGGGAGCGGACGTCCCACTACTCGCTTTTCTCAAATATCCGAAATGGACGACCTGAGCGAGAACGGTCAAGCGCTCGCCGCCCGACGGGAGAGGGCCTAGACGGTCAAACTCGGCAAGCGTGCCGTGCGATTACGGGAATTACAGTGCTCGCTGGCTTTGCCAGCACCATCGGCTGGCCCGGGACCTTTGGTGCCCAGGGGCGGGATCGAACCACCGACACTGCGATTTTCAGGCTCATTCTTTGACTGCAAAATCAAAGGCCTAATTAAAAAAAAGTCGTCTAAACCGCTAGCATCGATCAATGAGTTAGCATCACATTGTCTAACGATTTCTGTTGTCTGAACGGGCGACGTCTTTGCCACAATGAACCCGCGACCCCTGCGTCCCGAACGGTGTTCTCTCGCCGCCACCTCGTTTGAAATCAATGACTTCCGCATCAATTTGCAAGCGACTGCCGCTCTTTGTTCACGGGGTTTCTGTGGTTAATCTGTGGTTGGGCCGCGCTTATCGACACGGCAACTCCATGAGCGTTGCCACAATGGAAAAAGCCGGATGCAGGAGGAAGGAGCGGTTGTAACTCGCGCTCAAAGTTCGTGAACTGCCGCTGCATATTCCGCAAAGCTGCGGTGATGCCAGCTGCACCCCGCATTACTTTGTTGATTTTATTGATGTTTTTTCATCTGACGATCTAAACCCTACCTTTCGCCCTACCAGCGCTGCGTGCTGCCAGTCCCGAAGCGCCCGACGTTTGTGCGCTCAAAATGCTGACTCCCGCTGCCATTCGGGCAAGGGCGCCCGATCTGGCAACGACAACGCCGCTGCGTTTAAGCAGCCTGTCGAGGAGAACGCGATGCCGTTCGATACGCTCGCGCCACACCTCACAGGAAGCCGATCGAGATCCAGGGCACGGCGGCAACAATGATCGTTCCGATCAACAGCGCGAGCAAGTAGCCGACGATCGGTTTCATGCCTTCATCGGGGTTGATGCGGCTGATGGCACATGCCGCGTAGTAGCCCACGCCGAACGGCGGCGCGAACAGGCCGATGCCCATCGCGAGAATGACGACCATCGCATAATGGACGTCGTGAACGCCAACCTGACGCGCGATCGGGAACAGCAGGGGCCCGAATAGCACGATGGCCGGAATGCCCTCCAGTACGCTGCCGAGGATCACGAAGGCCACGATGGTGACTGCGAGAAAGACCGGAATACGGCCGGGCAGCCCGGTCATGAAGGTGGCCAGCGATGCCGAGAAGCCCGACTGGGTCAGCGCCCACGCCATCCCCGTCGCGGCACCGATGATCAGCAGAATGGCACCGGATAGCGCTGCCGTATCGATCAGCATCGGATAGAGGCGCCGCCAAGCAAACTGCCGATAGATCAGAAGCCCTGCCAGCGCCGAGTAGACGATGCCGATGGTCGATACTTCGGTGGCGGTCGCGATCCCCTTGACCACCGCAGCGCGGATGACGAAGGGCAAGGCGATGGCCGGGATGGCGATCACAAAAGTCAGGCCGATCTCACGTTTCGTCGCCCGCTCGACCTGCGACAGGTCCTCGCCGCGATAACGCCACCACACCACCGCACAGAGCATGATTGCCAGCACTATTCCGGGCAGCAATCCGCCAGTAAACAGCGCCGAGATCGAGACGCCGGTCACCGAGCCAATGGTGATCAGCACCAGTGACGGCGGGATTGTTTCGGTCTGTGCACCAGTTGCCGACAGTAGCGCAACGAGATCGCCGGGCTTCGCCCCGCGCTTCTTCATTTCCGGGAACAGCACCGGCGCTACCGCCGCCATATCGGCCGCCTTGGCACCGGAAATACCGGACACGAGATACATGGCGCCCACCAGCACATAATGCAGGCCGCCGTGGACGTGTCCCAAAAGACTGGCGAGGAAGCCCACCATGGCGCGGGCCATACCCGTCATCTCGATCAGCAGCCCGAGAAATACGAACAGCGGCACGGCCAGCAGGATCAGATGGCTCATGCCCTCGTCCATGCGCCCCATCACGACCACGTCCGGCGTGCCGGTCGTCAGCGTGAGATAGCCGACCGTCGCAAGACCGAATGCAAAGGCGATCGGCACCGCAGCGAACACCATGGCGCCCACGAGGAGCACGAAAAAAATGAACAGGTTGAGATTGCCGAGCGGCTTCAGCACCGGCCCGAGCAGAGCAAGGGCCGTGATGATCACCGCTACCAGCGCTACCGCTAACAGCACGCGCCGCCAGTCAGCAACGCTGGCGAGCCGCAGCAGTGCGACCAGCAGCATCAGCCCCATGCCCACCGGCAGCGCTGCAGCCCGCCACGTATTGACGATGTCGAGCGCAGGCGTCCTGACATAGACCTCGTCGGCGGCAAACTCGTAGGCGGGATGAACGACCAGCACCAGGAATGCGAGTGATGCGGCCACGGCGACCGTGTCGAGAAAGGCCCGCATGTCCGGATCGAGCTTGCTGACGATGGCCGTCATCCGCATGTGTTCGTCGCGCTGGAAGGCGAGCACCGATCCCAGCATCGCGAGCCAGAGGAAGAGGATGCCGGCCAGCTCGTCCGACCAGATCAACGGCGTATGGAAGATGTAGCGCCCGACGATCCCGGCAAACAGAATGCCGATTTCCGCCAGCACCAGCAGCGCTGCAGGTACTGCGGTGAATGTGAACAGCGCCGTGTTGGCGCGGGCGACCCAGCGCGGCCAGCCGGCGCGAAGTTGCGCCGGCTCCACGCGAGTTTCGATCTGCTGCGCTTGCGCCATGGCAATCAGGCCAGCTTGCCGGAGACTTTTTCGAGCTGGCTCCAGGCCTCTTCGCCGAACTTGGCCTTCCACTCACTGTAGAAGCTGGTCTTGGCCAGGGCATCGCGGAAGATGGCACGATCGACGTCGATGAATTGCAGCCCCTTCGACGTGAGATCGGCGCGCAGCGACTCGCTGAGTTTCGCTATGTCGGCCCGCTGGTCGGTTGCCGAACGGTCGAATTCACGCGAGACGATTTCCTGCACATCTTTCGGCAGACGCTCGAAGGCGCGCTTGTTGCCGAGAATCCAGTAACCGTCCCAGACATGACCGGTGAGACTGCAAGACTTCTGCACTTCGTACAGCTTGGCTGTCGCAATGATCGGTAGCGGATTCTCTTGCCCGTCGACGACCTTGGTCTGCAGCGACGAATAGACCTCGTTAAAGTTGATCGGGGCCGGCCCGGCCTGCAACGCCTTGAACAGCGAGGTCAGGATCGGCGCCGGCGGGACACGAACCTTAAAGTTCTTGAGATCGTCCGGCGTCTTGATTTCGCGCCCCGACGATGTGACGTGACGGAAGCCGTTGTCCCACACTTTGGACACCGTCATGATCGGCGTCTTTGCGATCTGGGCGCGGATATAACTGCCGAGCTCACCGTCCATCGCCTGCCAGACGGCGGCGTAATTGGTGAAGGCAAAGCCGGTATTGACGATGCCGGCGGCCGGCACGAAGGTCGCGAGAATCGACGATGACTGATTGAAGAACTCGACCCCGCCATTGCGCACCTGGGTCAGGAGTTCGGTGTCGGAGCCGAGCTGGTTGCTGGGAAAGAGCTTGATCTCCAGTCGGCCACCGGTGGCCTCGCGGATTCGGTCGCTGGCTTCCTGGCCGCGGACATTCACCGGATGTGTCGGATCCTGCCCGGTGGCGAGTTTATAAGTGAACTCGGCCGCCGATGCCGGACGGGTGAGAATGCCGCCGAACGAGATGGCCGCTCCTGCCATCAGCAGGTTGCGACGCGAGATCATGGCACGCTTTTGAATGGTCATGGGTTTCCTCCGTTGTCATCCAGACGATGGATCTTGTTGTCGTGATGGTCGCCGACTCTTGGAGGTCGGCCTGCGAAGCATCTTGTCGTCGCCGCCACTGATGCACGATGACGGCGTTGCTGTCGTACTCGTCTCGGATCGCAGCTAACGCCGCGACCTCACAGCCATCCCTTGATCTGCGACGCCACGGCGGTGGCCGAAATGCCGTAACGGTCGTGCAGTGTCGGCAGTGCACCGGCATCAAGAAACTCGTCGGGAAGTCCGATTTGTCGGAATGCCGGATGAACGCCCGAGCGCATCAGCAGTCCGGCAACCGCCTCGCCGAGTCCGCCAATCAGCGTGTGGTTCTCGGCGACGACGACCAGGCGGCCGGATTTTCCGGCCTCGCGCAAGATCGTCTCGGTATCGAGCGGCTTGATGGTCGGGACATGCAACACGCCGACATCGATGCGGTCATCGGCGAGTGCCTTGGCAGCCTCCAGCGCGCGCATGGTTAGGATGCCGGAGGAAATCACCAGGACGTCCCTGCCGTCGCGGACCAGCTTCGCCTTGCCAGGTTCGAAGCGGTAGTCGTACTCGTCAAGTACCAACGGCACCTGGCCGCGCAGCAGCCGCATATAGACCGGCCCCTGATGCGCCGCTATGGCGGGCACAGCTTGTTCGATCTCATGCGCATCGCATGGATCGACTACCATCATGTTCGGCATCGCTCGGAACAACGCCAGATCCTCTGCCGCCTGATGGCTGGGGCCGTAGCCGGACGTGAGCCCAGGCAGCGCGCAGACAATCTTCACGTTGCGGTTCTCTTCCGCGATGGTCTGGTGGATGAAATCATAGGCCCGGCGCGACGCGAACACCGCATAGGTGGTCGCGAACGGCATGAAACCCTCGGCCGCGAGCCCCGAGGCCGCACCGAACAGTAATTGTTCGGCCATGCCCATCTGATAGTAGCGGTCGGGGAATTCCTTTCCGAAGATGTGCAGGTCAGTATATTTGCCGAGATCCGCGGTCATGCCGATAACCTCCGGACGTGCGCGGGCGAGCTCGACCAGTGCGTGCCCGAACGGTGCCGACTTTGTCCGCTGTCCCTCGGACGCGATTGACGCGATCATGGCGGAGGTCGTCAGGCGGGGCTTGCCGGACGGCGGCGTGGTGGCGGATTTCATGCTGACCTCCCGGCATCGAGCGCCTTCAAGGCGAGTTGCCATTCGTGCGCCTCGACGCGGATAAAGTGGTTTTTCTCACGCTCCTCCAGAAACGGCACACCCTTCCCCATCAAGGTGTCCGCGACGATCATGCGAGGTTGCGGCTTAGTATGATGCTTCGCTGCATCAAAGGCAGCCACGACGGCATCAAGGTCATTGCCATCGATGCGCTGTACGAACCAGCCGAATGCCTCGAGTTTCTTGACCAGCGGCTCAAACGCCATGACTTGTGTCGAAGGGCCATCGGCCTGTTGATTATTGACGTCAACGATCGCGATCATGTTGTCGAGCTTGAAATGGCTGGCTGACATGATGGCCTCCCAGACCGAGCCCTCGTCGAGTTCACCATCGGAAAACAGCGTATAGACGCGCGCATCGGAACCTTTGCGCTTGAGCCCGAGGGCCCGGCCGACGGCGATGCCGAGCCCGAGCCCGAGCGATCCGCCCGACATCTCCATACCCGGCGTGTAGGCGGCCATGCCTGACATCGGCAGACGGCTTTCGTCAAAGCCGTAGGTCTCGAGTTCTGCTTCGGGGACGATCCCGGCCTCGATCAGTGCCGCGTAGAGCGCGATGGCGTAATGGCCGTTCGAGAGCAGGAAGCGATCGCGTCCCTCCCAGGATGGATCCTCCGGTCGATAGCGCATCGCGTGGAAGTAGGCGACGGCCAGCACGTCGGCGATATCCAGGGCTTGCGCGATGTAACCCTGGCCCTGCACCTCACCCATCCGCAGCGCATTCCTGCGCACCCGGTAGGCGCGCTCCGCGATATCGGGGGCATTGGCGAGTGTCTTCGTGTCCATGATGATCTCCCGTATCCACGTCTCAATGGATGAGCATGCCGCCATTGACATCGATGACTGCACCGGTGACGTAGGCGGAGAGATCGGAGGCCAAAAACAGGTAGATGTTCGCGACATCCACGGCGTCGCCGAGTCGCTGGAGCGGAATCCCGCTGATGATGTCGGCCTTCATCTCGGGCGTCAGCTTGCCGCCGGTGATGTCGGTCTGGATCAGTCCCGGCGTCACGCTATTGACGCGGATGCCATCCGGTCCGAGTTCACGGGCCATCGCCTTGGCGAGTCCGAGCACGCCAGCCTTCGCCGCCGAATAATGCGGGCCGCCGAAAATGCCGCCGCCGCGTTGGGCGGACACGGAGGACATGCAGGCAATCGAGCCCTGCCGGCGCGTGCGCATGTGCGGGATGAACGCCTGGCTGAGATAGAGCACGCCGGTCATGTTGACATCGACCACGCGCTGCCAGTTCTCAGGTGAAATATCCATCAGCTTCAGCGGCTGGGTGATACCGGCATTGTTGATCAGGATATCAATCTTGCCGAACGCCGCGATGGCCCGCTCGGCGGCATTCCGGCAACTGACGGGGTCGCTGACATCGCAGCCCAGCCCGACATGACCTGGGCCCAGCTCTTCGGCTGCACTCTTCGCTCCAACGGCATCGAGATCGAGGATGGCGACCTTGGCCCCCTGGCTTGCAAACAGCCGTGCGGTGGCCCGGCCGATCCCGCGTGCACTGGCCGCGCCCGAAATCACAGCGGTCTTGTCGCTGAGCAACATGAATGTCCTCCCTGTCAGATTTTGGAGCAATCTATGATTGCGCCATCCTCACCGACAAACGAGAAATTCACTTGGAATGATGAATCTAATTCACCGATCGGTCAGCGCCGTGGCGCGCGCTGCAGGCCGCGCGATCTGACCGGCGGGGGCTCCTTCCAGGGCTTCGAGATTTATGTTGAAGCCGAGTTCTCGCGTCAGCCAGCCGATGAAGGTCACCATCGATGGCGCATATCGCCGTGACCGCGGGAAGACCAACCAGTGCCCAGTGTAGAAGACGTCTTCGCTCATGCCCTCAAGGGGCCGCACAAGGCGGCCGGATGCGATCTCGCGCTCGGCCAGCAGGGTGGATTCGAGAGCAACCCCGATCTCATCCGCCGCCGCACTCAGCGACATGAAACTGCGATCAAAACGCGGCCCGTTCGGAAGTGGCGCGACAAGCCCGTTCGCGGCGAACCAGGCCGGCCAACGCACGTTCTTGTTGTCGCTTTCGATGAGCGTCTGCTGCAGGAGATCGGACGGCGTGCGGATCGCCTTGGCAAGCGACGGCGCGCAGAGCGGCGTGACCGTCTCTGTGCCAAGCGGCAGCACGATCAGGCCTTGCTTCAGGCCGCCATGGTTGCCGGTCGGCGGCACACCATAAACGATGTCCGCATCGAACTCGTCGGCGAGAAACTTTGTATAGTCCGTCCCGGTCGCGAGCCGCAATTCGAGCCCCGTGCAATCCGCCAACAGTCGACGCAAGCGCGGAACGAGCCATTGCGCGGCAAAGCTCGGCGCGCAATGCAGCTTGAGGAGCTGCGGCTTTCGCGCGGCAACGCTGCCGAGCCCGAGATGCAGTTCGCCGAAGCCGCGCTCGACATGGCGCATCAGGGTCTCGCCCTCCGGCGTCAGCCGGATGTTGCGGCCTTCACGCTCGAACAGCACCGTCCCAAGATCGCGTTCAAGACCACGGATGGCGTGGCTGACCGCGCTTGGCGTCAGTCCCAGATCGTCTGCCGCCAGGCGAAACGATCCGGTACGGGTCGCGGCCTCAAAGGCGCGCAGAGCGGTCAGATGAAGATTGCGAAGCATAGGACAAGAATGGCCGTTCAGACAGGCTAACACAAGCTCTCGCCCGGCTCACTCGTCTGTCCGTCGTTAGACTATTTGAGGTGTATCAGGCATTTCGCGAAGCGAGGCTCCGACTCATCAGGGTTAACGTTCTAAGCGACCTGCAAGCGCAATAGAGCGGTCGGTCGTTTCCCAGCGCGCTCCGATTGCGCAACGCGTCGGTTATATGATCTGCAGATCTCCCGCGTCTCTCTTGAAGAACGAAACGATATGTTTGGTGACAATGCGGATGCGTGCAAGAAACTCCAGATCTTCGTGGACCGACAGATATACGTCACGAAAGACCTGGACGTCATCGAAGAGTATTGGAACGAGCATGCGGTTTTTCTTCGCGGAGAACAACGGCAGTAACCCGATGCCAACACCGGACGCAATGGCATTTTGCTGGGCGTGCATGCTGGATGATCTGAAAGCTACGGAAGCCGGATCGAGAACGTCCAGCAGCCAGCGTACCGGTTGGATTGCGACTAGATCCTCCACATAGTCGACGAACGTGTGGGCCAGGAGTGCTTCGCGACTCTCCGGCATTCCATGTTTCGAAATGTAGGCTTCGCTCGCAAAGAGAGCGAGCCGAAAGGAGCCCACCTTTTTGACAATGAGACGCTGTCCGGCGGGCGGGACGAAGCTGATGAAGATGTCTGCTTCACGCTTCGTGAGATTTATGAGATGACGTTCAGTAACAAGTTCAAGTACGAGCCCGGGCTGTTGCTCGCGCAACTCAACGAGACGCTCGGCTAGGAACCAGGCGCCGATTCCTTCCATCGTCGCGACGCGAACCCGTCCGTTGGCGGCCTCGTCTCCCGTGCCCAAAAGCGTCGGCAGATTCATCACTTCCTGCTCGATCCGTTCCGCGACCGCGAACAGGCGATGTCCTTGCTCCGTAAGCACGAAGCCGTCCGTCTTGCGATCGAAAAGCTTGACTGAAAGGTCCTTTTCGAGCTCGGCGATGCGCCGACTGACCGTCGTATGATCGACGCGAAGACGCCGTGCCGCCAGCGCCAGTCGGTTCTGGCGAGCAAGCTCCAGGAAGAAGACGAGGTCGTTCCAATTAAACACTTGCCAAGGTCCACCATGCATGGTCCTGGGACCTTGCCGCAGATTCCTTACGCGTCACAGCAAAAGTTGTCGCACACGACGCGTCCCGGGATGCCTGGCTACAGGTCACCGGCCGCCTGGTGGATTCCCTACCGTAACGTCGATGCTGTACACCGCGTTTCGACGGTCTCGGTAGGGCTGGACGGCTCCCGTTGCTGTTCTTGCCTTGGACATCAATCGGTACCCGCCAGGAGACGATGGGCGCCATTCGTAGTGGAACCGGCGCCAGGCATGTCCCATGTCGGGCTCAAGAGTCGCAGCCGCCCAGTAGTCTCCGCCGTCGGTGGAGATTTCCACCCGATCCACGCCGTCGTCGCCCCAGGCCCACCCCCAGATCTCGATCGGCACGTGAGCCGCCGGGCGCGCATCGTCCGGAATTGGCGAGACGATGATGGATTGCGGCGCGGTCCGCCAGACCGGGACGGTCCGATTGCCGGACTCGTCGGGGTCCAAGTACCAACGTTTCGTGAACGGGCTGTCGGCCCGCGTATCGGCGAGTGTGACAGTTCCCAGCCATTTCACGCTGTTCGTCCCGTAGAACCCCGGAACTACAAGTCGAACCGGATAGCCATGCTCGGGCATTAGCGGCTTCCCGTTCATCTCGTAGGCGAGCAGGACATCCCGATTGGCACGTGCCAGCGGCAAATCCTTCGTGTAAGGCCCGCATTTCACGTCGCCGAATTGACCGCTGTCGGCACCTTCCGACCATACGAATTTCGCTTCGGGACGAACGCCGGCGACACCCAATATTGTCGACAGAGGCGTGCCGCCCCAGACGACGTTGCAGACCCGTTGCGAGGGCTCGTCGGGACGCAGGGGACTACCGGCGCACTGATGTACGCTCTGAATCTCCACCTTCTCAAAAGCGAGAAGATCGTCGAAGGAAACGAGGAGCGGGCGCTCGACGAGTCCCTTCACCGTCAGCCTCCAATCGCTCGCCGACAACCTCGGGATGCCCATGTGGCAGAGCACGATAGACTGCTCCGTGGGAGTCACGCGCGACGTGAGATCGTGCGGCTTCGATGGAAGCCGCCCAAAGAAGCCACGGTGAATGTAGTCGGGATCAGGGGTGTCGGCGGTCACGGGCAGACCTCGTGGAAGTTCGAACCATCATGCATCGGTGCATCGTCCCGGCCAACATTGTTCACCATCGGCAGTCGGCGAGGGCACGCTGAACGAGGCGGCAACCTGAGCGATCGTTGAGCTCGAGTTGCTTAAACACTGTGCGACTGGTGAAATACATGAATCTGCGCAAGCCCTTGTGCAGATTCCGGCAGTAGTCGTGCCTCCGGGAGCTGCTACGCCTGTGATGTGGATTCCAAAGGCGAGGGGCATGAGCATGACCAAGACGATCCATTCGAGCACTTGCGGTTGCGGTTCGTTTGCCGGGGCGGAAGTATCGCAAAGTCCGGAGGCCGCTATTGACGGCGCTATCGAAGGATCGCTCCTCGCAGGACTATTCCCCGAACCGATCCTGAGACGTCAGCTACTGAAGTCGGTCGGTGCGGCAACTCTGCTCGGCGCACTGTCGAGCCTGCTACCACTCGACATGTTGAAGGCGATCGCTCAGGAGCGCAAGCCGCTCGAAAAGACGAAGCTGTCGGTCGGCTTCCTTCCGATCACGTGTGCCGTTCCTTTGATCTATGGCGAGAAGCTCGGCTTCTACGCCAAGGAAGGGCTCGACGTCAGCCTCCAGAAGATCGCGGGCATCGCTCTCATCCGGGATAAGATGCTGAACGGCGAACTCGATGTCTCCCAGCAGGTGATGCCCGTCCCTCTGACGATGACGGCGGGTCTCGGCGGCAACAAGCAGTCGATCAAGGTCCTTACGATCCTCAATCAAAACGGCAACTCGCTTGTGCTCGCCGCCAAGCATAAGGACAACCGCGATCCGAAGAACTGGAAGGGCTTCACGTTTGCCGTTCCGTTCGACCAGAGCCATCAAACGCTTCAGCTCAAAAACTACCTTGCCGCTGCGGGTCTCGATCCCGATCAGGACGTTAAATACCGGGTTGTACCTCCGACCGAATACGTCTCCAGTCTCCGCGTGGGGAGTATCGATGGGTTCTTCGGCGGCGAACCGGGCGGTCAGCGAGCCGTGTACGAAGGCGCAGGTTTCATCCATCTCATCTCGCGCGAAATCTGGGATGGTCACCCCTGCTGCTCGGTAACAGCGTCGGAAGGCTGGATCACTGCTAACCCTAACACTTTCATGGCATTCTACCGCGCAATCGTGGCAGCAAGCCTGACGGTGTCGAAGCCCGAGGCTCGCACCGGAATGGCGGCCGTTCTGGCACAACCGCAGTATCTCAACGCCCCCGAGATCGTGCTCGAGCAGGTGTTGACCGGGAAATATGCAGACGGACTCGGCAACATCAAGACCGATGCGCTGCGCGTGGATTATCAACCTTTCCCCAAGTACTCGGCAGCCGTCTGGCTGATGGTGCAGTTGCGACGCTGGAACATGTTGAAGGAGGACGTCGACTACAAGAGTCTCGCAGAGCAGGTCATGCTGGCCACTGATGCCTCGCGAATAATGCGCGATCAGGGCGTTGCAGCACCAGGCATCGAATTCGGTAAGGAGATGATTCTGGGTAAGGAATTTGACTCGAACAGACCCGACGATTATCTCAAATCAGTTCGCAAGTCGGGTTGAGATGTCGCGCACGTTCTTTGCCTCGCGACCCTGGATCGCGACAATCGCGATCTTTTGCGTAGCCATCGGCATGTGGGAGATGGCGACAACCCAGCGTCAGCAGACCGTCGGGCAAGACAGCGAATATGCGCGGTTGACCGGGGCTACGGGCGGCGCTCAGAAAAGCACGCTGCCCTCCCCGCACGATGTCGTCGTGCGCGGCTTCGAACTGGGCCGCACGTTCTTTGATCGTAGCAACCCCAACAATCTCGGTCTGGCATGGCACATCATGTACTCTATGGGCCGGGTAACAGTGGGCTTTCTCCTCGCGATGGTCGTGGCCATTCCGCTGGGATTTCTTCTCGGATTGGTGCCGTACTGCGGACGAGCACTAGATCCGTTCATCCAGATACTGAAGCCGATCTCGCCTCTGGCCTGGATGCCGCTTGCTCTCTATACACTCAAGGACAGCGGTGCGGCGATGATATTCATCATCTTCATCTGCGCCGTGTGGCCGATGCTAATCAACACGGCAGCCGGCGCTGCCGCGGTGCGCACGGAGTGGACCAACGTATCTCGCGTATTCGGTCTTCGACCGATTGAGCACGTCAGAAGCGTAGTGCTCCCGGCCAGTGTACCGATGATCCTGACTGGCATCCGCGTTTCCATCGGCATCGCGTGGTTCGTCATAGTCGCAGCGGAGATGGTCGGCGCTCAGAGCGGGATCGGCTACTTCATCTGGAACGAATGGAATAATCTTCAGATCAGTAGCATGATCGTCGCGGTAGTTCTGATCGGCCTCATCGGCCTTGCGCTGGATCTCGGCCTCAAGAAGGTGGGCGATACTCTGAGTTACCGGGAATGACAGCATGACCACTATATCGATCCAGGACGTCTCGGTCTCCTTTCGCGGCAAGCGCGGGCCGAGCTTCTCCGCGCTCAGCAATATCTCGCTAGAGATCGGAAGTGGCGAAGTGGTGAGTCTCATTGGCCATTCCGGCTGCGGCAAGAGCACGCTTCTCAATACGATCGCCGGACTTCAAGCACCGACCGCAGGTCGCGTCATCTGCGGCAGCAGGCCGGTGACGGGACCAGGCCCCGACCGCGCGATGGTATTTCAGAGTCATGCCCTGCTGCCTTGGAAGACATGCATCGAGAATGTCGAACTTGGCCTTCGCCACGTATTCCGGAATCTGAATTCGGGAGAAATCCGGGAGCACGCCATGATCGCACTGGACCTCGTTCACCTGACGCATGCGAAGGACAAGTTTCCCTCTGAGATTTCCGGTGGCATGAAGCAGCGGGTCGGCATCGCTCGCGCCATAGCCGTCAACCCCGGCGTCCTGTTGCTGGATGAGCCGTTCGGCGCATTGGACGCGCTCACGAAAGCGAGTCTGCAGGACGAGCTTCTTCAGATCATCGAAAGGAGTAAATCGACCGTCGTGATGGTCACCCATGACATTGACGAAGCGATCTATCTGAGCGACCGCGTCGTGGCGATGACGAACGGACCGGACGCCCACATCGGGGAGATCTTCACAGTCGATATCGACCGGCCTCGTGACCGTGTCGCACTCACCAAAGACGTGGATGCCATCCGCAACCGCGAAGGGCTGATCAGGTTTCTCTTCGACACACAGCAACCACGGGTTCAGCGCGCCAGCGCCTGAGGGATGAACCACGCAGGCTCGGCAGGCTAGGAAACATGCACGAGCACCTTGCTGGCTCGCTCGAAGTACCGCCGGTTGCACGTCCGTCGTTCCGATAGAGTCAAGCGTCTTGGCATGAACGGTCTGGCGACGAGGTCGCCAGACCGTTTCGTTTTAATCGTGATCGCTCTCCAGCTCCGCCTGCTGTACGCGTTCGGTGGGCCGACCAGGCGCCAAGGGTACGTCGATGAATGTTGCCGGCACGAGGCGCTTGCGATTGATGCTGAGATCGAACACGTCGAAACGGTTATAGTAGCCGACAACATCGTGGAACTGCTTTGGTTCGATGCACCGCTGTAGATCGAACTCGGCGTAGGCGATACCTTCCTCGTCCTGCAACGTGTCGCCGAGCACCTCGCCCGTCGGATCGACGAAGAAACTGACGGCGCGCTGGGTGCGGTCGATCACCTCAGTGACGCCAGGATCTCTCGCGATCAGAAAGTCGCGCATCGCCTTGTCCATGTAGCCGGCGGTGATGATCCCGAAAGACTTGGCTTCGAAGGAATGCGCGCTGGCGCGGATCCGATTAGCGGCCACGTTATTGAAATTTCCGCCGTTGCCCGGACGCCGCGTCGGCCACATCGGCGGCCAGCTCGAAATGTGGATCTGTTCGGCCTGAGCCATCAACGTGTAGCGGGCCAAAGGATTAGTGTTCTCGCCGCAGATCAGATTGCCGACGCGTCCCGCCGGCGTGTCGACCACGCGCAAACCGGCGCCATCGCCCGCGGCCCAGACCAGTTTCTCGTAGAAGGTCGGCACCAGCTTGCGATGGTGATTGAGGATTCCCCCGTCCGGTCCGATCAGCACGTTGCTGTTCCAGATCAGCCCCACGCTCGCCGGTGAGCTCTCACTGATGCCTATCGAGACCGTCACGCCGAGCAGACGCGCCTCATTGCGGATGGCGGTGATCTCCGGACCGGTGATCGATACGGATTGTTCGGCCATGAGAACGAACAGATCGTGGTTCTCGATGGGCGCCCACAAGGCGGCCCATATGGGGAATGCAGGAATGTAGGTTTCTGGAAAGGCGATGAGGCTCGCGCCGGCATGCGCAGCTTCGCGGATGATCGACAGCGCCTTCGCCGTGGTGGCTGCGCGATCGAGAAAAACCGGCGCAGCGTGGACCGCGGCGACTTTGACTTGTGACGACATCGTCATTCTTCCTCTTGCATTGATGCGGATGAGCCTGGGCGGTTGTCAGCCCAGTCGCTCGCCCTCGAAATAACTCGACAGCCCGGTGCCTGGCGCGCAGTTGACGTATTCGAAGGTCTGTCCCTGCTCGGGCAGGACGAAGACCTCGTGCCATGTACGGAGCTGGTTCGCCTTGCCGAATTTGCGGTAGCGCGCGATGGCGGCGGTGAAGATCGCCTCGTGCGAGGCATGGCGTTCGGCCCAATTTTCCATGTGACCCAGCGACAGAAAGTAACCGAGCGCATGGGTCTCGAGTTCCGGCTTCCCGACGGCGTCGCAAGTCTGCTGGAATCGCAACGAGCAGCACCCGGTGGCGGCGGGACTTTCACGGAGATAATCCATGCCGCGCTCGAGCGGCGCGCGCAGGTCGCGCATGTAGTCTTCGGTCTGCGCGGGGTCGCACCGTCCCCAATAGGCCGCCGATCGGATCATCGTGAAATTATCCGGCGTCGCGATGCGCCAGCGCGAAGACCGTGTCGGGCGCTCGACCGGTTCCGGCAGATCGGCGATGGAAGGCGCCAATGCATCGACCGCGGCCAAGGGTATCCGGTCCCGCATCGCGCCGTAGTACCCGCAATACGGCGTCGGATAGACCGCCACATCCGGCGATCGGCTGAGGCCGGCGGGATAGTCCTGCCAATAAAGCGTCTCCTGCCTCTCAACCGGCACCGTCACACTCTCGCGGAAGTATCCCGTCGGCTCGCTCAGACGCGCTTCGTCACTCCACCACGTCGTCACGTGCGGATCGTCGATCCAGGCGTCGCGGCGTTGCCGATCGACCCAATAAGCCGCCACGATGTGCGTGTAGAGACCATTGGCATCGGTGAACCATGCATGATCGTGGACGGTCGGTCCGTTCGGCAGCGCGATGGCGGCCTCGATCCAACGAAAGAACGGCGACGCATAGACGGTGGCGGCGTCCCTGCCCTGGATGCCGTGGAAGGCGACGCAGAGCGTTTCGCAACTGTTGACGAAACCCGCCGACCAACGCTGCACCACCGGTTCGAATCCCTTCGGCTTCCGCAGCGGATTCACGCGGTCGTAAACCTGAATACCCATTCTATCCTCCCTGAGGTTCGTTTTGATTAGTGGACACCGAAATATGCTTTGTGCAGCTCGGCGTTCTGTTTGAGCGTATCCGCGTCGCCTTCCGCGACCACCTCGCCCTGCACAAGGACGTAGCCGTAGTCGGCCACATCTAGCGTCTGTCGCACGTTCTGCTCGACCAGCAGAATGGAGAGACCGGCGGCCTTCAACCGTCGGACGATCGCGAAGACTTCTGACACGAACAAAGGCGAGAGACCGAGCGACGGCTCGTCGAACACGACCAGCTCCGGGTCTGTCATCAGGCCACGCGCGATCGAGAGCATCGACCGTTCGCCGCCTGAGAGCGTTCCGGCGAGCTGGCCGCGGCGCTCCTTCAGGCGCGGGAAAGTCTCGAACAATTCTTCCATGCGTGCGGCAACGCGCTTGTTGTCGCGCACAAGGAGCCCACCGACCTTGAGGTTGTCGAGCACGGTCATGCGTGGCAGCACGCGATTGCCTTCCGGCACGGTGGCAATACCGAGCGCGGCAACCTTGTGCGTCGGCATGTTGGCGATGGCATGGCCGCCGAAATAGACCTCGCCCTTGCGCACGCGGTTGAGGCCGAGAACGGCCCTGATCAAGGTGCTCTTCCCGGCGCCGTTGGCGCCGAGAATGCACGTGACCTTGCCGGGCTGGGCTTCGACGGTGACATTCTTGAGGACGTCCGCGCGATCGTAGCCGGCGGTGATTCCCAGGACGGACAGCTTGCGGGTAGCCGTGGTTGGGGTCATGCGTCGCCTCCCAGATAGGCGGTCTGGACTTCCGCGTCTGCGATGAGATCGTCGAACGATCCCTCGAAGATCTTGCGGCCAAAATTCAGAACCACGCAGCGGTCGGATACCCTGCGGATGACGTCCATCTCGTGTTCGACCAGAATGACTGCAAGATCCGGCATCTCGGAGCGGAATGCCAGCAGATCGTCCATCAACTGCCGCGTCTCGTCATGCGTCATACCCGCGGACGGTTCGTCGAGCAGCAACAGGCGCGGCGTTCCTATGAGCGCCCGGCAGATCTCGATGCGCCGACGGTCGATCATCGTGAAGGCACCGGCCGGCTGGAAGAGCTTGTCGGCAATCGCCGGATTGAACCGACGCGCCAGCGACCGTGCGCTGTCGATCATGGCATCGAGCTCGGCGCGCCAGAGGGCGCGGCAGAACAGGCTAGTCACAAGCCCAAGATCGAGCCGCGACAGCGCCCCGACGACGATGTTGTCGAACACGCTCTGATCGAGCATCAGCCGCGAGCGCTGGAACGTGCGAGCGACGCCGGACCGCCCGATCACCTGCGGCGATTTGGCGAACAGATCCATATCGCCCAGGCGCACGGAGCCGGCCGACGGCGTATAGAGACCGGTCACGACATTGAAGAACGTGGTCTTTCCCGAACCGTTGGGGCCGACGAGACCGATGGTCTCGCCCTTGCCGACCTGGACGTCCAGCCCGTCCAGCGCGACCAGGCCGTCGAACCGCATCGTCAGGCCGCCGCATTCCAGCAGAGCAGAATTCATGGGCGTCCTCCATTCGCATCCGAGAACCGGGACAGATTCCGCAACGAACGCGGCAGGATGCCCGAGGGCCGAAACAACAGGATGCACAGCACGAGCGCCGCGAAGATCATCAAGCGATATTCCTGGATCGCCTGAAGCTTTTCCGGGATCACCAGGATGATGATGGCAGCGACGACAGCGCCCCAGAAGTTGCCGAGCCCGCCGAGCACAATGATCGACAGCATCAACAGCGACTCGCCGAGCCCAGCGCCGTTCGGCGTAACGAAGCCGTTCATCATGCCGTAGACCGCGCCGGCGACGCCGACAATCGCGTTGCCGATCAGGAACGCCACCATCTTCCAACGTGCGATCGAGAGGCCGAATACCGACGCTGCGGTTTCGTCGCTGCGCACGGTGTCGAGCGCAATACCGATCCAGGATCGTTCCAGCCTGCGCACCAGGGTGAAGGCCAGCGCGAACAGCCCGATCGCGAGCACGGCGTAAGGCAGATAGAACGAGACGTCCCAGGGCCCGACCGTTGTCGTGCGGCTGAAATCGAAGCCGAAGAGCGAGAAGCCCTTGATCTTCATGCCCTGTGGACCACCGAATGTATCGTTGACCTCCAGCAGACTACGCAGCAGCAACCCGAAGGCGATGGTGACGAGCGCTGCGTAGTGTCCCCGGGTCCGCAGGACTGGCAGCAGCAGGATGACGCCGAGCGCGCCCGTCACCACGCCGCTGACGAGAAGGACGGCGAGATGCGGAACGGCGGAATACGCCGTCAGGACCGCTGCCGTATAGGAGCCGATGACGAAGAAGGCGGCGCCGGCGAAGTTGGCGATCCCGGCGAAGGCGAGCTGGAGATTGAGCCCGATGCAGGCTGTGGCGAACAGAGCCACGGTGGCGAGCATCAGCAGCGTGTAATGCTCCTCGCGGAACGTCGCCGCGACAGCGAGCGCGCCGATCAGGGCGACACCATTGGCGAAACCGCCCTGGTCGCCGCAGATCGCCGAGACTTCACGACCGACCCGGCTACGGTCGGCAAATGCGAACGCTACGAGAAACACGACTAGCAGACTGAGCACCTGCACCTGCGACTCGGAATGCATCATCAATCCGCCACCGATGAATAGCAGCGAGACTGTGATGACGACAACGAGCCTTGGGTAGCGCTGCAGGGGCGCAACCGACAACGGCGCTACGGAGGCAGGAATACTGCTCATCTCAAACACGCTCGCTGCGTCGTTCGGCGATAAGGCCGGTCGGGAAGATGGCGATCAACACAATGATGGCCGCAAAAGCAACGACGTCCTTGTAGGCGCTCGAAAACGGCAGCACGACGACCACAATGGTTTGCACGCCCGCGAACAGGAAGCCGCCAAGAATCGGTCCAAGCAGACTACCAAGTCCGCCGATAACGGCCGACGCGAATCCGATGATGCCCAATAGGACGCCCATGTTGAAGTTGATCTCGCGGTAGTAGAGGCCCAACATGCAGCCGGCGAACGCCGCGAGGCCGGAGCCAAGCGCGAAGGTACCGAGCACGACGCGCTGGAAATCGATGCCCGAAAGCCGAGCCACCTCGCCGTCCTGCGCTACGGCCCGGATCGACAGACCGAGCCGCGTACGCGTGATCAAAAGGTGCGTGGCGAGCACCAGAAGCAAGCCGGCACAGAGGATCATGACGCTGTCGATACCGACGCTGAAGGATCCCGTCGCGATCTTTCCGCTCGGCAGCAATGCCGGAAAAGGCTTCGGGTTTCCGCCGTTCGGCACGCCGAGCCGAATGGCTTCGCGCAGCACCGTTCCGGCCATCAACGTGGCAAGAAGGACGTTGACGGCTGGCGCGTGGCGCAATGGAAGCACCAGGAGGCGACCGATGATGACACCCGCGAGCGAACCCATTCCCACGGCCGCCACAAGGCCGGCGGCGAGGGCAAGCGCGGGCGACACGGTCACCAGGCCCCCTGCCACGCCGATGGCGCCGAGGCTGGAGAACGCGCCGACCGTGACGACGTCGCCATGGGAGAATTTGATCACGTCGAGCACGCCGAAGAACAGCGAGAAGCCGACGGCGATCATCGCATAGATCACGCCGAGCATCAGGCCATTGAAGAGCTGCTGGGCGAGGATACCGAGATCCATCACACTTATCCTGGGCAATTCATACGAGGTCCTACCAGGGAGGCGTCGGCGGATGTTTCCCGCCGTGACCTCCCGGCTCGATCAGTTCTTGGCCAACTTCTTCTTGCCGGACGCATAGTCGCTGTCCGGCCAGTAGACCCACTTGCCGTCCTGCACGACGTACACGTTGGCGGTGACGATGTTCTGCCGGTGATCGTCGAAGTTGATCTCGCCGATAAGCGCCTTGTGGCCCTTGGTCGTGTTGAGCTCGGCCTTGACCTTCTTGCGGTCGGCTCCAACCTTCTCGACTGCATCCATGATGAGGCTCGCTGCCGAATAAGCGAAGGGTCCGTACGCATCCGGGTCTTCGCGGAAGCCTGCCTTGGTGTAGGCGTCGAGGAAGGCCTGACCCTGCGCATATTTGCTGAGTGGCGCTCCGTTGTGGAACGAGATCGTGCCTTCTCCGGCTACGCCAGCGCCTTCGAGGTAACCTGCTGTCATGATGCCCGAGACGCCTGCCAGTTGCGCGGAGACGCCAACGCGGTCCATCTGCGACCGCAACCGCACGCCGAGCGGCGTGAGACCGCCGATCAGGATCAGATCCGGCTTGAGCTCCTTGATCTTCGTGAGCTCGGCAGTGAAATCCTGCTGATCAGGGCTAACCGGAAAGGTGCCAACGATTTCGCCGCCGGTCGGCTTGAGGTATTCGGCGAAATACTTGTTCTGGCCCTTGCCATAGTCGGTGGTGTCATGGATCACCACGAATTTCTTGAAGCCCTGCTTAGTAAGGAAGTCCGCGGCCAGCTTGCCTTCGTTGATCATCGTTCCGTTAACGCGATGAATTTCCTTGTAGTCGTTGCCGTAAGTGATCTCGGGCAGGATCGCGCCCCACACCACGACGGGAAGTCCGAAGCGCGAATAGGTGTCGACCGTAGCAATACCGACGGCGGAGCAGTAATGGGTGACGCCCGCGACGATCGAATTGTCCGAAGCCGCCTTCGTCGCCACCTGGATACCAACGTTCGGCTTACACTCATCGTCGAAGGTGACGAGCTCGTAGGTGTATTTTGCTGCGGGATCCGCATTGCGCTGCTGAACCGCCAGTGTCGCTGAATTGCGGCCGCCGAGGCCAGGCGCCGAGTTGCCACCAGACAATGGACCGATGAATGCGAGCTTCACGACGTCTTTCGCGACAGAAGGCGCGGCGATTAGGGTGCTCAAGGCAAAAGCGCCGCAGAGCGTCAATAGCAGGTTCGATTTCGTCATCATGGTAGCCCCCTTTATTCGGGAGGAGCGTACTCGTATCGATCGCCACGGCCATTGGGGATTTCTGCAACTCGACGTGCATAGACAAATGTGCTGCTCAAGCGGCGGGATGGATCAGCAAACAGAATAGGCAAGCTGCCGAATTTCCAAGCTCTCCCCCGCAAGCTGGGTCGAACGAGAAGTACGCCGCGGAAGTCGATAACGGTTAGGCGTACTTCATTCGTCGACAGGGCGCGCGGCACTGTGATGCCCTACATGCCCGTGACGTGAACATGGGAGCACCCGGCGCGATCTCGGAAGCCCGCATTCTGCCGATGATGTGGCGCGTTGTTCCGCTGGGGATTTCGATCGCGTGAAAGTCAACCGAATCGTCCTTCGCCCAGGCTGGCATGCCTCGGCGCTATCTGCTCACAAAGGTCGTCGCGGCCACGCACGTTGGCGAGATCAATCGAGCGATCACGAGTGTCGAGGCGAAGCTCTGAATGGAGCAGGTTCTTCTATCCCGCCTAGAATGATTTTCCGGATGCAGCGCGCGCGAGCGGACGGGCCGATGTCAGGCTGACAAGAATCCGCCAAGAACCATCGACGCAGCATGCAATTTATCTATGGTGACGTGCATCCGAAGGACATCCGCCAAGCAATCAAGCCGTCAGCCGGCCGATGTTGAAATGGACCAGAATTACTTAATTTGTGAGAATATCTGGATCATCTCCGGAGAACGATTTCCGTCGTGTAGTTGAAACACGCACGGCTCACACATAGACTACGTGAAGGTTGCGCTGATGTTGCGTGACGATAAGCGCTCCACCACGCCGAACTTCAGCCCATCACCTTGCCTAAGTGTTCAAATGCCCAGCCTCGCAGTGTTCCTTCCCTTCATCGCCATCGCCTTATTGGTAGCGGTCACCCCCGGCCCGGGCATTTTCTACATCGCAGCACGCACGCTGGACGGCGGGCTTGAAGAAGGACTATCATCCAGCGCGGGCCTCGGTCTGGGCGGCCTTGTTCATGTTATCGGCGGTGCCGTTGGCATTTCCGCGCTGGTTATGGCGAGCGCAGAGGCATTTACCGTTCTTAAGATCGTCGGTGCGTTCTACCTTATCTGGCTTGGGGTGAAGTCGTGGCGCGGCGCGCGAAACGTCAATCCTAACGTGGTGCGGAAAACAGGCGTAGGGCGAGCGTTCCGGGAGGGCATTTTGGTCGAGGCACTCAACCCCAAAACCGCCGCGTTCTTTCTCGCTTTTATTCCGCAATTTGTGGACCCAGCGAAGGGCGTGGCGATGCAGTTCATCGTCCTCGGGTTGATTTCGGTCGCGCTGAACACGGGAGTCGATCTTGCCGTAGCCTACTGGTCGGACAAGGTCAGGTCGGACTTCGCCGGTCATCCGACACTGCTCGTCAGAATGCGGCAAGCGTCGGGAGCGATCATGTGCGGATTAGGTGCAACGCTTCTGTTTGCGCGCCGCGCCACCTGAATTTATTACGACGACGTGACGAATTCTGACGGCGCAACGTCATTGCCGCAGATCTGGCCAAGCAGTCCATGGATGTCGCCGAGCACCCACAGGTCGCGTACCTTTCCTGCTTCAAATTTGAACACCGGTGCGCCGAGCCAACCGACATGTCGGTTCGTCGCCGGCAGACCAAACATCGGCTCCCGTTGAATGCCGTGGAAGTGGACCTTGGCAGTAACGAGACTGCTCTCCTCGACCATCAGCAGGATGTCGGTTGTATAATTCTGCAGGGAGCCGGTCACCCAGGCAACATAATCGGAAAATTGGTTGTGCCCGACCAACACGGGTCCGAGAGAGCCCCGGAACGTAAAGTCTTCATGAAATATCTGCGGGATCAGATCGACGTTCGCGTGATCCCACATGTCCTTGTAAAACGCCCGGACGATCTCCTTCTGCGGACTGAGTACGACATTCTCAAATGTCATCGGGGCTTCCGTCGCAGGCGCCACATTGGTCATCGGTTGAACTCCTGATTCTAAATTCTGAGTCGCTGTCTTTAATTCGGTGGTGTGCCGTAAGGCGACGATTTCGCCACTTACGCGACTGCGTCAAAAGACAGGACCGTTCGATCTGCCTCGAAACTGAGCCAGAACCGCGAACAGCGAGACAGCGATCAAAGGTTGAGCGAACAAGGCGATCGCATTGTCTCCGATGCCATGAAGATCATCGCAGCCGCAAAGGCTTCGACCTAAATCCGAAGATTGTCCAATTAAGGAACAGTTTTGTTCGCAATTACGACAAGTGCCGACGCCGTCTCCGAGGTCATCTGCGTGAGTTTGTGGGGTATAGTTGAATCGAACTGCACGCAGTCGCCGGGGCTTAGGACTTCTTTTCGCTTGCCAATAACGAGTTCGATCTTGCCCGTGAGAACGAACAGGATTTCCTCTCCTTCATGGTGGCTCATGATGCGCCCGTGTTTGGCAGTTTTCGTCGGCCGGACGATGAAGGCGCGCATCGTGCGCTCATCGGACAGTCCGGCGACGAGCGATAGATAGTTATCCGTGACCCCAGCTTTGCCGTTCCTGGCGCGCACGATGGTCACCGGGTCGTTGTCGTCGGGCTGTCCATAGAACTGGTCTAGGGTCGTCCCGAGTGCCTCAGCGATCTTGATCGCGGAACCGATCGATGGCGATGACAAGCCACGCTCCAGTTTCGAGAGGTAGCTACGGGTCAAACCGGTGTCCATCGCCAATTGCTCCAGCGTCATTCCGCTCTGGACGCGAAGAAATTTGAGATTCAATGTCATCTGATCGGCTTGCCCGTTGAACTTGCCTGCATCCTCTCGCACCAAACCTTCAACAATTCAAATGCCGGCTACGTACCGATCCGCCGTCGCCCGGTCAGAGATCCAACACAAGCCTCGGACCCGCGCAGTCTCCGACGCAGACGATGAGCTCGCTTTGCCGTTCGGTCGGCGAAAGCACACGGTCGCGGTGGATCGGCGGTCCCTCCGTCCAGCGCACGCGGCAAGCGCCGCAGATGCCGCCGCCGCATGACACCGGGACATCGATTCCCATCGATTCGAGCGTTCCCAAAAGGCCCATGTCCGGAGTGACGACCGCGTTTTTGTTGCTGGCCGAGAGATAAAGTTCGTACGGAGGCACGTCGCTTTTGGCGGCAAGCTTCGGCGGCGTGAACATTTCAATATGCTTGCGGTCGTCCGGCCAGGTTGCGACCGCTTGCTCGAAGGCCTGAAGCATGAGATCCGGTCCGCAGCAGGCAGCCAAACCAGAGCCGGCGAATTCCTCGATGATCTCAGCAATTATGGGCTTCGATTGTTCGGTCGTATTGTAAAGTCGGACGCGGCCAGCCTTGATCGCGGGTGCGATCATGTCAGGAAGAACCGGTTGGCCTCGGCTGGCCCAATGCAGCACGTAGTTCGTTTGGCCGCGGCGATCGAGATGCCGGATCGCGGAAATGAACGGCGTTACACCAATGCCGCCCGCCACGAACACGTTTGTCCCTTCCGGATCGAGCGCGATGCCCCCGCGCGGCAGTGAGACGGATATCGGTTGCCCGACCTGCACTCGATCATGCAGAAATGCGGATCCGCCGCGCCCTTCGCGCTCGCGCTTCACGGCGATCACGTAGCGGCGATCGTCGTCCGGCTCGTTGCAAAGCGAGTAGGTTCGGACAAGTCCCGGCTCCAGATGAACGTCGATATGGGCGCCGGGCCTGAATGGCGGTAACTCCCAATCGTCCTGGTCGACAAGCGTGAAGCGCTTGGTGTCGTTGCCAAGATCCTCCACCTTCGAAACGACGGTAGATACCGTTTTGATCGCCTTCGCCATCAGATCGGCCTTACAGTATCGCCGACGCGAAGCGTACCGCCAACAATGATTTTACAGTTTAGGCCGGAACGGTTGATCATCGGATCGAACACCGGTTTGCCCAGAATTTCCTCGATGTGCCGACATGGCGTCGAAAGACGGGTCGCTTCGACGATGGTCTCACCGAGCCGAAAGCGTCGGCCGACGAGATGATTGAGCGGAACGCCCTCGACCGTAACGTTGCGACGATGCTCCTCGGGGAGCATGTCGATCCCATGGTCTCGCTTGAGAGCCTCAAGGGTCTCCATCTCAAACAGGGTAATCTGGCGACCTTCCTCCGGCTTGTGAGAGTAGAACCCCGTCTCCTGCCCGATCAGGTAGCGATCACCATCGATCCCGCGGCTTGCGATGAGCTCGATCTCGGGGAATGTGCGCATGGGCAGGAACGCCCGTGGTGTCTTATGCAGAAAGCGTACGACACCCTGCCAGGATGTAACGACCGGTTTCTTTTCCATTGCTTGGGCGTCCATCGTTCTTCCCTACTCTTGGATCGAAATCTGTTGTTCTTCGTCAGCGTATTGCGACGAGCGATTTATCGAGGGTCTGGCGCACATCGGAGCGCACCTCGACGACCACGGGTCCGCGGACTGACATCGCCTCGCCCACAATGCCAGGAGCGCTCTCCGCATCTTCAATCACAAATCCCGAGGCGCCGAAGGAACGCGCCAGGGCCGCGAAGTCGGGATTGGAGAGATCGGTGCCATATGGACGGTTGGGAAACGTGCGCTCCTGATGCGAACGGATCGTTCCGTACGAGCAATTGTTCGACACGACGATCATGAGGTTCGCCCGTCGATCGACGGCCGTCGCCAATTCGTTGCCGGTCATCAGAAAGCCGCCATCGCCGCAGAACGCGATCACCTGCCGGTCGGGAAAACGAAGGCTTGCGGCAAGCCCGGCGGGGACGCCGCTTCCCATCGCTCCGCAGGCCGACCCCAATAGCCGCGTACTGGGCGCGAGGCTGAAGATGCGATGAACCCATCCCGCGAAGTTTCCGGAATCAGTCGTGACGATCCCATCCGCTTTGAAATGCGAGGCAATGGCGGCGACTGCGTGTCCGAGGACGTCCTCCGAGGGAACACCGGCCCGCGGCCAGCCGTGCGTTGCCGCCCGCACCGCAGCCGTTTCTTTTAACCACTGCTTCCGGTCTGGTGAGGTTGCGGGTGCCGCGAGCATGGCCAAAACAAATGCGTGCGATCCCGAGACGACTGCGACATCGGTCCGGAATCGCTTACCGATAGCATCAGTATCCGGGTAGACATGGATCAAAGGCTGACGCGGCTCGGACTGCCGCGGAAACGCGAAGCCGAGCGAAGATAGATCGCCAAGGCGGGTTCCGACCGCGACGATTAGGTCAGCGCGCTCAAGAAGCTTCGCATGTGACGGCGACGTGAAGAAGCCGAATTGGCCGGCCCAAAGACGATGATCGTTTGGGAACTGGTCCTGCATCTTGTTCAGGGTGACGACTGGAACGTTCCATTTTTCTGAGAAGGTGATCAGGTCTTCCCTGAAAGAAGCCGTCCGGCATTCGCCGCCGACCAATACGATCGGCTTCTCAGACGCGGCCATCAGCCCAGCGGCGCGTTTGATGGCGTCAATGCCTGGTTCTGGGAGCGCAAGTTCATTGGTTCTGGCGGCGAGGCCTTCAGCCGTTTCAGCAAGGAGATCCTCAGGCAGTTCGACCGCGACGGGACCAGGTGTCCCTGCAAGGGCCGCGGCGAATGCGCGAGCCATCATTTCCGGAACGAGGTCTGCCGAATTCAGGCGCACCGACCATTTCAGCAGACCCGCGAAGGAGCGGCCGCAATCGACCTCCTGCACGGCGTCCCTATCGAGATTGGGGCGGTCTACCTGACCGACCAGCATGATGAGGGGGATCGCCTCCTGGGCTGCCACATGAAGACCGAGCGCGGCGTTGAAAGCGCCGGGGCCGCGGCTAGCCATCACAACGCCCGCACGCCCTGTCAGCTTGGCGTCGGCAACTGCGGCCAGACCGGCGCTGCCCTCGTGGCGGCAGGTCACCAGATCGATATCGTTTCGGTCATGAAGCGCATCAAGGAGTGGCAAGAAGCTCTCCCCCGGCACACAAAACGCGCGATCCACGCCGTGCGCAGCAAGGCTATCGGCGATCAGTTCCGCCACACGGTACGTCATACGACGCTCCCGTCTTGCTTGATGATCTGCAGCGCACCAGCGCCGTGGATCGGCGAGGCCGTAACTTCCTGCAGCGCCTCGATCGAGAGGCCCTCAAGCATTGCCCGAACCGCGAGACCATCTTCTGCGATATCGATGATTGCCAGATTGGTGAAGATGCGGGTCACCACGTTGCGCGCCGTGAGCGGATAGACGCAACGTTCGACGATGCGGGGCTGCCCCTGCTTCGTCGTGTGGTCCATCATCACCCAGATGGATTTGGCTCCGACCGCGAGATCGATTGCTCCTCCGATGCCGGGCGGTGATCCATTATCCCCAGTCGACCAGTTCGCCAGATCGCCGTCCTTCGAAACCTGGAAAGCTCCAAGGACAGCGACATCGAGATGGCCGCCGCGCATCATTGCGAATGACAGACTCGAGTCGAAATAAGAGCCGCCTGTGCGGAGCGAGATCGGCATCTTCCCGGCATTGATGAGATCCCAGTCTTCCTGACCCACAGCAGGCTTCGGACCGACATTGAGGATGCCGTTCTCGCTGTGGAGGATCACGCCGGATTCGGTCGGCAGGAAATCCGCTACATGTGTGGGAGCGCCGATGCCGAGATTAACGAACCCCTCTGAGGGGAGATGCAATGCGACCATACGTGCGAGCGCGTCGCGCGACAGCGGGGTCATCGGGGGCTCCTTGCGAAAACGCGGTCGACGAAAATGCACGGGGTGACGATGGCTTCAGGATCAAGTTCGCCGGGCTCCACAACCCGGTCCACCTCGACGGCAACGATCCGTCCGGCGGTCGCCATGACCGCGCAATGATTGCGGGCAGTCTTGTTGTAGGTGACGTTGCCGAGCGTGTCGGCGAGATGGCCCTTCACGAAGGAATAGTCCGCGCGCAATGGCAGTTCGAGAATGAATTCGCGGTCGCCGACGACGATCTTTTGCTTACCGTCCGCGAACACCGTTCCGACGCCGACGGGAGACAGGAATCCCCCGAGTCCGGCGCCCCCTGCCCGAATGCGCTCGACCAACGTTCCCTGCGGAACAAGTTCAAGTTCGACCGTCCCCGCGCGATATTGTTCAGCGAACTGCTTCGCCGCCCGCGGATACGAACAGACGATCTTACGGACGATCTTGGCCTCGAACCACAGCGACAGGTCGTCCTCGGTCGAACCCGCATTGTTTGAAATCAGCGTGAGGTCGCGGACACCCGTGTCTAGCACCGCTCTCACCACTCCAAGCGGAAGACCCGCTCCACCGAAGCCGCCCATCATGACGGCACTGCCGTCTTGGATGCCCTCCACGGCCGCTCCGGCGTCCTTGACCACTACGTTTCGCATCGTTCCGCCCGTTTTGGTTTTTAAGAGATTGATTTTGGATAAACCGACGATAGTCCCCGGCCCACCCGGTCGAGCAGCATCTCATTGGTGCCGTCGGCATAGGCGGCCATCCGGACCTCGGCGAGATGCATGTTCAGGCGATGGGCCGCACTTGCTCCTGTCGCGCCGACGATCCGCACGCACTGGTCGATTCCCCAGATCGCGGTATCGACAGCGAACTTCTTCGCCTGCGCGGCCAGACCGACAGGATTTTCACCGATCTGAATCTGCTCGGCGGCCCGGAAAACGAGCGCGTTTGCGGCCTCGAGGCGAACCGAAACCTCGGCCAGCTCCCAGCGAAGGCCTTGATGCCCGGTCAACGGCTTACCGAACGCTTTACGATTCTCGCAGTAGTCCACCGCTTCACATAGAGCGGCGTAGAGCGTAGCTACGCTCATAGCGGCCACATGCACACGCGCACCGTTCACCGCCGCCATGGACGCCTTCAACGCCGCCCCCGGTGGCGCGATCAAGCACCAATCAGGGACGAAGTGCTTGTCGAACGCGACTTCTGCAAGACGGAACGAGCGTCCTCCCGGAACCAGTAACTCCGTGCGCTTGACACTCTCGCTGGCGCCAAACGGCACGTAGAAGCTCGCGATGTTTTCCGCGCCTGCAGCTTCGCCAACGCGGGCAAGGACGATCAGTCCGCCGACAAGCAGGCCATTCGTCATCCATGCCTTGGTCCCACTCAGCGTCCAGCCGCCGTTAACGGGGGTGGCTGTCGTCGTCAACGCAGAGACATCGCTGCCGCCTGCAGGTTCGGTCATCGCAGTGGTCAGGAGAAGTTCGCCGCGCAGTGCTGGAGCTAACAGTTGTTCGATCTGGACCGTTGTGCCGGTCTGAGAAAGACGTGTCGCCCCGCCTTGGTGGTGGTTCAGGCAGAATGCCGCCGCGAAGCCGTGGTGCGCCATCTCCTGCGCGACCCGGATTTTGCATAGATAGGACGCTCCCAGCCCGCCATGGGCGCGCTTGGCCTGGAGTCCAAGCATTCCGATCGCCGCCCAGTCGGCGATCCATCTTTCTGGAAAAGCTTCACCTGCCATGTGCGCGGTAAGCAGGCTTTCAGAGAACGAGCCGGAACAGAACTCGCGCGCCTTCGCCACATACCCACGCTCTTCCGCGGACAGGAGGCTGTCATACTGATGATAGACATTCATCAACTGAATCCTTCGAACGCTATTTCTGAAGAGGCGCTCCGACGTCCTTGGCCCACTTATTCCAGAACGCTTCTTCGCGTCCGACGTCGGCGGTGAAGCTCTCCGCCGTCGACCCCTGAATCGGCGTGGCGCCGAGCGTGGCCAAGTGGGCGAGAAATTCTGGATCGCTTGCTCCCTTATCGAGAGCCGCGCCAATTTTCGCCACGATGTCCGAAGGCATGTTCGCTGGGCCAGCGACTCCAAACCACGGCGAGACGTCCAGTGGCTTGCCTCCGGCCTGCTCGACGGTCGGAAGATCGGGGAACGCTGGCGACCGCTCGCTCGCCGTCACCGCGATGGCCTTGAGCGAACCGGCCTTAACGTGTTCTGCGATGGTCGCCTCCGTAAAGAAGCCCGCCTCAACCACGCCCGATATGGTATCCGTAATCGGCTGGTTGCCGCCCGAATAATTGATGAACGACATCTTTGTATCGTAGGTCATGTCGAACAGCGTTCCGCCGATATGGGACGTGGCGCCGAACGTTCCGCCGAAATTAACCTGACCTGGATGGGCTTTCAGGTACGTGAGAAATTCGGTGAAATTCGAAACCGGAAGCTTTGGATTCACCACCAGCAAGTTTCGCTGTTTTGCGACTTTGCGGATGTAGGTGAAGCCCTTCTGCTGATCATAGCGCACGCTTTGATAAAGCGCGGCAGCGCGGGTGTTCGAGGACTCTACCGCAACAAGCAGAGTGTAACCATCTGGCGCAGCGCGCGAGACGTTGGAAGCGGCGATCATACCACCCGCCCCACCGTTGTTCTCAACGATAACGTTCGTCGCCAACTCCTTTGAAAGGAGACGCCCGATGACCCGCCCCATAATGTCCGTGGGTCCGCCCGGCGGAAACCCGACGATCAGCTTGATCATCTTGGAGGGATAGGCGTCGGCGGCACTCGCTGGAGCAGACAAAAGGCCGAGGCAGAACACGGCCGCTAATTGGGTTGATTTTCTGAACACCTGCATCAGGAAACACCTTTCTCGAAGGACCCCCGACCTTCGGTCCGAGGACACTTTGTGTCAAGAACGAAACAACGATGACGCAATGCAAAACCGCACATTGTCTCACCATCTGATGCTGAAATGCTACGCAAACTGCATTTTGTCGCAGCAAATACCTTTATTCGAGCGAAATCACGAGAAGTTCTTCGCGTCCGCCAATTTGCCATTCCAACTGCAATGCTCTAGACGATCGGTCTAATGGTGGGGCGATGACAAAGAGCAACGATAATCCGGGGACAACAATAGGTGCGGACCGGCGCGCGGCTGGCTACGTGCCGACAAAGGACGTTCTGCTTCGTTGCGGAATGGAAGTGCTGACGGAACAAGGGTTCGCAGCCACGGGTCTGGATGCGCTGCTACGCCGCGCGACCGTGCCGAAAGGCTCATTCTACCATTACTTCGACAGCAAGGCCGATTTCGGCCGAGAGGTCATGAAGGCCTATGATGCCTTCTTTCATCGCAAACTTGATCGCGCTTTGGATGATGAGCGACTGGCGCCTTCCGAGCGCATGCGCGCGTTCGTCGAGGATGCCAAACGGGGTATGGCCAAGTACGGCTATGCCCGCGGATGCCTCGTCGGAAACCTCAGTCAGGAAGTCGAGGCTTTGCCGGACGATTATCGGTCGCTGCTGAACGAAATCGTCCTTGGATGGCAGCGCAAAGTTGCGCGTTGTCTCGAACTTGCGCGCGATGCCCGCGAGATTCGCCCGGACGCGGATTGCGATGTCTTGGCTGAGTTCTTTTGGATCGGTTGGGAAGGCGCAGTGATGCGGGCGCGCCTCGTTAAGAACGGTACTCCACTCGACACTTTCATTGCCGGATTTGTCGCCGGCCTGCCCCGTCCAGATCGGCCAAAGGCTGGGACGAAGAAGAAACCATGAAAAGGAGCGTCAATTGTTCAAAGCTGTACTGATCGAAAAGGACGAACAAGGATACCGCGCCGATGTTGTCGAACTTCCAGAAGGCCGTCTTCCCGAAGGAGACGTGTTGGTCGACGTCGAGTTCAGCACGTTGAACTACAAGGACGGTCTGGCGATCACCGGCAAGGGTCCGATCGTCAGGACTTTCCCCATGGTTCCCGGCATTGATTTCGCTGGCACGGTGTCGTCGAGCTCAGACCCGGCCTATGCGCCCGGCGACCGCGTAGTCCTCAACGGTTGGGGTGTCGGCGAACAACACTGGGGTGGCCTGGCACAACGTGCAAAGGTCAAGGGCGATTGGTTGATCAAGCTGCCGACGTCGATGTCTTCCCGTCGCGCGATGATTATTGGCACGGCAGGCTACACGGCCATGCTGTCTGTCATGGCTCTCGAAAAATACGGCATTCGGCCCGGAAGCGGCGATGTTCTGGTGACCGGCGCTGGCGGCGGCGTCGGAGGCATCGCGATCATACTACTGCATAAGCTCGGTTTCAGAGTTGTGGCTTCAACCGGGCGGCCGGAAGAGGAATCATACCTCAAGAGCCTTGGCGCCGCCGAAGTCGTGGACCGGGCGCAATTCTCCCAGCCCGGTAAGCCTCTGCAAAAGGAGCGATGGATCGCAGCAATCGACTCCGTCGGCAGCCATACGCTTGCCAATGTGTGTGCGGGGATCAAGCCTGATGGCGCGGTGGCCGCGTGCGGCATGGCGCAAGGCTTGGATTTCCCGGCGAGCGTCGCCCCGTTCATCCTACGCGGTGTTGCGCTGTTCGGAATTAACAGCGTGACCCGTCCGAAATCGGAGCGTGTCGAAGCTTGGGATCGTCTCGCTTCGCTACTGACACAAGCAGAGCTGGAAGCGACGATGATCGAAATCGGACTCAACGATGTTCAAAGCACCGCGGGACGCCTCATGGATGGACAGATCCGTGGAAGGGTCGTAGTTGACGTCAACCGGTGAAAGAGGTCGGCCCAGGCACAATACACCTGCAGCGTCCTGGGACGCCGAAACTCCAGCAAAGATGTCGATTCAAGCTGACTTCAAGTATGTAGCCGACGGGTCGCCGCGGAGTCCCGCTCCGCGGCAAAGCATGTACAGCCGCGTGCGACGCGGAATCAGCCAGAAAGGCCTTGAAATCGCGCAAGGATGTTTCTGAGCGAACTACCAGATAGAATGGGACGCGCGCGGCGGAGGCGACGGGGACAAGATCCTTCGATGATCGAAAGACATTTTAGCGTATAGATGCGGATGGATGGCGACCATGCTACCCGAAGACATAAGCAAGGTGTAGCCATCGGGCTCAGCTCGGGCCACCGATTCCCCGCCAAGATTTCCGTTGGCGCCGCTCTTGTTCTCGACGACCACCGGCTGGCCGAACGCCTCCGTGAGGTCTGGCCCACGAGGCGTGCGAGCAAGTCGGGCGCGCCTCCTGGCGGAAAGTTGACCACAAGTCGAATAACTCGAGTGGGGCCAGGCGTGCGCCAAAGACGTAGATGTCAAGCCCGCGAATGGCGAGCGATTCCGACGCGTCGCTCAGCAGATGGTTCCACTGGGTCTCGGCGACCCGTTTTATGGCTTGCGCCGAGAATTTCGGAGCGGAAAGTTGAGAAACACGCCCGCGCCCGTCGCGTTCAGTATCTGCACCTGAGAATCGATCGCTGGCGCGGACGTTTCACCGATCGGCAGCGACCGCACTACCAATTCAATGAGGTCTTCCGTTAACAGCAACTTCAGCAGCTGATATACGCATAGTACCAGCAGTTGCTTGTCCGTCTTCCGCATCTTCGTTAAACCGTTGAAGCGATCCAATGACACCTTTTGAGAAGAACAACGAAACGACAGTCAGAACAATGCCGATGAGGATCGGGACATAAAGGATATAAAGAGAAATCACCTCGGTGATCGGATAAATGACCAATACGCCAATCAATGGCCCGACTGCAGTCCCAAGCCCTCCAACGACAGAATACAGAATCGCATTAATGGATAGGCCGACCTCCAAATTGGACGTGCCGACGTGTCGCATCATAAGGGCGTAAAATGCCCCGCCGAGTCCAGCGATCGCGGCGCTAATGGAGAACACGACAAGCCGCCACAAACGGGCGTCGAAACCCAGCTGCTGCGCCCGAATTTCGTTCTGGGCAACAGCTCGGACAAGAGTCCACATTTCGCTTTTTCGCAATAGTAGCCGCGCAACGGCAATGCCCACCAATGGAATTGCCGCGATATAGTATAGTGGAATGGACGGGCCGATGCCAATCTGAAGCCCCAGCGCGCCGATCGCTGGCGCGCTGATCAGAAGCCCATCATCTCCGCCTGTTACTTCCGGCATCGCGTTCGCCGCAAGAAGGACGACAGACGAGATTATCACAGTCGCAATAGTTGGATTGTGGTTCTCCATTCGGACCAATACAGCAGCGACGATCAAACCGAGAACGCCTGTGCAAACAACAGCAGCAACGACGACCGCTGGCAGCGACCACGCGGCCGTCGAGACAAACGGTACCGCAGAATAGGCTCCGAGACCGAAAAAGACCGCATGCATGAAGCTCAGGATGCGCGCGTAGTTATAGCTCAAATCGAAACCGACGGCGATGTAGGCCATCACGACCATCTGAAAGAAAAAGAACCTCCAGTAGTCGGTTGAGATCACGGGCGCCAACAGAAGGACCACAGCCGCGCCATACTGCAATACGTTCAGGAGAACACCGCTCCAGCGACGAGCATTCATGATTTTCTCCCGAAGATTCCGTTCGGTTTGAAATAAAGAGCACACAACAACGTCGAAAGTGCAGCTACTTCCGACCACGTTGGACTTAAGGCAGTGCTGTAGAGTCCTTTGATCACTCCAAAGGCAACCGCAACAACAACGGCGCCGACCAAGTTGCCCATCCCTCCGATAACAACAACGATGAAGCACGCCGCAATGACCGAAAGGCCCATCTGAAAATGGGCGCCGCTAATCGGGGTTGCGAGCGCACCCGCAAGCCCGACCGTGATTCCAGCCAATGCGACCGTGGCTGCATTGACCCGACGTATTGGAATGCCCGTTACTGCCGCCAAATCACGCGCTTGTGGAACTGCCCGCATCCAGAGCCCATATTTCGTGTAGTGCAAAAACAAAGCAACTGCCGCAAGGCACGCCAAGGCGATCACCGCCGCAATGATGCGATAGATTGGGTAGTATACTCCCGCAAACTCAAGTACGTCGAAAACCGGCGGGATCACACTTTGCGGATCCGCGCCGACCAACGCCAGTACAACGTTGTCGAGAGTTAGAAACACACCCGCCGTCGCCAACAGACCAATCGCCGGGTCGCGATTTAATACGCGCTCCAGCACAACGCTGTTTAGCCCGAGCGCCAGAATGCCTACCACAACCGCTGATACAGGCAGTATCTGCCAGAAATTCATTCCATGATTGTTGATTAGGTAGGCAGCGGTCATCGCTCCGACCATGTAAAGGGATCCGTGGGCGAGGTTGATGACCCCCATCAAGCCATAGATAAGACAGAGACCAAGCGCAATTACGCTCAACACAAGCCCCCATACAACGCCATTGATAAGCTCGAAGACAATTTGGTCCCAGGCCATATGCTCATCACCCTTTTTCAATAATCGCTCTTAGTGAATAGAGCCGCCGTTGATGCCCAAGTATCGCTCTAGCATTCCTTTCGAGACCACGCTGCTAGGAGTGCCGTCTGCTACAAGCTTGCCCTTTTCCAGGAAATAAAGATGAGTGCACGTCGAAAGCGTGAGTTCGACGTTCTGCTCTACAAGCAACACCGCGACGGATTTATCCGCCAATGCCTTAACAATCTCTCCGACCCTGTCCACGATCGACGGCATTAGACCTTCAGTAGGCTCGTCCAACATCAACACCTTGCAGCGAACGGTTAGACTTCTCGCGATCGCAACGAGCTGCTGTTGCCCCCCACTCAAACGACCAGCAGGACGGCGGATGTGCTCTTTCAGCTCAGGAATGATTGAAATAACTTCATCGAACGGCATTGCGTCATCTACCGTCCATGCAGCGGTCCGGCAATTTTCTTCGACTGACAATTCCGGAAAAACACGCATGTCTTGCGACATGAGCGTTAAGCCAGCGCGCGCACGTGCGTCGGTCGGCATCGCGTCGATACTTGTGCCGAAAAGCTTGACACAGCCATGAACACGGGGCGCGAGGCCCATAATCGCTCGGAGAAGGGTCGTTTTTCCCGCGCCATTACGACCAAGAATTCCGATCACACGCCCCGACTCTAGGCTCAGATTAATCCCTTGCAGAATATGAGACTTGCCGTAGTAGGCATGAAGATCTTCTAGCTCAAGCACGGCCAAGATAAGCCTCCCTAACAAACGAGTTCTTCATGATTTCCGAAGGTTCCCCGTCTGCGAGAACAGCGCCGGCAGCGAGCACGCAGATCTTGTCGGCAGTGCCCAAGACGACCGCCATATCGTGCTCGATCAGGACGATCGTCACCTTTCCGCGAAGTCGGGAGTTCACTAAGGATATGAAGGCCTGAGTTTCCGAAGGACTCATGCCTGCGCTGGGTTCGTCGAGAAGCAGCATCTTCGGCTGACATGCCAATGCAATTGCTACTTCCAACAATCGCTGATCTCCGTGCGACAGGACATCTGCTTTGCGGTTTGCGGCGTGGCCTAGTGCGACCTCTTCGAGCAACTGTTCAGCTGTCGTCCGCTGCGCTATCGAAACTTCTTCCGGGGAAAGACGGCTGAATCGATGTTTTCGAGCGCCGGCGATCGCAACAGCTACATTTTCTCGAACGGTTAGATCTCCAAACAAGTTCGTGATCTGGAAGGTCCGCGCGAGACCGCGACGAGCGCGGTGATGAACGCTTAGGTTCGTCATCGCTTCTCCGTTGAATGCAATATGCCCTGCTGAGGCCTGATGGACACCGGTGATCACATTTACCAACGTCGTCTTCCCGGCTCCGTTGGGGCCGATTACCGCGTGCACCGTACCAGGTGCAACGCACATCTCGACACCACGCAGAACACTTTGCGCGCCAAAGTTCTTCGTGACGCCTTTGATCTCGAGCAACGCGGAGACACCTTTCTCGATCATCGGCTTACTTGGATGCCAGTTTCATCTTGGTCGGATAATTCCCGGCTTCGGGCGGAAGCGATTCCCGAAGCGATATCTTTCCGTTCTCGATCTGCAACAGATCAATCGTGCAAAACGCCTGGTGATCAGCGGGACGAATGTATAGCGGGCCTTGTGGAAACAGCTCACCCTCGGCGTAGTTCGGATTGGTCTCGATAAATTTCGTGACTGCCACCGAGTCAGAACGCTGCGTCCAGCCCGTCCCTTCGACTGCAAGCTTGATGACCGAGAGACTCTCCCAAACCGGCCAGGTCTCACCGACCGAAACGTTCTTGTTGGTACCAGCTTCTCGTCCGTGCACATCGATACCAAGGAGGTCTCTGAAGGCGCGCAAATGAGCGGTGTTCCTGTCCGATAGCTCCCAAGGCAGCGTATCCATGCCCCAGACACCCTCAACGTACTTCCCGTTGCTCAATGGGTCGAACGCTCCGAATACGTAGTCCGCAGTCACAACCGGCTTCTTAGTAAAGCCAAGTTGCGGAAGCGCCACGAACGCCTTTGGAAGATCCGTCCCGATCAAAGCCACGAATACGCCGTCCGCCGCACGATTGAGCTTAGAGATGTGGGAAATTGGATCACTGCTGTTCAACGGCAAGGCGATAGACTGGATCACCTCTCCACCTGACGCCTTGATTGCTTCTGACCAGCTCGCGTTGTGCGACTGCCCCCAAATGTAGTCCGCGTAAAGAATCGCCCACTTCTTGCCAACCTTCGACACCATCGTCTTGGCTGCGGCCACGTCCGTTTGTCGCGAGTTGACGATCAAGCGGAAGACAAACGGATTTCCAGCATCCTCCGTAACACCCTCACTTCTGCTCATTGAGAAGTATGGAACCTGCTCATCCCTAACGATCGCGGTGCTCGCTACCGCGACGCCGCCGTGTTGAGACCCGATGACGAAATCGACTTTCTGATCCTGCAATAGCTGCCGCAGGCGCGCGATACCGATATCGACCTTCGTCTCACTGTCAATGCCAACGATCTCGATCGGTCTCCCGGCGAAGCCGCCGCGATCGTTGAACCATTTCGCTGCGATATTGATGGTTTTGCGATGCCAGTATCCTGAACTGGCTAGTCCACCAGTAACGTCACACTGATGGCCGATGCGGATTGGCGCACCTGCTGGCGCTGCGGTGGAGCGCGGCGTCGCGAAGATGCTCGTTGTCGCCGCTGCCGTTAATCCGGTGAGAACCGTACGACGGTCCGGCTGCCATTTGGTCATCGATGCAACTCCATTTGCGTAATGATGCGTTGACTTCAGAAGATCGTATTTCCGGCGCACATGACTCAAGCTCTAAAATCTCTCACTCAGAGTCCACTTTTTGACCAACGTGTTATTGTTGGATCTTAGGTAGCACTCGACTGACCGCCTTGCGCAACCACACGCGTAGCGAAGTTGGCTAATTCCGACGATTTCCCAGCCAATGTTTCCTGTAATACGTGAACGTCTGCATGCGTTTAGATGAGCCGCAGCTCATCAGACACTTTCGCGTACTTGGCAGTGTTCGCCTTCTTCATCGGATCGCCGCAACCAGGTTAGCATCCGAATTGCTCAGCAGTGACTATGCGAGACGAACCGCAGCGTTTACAAAAACGATACACCATGGGCGTTCCAGTTGCCTTTTGCGTGGTGGCCTATCGGCCGCGTGCCTTATGTTGCGGCATGCGACGATCCAATCAGCGAACGTTCAGCAGGATCGAATGCAGCTCTCGCGCCTGACTTGCGTTCAATGGCGACTGCGGCTTGACCGGCGCCCCGACGTCGAATCCTTGCATGGCGAGGCCGGCCTTGACGCAGGCAGCAAGGTTAAAGCGCACAAACGCCTCATTCAGACCCCACAACTCGCGTTGCACTCGCATGGCGCCCCTCCAGTCCTCCTTTTGGCAAAGCTCGTAGAGTGAAACACTCATGTGGGGCGCAAGGCATGCCGGTCCCGCCATCCAGCCAAGCCCCCCAATCATCATGACGGCGGCGGGGATATGCGAGGAAGCGGAGAACACACCCAACCTATCTCCACATCTCTCGATGATTGAAAGAAGTCGCCCAGTATTCGTCGAGGCGTCTTTTATATAAGCAATCTGAGGATGCTCAGACAGCCGCGCGATGACGTCCAGCGTCAAGTCGGACCGTTGGAAGGAGGGATTCGTGTAGATCACAACCGGAATGCTCACCGAGTCCGCGATCTCGGTAAAATATCCCTCTACCTGGGATTCGGTCAGCGGAAAGTAAGTTTCGAGCACAGCAAGAATACCGTCGGCGCCCATCTCCTGATATCGGCGAGCCTGTTCAACGGCATCGGCCGTGGCGGTCGAAGAGACACCTGCAATTACCGGCACTCTGCCAGCCGCAGCTTCCAAGGTAGCCTTCACTGCCGCAGAACGTGCGGAAGCAGGTAGATAGGCAAATTCGCCAGTAGATCCGAGTGGGGCCAGCCCGTGCACACCGCAGTTGATAAGATGTTCGCAGAGGAGCAACATTGCTTCAACATTGACTTCGCCGTTATCCCGCAGCGGAGTCACGAGATATGGAAACACGCCTTTGAAACGTTTCATTTGGCTTCTCTCAAAGTTGGCTGACCTGCCTCAAGGTTACGCAGATCGGCCTTTTACATGAGAATGCCTCTGGCCAGGTGTTCGATTCTTCGCAATGCTGCGTCGTAGGATGCTCTCCACGAATGGTCACGAACCCGGCTTAGCGGCCTGCTCCGCCGACGAGGTATTCTTTACGTAACCGGCATGCGCCAACACAGGGAGTGCCATCCAAAGTGATTCAAAGCCAAGCTATACTCTATTTTGCCGAAGTGGTCGGCGTTGGGTCGTTAAGGAAGGCGGCAGAGAACCTATTAATCACTCCTAGCGCAATCAGCAGGCAAATCGCCAACCTTGAAGAAGAGCTAGGTGCGCCACTGTTCAATCGCTCTTCCCGCGGTATGGTGCTGACTGACGCGGGCAGTGCGCTGCTCCGCTATGTGGAAGAGAGCCGTGCGAGCGTCCAAAAACTTCGGTCGACAATTGATGGTTTAGGCAACCTTAGTAGAGGAAGCGTGAGACTAGCAGTCGTTGAGGCGACCACGAGTGAATTTTTACCAAGGCTGCTTGCAGACTTTTCTTATGATCATCCCAACATTCACTTCGACATAATCGTCGCAGGAACGCACGAAATCGCTGACCACGTTTCTGCTGATCGCGCGGATATTGGACTGGCGTTCAACGTATTGGATAGGGACGACTTAAAGCTTCAATCACGCATGTCTCAACCGCTACAGATCGTTTGCCGGGGCGGCCATCCGTTAGCTGACAGAACTGAGATGACAATCGGAGAACTGGGAGAGATGCCGATCGCTCTTCCCGCTCGATCATTTGGCATCCGATATCTTGTAGATCAAGCAGCCTCGCGCGCAAAGATTGTGCTAAATGTGCGGTACGAAGCGGATTCACTTCAGTTGTTAAAGACTATCGTAAGCTCTTCGGATACCGTCACCTTTATGCCCGCACTGACATTTGCCTCTGAACGAGCAGCGGGAACTTTGCACTCGATTCTTCTGTCTGACGTGGCTGCAGAGAGGTCCAGTGTCGACGTCATTACCTCTAGGTATCGAGAGCTTTCGTCGGCTGCCCGCGCGTTTCTGGTCCGCATAAGCGCCGCAATGAAAGCGTCATGACCGTTCGGTTTTCCGCAACGCGGTAGTGACTTCTGAAGTATTCCGCCACGGGGGGCCCTGTCGCACAATAGGTGCGAACGGAGTTCCGACAGATGCCAAAACAGACTTCCACTCTCGCCGCTAACATTGTTGAACGGCGCGCTTCAACAGATTCTATTCGCGCTCCTTACGACGGTGCGGTGATCGGCGAGATGCCGGTATCAAGCTATGACGATATTCAACGCGCTATTCTTAGGTCAGAGAGCGCGTACCGCATCATGCGTAAGCTTCCGCGCTTCGTCCGAGCCGACATCTTGCAGCGAGCCGCTGAGCTATTAAAGCGCGATCAAGAGGAGTTTGTCCACACAATCGCGGCCGAAGCCGGCAAGCCGCTCTACGACGCTCGTGGTGAGGTGTCCCGTGGCGTCTTCAACCTCACAAATGCAGCATGTGAAGCCCGTCGCTTCAGCGGCGAAGAGGTGCCACTAGACGTGGATGCGGCCGTCTTTGAGTATCAAACAACCGACAGCGACGGCCGTGCGGTCGACCTCGTCAAACTCGACAACGACGCGCTAAGCAAGATGCGGCGCAGAATCGGCATCTCGCGCCGTTTTCCGATTGGCCCCATCCTCGCGATCGCACCTTTCAATTTTCCTCTCAACTTGGTTTTGCACAAGGTCGCTCCGGCGCTTGCAGTTGGGAATAGCGTCGTCCTCAAACCCGCCCCCCAGACCCCCCTCACATCGCTGCTGCTCAAGCGGATCTTTGACGAGGCCGGCCTACCCGAAGGCGCCCTCGAAGTATGCCATTGCGCAATTCCCGACGCAGAGGCGATGGTCCGAGATGAGCGTTTCGCAATGGTCTCGTTCACAGGAAGCGCGAAGGTCGGTTGGCACATCAAGAACATCGCAGGAAAGAAAAAGGTTGCCCTCGAACTCGGTGGCAATGGGATGTGCATCGTCGCTGAGGATGCTGACCTCGAACTTGCAGCTCAACGTTGCGTTCGCGGCGGGGTAGTTTACGGCGGACAATACTGCATCGGCGTTCAGCGCATCCTTGTGCACGAGTCGGTCGCGAAGCCGTTCGAACAGAAGCTGTTGGAGAGTGTCCGTGCTTGCCGCGTTGGTAATCCTCTTCATGAAGGCGTTGATGTCGGGCCGGTTATCGACGAACAATCCGCAATTCGTATCCAAAGCTGGATAGACGAAGCGATTGCAGAGGGTGCGCAACTGCTAACGGGTGGGTACCGCGAAAATGCCGTCGTTCAACCAACCGTGTTGGCCAATACGCGCCCTGGCATGAAGGTCGAGGACGAGGAGGTTTTCGGCCCCGTTCTGACGCTCAACAGTTATAAGACCTTTGAGGAAGCGATCGAGCGAGCATCTAATTCCCGCTACGGCCTCCAAGGCGGCATCTTCACGAATGATCTCCGGCGGGCGTTTCAAGCCCTTGAGGATTGGGATGTCGGCGGATTGATGATCAACGACGTCTCCATTTATCGTATCGACAATATGCCATTTGGTGGATGGAAGCAGTCTGGCTTTGGTCGAGAGGGGACACGGTTCGCAATGGAAGAGATGTCCGACATCAAGTTCCTCGTCGTGAACTACGCTTGATGTGAAAAGGGTGGCAGCTTTGGCCGCCACCGGCAACAGACGACGACAACTTGTGGAGTGATCAATGCCAGCTATCGTTACCGATAATTGCAACGCTTGCCGGTTCACCGAATGTGTAGCGGTGTGTCCGGTTGAGTGCTTCCATGCGGACGATGGCATGGTCTACGTCGATCGAGACACCTGCATCGACTGTTGCGCCTGCGTCCCGGCCTGCCCAGTTCAAGCGATTTTTATGGAAGGCGAGTTGCCCGGCGATAAGGCCGAATGGATCTCGATCAACCAACGGAGAGCCGCCGAATGTCCGGTTATCACGGGTAAGCACGAACCGTTGCCGGGCGCCGATAACAGACGATTGGCCCTAGGATTTTGACGTGGTCGATATCGCCTCGCCCACGCTTCGCGTTGCCATCGTGGGCGCAGGCCCCAGCGGGTTCTTCGCTGCCGAATCTCTGTTGAGATCCGCTGCCCATTGCGAAGTCACGATGATCGAGCGCCTTCCTACCCCACACGGGTTAGTGCGAAGTGGCGTGGCTCCAGACCACCCAAAGCTCAAGCAGGCCTCCGCGATCTTTGAAAAGATCGCGAGGATGGACGGGTTTCACTATATCGGCAACGTAGATGTCGGCCGAACAGCCAGCATACAAGATATCCTGCTCACTCACGACGCTGTCATCCTCGCGTATGGCGCATGTGAGGACCAAGGAATGGGTATTCCCGGTGAGCAACTACTAGGCTCGAACGCAGCTAGGGAATTTGTCGGTTGGTACAACGGACACCCAGATTATCGCGATTTGACGTTTGATCTCAGTGGCGAGGTTGCCGTTGTTGTCGGTCAAGGAAATGTGGCTCTGGACGTTGCCAGAATCCTATCTAAGCCCGTAGATACACTTCGCTCAACCGACATAGCGAGCCACGCTATTGAGGTCCTTGCAGAGAGTCGAATCAAAGAAATCTATATCGTTGGCCGCCGCGGCCCTGCGCAAGCCAAGTTTACATCGGCGGAGCTTCGCGAATTTGGGAATATCGTGGCCTGCTGTCCTATTGTGCGACAGTCAGACCTTGCGCTCAATGAAGCAAGCCAAATTGAAGCAAACGACCGACTAGGCCGCACAACCGCAATGAATCTTGAAATTCTGCGCAACTTCGCTTCGCTCACCGACCCGGATGCGAAGAGAAAATGCCATTTCCTTTTCAATTTGGCACCGGTGGCCTTGACAGGCGATACGAGAGTCGATGGCATGACATTTGCGCGGACAGAGCTTTCTGGGGATCCCTTCAGTCAACGAGCCGTAATGACGGATGTTAGATACACTCTATCCTGCCAATTGGTACTTCGCGCCGTTGGGTATCGCGGAAAGCCAATGCACGGCCTCCCTTTTGATATAAGCCTCGGCAAAGTGCCAAATTTAGACGGTCGTGTGATTGATGACCGCGGTAGGCAGCTCCACGGTGTTTACGCAACTGGTTGGATAAAAAGAGGACCCACGGGCATCATCGGCACGAATCGGGCCGATAGCATGGCAACCGTAGAAAAGCTTCTTTCTGACTTTCAGACACTGACGTTTGGTTTGAAGTCTGGCGCTCAGGGCCTGGTTGATATGTTGTCAGCCCGAGCGATTCGGACAACATCATTAGCAGACTGGCATCTTATCGACGCAGCGGAGATCGCCGCCGGTTCGCTTCTTAACAAGCCTCGCGAAAAATTGACGTACGTTCGAGAGATGCTCGATATTTGCCGCGTCCTCACGGCCGATCAATCTCGAACAATGTCGTCTTAAACGCCGGGAGACAATTTATGCCTACTCAAGCAATCCCGAGCACCTGCAAAGAATGCTACATCGGATGCGGCTCGCTCATTCATCTGGAGAATGAGAAGATTGTGCGTGTGTCTGGTAATCCTGCCAGCCCGCACTCAAGGGGTGCGTTCTGCGTGAAAGGGATGAACGCCGCCACCACAGCGCTTGATCACCCGGATCGCATACTATCCCCTTTGAAACGTATCGGCGCACGAGGTGATGGGCATTTTGCCCGTATCACGTGGGACCAGGCATTCGACGAGATCGCGAGGCGTCTGGAAGACGTCGTTAGAAGCTACGGGAGAAAATCGATTGCAGGGGCAGTATCGAACCAGTTCTATGATCGCGGGGTTGCTATGGCTGTCCTGCTACGGAGCTTAGGGTCGCCAAACTACATGATCAACCAAGACCTCTGCCAAGGTTGTCGTTCGACTGCCGGCGTTCTATCTGGCATTCCGGGCCTACCCGGCGAGGAGCTTAAAGTTTCAAAATGCATCCTGTCAGTAGGTAAGAGTCCTTCCGATTCCAATATTGTCGAGTGGATGAATGCGAAGGCAGCTAAGCAAGCAGGTGCGAAGCTCATCGTAATCGATCCGCGTCGATCCACGATAGCTCAACAAGCTGACATATGGCTCGCGCCTAAACCCGGCACCGACGTCGCGCTTGCGCTGGCCATGACCAACGTGATCTTAAGCGAAGATTTGACCGACGCGGACTTCGTAAGCGAATGGACGGTCGGTTTAGATGAACTACGAGAGAGATCCGCTCAGTTTACACCGCAAGTGGCAGCTGAAATAGCGGGTGTAGCAGCTGAGAGCATCGTTGAAGCGGCCCGAATTTTTGCTACGACCCGGCCGGGCTCCCTCCTGATGGGACATGGAATTGATGCACAAGCGAACGGGGTCTACACAGCCCTTGCCTTCAGCAACCTGCTGGCTATTACGGGCAACATCGACAGACCGGGCACGAACCGCATACCGAAGTCAGTACCGGGCTTTCGTGAGTACAACAGCTTCATTCACGATCCGGCGTTTCGTATGCCCGCCGAGCGCGAAGCAGAAATAATCGGCGCCAGCGATTATCCCTTTTGGTCAGGCCCAGACAGCTGGGGACGGGCGTGTCATAATCCGTCCGTCATTCAAGCAATGCTCGCTGGCGAGCCCTATCCCGTTCGCGCTCTTTATGCGAGCGGTGTGAACATTGTATGCACCTATCCGGGTATGCAAGAAACGATAAAGGCGCTGCGCGGTCTTGACCTGTTCATCACATCCAGCGATCAAATGACGCCAACTACCGAATTAGCTGACTACATTCTTCCGAAGACAACGCTACTGGAAGAAGAAGCCGTATTTGTCGAGGGGTCCAGCTTGGCAGCAATGCAAGCCGCAACCCCGGCACGCGGAGAGGCTCGAACTGACGTCGAAATCGCTATTGGACTTCGCGACGCGCTACGCAAGCGCGATTTAATTGAGTTTGAACTCATGCCTTGGAACACGCATCGCGATTTTATTGACTACCAGCTCGCGGAAACCGGTCTAACTTTCGATGACGTCTGTGCTAACGGCTTTATCCCGATTCCGAATACCTACGAATCCTACCAACAAACTGGTTTTAAAACTCCGAGCGGAAAAGTGGAACTTGCGTCAAGCAAATTGCGCGCGGCCGGCTACGATCCACTACCTAGCTACAAAGCACCGAGCTATGCGCAAGTTGATCCTCAATTCGATTTGATACTTATGACCGGCATTCGCACAATGGCCCTTCATCATTCTCGTTTCCGAAACCATCCCTGGTCTCGCAGAGTTGCCAATGCGCCCGAGCTTCGTATTAATCCCGAGGCCGCTACGAAGCGTGGTCTCGAAAATGGCGACTGGGCTTGGATCGAAACACCCAAGGGTATTGCCCGCGTTTGTTTGAAGGTTCGCATCACTGACGAAGTCTCCAATGGCATGGTCGCCACCGGAATGGGTTGGTGGTATCCTGAGCTAGACGGCCCGGACCACGGCGCGCTGATTTTCAATGTTGAAGCGGCGATTCCGTATGGGCCATACTGGGATCCAATCTCTGGCTCGTCGGAATCTCGCAACTGTGCTTGCAAAGTTTCGAAAGCAGACCTTGCCGATGTCCCAATCATCAACGGCGACAATCGGAAACGGAATGTTCGGCCAGCTATAGTTTAGGATTTTTCAAGCAACTGTTGAGCGCTAGACCATGCTTGACAATGAGTTGACATGGGACATTTGCAGGGATCGGTTGGCTGGAGCGCTTCCCTCGAGCGAATGAAGAAGATGCCGACGATGCAGCGAGCAGCACTATACCGGTCTGCCCCACTACTTCAAGGCAGTGGCCGCAGCCCAATCGGAGGACGGTCCGACGGTGGCGCCGAAGATGAAGGAAATGCCAGTCGATCGTCGCAGGTGTAGGTGGCCTGTGCGGATCGAGTGACCTGCCTGACTTATGTGGTGAACCTTAGATTTACCTGACTAGAGCGAGTTACCAGGTGGCCCATAGCCTGAAGAGCAACTACCAGCTACTCCCCGATGCCTGCCAAGGCGATCGCTTTCGTAAGCCGGCTCTGAATCCGGTCTAAATACTCTTCCAAGTTCTTAAGGGACTGCTTGTCCAGCGGCTGCTCGATGAACGACTGAATTCTGTCGCGAGTCACCATAGCCGGCTTCATTCGCTGCCGGCCCTCCAAACTCAGTGACAGAATAGACAATCGTCGGTCGTTTGGCGCCGAACTTCGTACTATCAGTCTTTCTCGCTCCAGCACCTTGGATTGAGCAGATATGAATGATGGGTCAACATTCATATGCGCGGCGAGATCCTTCACCGGAGCGCCACCGCCATCATTTAAGGTCTCCAATAGCGTCAGTATTGACCATTGAGGCCCACGGACCCCGATCTGCTTTCCAAGAATGTCTCCCAGCTGCGAGATGCCCGCGTATATCGCGATGAAATTCCATAGAATCCGATTGTGTTTAGAAAGACTTTGCAAAGTGTCGTCCATTGCCTTGATCCCGCTCACCATCGCTAGAGATTCAGCGTACATAAGCTGAAAGTTGGCGTGTCCGTCAACGCGGCGTCGTGTGATAGCATTTTACAACGTAACTGCGGGAGCGCAGTGCTCCTGCACCAAGTAGAGTGCATCTCGGCCAAAACATAACTGCCCCCCGAATTGAGCGTCGCATCAACGCTTTGTTCGCGCCTCGTTGATCTCAGGCATGCTGATCTCGATCCAATCGGCCAGGTTAGCGTTCTTTCACTGACACCTTCGATCGCACGACGCAACTCGCCGAACCGATGGGTGCCGCGCTTCAAAACTATAGCGGCCAACACGCCCCATCGGCTGGTGAGATTCTCTAACACCGAGCGCGAGGGGGCAGGCTGATGACAGCACGTTCCCGCGCTCGCGCGATGAACGTGCTAGACGCGATAAAGGTTCTGCTTTCTTGTCCATACTTACTTCCGTGTGCGTACTTCTCAATAGCAAACTGCTTATTGTCGCGATATGCAAACGAGGAGAGTCACGATGCATATCGGATTAACTGGAGCCAGCGGGCAACTCGGCCAGCTCGCTGTTGCAGAACTCAAAGAGCGGATCGGCGCAAAGCAGATCATCGCACTGGTGCGGTCACCGTAGAAGATGTCGGACGCGCGTGTCCAGGTTCGAGCTTTCGACTATGAGAACAAGGATGCGTTGGCGCCCGCCATCTCGTCGGTCGGCGCGGGCAGGCCCGTGCATCACAGCAATGTCATCGAAGCCGCCAAGGCCGCGGGCGTGTGCACATCCTCTATACCAGCGTTCTGCACACCGACACATCGTCATGGCCCTGGTTAACGACCACAAGATCACCGAAGCCGAGCTCAAAGAGGCGGGTATACCGACCACGGTCATGCGGAATAGCGTTTATTCCGATATCTACATTCCGGTGATCGTCAGGGCGCTGAAGAAGGGGGCTTACGTCGGCAGCGTCGGCGAAGGCCGCCCGGCGTCCGCCTCTCGCGCCGATCCGGCAGAAGCGCTCTCGATCGTCGCTACTTCGGAACCTTCGCAGGGTATAAGGTGCTTGAGCTGGCCGGCGACGATGCCTGGACGATGAAAGATCTGGCGGCCGAAACGTCGCTCCAGGTCGGAAAGTCGATCCCTTACCGCGACCTTTCTACAGAGGAACAGTTCGCCGAACTCGTCTCGCAAGGGATGCTGGAAGACCGCGCTAAGAAGCTCGTCTCGACAATAACCAGTGCCCTAGTCTCAGAGAGATAAGTTTACCTTACTGCCGGAGGAGACACCGGCAGTTATCGTATGTCACTTCAGCTGGAGTGAAGATAGGTCCGTGCTCACTCAACTCTCAGGTTTGCATCCTTGATCACTTTCGCCCACTTCGGAATCTCCGTTTCGATTCGCGCCTTAAATTGCTCCGGAGTGTCACCGACAGCGTCGAAGCCGAGTTGAGCCATCCTTGACTGGACCTCAGGATCATTCATTGCGGCGACGATCTCCTTTTGCAGAACGTCGATAATCGCTTTCGGCGTATGCGCTGGCGCCAAAAAGCCTTGCATTGTATCGGACTCCAGCCCCGTAAGTCCCTGCTCAACGAGCGTCGGCACGTTGGGCAACGCTGGCGAGCGACGCGTCGTCGTAACGGCGAGCGCTCGCAGCTTCCCGTCGAGGACCTGCCCGACTGCCGGCGTCATGACGGTGAATCCGATTAGCGTATGCCCACCCACAACGGACTGAATCGCTGGACCTGAGCCACTGAACGGGATGTGGACGAGATCCAGCCCTTGCGACGCTTTCAACACCTCCRCRGTCAGATGAGGCGCGGTGCCGGCTCCGCTGGATGCAAAACTGTACTTTCCGGGATTGGCTTTCACATACGCGATCATCTCGTTGACAGTGGTTGCAGGAAACGACGGATGAACAACAAGTATGTTAGGCGTCAAAGCAGCGAGAGTGATTGGTTCGAAATCCTTGATGGGGTCGAACGACACCCGCGCATACAAACTAGGATTGGCGACAAAACTGGAGGAAGCCACCAGCAACGTGTGACCGTCCGGCTTCGCGCGGGCGACAGCGGCCATTCCAATATTGCCACCCGCACCGGCCTGGTTCTCGATATAAAATTGCTGGCCCAGCTTTGCGCTGATCTTTTGCGCCAGCAGCCGAGCAAAAACGTCAGTCGGCCCCCCCGGTCCGAACGGCACGACGATTTTCACTGGGCGAACCGGATACCGCATCTCTTCAGCCGTCGCAGCTCCGCACAGCAAAGCGGCCAATAAAATCGACATTGACTTCAGAAACATCATTGTTCCTCCCCATAGCTGAAAGCGAAAATGATGACGGAACGTTGCAACGATACAAATACGAAATTCTGCACGGCTCCTTGCAAGAATTTGGAGACCGCCGATGCATCAAACATTGACGTGCCATGGCAGCAGGATGATGATCGAATTGGAAACGAGAAGGTTGGATCATTATGGCAGTTGCGGGACCAAACTCGAACTACACCGTCAACGATATCGAAACGATCGTGAAAGGAGCCGATGTTGTTGTTCGTTTATTCACACTCAAACCCGGCGACCGCATCCCTTGGCACTACCATTCAGAGAGCATCGATCATTATTTCGTCCTTGAGGGCACCGTCTCGATCGACACGCGTGGCGCAGATGGACGCATATCGCTGGGTCTCGGTGAGCGATACAGGGTCGAGCCCGGCGAGGAACATTCGGTGGCGAATACGAACGATACCGTTACACGGTTCATCCTTGTGCAGGGTGTGGGGAAGTACGATTGGCTGAAAGCTTGATTTTTCCCAGCGTTAATCGGCAGCCGCATGATGAAGCTCAAGCCGGCCATCTGACACGATTCCGCGAAATGTCGTGTGCAAGATTCGCCTTTAACACGCCGGTTCCGGCCCTCGACGCCCGCTTCTAAGCAAGTTCGCCGGTCAAGAACTGCGCGCGGCCGAGTCCAAACGACCAATCCGCGTCGCCGTTCTCAACAAACGACACAATGACATCGGAGCCATCGAGATCACAGGCGTCTTTCAGCTTTTGGCATAGCAAGGCATAGAAGGCGGTTTTCTGATCATCCGGGCGCTTTCTGGAAGTTACTTCCACCAGGAGCACGTTCTTGGTGCGACGGATATTGAGGCCGGTGTCCAGGAGGCACATTCTGCCAGCTTGATATTCCGATACGATCTGGTAGCGATCCCCTTCCGGCACGCCAAACGAGCTGACCACTGCGGCGTGGGCTGCATCCAGCAGGTTGGTTAGTTCAGCATCCGTTCGACCTTCGATCATGTTGAAACGAAGCAATGGCATCAGCGTTCCTTTGAGCGGTGTCTATGAGCAGTTCGAGTGGATATTTACGTCCCGGACAGAGAAATTCTGACCTTCGCTGTTCCGAAGGTAAGGTCTCTGTCCGGTGAGTTCATTATTTGTGACGCCGACCTCGAAGCCGGATCGAATGGAGAGCATGTCATCCGAAGACAACACGGTCAGTTCCCGACCGCTTTATTCGGCGAGACCGACCGACGTAGCTTTTTCAGGTAGGGACGCCTTCGAACGCCTAGGATCGAACGCTAGGTTAACGACTGCAGTGATCGTGGCTACGGCGATCGGGTAAGCAAGGCCGGCGTAGATATTTCCTGTCGCAGCCGCCAAGGAGAGGCTTATGAGCGGCATCAAACCGCCGAATACGCCTGTGCCGATGTGATAGGGAAGCGATAGTGACGTGTAGCGCAGTTGGGGAGGAAACATCTCAACCAGAAATGCGGCATTGGGACCGTAGACCATCGCGACAAAAACCAATTGGGCGACGATGAGTCCTGTGACCAGAACGAAGTTCTGCGCTGCGACGGCGCTGGTTATCGCCATGTAGATCGGCAAGTACAAGAGCGCCGCAAGAAATAAGCCAGTCACCATTAGCTTCTTGCGTCCAATGCGGTCGGACAGTGCGCCACAGACTACGATCATCGGAGTTCCGATCACTAGAGCGACTGCAAGGCAAATATTGGCCGTCAGAAAATCAACCTTCAATACGCCCTGGAGGAAATAAAGGACGTAGAATTGCCCGGTGTACCAGACGCACCCCAGCCCAGCGGTTGCGCCGAATAGCGCGTAGACAACAAAACCGAGGTTCTTTTTGTCGCCGAAACTCTCCTTAACGGGCGAGCGCGCTAAGCTGCCTTCTTCGCGCATTCTCTGAAACACAGGCGATTCGCTGAGTTTCAGTCTCAAGTAGATCGAAAGAAAGACGAGCAGAGATGATAGCAAGAACGGAATGCGCCAGCCCCATTCCTTGAAAGCGGCATCGCCAAGAGAAAGGCGACACGCAAGGACAACCACGATCGCCACGAAGAAGCCGACGGTTGCCGTGGTCTGGATGAAGCTGGTAAAAAAGCCGCGCCTGTTGGGCGGCGCATGTTCCGCAACATAGATCGCGGCGCCACCATATTCTCCGCCGATGGCGAGACCTTGAATGAGGCGAAGCAGGACGAGGGTCACGGGCGCGAAATAACCCGCCGTCTGGAAGGTCGGCAGCAATCCGATCAGTGCCGTCGATACGCCCATTAGAACGAGAGTCAAAAGAAAGGTGTGCTTGCGGCCGAGACGATCACCCAGGCTGCCAAACAAGATCGCGCCCAGAGGCCGGACCAGGAAGCCGGTCGCGAATGTTGCGACACTAATCAAAACGGCCGCGGTGGGCTCGTTCGCGGGATAAAACAAAGTTGAAAAGAAGATGGCTAGGCTGCCGTAAAGATAGAAGTCGTACCATTCGATGATCGTGCCAGCACTCGATGCCAGAACCACCGTCCAGATTCCTGGATCGTCGCTGGTGCTGGCTTGGCCTACATCGCTTCCCATATCGTGGACTCCATTGGCTGCTGGTTGTGGATCTTGTTGATCGTGAATGCGATATGTTTGGGCGAACGCGCCGCGCTACTTCACCCGGCGCAGCGGCACGTTACCGGTCCTGATCAGCTCGCTGCTGGCAGACAGTCGGCTGATCGCTTGGGCGACGACGCTGTCGATGAGTTCTCGCGCGGTCGGCAGATCACGGATCAGCCCAATCGCTTCGCCTACAGTAACGTTGGCTGTGTCGTGGTCACCCGAGACTGAGGCAGCCTCGACCTTCTGCAGTTGATCGGCCTGAATCTTGCCAAGCTCATCCTCGCGGCCGTGCCACTCCTCGATGAACTTGTTGCGCAGCAGCCGTCCCGTATAGGGGAATGGCCAGGCCTTTTGGCGAACGACATCGTACACAGTTGTGCGGATCGTATCGTCACCACTTGCCGCAACGACCTTCGCCTTGGCGTCTTCGTGGATCAGAGCCTCTTGCGTGGCCCAGAAGCGCGTTCCCATCAGCACGCCATCAGCGCCGAGCATCAGCGCGGCAGCAAGCCCGCGACCATCCGCGATACCGCCGGCCGCAACGACCAGCGTCTTCGGCGAGCGCGTGGCACAGAGATCGACAACGTCGGGAACGAACGGCATGGTCGAACGCACCGAAAATCCGTGACCACCGGCTTCCGTGCCCTGCGCGACGATCACGTCCGCGCCGACATCGATGGCGCGCTTGGCATGCTCAATCGTGTGAACCTGGCAGATCAGAGGAATAGCGAGTTTTTTGACGCGCGCGCCGAGCGCTGCAGGATCGCCGAACGAGAGCATCATGGCCGTCGGGCGCTGCGCGAGCGCGCGATCGAATAGCTCGATGTCCGGCGTCACAGACCACGTGATGAAGCCACAGCCAACGCGAGGGTGAGTGACCTTCGCGGATTCTGCCTCGAACCACGCCCGGTCGCCGTATCCGCCACCCAACAGACCGAGTGCGCCGGCCTCGCTGACCGCCGACGCAAGCACGCCTCCCGACGCGGGCGTCATGGGAGCTAGAATGATCGGATGCTGGACCCCGAAGAATTCGGTAAGCCTAGTCGTCAGCCCGGACGTCGCGCGAGAACCTGTCATATCGCCTGCCTCCTTGTTTGGCAGCTCTTCTGACTGCCTAGATCGTTGTCATGATCTGGCTTAAATCTCGCGTTGACTCATTTCAAATGATTAGATCAGATCAATTTCATCTGATTTTGAGATGAGGCGTGGACATGAATAGCGCAGACCTCAAGTTCTTCCGGGCCGTCGCGGACGCGCGCAGCATCTGCGGGGCCGCCGGGATGCTGAACACGGTGCAGTCGAATGTGACCGCCCGCGTCCGCGCGCTGGAGGCGGAACTAGGCGCGCCTCTGTTCCACCGGTCGCGTAAAGGCGTAACGCTCACCCATGTGGGCGATCGTCTGCTCCCCTACGCGATCAAGGTCGGCGAATTGCTGGCACAGGCGCGGCAGGCCGTCACGGATGATGCCGCGCCAAGCGGACAACTGCGAATCGGCTCACTCGAAACAACAGCCGCGCTCAGACTGCCACCGACATTAATCCGCTATGCGCAGAAACATCCATCAGTGGATGTGCATATCGAGACCGGGCCGACCGACGACCTTCTCCGCCGCGTGCTGGAGCGGCTGATCGATGGCGCGTTCGTGTCCGGTCCCGTTGAACATAGCGAACTCGAAACCATACCCGTCGTGGTCGAAGAGCTCGTCATTCTCTCCAGGGCTTCGACGGCGAACTGGCAACAGCTGCGCAGCGAATTCGTCCGGAGCGGCGCGAAAGTGCTAGCCTTCCGCTCGGGCTGTTCGTATCGCAAGCGGATGGAGGAATTTCTAGCGAGGGACGGAATCTTCGATGCTCGCTGGATGGAGATGGGAACGCTCGACGGCATCATCGGCTGCGTCTCCGCCGGGATTGGCATCGCCATGTTGCCTCGCGCCGTGATGCAATCTGCCATCGATGCGGGCCAAGTCAGCGCGCATGCGCTTGCCGATGGCGCCGGGCTCGCCACCACGGTATTCGTCAGGCGCAAGAACGACTATCTGTCTGGGACGTTACGCAGTTTCATCGACAATGCCCGCCCTTGCGCAACCGATTCCGGCGTTCATCTCGATCGGGCGGCAATCCGTATGCAGCCACGCGCGTCCTGACAGTACAGTTTTCCGCGTGTCGTTACGGGACTGAAGACTTCAACGTCACCTCGCCCAGCATCGCTCGATCATTCTTTCGTTTTTTGAAAGACAGTCTTTCTTCAAGAGGGAATTCAAACCGCCTATGGCTTCCGGTAACGCTCTGCCGGAACCTGAATTCTTCATCGGCGGAAAGACATCTCCATGCAGCTCTATCATCGTCCATTGTCCGGGCATTCGCATCGCGTCAGGCTGTTCATGTCGCTTATCGGTCTCGATCCCGAATTGATCGCGGTCGCCCCAGGCGCCAACCGTGAGCCGGACTATCTCAAGATCAATCGGTTCGGACAGGTCCCCGTTCTCATCGATGGCGATGTCACCATTGCGGATTCCAACGCAATCCTGGTTTATCTGGCCAAGAAGCATGGCAAGACCGATTGGTTGCCGGAGGATGCGGCCGGTGCGGCTGCGGTTAGAAATGGCTCTCCGTGGCCGCAAATGAAATCGCGAACGGACCCTGCGCTGCCCGCCTTATCACCATTTTCAAGGCGCCACTCAGCGCCGAGCAGGTGATCCAGAGTGCCCATAAGGTGCTCAAGATCATCGACGACACGCTGATCGGCCGGGACTGGATCGCGCTGGATCGACCTACGATCGCCGACATCGCCCTCTACAGCTACGTCGCGCGTGCACCGGAGGGCAATGTCGATACGTCAAGCTATCCGCAGATCAGGTCATGGCTATCCCGCGTCGAAGCGCTGCCCAACTTTTTTCCCTTTGTCGAGACCGCCGCAGGCCTCAACGCCAAGTCATAATGGGAACGGCCGATGGCGATCGACTTGGCTGCTAGCCCAACGGCAATCCGGGAAACCGATACCCGTCCGTCACCGTGGCATCCCGGAGAAATCACGCTGCAGCAAACGGTGGGCGTCGTGGATCGCATGGACAAACGCGGTCCCCAGGTCATCCGCGACCACCTCACGGCCCAGCAACGCGAGTTCTTCGCCAGCTTGCCTTATATCGTGCTCGGATCCGTCGATCCGGAGGGACAGCCCTGGGCTACGCTGCGGGACGGCGACGTTGGCTTCATGCGCGTGGAGAACGAGCGGCTGCTTCATATCGGCATCGATAGCCGCCCTCTCGATCCCGCACAGTCCGGGATCTCTGACGGATGCGCCATCGGCACGCTTGGCATTCAGCTCGAGACCCGACGGCGCAATCGCGCCAATGGAACGGTGTCGCATATGAGCAGCGATGGTTTCGATATCCAGATCGAGCACAGTTTCGGCAATTGCGCCCAATATATCTGGATGCGCCACCCCCAGCTTGATCCGCCGGCGGAGGTGGCCATCGTAGAGCAAGTGGAGATCTCGGATGCCCTGAATATTGGGCACATAACAACTATACGCGAGGCCGACACCTTCTTCGTCGCTTCCTATGCCGACTGCGACGACGGCACGAAGCAAGTGGACGTATCACATCGCGGCGGTCACGCCGGGTTTTTTGAGGTCTCGCATGGTTGTCTGACGATACCCGACTATGCAGGCAACAAGTTCTTCAACACACTCGGCAATATTATTCTCAACAGCAAGGCCGGACTCACTTTCCCGGATTTTTCCGACGGAACGCTACTACAGATGACTGGCGATGCCGAAGTCATTTTTGGTTCAGAACGAATTGCAAATATTCCCGGCGCCGAACGACTATGGCGGTTCCGTCCTCGCAAAATCGTACGGCGATCAAGCGCCTTTGCTCTCAGATGGACACTGAATGCGGCTGCCGCACCGGCTCTGCCTGAGCGAGCTATTACATAAGCTCGACGAGCAGAGGTCTCTCGTCATCTCATGGTAATCAAAATGACAGGCCACTAAACGGTCCTGCCGCTGCGGACTCGAATCAGAAAACTGTATTCGTGTTGCATCAGCCTGTGCTTGTATGTGCCGCAATATACCGGTCGATCGCGCTCGCTGCATTCAACATGTGCGCGCGCATGCGGCGAGCAGCCTCCTCGCCATCACCTCGTGAGATAGCTTCCATCACGCCCGCATGCTCGTCCCGTGAGCGGACGATTCGGTCATCTTGTCGCAGTTGCGTTCTACGGAAAGCGGTAAGCCTTGTGCGAACGGCAATGGCCTGTTCGGCAAGAAAGCCGTTGTGTGTGGCACGATAGATGCTCTCGTGAAATTCTAAATTGAACGCATCATAGGCATCATAGTCTCCGGCTTCGACCATCGCTTTCGAAGCGTCATGCAGCTTGAGGAGATGACTGCGCTCAAGCGGCGTCATGCGATAGGTCGCGAGACGCACGCACATCGCCTCGATCTCGGCCGATGTCTCGAACATATCCATGATCCGTTCGGCCGTCAGGCGGGTGACGACGACTCCGCGGCGCGGGCGCATCTCGACCAGGCCACTCACCGCGAGTTGACGTAGCGCCTCGCGAACCGGCGTTCGCGAGGCTCCAAACCGCTCGGCGAGATGCTGTTCGTCAAGTGCAGTTCCGGCTGCCAGCAGACCCGCTGCAATTTCGTCGGTAAGGGCATTACGGATACGGTCGGACAGCAACGACCGCTCTTCGCCCGCTTCCTCGTCAATCGCCGTCAACATCGACACGCCTCAGCCCCCCGTGATTCCCCGAACAATCAGATAGAGGATAGAGGGTGCGACCAGACAACCCAAGCCTGTATGAAAAGTGGCAGTGAGCGCTCCGTAGGGCACCAAACGGCGGTCAGTTGCGGCAAGCCCGCCGGAAACGCCGCTGACCGTCCCCATCAGGCCGCCAAACACCATCGCGGAACGCGGATTGTTAAGGCCGATCATCTTGGCGACTAAAGGGGTGCCGATCATCACCAAGACTGCCTTGAACACGCCTGTCGCGATCGACAGGGCAATGACCGTCGAACTGGCACCGAGCGCGGCGCCCGTGACCGGGCCGACAATATAGGTGACAGCCCCCGCGCCGATCGTCGTCAGTGAGACGGCGTCCGTATAACCGAACGCGGCGGCAAGGATCACGCCGAGAATGAAAGGCAGGATCGTCCCCAGCCCCAGCGCGACGGCACCGATCACGCCCGCCTTCCGCGCCTGCACCACGTCGACCTCGAAAGCGGTGGCGACGATTGCGAAATCACGCAGCATCGCGCCTCCCATCAGGCCGATGCCTGCCAACGCCGGCACATCCGCTAATCCCTTTTCACCGTTAGTTACGAGCCCACTCAAAAAGGCGAGCAGAAGACCAAAGACAATCGCGATTGCTGAGCCGTGGATACGCCCAAACGTAAGGTACTTCGAAGCGGCGTGTGAGGCCCACATAATAAGGCCGACCACCGCAAAGGCGACAAGTAGGGCGTTGGCAACGAAGAGGTGCGAGAGCATGTCCATGGTGTTCTCCTAGCTGACGTCGCCGGCGGCAACGCGCGCGGCTTCCTGCGCGATCGCTTCGCGCGCTTCGATTTCATCCATAGTCTCGACCATTTCTCCGAGCCGACTTATGAGAGCCACAGCCAAAAAACAGATTGCGACAGCCCCGGCGCCAGCGAGCAGCACCAGCGGACCGCTTTTCACCGCAGCGACAACATTCTGCTGGGCGGCCATTGCAACGACGATCGGAATGTAAATCGATCCCCAAAACTCGACGCCGAGCCTGAGTCCATGGCTGAAATACCCACGCCGGACCAGCCAAAGGCGCGCGGCAATCAATAGCAGCATAGCGATACCAACACCGCCGACGTTGGCTTTGACACCGAGCAAGGCTCCGAGGAGATCGCCCAGATAGCCCCCAAGCAGAGTGCAAATCGCAAGGAGCGCGACACCGGAAATGGTCATTTTGACCTCCCGTCGCCAGAAAAACGGGAGAGTACAGCCTTGCGTGCGAATAAATACGCCATAGCTCGTTATCCTCCATATTGTATTTTTATCGCCGTTTTTTTATTTGATAAGAATACAATAATCAACTATTAATGCATTTTCGTATACACGACGGGTGCCCCTCACACCGTAGAGACATCGAAATGAAAGACTGGGAAAGCCAGAGAGCGGCCCGGCAGACCCGTATTCAGGCAGGGTCGCGCTACGCACGCGATAAGACGGTTGCGGCCTCGGACCTGCCCGATTTCCTGCAAGCGGTTCTTCGTCCAGGCGACCGAGTCTGTTTGGAGGGTGATAATCAAAAGCAGGCCGATATTCTCGCCGGCGCCCTCGCGGACCTCGATCCGACGAAGATCCACGATCTCCACATGGTGCAATCGGGCGTGGTCCTTCCCGAGCACCTTGATGTGTTCGAGCGCGGCGTGGCGAAGCGACTGGACTACGCTTACTCCGGCCCGCAGTCGGCGCGGATCGCGCGAATGCTTTTTGGCGGACAGATCGAACTCGGCGCAGTTCACACCTATCTGGAACTCTTTGCCCGCTATTTCATCGACCTGACCCCAAACGTCGCGCTGATCGCGGCGGTCAGCGCAGACGCCCAAGGCAATCTCTATACCGGTCCAAACACCGAGGACACACCGACGGTCGTCGAGGCGACCAGCTTCAAGGGGGGCTTGGTGGTTGCGCAAGTGAAGGAGATCGTCGACAGGGTGCCGCGCGTCGATATCCCCGGCGACCAGGTGCATTTCGTGGTGCCGGTAGGCAAGCCCTTCTATGTCGAGCCGCTCTTCACCCGCGATCCCGCGGCCATCACCGAAACTCAGATTCTCACGGCAATGCTCGCAATAAAGGGCCTCTATGCTCCCTATGGCATCCGCCGACTCAATCACGGCATCGGCTTCAACACCGCAGCGATCGAGCTCCTGCTTCCAACCTACGGCGAGAAGCTGGGCCTCAAGAGCAAGATTTGCACCCAATGGGCGCTCAATCCTCATCCTACGCTGATTCCCGCAATCGAAGCGGGCTGGGTTGAACAGGTCCACTGCTTCGGGTCAGAGGTCGGAATGGAGGGGTACATCAGTGCCCGCTCTGATATCTTCTTCACCGGCTCCGACGGCTCACTCCGCTCGAACCGCGCCTTCTGCCAGACGGCCGGGCTCTATGCGTGCGATATGTTTATCGGTTCGACCCTACAGATCGACCTGCAGGGACACAGCTCGACGGTGACGGCAAACCGCATTGCTGGCTTCGGCGGCGCGCCCAACATGGGATCCGACCCACGCGGGCGACGGCATCCGAGCGAACCCTGGCTGAAAGCCGGTGCTGAAGCAGACCCCGGCACGCCGGCGCACCTACGACGCGGCCGCAAGCTTGTGGTTCAGATCGGTGAGACCTTCGGCGACAAGAACGTGCCGCTCTTTGTCGAACGGCTAGATGCATTGACGCTTGCCGAGAAGCTTAATCTCGACCTCGCTCCAGTGATGGTCTACGGCGACGACGTGACCCACATCGTCACGGAAGAAGGAATCGCCAATCTCCTGCTCTGCCGCGACAAGGATGAGCGCGAACAGGCGATCCGCGGGGTGGCAGGCTACACCGAGATCGGCCGTCGGCGGGATACAAAAATGGTCCAACGCCTGCGCGAGCGCGGCGCCATCAGGCGGCCGGAAGACCTTGGCATCGATCCGCTGGATGCGGATCGCAGTCTGCTGGCAGCGCGTTCCATCAAGGACCTCGTCCGATGGTCCGGTGGGCTCTATGCGCCCCCCTCCCAATTCCGCAACTGGTGAGAAGGAAGCAGCGATGGAAACCCTAAGCTATCGCCATAAGGCGCAGCAGCGAGCCCGCGGTTCGAAATCGCTCGCCATTGTTGGCGTGGTTGCCTCTGGAAATCTGGAAGTACTGGCTGAGCGGATATTGCCCGACACGGAATGCGAGGTGGACATCCGCACGGCCGCCGAGGGATTCGGCGCAGTGTGGATGGCCGTTGTCGCCGACTTCGTCGAGCGGCGCTCACCGGGCGGCTTGAAACTCTCCATCAACGATGGCGGCGCACGCCCAGACACAGTCGCTTTACGACTGGCTCAGGCCGTCCGCCTGATCGAGGGAGATGACTGATGAGCGCTTCAAAGATACAGGAATCCGAGACTGCAGATCGTGAGACGACGAGTTGGTACGAAGCCTCCGCACGGCAACGAATTCAATTACTGCTCGATGCCGACAGCTTCCAGGAGTTCATCGGCCCGGAACATCGCGAGGCCAGCCCGCATTTGCAGGTGTTCGATCTTCCCGAGCAATTCGACGATGGCATCATCGTGGGACGCGGCAGGATCGCAGGCGGGCCGGTGTTTCTTGCCGCGCAAGAGGGGCGCTTCATGGGTGGCGCCTTCGGCGAGGTTCACGGCGCCAAGCTCACGGGCCTGCTGCGCGCCGCACGCGACATCACGTCGATCCCGGTCCTCATTCTCTTCGATACTGGCGGCGTCCGCCTGCAGGAAGCTAATGCGGGCGAACTAGCTATTGCCGAAATCATGCGTGCACTGATTGAAGCACGGGTGGCGGGTGTGAAAGTTATCGGTCTGATCGGAGGTCGCGCAGGCTGCTATGGCGGTGGTGGGCTGATTGCGGGTTGCTGCTCGGCACTGGCGGTGTCCGAGCAAGGCCGCATCAGCGTGTCCGGCCCCGAAGTCATCGAGACCAACCGTGGAGTGGAGGAGTTCGACTCCAAGGATCGCGCCTTGGTGTGGCGCACGATGGGTGGCAAACACCGGCGGCTGACCGGCGGTGCCGACGCCTTCGCGGATGACACAATAGAGAGCTTCCGTAACATCGCAGTCCATCTGATTAGCTCCGCACCTGGCTTCGATGAGAATGTATTAAAAGCCGAGCAGGCGCGCCTAGAGGAGCGGCTGCAGCGCTTCGACACCTGCGGCGATGCTGTAGATATCTGGAGGACTTTGGGGATCTCCGAGACCGAAGCTGTGCCCGTAATGGACGCCCCGGAGTTTATCGCCCTCGCGAACCGAAAACAGGAGCCGCGCCATGACGCTCGATGACATCCTCGCTTCGCTGTTTCCGGAAGGCTGTCACGTCACCAACGACCATGGTCTGCTGGTCGGATCAGGGTCGCTGCAAAGCGGCGGTCGGGCGACCGTCGTCGGTGTTGCCGATCGGACTGCGATCGGCGTGGACGAAGCGATCCGGCTTTCGCGCTACGTCTTGAGTGCCATGCAGCAGGTTGATGGTCCCATTTTGGTGCTGGTCGACAGCGACAGCCAGCGGATGAGCAAGCGCGACGAGCTTCTGGGACTGAACGAATTCTTGGCCCACCTCGCGAAATGCCTGATTTACGCCGACGTGCAGGGTCGCCATACGGTGGGCCTGCTCTACGGTCACACCGCCGCGGGTGCATTCATCGCAACTGCACTGGCGACGCGCACGCTCGTGGCGTTGCCAGGCGCGGAACCTGAGGTCATGGATCTGCCGTCCATGTCGAGAGTGACCAAGCTTCCCATCGAAGTCCTTCAACAGAAGGCCAAATCCACCCCGGTTTTCGCGCCGGGCTTGGAAAACCTAGCCCAGACCGGCGCCGTGCTTGCGACCTGGGACGAGAACATTTCCTTAGCCGACCAGTTGGAGGCGTTGCTGGCTGATGCCCAAAACAGCAAGGGTGATCAGCGCGATCGCCTCGGCCAAAGACGCAAAGGACGCCCCAAGGCGGCAGACATCGCGGAGCGCGTGCATGACCTCGCACTTCAATCGCAATGATCGGAAGATACGTCGCCACGATCTGATCGTCGTGTCGCCAGCGGCGTGGAGCTCCCTGCTGCAAACGCGTAATGACCTGAGGGGCGAGCCGCTGGTTGTCGACTGGGCCGATCGGGGCTGGCCACTTGTCGTGCGCCGCGCGACACCCTGCGAGAAAGACGGCTTGGCGCTTGGTTTGCCTCTGCCTCCGTTTGCCGGCAAACGGCGGATCTCCCTCCTCATGCGACTTGAGGATATTATTGCGAAAGCACCACCGCTTGAGCTGCGCGCCGCTATGAGCGCGGCACCTCAACCGTGGCGACACACACTCGACGAATTGGCGAGCTTGGCATCTCGGCGGGGAGTGGAGGCGCGGATATTCGGCAGCTTGGCGTGGCGCGCATTGACGGGGCTGGATTATCTGAGCGCGGGCTCCGATCTCGACTTTCTCTTGCCGCTGCCTTGCGAAAGCGATCTCGCCCGCCTTATCACGGAGCTCGTTGCGATCGAGGCTGCGGCGCCCATGCGGCTGGACGGAGAATTGGTGCGCGAGGATGGCGCGAGCGTGAATTGGCGCGAGCTCCACTCGGGCGAGCGCGAGGTCCTGGTCAAGACAACCGACGGGGTCACGCTGCTGGATACGAGCTACTTCCTCAGCGGCGGGGTTTTGTCATGACAACAGCTCTGGCGCTGCGCTCACACCGTAACCGCCTGACCACCACGAGACCCGCTGGTATTCGTGATGCGGAGGCCGTCGCCGCCACCGCAGTCCAGTGCCTTCTCGTAGAGTTGGAAACCTGGCCCAAGCCCGGACTTGTCAGTCATATCGATACCGGTAGCCATTCGGATATGGATGCCGATACATTCCGCCGCAGCGCCGCCGCGATCGGCCCCTATTTTCAGGCGCTGGCAGAGGCTGGCGCAGAAGGACGCCCCATGGGGCGTCTCAGAACCATCGGTCTTGAAGCCGAAGCCGCCATGTTCGCTGCCACGGCAGGCATCAACACTCATCGGGGAGCGATCTTCGGGTTGGGTTTGCTGTGTGCCGCTGCCGGCGCAGCGATAGGCGAGCGAATCGATCCAGCAGCGTCGCTCGGCACCGCCGTTGCACGGTTATGGGGCCGCGATATTCTAGACGGGCCCGTGCTGTTGCACAGCCATGGCCACAAGGCATACAAACGCTATGGAGCCGGCGGCGCCAGATCGGAGGCGGCCCAAGGCTTCCCGAGTATTTACGAAATCGGCTTGCCAGCGCTCCAGTGTGGCGCCCTGCTCGCCCCCGGCGACGCCGAAGCAGCACGCGCACAAACCTGTTTTGCTCTCATTGCCGTTCTGCAGGACACTAATCTTCTGCACCGCGGAGGCCTGTCCGGTCTCGCCTACGCCCAGTCCGCCGCCGGCCGTTTTCTTGATGACGGCGGCGTGGGCACGCCCGATTGGAGACAGCGGGCCAATATCGTACACCAGTCTTTCGTCGCACGTCGGCTGAGTCCAGGCGGGTCAGCGGATCTTCTCGCCATGAGCCTTTTTGTTCAAGCTTGTGAGACAGAGGTCTCTTCATGCTGCGCACGATCTCGATCATCGCTATGCGCTCGGCGATGCCGCAAGGTGGTTCTGCCCGCTGCTGGAGGAGGCTTCAGTGTGATGACTAGCACTGTGCTCGGCTCGTGATGAGTGGGATCGCTATCGTCGCGCTCTACGTCCGATGAGGCGGTTTCGATGACATTGGCTATTTTGTGCTCCGGTCAGGGCCCTCAGCACCCGGAGATGTTTACCCTGACCGGCGATGCACCGGAAGCCGCGGGCCTTTTCGCTCATGCCGGCACGCTACTCGGCGGACGCGATCCGCGTGCCATAGTGCGACAGGATCGCAACGAGGCTTTGTATCAGAACCGCGTCGGACAAATTCTCTGTACCCTCCAGGCGCTAGCTGCGACATCGATCCTGCGCGACGCGTGGCCCCGCAAGCTGATCGTCGCGGGTTACAGCGTGGGCGAAGTAGCCGCTTGGAGTGTAGCAGGTTTGCTGGACGCGACGACGACCCTCGATCTTGTGGCGCGACGCGCCGAAACCATGGATGCCGCCAGTATTCCCGGAGATGGCTTGTTGTTCGTCCGCGGCTTATCCCGCGGCGTTATCGAAGATTTGTGCAGCAGCCATGATGTGGCAATCGCCATCGTCAATCCCGGCGACGCCTATGTCCTCGGCGGTGCTGGTAAGGCGCTCGACGCCCTGGCCGAAAAGGCGGTAGCGATAGGCGCTGCTCGCGTTGTCCGAGTGGCAGTGAACGTGGCCTCTCATACCTCACGCTTGGCAGCAGCCTCGGCGGAATTCGGTAAAATATTAGACCGAACTTCCGTCAAGCCTAAACCGAGCATAGGCGCGCGCCTCTTCAGCGGAATCGACGGCTCTTCTGTCCTCGATATCCCGCTCGGGTTGGACAAATTGGCCGAGCAAATATCCCATACGGTCCAATGGGCAACTTGCCTGGAGGCCTGCGTGGAAGCGGGAGCGAGCACCTTTCTCGAACTAGGCCCCGGCCGAGCGCTCAGCGAAATGGCTACCGCGGCCTATCCTGCCATTCCCGCCCGCAGCCTGGAAGACTTCAGCACACTGACGGGCCTCCGCACCTGGCTGGCACGCGTTATATGTTAAGGCCAATAGCCTCACGGAATAAATCCCAACCACGCTGAGGAATTCGCAACTGAAGTCGCGAATACTCGAAGCATTGCGACGATTGTGTAGAAGAAGTCGGCGATGTGATTGACGTGCGTGCAGGGAGTCGGCGCGCACGAGCTTGTCGCCGCTCAGGCAGGCATTGGAGCCGGGGGCCGGGACCAGCTTCGCCAGCTTTCGAAGATTCTGGGCGGTGGCAGCCAGCAGGAACTCGTCGTGAGTGCCGCAAGGGCCGCTCAGACGAAGGCGGTCGAGGCGCAGGATGCGCTTCAGATGCGCGAACAACATCTCGATCTTCTTGCGTTCACGCCGCGACGTTACATAGGCGTCCGTTTTGGCGATGCCTCGCCACGTCTCGGGCGCTCTCCCACCGCCTACGACCCGACGGGGCAAGAGACCTATCACAAAGCGATGCTTGCGGGAGGTGCGGCTCCAAACAAATTGGGCTTGAATAAAGCTCCAGAAAACGATACAGTATGTACCACGATACGATACACGAAAGAATTTAGTCATGGCATGAAGGGCAGCCTGATCCGCTTTGGCAGTTTCGATTTCCAGAAAAGATCTGAAACTATTGGGCTTGAGTTCTGCAATTTCTCTCATGGGTTCGGATTGCAGGAGGCCGCACGCGGTAATTCAAAGACGTGCAGATCGACCACATTCACGCAGCGCTAGAACTGCGTGCGTCGTCGCAATGCATCACGATGACGACCGACTAAGGGACTGCTTAGTACGAAAACGGAGGACGTCATGTTTGAGAAAATCGGCGTGATCGGTGGCGGCACTATGGGCCTCGGTATCGCGGCCGCCTTTGCGCTGCATGGCCGTTCCGTTAATCTGTTCGAGCCGTCCGTAACGCAGCGCGCCGCAGCCATGCGGGCAATCAAGACGGCATACGCACTTTGTGTCGAAGAAACATTCATCACCGAGGCCGACGCGACTGCGGCGCTTGGTCGGATTCAGATTTCGGATGATCTTGCTATTAGTGTGGCAGACCGTGACTTCGTAGTCGAAGCGATTCCCGAGCGTCTTGATCTGAAGCAAGACTTGTTCGCCCAGTTGAACCGGCTGTGCCCCGACCACACGGTCCTCGCCAGCAATACATCCAGTCTGCCGCTTGCTCCCATGCTCGACGTCATGCCGCCGCGTCGACGCGAGCGGATGATGGTGACGCATTGGTACAATCCGCCGCTATTGATGCCGATCGTCGAGCTCTCGTTCTTTGGCAACATGCCCGCGGCAATCTATGATGATGTCTCCCGTCTTCACGAGTCGATAGGCAAGCAGACTGTCAAGGTCTTGAAGGATGTCCCGGGTCTCGTTGCAAACCGTATCCAACAGGCTGTCGCACGCGAGGTGTTCTCACTACTCGAACAAAATGTCGCGGCCGCTGAAGACATTGACAAGGCTCTGAAATTCGGTCCGGCATTTCGCTACGCCACCACGGGCCAGCTCGAGGTCGCCGATTTCGGCGGGCTCGATATCTGGCTGACCGTCGCGGACAATCTGCTGGCAGACATGGATGCCTCAACGAGCGCGAACGCGCTGTTAAGACAAAAGGTTGCCGCAGGGAAACTCGGCGTAAAATCCGGTGAAGGATTTTTCGTCTACGACGCGGCGCAAGAAGCTGCGGCACACCGCAACTTCATAAAAAGGCTAATCCATCAACTCAAGGCGTCGCAAGCCTACATCTGAAACAGAAAAGCCACGCAAAAGCCAGCAAGAAACGAGAAACAACATGGCCGATACCATCATCACCGTCGCCACCACAGGCGCCTTCCCGACCAAGGCAGACAATCCCGCGATCCCGCTAACGCCTCGCGAAATCGCGGATGATGTCTATGAATGCTGGCAGGCGGGTGCCGCGATCGCGCACCTGCATATGCGTGACGACGACGGCAAGGGCACGATGGACACGCGCCGTTTTGTCGAAACGGTCGGCCGGATCCGAGAGCGGTGCGACATCGTCCTTAACCTCACGACGTCAGGCGATCTCAATGCGACCGACGAGACCCGGATGGCGCATCTTATCGAACTCAAACCCGAGTTCGCGTCCTATGATGCGGGCTCGATGAACTGGATGCATTCGACCCTATTCATCAACCATCCTTCGTTTCTGGTGAAACTTGCAGCAGTAATGGCGGAGAATGGCGTCCGTCCCGAAATCGAAATCTTTGATCCGGGCATGTTCTATACCGCGATGCACTACATCAAGAACGGCATCCTCAACGCGCCTGCCTACTTTCAGTTCGTGTTGGGTGCTGCCGGAGGCATCGCTGCGACGGTCGAGAACCTCGTATTTCTAAAGGGCCTGCTTCCCCCAAAAACGCCGTGGTCCGCTTTCGGCATCGGTTCCGGTCATCTGCCAATTCTTTACGCCACATTAGCGCTGGGGGGCCATATCCGGGTCGGCATGGAAGATAATGTCCTCTACGCGAAAGGCCGGCTTGCAAAATCAAATGCAGAATTCGTCGCGCGCGCCGCTCGGCTGGTCGTCGAAGCGAACAACCAAGTAGCGACGCCAGAAAAGGCTCGGAAGTTACTTGAGCTACCGGCAGCTTCATACGTGGAACAGCCCGCCTGAATTATGGCCTTTCTGAACGAGGCGGCTTTCACGATCGCGGTTCTAAAGTCATCGTGATCGGCTTTCGGCTCCTGATCCCGATCACCTTAGCTGAACTTGCGATCTGATGGGCTGCCGGGTCTCTGCCGTTGAGGATGCGTTGGTTGGTGACGCAATGGCAGCACTCGAAATCAAGGTGCCATTGGCTTCAGACCGGCTGCTGTCATATCAATCGATATATCGTGAAGATTTATGTATCAGCGTCTATCTCCTGTGCGCGCACTGATGACATCCTTGGCCGGTTCACCGCCGATATCCTGCACGATAGCGGCACGCGCCAGTCGCATCGCGTCGACGACGGATTGCTTGACCTGATTGAAGCGCGGCGTGGGAATGGGAACAGAGATGGCGTAAATGTCGCCAACAGCGTCCCGAAAACCGATACCCACAGCGCTGATGCCGTGGGTATGTTCATCGAGGTTCAGGCTGATGCCGCTGCGCCGCATCTCGATGATTTCTTTCAAAATTGCGCGAGCCGAACGCCCGACTGCGCCTCGTCCCGCAGCAAGTTCTTGTTCGATAAGGCTGAGAGCCTGCTTGTCTCCCAACTGGAGCAAGCAGGCCTTGCCGTTTGCGGTGTTAGTCAACGGAAAGATTTCTCCGACTGCAGATATGGTTCGGAGCCGATGCGTGCCGGTGATCTGATCGATAAACAAAACTTCGCTGCCGCGCAGCATCGACAGATCGACAGTTTCGCCGGTTTGGTGCGACAGAGCAACGATATGAGGACGCGCTACCGCCACAAGATCAATCTTGCTGGAGCGCGCTAGAGCCTGAATCTCCGGCCCAAGCCGGTAGCCGCCTTCTGGGCCCGCAGACACGACAAGAGTTTCGGCGAGTAACGCGTTGACGATGCGTTGTACTGTGGATCGAGGCAAATCAGCGCGTTCTGCTATTTGGGCAAGACTCAGGCCGAATTGCGTGTTCTTCAGCGCACGGAGAACGGCGGCAGCTCGCGCTATGACCTGAATGCCGGCGCCGGAACGATGCTCAAGGCTGGAATCGCTGGGCATATCAACCTCTAAGTTTGCCAGGCGCTGTCGTCGTTCATTCTACGCATCGGCTGCCGTTGTCAACTCGGTGTATCGCCATTCAATACAGTCACAAACTTCTTGACCGCATTACGGTACATATGGTTGGTGGCTTTAATCGCAAAAGCCGCATCAGCATGCGAAATTCAGGGAGCGTCGTTCGTGGCCAAAATCAGAGGGATCGAATTCGAAAGTAATCTCAAAAACGAGATGGGGATCGAGTTCTACAACCTCTCCCATCGGTTTGGATTCCAGTCCCCAAACTGGCCTTACTTCGAAGACGTCAAGATCGAGCGTATCCACTACATGGCGAAATCAGGTGTGCTGTCGCAGCGCATCACGACTAGCATGCACAACACCACGCATATCGATGCGCCCGCTCACGTCGTGCAGGGCGCACCATTTATCGACGAGGTACCGCTACCGCATTTCTTCGGCACAGGCCTCGTGGTGTCTATCCCGAAGAAGCAGTGGGAGCCGATCACCTATGCAGATCTCGAGAAAGCCTGCGGCAAGGCCGTGCGGCCGCATGACGTCATTATCGTCAATACCGGCTATCACCATATTTACGAAGACAATGAGGACTACTTCCTACGCGCGCCGGGTTTCGTGCCTTCGGCCGCCGACTGGTTCATCGAGAAGAAAGTCAAGGTCGTCGGTCACGACACCCAGGCAAATGATCATCCTCTAGCAACCGCGATCGGCCCGCACGGCATCGGTCCCATCATCCAGCACGTCGATTTGAAGAAGGAATACTTTGAATGGTCCGGCGGCCGCGACTGGAAGGATGATCATCCGGAATGGGAGCCGGTACATCGCAAGCTTTTCGAGGCCGGCATTCTCGGGATCGAGAATGTTGGCGGTGATCTCGATGCAGTGACGGGCAAGCGCGTGACTTTTGCGTTCTTTCCGTGGAATTGGGATCGCGGTGACGGCTGCATCATTCGACTGGTCGCCATGATCGACAAACAACAAGCCTATCGGATTGAAAGCGGGTCGGCGTTTTAACGCGCTGATCCGCCACGACGCTGAAGCTGACAGGCAACGACTTGGCCACCTTCTGCGATACGGAATGACGAAACGGCAAATAAACCACCAGTGGAGGATATCATGGTCAACGCAATATCGCGGCGTATTTTTCTCGGCGGCCTTGTTGTGCCGGCGCYGATTCGAACTGGTTACGCGCAAAGTGCCGAGCCCATTAAGATCGGTGCAATCCTGTCATCGACTGGCCCCGGCGCGGGCGTCGGTATTCCCCAGCGCAATGGCGTCCAGCTTGCCATCAAGACAATAAATGCGAATGGCGGCATCAAGGGCCGGCCGCTTCAGCTGATACTAGAGGACGACGGCTCCAATCCCGACACGGCCGTCACGAAGGCGAACAACCTGATCTTCACACAACAGGTCAAGGCAATTGTCGGCCCCACGCTGACGGCGAGCACGTTGTCGGTCGGCGGCGTAGCCGATCCCGTAAGGATGCCGGTAATGCCGTTCACCGGGCTTGGTCTGGAAATGGAAAAGCAACGGCGCAGTGTTTTCCATATGCTGCCATCGCAGGATTTAAATGCGCGTGCGTTGTTGGACTACGTGACCAAGGAGATGAAGACGAAGAAGGTCGGCGTTCTGCACGACTCCGCCTACGGCAACATCGTCATGGCCAAGCTTCGCGAAGTGAACGCGTCCTACGGCGTCGATTTCGTGGCGACAGAGAAATGGGAAGTCGGCGCAACGGACGTCACGACGCAAGCCGCAAAGATCAAGGCCGCCGCCCCTGACGTTGTATTCGTGATCGGTAACTCAGCAACGCCGTTCCGCAACGCCCGACAGATCCGCCTCAACGTACCATTGATGTCCGCGCTTGGCACGGCGTCGTATGAATATGTCCGCGCCATGGGCGACGCCGCCGACAACATCATATTTGCAGAGTTTCTCGTCGCCGAAGATCCGCTGCCGCATCAAGCGGCGTTCGTCGAAGCATTTCGCAAGGAATATACGACCTTGCCGAAGACGATGGAGGCTAGCGGCTGGGACGCCGTGAATGCCGTTGCGACGGCAATCGGAAAAGCTGGGCCTAATGCCACCCCTGCCGAGATCGGCGAAGCACTTCGTGGTCCGTTCCAGGGCGCAATGGCCCCGTTCGATTTCTCGGCGCCGGATCTCACCGGCCTGACATTAGGGAGCTATACCTTCTCGAAGTTGGATAAAGGCAAGTTCACACGGTTGCCGTTCATCGCGGGCCGTTGACGTCGATCGAAGCGAAGGGTTCAACGCATGTCCGGGATGCTTCTGACTCAGGCGCTGATTACAGGAGTTACCAATGGTCTTATCTATGCACTAATTGGGCTCGGGATGGCCGTGATCTTCAAGGGAAGCCGGTTGATCAATGCGATGCAGGGCGAACTTGCTGTGGTTGGTGCCGCCACTGCAGTTTACTGCGTCGAGATTGCGCACTGGCCGACTTGGCTCGCGGTGGTCGCTGGAATGTCAGGGGCCATGCTGATCTCGATCCTGGTCGATGTCGCCTTGCTACGCCGCCTATTCAAGCGAAACGCCCGCGAAGAGTCGTTCCTGTTACTGACAGTCGGGCTAGGCTTTACGCTGTCGGCGGCGGTGCTTTTCGTGTTCGGCCGGGAGGAGCACCTGCTGCCGGCCTTCGGCGAAGAAGTATATGAGCTTTTCGACGCAATCATCCGTGAGCAGGCTCTCTGGTTGATTGCCATTTCGGCTTCGATGCTCGTCGCCTTACGATTATTCTATAAATACACCGATTTTGGCCTGGCGATGATGGCGGCGTCGATCGACCCGGACGGCGCTGCGACCACCGGCATCAATGTTCGGCTGATGCGAACCGCCACCTTTGCTTTAGGCGGCCTGATGGCGGCGGTTGCGGGACTGCTGATTACGCCGATGATCGGCGTCAGTTATCAGATGGGCCCCGCGCTGACGTTGAAAGGCTTTGCTGCGGCCGTGCTTGGCGGTTTGACGAACCCGCTGGGCGCACTTGTCGGCGGCCTTGCGATCGGCATCCTCGAATCGTTTTCGATTGTATTCATATCGTCGGGGATGAAGGATGCGATCGCGCTGACGGCACTGATCGTCATCATGATCCTCGTGCCCGACGGCATTCTCGGCAGGGCCGGGCGCAAAGGTGGATGATGTCGATGAAGCTATTGGGATATGCCATGCTTGCGGCATGTTGGACAATAACGCCCTTCGTTTTGGAGCGGCATGCCGTCGATCTATTAGTGTTCTGCGGCCTCTACGCGATCGCGGGCGCAGGCGTCGGTTTCCTTCTTGGGCAGGGCGGCATCGTCAATCTCGGTCAGGCAGCGTTTTACGGTCTGGGTGCTTACAGTAGCGCCTTCTGCTCGACGCGGCTTGGATTGCCCGCGCCTGTCGGAATTCTTGCCGGGCTCGTCGTATCGGTTTCGTTGGCATTTGTAATAGGCCGTCCGATCCTGCGTCTGAGCGGCTATTTTCTCGCGCTTGCGACGCTCGCGCTCGGGATCATATGTACCAATATTTTCTATGAAGCCGAGTTTTTCACGGGCGGAACGCTCGGTATCCCCGGCGTGCCAAAATTAACGCTCGGCCTATTTGCGCTGGATACGCCGACTAAATTCTACTTTCTGGTGTGGCCGCTCGCCGTCCTCTGTGTGCTCGCGATGCGCAGCTTGATGACAAGCCGGATCGGGCTTGCGATGCAGGCGATGCGCGATGCACCGGAAGCTGCGATGGTCATGTCCATCGATATCGGGCAATTGCGATTATGGATGTTCGTCATCTCAAGCGGGCTCGGCTCGATCGCAGGTAGCCTGTTCGCGCACTATGTCGGCTTCGTCAATGTTGACAGTTTCGGCGTCGACCGTTCGGTCTTTTTCCTGCTTGTGCCGGTTTTGGGCGGTGCCGCGGCGCCGGCGGGTGTGCTGATCGGCGCGCTGTTCGTCGGTTTGGTGCCAGAAGCGTTGAGCCTGTTCGGAGACATCCACCGGGTGCTATTCGGTCTCGCGCTAGTTGGTGCGGTGGTATTTTTTCCTGCGGGCCTGCACGGACTGATGTTGCGCGGGCTTACCAAGATCAAACGCAAATTTGGTCGGCCGGTGGAGTCGACATCATGACCGTCGTGCCTTTGATGCGAGTCGAGAAGATCGGCAAGACGTTCGGCGGGTTCAAAGCGCTGGAAGAAGTGACCTTTGACGTTGCCGCAACCGGTATTACCGGGCTGATGGGCCCGAATGGCTCGGGCAAGACTACGTTGTTCAACATCATTTCAGGATTCGTCCGCCCAACCAGCGGCCACGTGCTGTATCGCGGTGTCGACATCGGTCATGAGAGCGTTCAGGCGCGGAGCCGCATGGGTGTCGTTCGAACGTTTCAGACGCCGAAGGTATTCGATCGTCTGACGGTCGAGCAAAACATCATGGTGGGCTCCTATAAGAGCACATCATCCGGGCTATGGGCCGGTCTTCTGAACACCGCCCACTCTCGCCGCGAGATGGAGGAGACGAGGCAATCGGCACTCGAAAATTGCCGCAAATTCGATCTAAGCGACGTCGCCTCCCGCGAAGCAGCGCTGTTGCCGGCAGGACAACGAAGGCTTCTCGAGCTCGCGCGCGCTTGTCAAAGCCGGCCGCAGCTTCTCATGCTCGATGAACCATCGTCCGGGCTGACCACCACCGAAATCGAAGCGATGATCGAAAAGTTGCATCTCATCGCAGCGGATGGCATCGCGATCCTTTTGGTTTCCCACGACATGGACCTGATGCGCATCACGTCGCACATCAATGTTCTGAATTTCGGACGAATTATCTGCGCGGGCCCCATGAGCGAGGTCCAGGATAATGCGATGGTCCGCGAAGCCTATCTTGGAGTTTGATTATGCTCAGCGTTTCCAACTTAGTCGCCGGCTACGGCATCCCGAACGTCCTGCATGGGATAGACTTGACGGTTGCAGCCGGTGAGATGGTTGGTCTGGTTGGAGCCAATGGAGCCGGGAAGACCACACTGGTGCGAGTGCTTGCTGGGCTGCTTACCACCCGTAGCGGGACCATCACCATCGACGGTCGAGATGTCGCGAAAGTGCCGCCGCACGCGCGATCGCGCCAGGGTATCGCTTTCGTTCTCGAGAATCGCAATCTTTTTACAGAACTAACGGTCCGCGAGAATTTGCGGTTGGCAATATGCGCCGGTGCGGGCCGCCCTCGAAAGTTTGATCTTGATCGGATCGTCGCATTGTTTCCGGCCGTTGGCGAGAAACTCTCAGCGCGTTGTGATCTGTTGAGCGGCGGCCAGCAACAGATGGTCGCCATCGCGCGTGCGTTGCTGTTGCAGCCTGATATCGTGATCATGGATGAGCCTTCGACGGGCCTTGCCCCGAAGATCGTCAAATCGATTCTCGATATACTAAGTCGGCTCTGTGCTGAGGGAATGAGCATCATTCTCGTCGAACAGAATATTGCAATTGCATCGAGCGTCACGCAGCGCGCGTATGTGATGTCGACGGGTCGCATCGCGCACAGCATCAGGTGCGGTGGTTGGCCTGATTTTCTGAATGACACAAAGCTGGTCCAATCCTATCTTGGGCAGCATTGATATCATTTCACAGTTCATTGCTATTTTTAAACCGCGCGCAATCTGCGTACACATCTGTGAACTAAGGCGATGACTCATAAACCCCGAACACGAACCGTCCATCGAGTGAATATTTGACGCTTCCTGCGCGGATTGGGCGGCAAATGGAAGACTTCGCGAAACTAATCCAAAGCCATTGCGAGCACCACGCGATGTCGTAGGATGCCGACCGAGGTACGGCCAGTTAAACAGATATGCCCCTTCTCGAATGCTTAAGCCTTCATGATCGGCCAATGCACTCATCGCGCCCCCGCGTCGGCCCAATCTGGCGGGACACCGATCACCCCAGCCAACGCACCGCCTAAGCCTGGCTGGGTTCCGAATTGTTCGCAGGCAACATGCTTCAGCTTGCCTCCGAAGAATTCGTTGATGCTTTGTACCGTCGGCAGCGACGGTACAGGACTATTGATGGGGTCGGACCCGGTCACCAAAAGCTTGGCGAAATCAAGCGAGAATTCTGTGGCGAGCGTATAAGCGTCGGCCTCTTCGGAGAGGCGCGGTCGGGTGGTCACAGCATCCGCGCCTCGTGCCCAAATCATCGCAGCAGCTTGCTGACGCTGAGGAGTGCTTGCTTGGGCTTCGACGGAGAGGCCACCCATGCCGATGGGAATGCGGGGCACTTGAACAGGCACGCCTGTTGTCGCGCTGACGACCGATCCTCCGATGCCGACAACCTTGGAGGCGCCGGCCATCGCCACATCAGTCTTTCCAAGGTGGGTGACGACGGCATGCACGGTAAGGTCGGCCGGCTTGTCCGACGTCACGACTTCGAACCGTGCACTGAGCCCAGCGCACAATGCGCGGTCGACGGCATTTGTCACAAGGCGAAGTTGCTTTTCGGAAAGTCCAGATTGTCTCGCATGGTCGGATATCGTACTGGGCATAATCGTGACTGACTTCGCGGCAAGCAAAACCTGCCTGTCGACTGCCTGCCGCGTGCGTGTAAGGACGCCATCACTGGACCGGAGATTCTCGTAGGAGGGCAGACTTCCGCTCTGCGTCAATGGTGCATTGGCGCACGCCGAGAGGGAGGCACCCATGCTCGCCGCGCCAGCGCGAAGGAAAAGGCCCAGTGCGGTTGCTTGGCCGCTATATTTCATAAATTCCCCCGTGTGCATTCACTTTATACCCGGCCGCGGCGCTGCCACGGGATCAGGTCGCGGCGCGTTCCGTGCGGGCATGGATCGGAACAGGGCTCCATCGCCGTTGACGAGTAACGGAGACAACAATTTGTATCGTCGAATAGATCACAGCGGCTCGGGCGAGCTTCGGATCGGACAAACGAGCACGGCCTAATAAGGAACTGCTGCAGGATGTCGACCTAATGAACGCCAGCCGCATTGCGAATGCCGACGGTCGGAGCGGCGCTGACACCCAAAAAATATCGTTCAATGCTTCCATCATCGCCTTCACGGATAATGGGGCAATGGGCCGGGGCAATAACCGGCAAGTTCGATCGTGTAACAAGATTTAACAATAGCGATCGGCGAGATCATCTCAGGGTTACGTTGGAGAAGCTAAGATCGCCCGGCAGCGCGGCCGCGCCCGCGGAGGAAGCGGCTCGTCATCGTCTAGGCAGTCGCAGCACTACCCTCAGCCCTCGACCCGAGCGGTTGGCAAGAGCGATCGTCCCCCCGTGGCTTTGAATCACATCACGAGCAATCGTCAGACCAAGACCGACGCCCGGTGTCTCCTGCCCTCGCGATGGGTCGAGGCGTCGGAACGGTGCAAAAACATCCTCGAGACTGGCCTGTGGAATTCCAGGGCCCTCGTCGTCTACGATGATTTCGATAGTCGAAGTTCCAACCCACAGTTCAACTTTCGCGGTCTTGCCATACTTTAAGGCGTTATCGATTATATTCCAGCATGCGCGCTTAAGCGACACAGGATGGCCCATTGTTTCGATATGATTGGGGCCTTCATAGAAGCAGAGCCGGTTGGCATCGGTTGCTTCGTCCACGAGGCTGATCAGCAGCGCCGCTATATCTGTCGGCTTGTTAGGCGCCAAGCGTGCCTCTCCGCTGGCAAATGCCAGCGTTGAGTCGACCATGATTCGCATCTCATCTATTTCAGCCGATAAAGCCGCCCGCTCGTCCTCACCAGGACATTGCTCTGCCGCCAACCTCAATCGCGTCAGCGATGAACGCAAATCGTGGGAAATGGCTGCCAGCATATGTGTTCTATCGTCCACGAACCGCAACAGCCGTTGCTGCATGTCTTCAAAGGCCTGCGCTACAGCCGAAAATTCATGCAAGCCCGCAGTTTCGACATGCACCGGTTCTCGCGCTGCGCCGATGCGCTCCGCAGCCACCACCAACCTATCCAAGGGCGCCACAAGCCGCCGCGCCATGAATGTGGAAACCAAGGCGATGATCATTCCGCCAGCAACGAGCGGCGCATACGGCAAGCTCGACCCAAGGGCACCGTCCGTAAAAGCGATCGGCTCGACGCTAACCCAGGTGCCGTCCACGCCCTGCACGGCAATGCGCGCACTTGCGGGAATGAGAATGTCGGGCTCGTCTGCGCGGACAGGCAAGGTCCCTAATCGCGCTCCTGCGTCGTCCGGGATGAGCACGACGCGCGCTCGACCGACCGGGGATTTGAAGTGGAGGTTCGTGACACTGATGCGGATGGCTTGAGCCTTATCCTGCAGCATGTCGCGCAGCGTCGCCGCTAATCGCGCTACCAGGGGCGAGCCGCTCTCGTCCGGCCATGCAGGCGGCGCGCCCCAACTGAACCGGATCAAGTTGTCGTCCGCCCTCTGACGTAGGAGCGAGCTGCGATGATCGGCTGGCGCTGCGAAGGTTTCAGTCACGGCGTCGCGCGTCGCTTCTGCCAGCCAGCGCGTGCCAACGAGTCGAAATTCAGGATCTCTCAGCAACCAAAACTGAAGAAATGCCTGCGCCTGAATCGCCACAAGCGAAAGCACCATAGCGACGGCTATCCTCCGACTTAAGCCGGGGCGGCGCAACCAGCTCCCGGCACGATTGAAGCTAAGGCAAGGGCTCGACATCGGTGCGCACCTCGGGCGTGAAGATGTAGCCACCATTCCGAACGGTCTTGATGAGCTGCGGCAATTGGGGATCGGCTTCTAGCTTGCGTCGCAGCCGCATAACTTGAACGTCAATTGCGCGGTCAACAGCGAAGCTTGACCGACCGCGCGCAAGATCTAGCAATTGATCGCGAGTCAGCACAACATTTGGATGTTCGACGAAGGCTTGTAGCATATCGAATTCGCCTGTCGTGAGTTCGACGTGGCCACCCGTAGCCGACGTCAGTGTCCTAGCACGTGCATCCAGCATCCAGCCGCTGAACTCATATCGCGTCTTCGTGTTAGGCTTGCTCGATTCACGGAATTCGCGTCGCCGCAAGACTACGCGTATGCGCGCAAGCAATTCGCGCGGACTGAATGGTTTGCAGACGTAATCCTCGGCTCCGATCTCAAGGCCGATAATCCGGTCCGTTTCCCCAGCAACCGCCGTCAACAGAATGACCGGAACAGCGCTGTCACCGCTCAGCTTGCGGCAGAGCGACAATCCATTTTCCCCCGGCATCATGACATCGAGAATGATGAGGTCGACTTTTGCCGTGGCGAGTTTAGTCAGCATATCCCGGCCGTCGCAAGCTGCCGTAACGCGCAGACCCTGCCCGGTTAGAAACCGCGAGAGCCCGCTTCGAATCTTTGGATCGTCGTCGACTATCAGAATGTGCGGAGATCGGTCCATGTTCTAGTCTATCTCTCCACTCTTCGTCCCAGACAATCTTAGATTTGTTACACCCCGTAACAATCCAAAACTTGGCGGTTATCGCCCGGGTCGAGTCCCTGGTTAAGGTTTCATCGAAAATTGCACGGAGACGAGGAAACAACTCCGACCATCTCCATCACCACTTCGAAAGCAAGGACGCAATCGTCGCAGCGGCCGTAAAGGGCGGTTCGAAGATATTAGAGCAATCAAAGCACAAATTCTGTCAGGAGCGTTCGGCGATAGCGGTTCATCAATCAGTAGTGCGGCCATGACGGCCGCCATTTTACGAGCACCTTTGCAACAGGATGGACTATCGTTCTGCAATTACCGGGAGTTGAGGTAGTGGTATCGGATTTGACTGCGGCAGGGGCGCGGCCCTGCCGAAGGAAATTTGGCTCGTCCCAGAGCACGACCGGCGCCGCAATCTCGGCTTCAGCAACGCTGTGTCGGGCGATCATCTTTCTTGTCTTTACGCAGGCGTCCTTCGCAGCCGCGGACGGCAAAATACGCGCCAATTATGAGGTCACCCTTGCCGGCCTTACTATTGCATACGCAGAAACTTTGATTGTTATGAAAGGGGAAACCTATTCTTTCCGCGTGAACTATCGAATCTCTGGTGCCGGGAGGCTATTGGGTTCGGCGACCGGCGAGGCGGTGTCGAGCGGAACTCACAGACAGGGCCGCCTTTTTCCCTTTACGTTTGCAATTGCCCATCAAGGAAGCCACCGGACTCAAAAAATTACCCTGGTTATGGATAAAGGAGCGGTCAAGACGATGACGATTGACCCTCCGGTCAAACCTGGGTCCTGGGGCGCACAAATCACGCCGGAGCACCTGAAGAGCATCGTCGATCCCCTCAGCGCTTTATTCGTACCGGCGGCTAGCGCCGATGAGAAGGGCGAGGACGGGCTTTGCGACCGCACCATACCGGTGTTCGACGGCTTGCGTCGTTTCGACGTCGCGTTAGCTAGGAAGCAAACCCGGGTAGCGAAGCACAGCCCATATGTCAGGGCGCTTACCGCCTGTGAATTGCGGATAACACCAATCGCCGGAGAAATGCGAGGTGCGCGCGATTCGCAGGCAGTGACACCGAACAGGGCTCAGGGTGAGATCGAGGTGACATTTGGGGCTGTGAATGTACCCAACATGTACATTCCTGTGTTGCTGTCTGCAAAAATCGGCCACGCGACGCTCCATCTTCGCCTCAAGGATCTTGCAAACCTTGAGTAATCAGACATTGCCCGGCGCAGCTTCGTCCGACCTACAGGCGAAGACACGCATAAAAGAAGGCCGAGTATTCTAATTACGGGACGCTCTCGGATAGGAGGGGTAGCTTTTGAAATGATCCGAGCCATCTGCAATCGACATCGGCCTTCGGGCGCTGTCGAGGGGCCGCGAGATGATGGGTTTTGCAAAGGCCGGCTTGGGCCGGAAGTGACTACGCCGCGTCGACCACCATTTCGCTTCAGCTGTGTTGTCTACGCTGGCGAGCAGCGCGACTTTCTTCTGGCGAACAGAACTCGTTGTCGGAAAACTAAGTTTCTACTGGAAACCCCAATGCATCCGGTATTCGTGAGAAATCCAAGGAAAAGCGCCGGCGCGCCTGGGCGGTCCCGTCAAGGGGGCGCGATCTGATAGAGAGGTTCGGTCATGCAACTGAGAGTCAATAGCGAGCTTATCGAGATCAACAACGACTACGCGGGCGGGATGCTGCTGTGGGCGCTACGCGACGGCGCGGCGCTGACAGGTACGAAGTTTGGTTGCGGGGTCGGCATTTGCGGCGCGTGCACAGTGCACATCGACGGCCGGCCAGCGCGCGCGTGCGTGACCTCCGTGGACAGCGTCTTGGATGCGGAGGTCACCACGATTGAAGGACTAGCGCGCGATGGCGATCCGCTTCACGCTGTGCAACAGGCGTTCATCGACGAGCAGGCGCCGCAATGCGCTTGGTGCATGGTTGGGCAGATCATGACGGCCGCCGCGCTGCTGCGCGAGAACAGCGCGCCGACTAACGACGAAATCATCAGCATGATGGATGGCAACTACTGTCGCTGCGGGTCCTATATTCGCGTGCGTGCGGCCGTGGCGCGAGCGGCCAATCTATTGCGGGGATAACAATGTCTGATCATACCGCGACGAAGCGTTTGCGCGTCACCCGACGCGGATTTCTCATTGGCACGGGAGTTGCGGGCGTGGGCCTCGTGCTCGGTGTTGCGCTGGGCCGCGACGGTATACATCGTTTTGTTGCAGGACAGGTCGAGCGCACTATGAGTTCGGGTATGGGCGGACCCACGGCAGATCCCAATGCTTGGTTCGAGATCATGCCGAATGACGTCGTGCGTTTCAACGTCATTAAGATAGAGATGGGTCAGGGCATTCACACGGCGCTGACGCAAATTGCCGCCGACGAGCTCGGAGCTCGATGGGAGCAGATGGACGTGCGTCCGTCGAGCACGGCTTTCGGACCGCCTGGCACCAGCCTTACCGGCGGCAGCTTCTCGGTGATGTCTTCATACGCTCCCCTGCGCTTGGCGGCGGCAAGCATGAGGGCCCTGCTGCTTGGCGAGGCGAGCAATAAAATGCGCGTACCTATTGCGGAACTCGAAGCCGTCTCCGGCGGCGTGAGGGTCAAAGCGAACCCTGCCCGGCGGCTGACGTTCGGAGAAATCGTCGACGGCGTAAGTGCTTGGCCGAACCCTCCCGATCAGCCGATTCTCAAGTCGCCCTCCGAGTTTACTTACATCGGCAAGGTCGTGCCCAGAATCGATTTCGAAAACAAGCTACGCGGCAAGCCGGTCTATGCCTACGACATACACAGGCAGGGGATGCTCTACGGCGCAGTCGCGCGCGCACCGACGATCGAGGCGCGAATGGTCTCCGCAGCTGCGGACGGGGCCGAGACGATGCCCGGCGTGGAAGCAGTCGTCATCGACGTCAAGGCGGGTTTCGCTGGCGTCGCGGCGCGCACTCGCGAGCAGGCCCGCCGTGCCGTGCAGGCTCTGTCGGTTCAATGGGACGAAGGCAGGCGCTGGAACCAGGGCGAGATCGAGGCATTGCTCGTGACTGACAGCAAAGCGTGCACGTCGGTGTGGCGCCGCGGCGCGGGCGAGAGAGCCCTCAACGAGCGAGCTGTCGTGGCCGAGTATGCCGCTCCCTTCGGGGTTCAAGCGCAGTTGGAGCCGGAGGCAGCGCTCGTCGATCCGGTCGGGAAGGAGATCTTTGTGTCAGCGCAAGGACTCGAACCCAGTCGTGATGCGGTCGCCAACATTCTCGGCATCGATCCCAAGGGCATCACCGCGCATAACGTCTATCTGGGCGGCTCCTTTGGTCGCAAGATGGGCTTGGACAGCGCCCCCGAAGCCGCACGGCTCGCGAAGGCGACGGGGCGGCCGGTGCATGTGGGCTGGACGCGCGAGGAGGAGATGCGCTGCGGGCCCGTGCGACCGGCACAACGAAATCTGATGCGTGCGGTGCTCCACGACGGGCGAATTTCGGTGCTGTCGCACAACGTTGCGAGTGGCGAGGTTTTGTTTAGTATGTTTCCCGGGCCGCTCAAGCTGATCGCGGGCGCCGATCCGGGCATCTGGATGAGCGGGATCAATCACTATCGCGGGATTCCTCACTATGAAACGCGAGTGAACACGGTTCGCCTTCCCGTCCAAACCGGATCGTTGCGCGGGCTTTCATCGTTGGCGAACACATTTGCCGTCGAAAGCTTCATCGACGAGCTTGCGTCATTGGCGGGCGCAGATCCGTTGCAATTTAGGCTCGACCACCTCGACGATTCCTTCTACAGCGATCGGATTCGAACTACGCTGAAGGCCGCCGCGGAGCTTGGTGGCTATGGTAGTTCTGTGCCTGCCGGGCGCGCGCGCGGCATCGCCGCTACGGACTATCACGATGCCATCGCGGCCATGGTCGCGGAGATCTCCATCGAGCCCGACGGCGAGATCACGGTACACCGCGCGAGCGGTGCGGTTGACATCGGACTCGTCATCAGTCCTGACGGCGCCCTAGCCCAGGCGCAAGGCTCCATCGTCATGGGGTTGAGCTCGACGTTGATCGAAGAGATGACAGTCAAGGACGGCGTCATCGAGCCGGGCAACTTCGATAGCTACCCACTCATCACGAATCGCCGCACGCCCGAGATCGAGGTGCGCATTCTCGGGCTCGACGGCAAACCGCGAGGCATGGGCGAGCCAATGATAGGACCGGTCGCCGCCGCCGTAGGCAACGCCTTCTTCAACCTTACGGGCCGCCGGCTACGGCGAATTCCATTCACGCCCGCTAGAGTGCGAGCAGCACTGGCATAGCAAGAAGGCTACAACCCTTCATGCGCTTAGAACCCGCGTGTCTCCGCTTCGGCCGCTGAATATGGTGTCCTCGGGACTGTCGAACATCCGGCAAGCACCAGGGTTGATATGGCAAGCAGCCACAGGCGGCCCGCAGAGCGCGTACGCCTTCCGTGCCTGTGCGTGGCAAGTGTTCGGAAGTGTGTCACGAGCGCGCGCCTCGGCCAGGCAGGGAAAGCAGCCTCGCCTTTCGGCTTCTCTCCGCAACCGGCACACTCAAGATAGTCCTCGTGGATCGCCTGCACCGTGACGCGTTCGTCGAATTTCACGCGCCAGCTGCTCGGCGAGCCCTGCCCGACTATCACGCACGGTCTGTCGCCATACTTGGGTGGCGCTGACGGCCCAGAGCGCTCATGCGTACGCGGACGCCGCGAGCGAGACGCGGACACTGTCATCCTTCATCCCGGCCTCCCAGGGTCGGGAGCGGCGATGCGGAACCAAGCCACGTATAGCGCCGGCAGGAAAAGCAGGGTGAGAACCGTTCCGACAATGATTCCACCCATCATCGCGTAGGCCATCGGTCCCCAGAAGATCTCACGCGAGATCGGGATCAGCGCCAGACTAGCCGCCGCTGCCGTCAGCAGAATCGGTCGCATTCGGTGCTCGGTGGCATCGACCACCGCCTCCCATGGCGACTGACCGTCGTTGCGGTGTTGCTCGATCTGCACGATCAGGATCACCGAATTGCGGATCAGGATGCCGATCAATGCGAGAATGCCAAGAATGGCGACGAACCCCATCGGAGCCCGGCTCGGCAGCAGCGCCGCGACGACGCCGATCAAGGCCAGCGGCGCCACCGCGAACACCAGGAACAGCCTGCTGAAGCTCTGCAGCTGCACCATCAGCAGTGTGGCCATGATGATCAGCATTAGTGGAAACACGGCGAGGATCGGCGCCTGCGACTTGCCGCTCTGCTCGACCGCACCACCGATATTTACCGCATAGCCGGGAGGCAGCTTGGCGGAGAACTCGGCGATCGGCACCTTCAGCTGGTCGGAGATGGTCGCAGCCTGCACACTGTCGAGGATGCCGGCTGAAAGCGTGATGGTCGGAAGTCGGGAGCGGCGCCATATCTTCGGCTGTTCGAGTTCGTAGCGGAATTGCGCCACGGCTGCGAGCGGCACCGATTGGCCGCTGCTCGACGACAACTGCAGATTGCGCAGCGTTTCGATCGAGCCGCGTTCGGCTGCATTGGCTCGCGCGAGCACATTGACAAGATAGATATCATCGCGCACCTGCGTAACCGATAAACCGTCCACGATGGCGTTGAGCGTGGTTGCGATCGTCTCCGACGTGACGCCAAGCTGGCGCGCCTTATCCTGCAGGACATCGACCTTGACGACCCGCGCCGGCTCCATCCAATCGAACACCACATTCGACAAATGGGAATTGCCCGAAAGGATGCCGGCAAGCTGCTGCGCATAATGACGGACCTTACCGACATCGGGTCCGGACATCCGGTACTGGACGGGACGGCCCACCGGCGGACCGATATCGAGCAGTTTGACGAACGCATCGGTACCCGGGAAGGTCCTGGTGAGGTAGTCCTGCAATTTTGGCTTTAGACGGTCGCGGGCTTCCACGCTCTTGGTGACGATGACCATCTGGCCGAACGTTACGTCATTGGGCTGAACGTCGAACGACAACAGGAAACGTGGCGCGCCCTGTCCGACATAGGTCGACCAATGGTCGATATCGTCGTTGCCCGTGAGCGCCTCCTTCTCAAACTGTGCCATCTGCGCATTGGTCTCGGCGATCGAACTGTTCTGCGGTAGGTTCCAATCGACTACCAGTTCATTGCGGTCCGACGACGGAAAGAATTGCTGCTGCACATAGCCCATGCCTGCGATCGATAGCGCAAAAGTGGCGACGGTTACGCCGATCGTGAGCCAGCGGTATCGCATGCAGAATACCAAGATACGCCCGAACGCCCTGGCAAACCGCCCCTTTTTCTCGTGGTGGCTCTTCATGGTTTTCGGCAGCAGCGCGACGCCGAGCAGAGGCGTGAACAGCACCGCGACGATCCATGACACGATCAGCGATACCGCGATCACGACGAACAGCGTGAAAGTAAACTCGCCGGCCGCGCTGCTGTTCAGTCCGACCGGAATGAAGCTGGCAACGGTGACCAGCGTTCCGGTCAGCATCGGGAATGCCGTCGACGTATAGACATAGCTCGCGGCTTTCTCGAGCTTGTCGCCGACCTCGAGCCGCGCGACCATCATCTCGACCGCAATCATGGCATCGTCGACCAGAAGGCCGAGCGCGATGATCAAGGCGCCGAGCGAGATGCGCTGCAGCGAGATGCCGGAATAGGACATCACAACAAAAGTAATGGCGAGCACTAGCGGGATCGAGACCGCCACGACGAGACCGGCGCGCATGCCCAGGCTGATGAAGCTGATGGCAAGCACGATCGCAATGGCTTCGAACAGAGCGTGGGTGAAGCCGGAGACCGCATCGTCGACGATCTGCGGCTGGTCCGAGACCAGATGGATCTCGGCGCCGACCGGCAGATCAGCGGCGATGCGCGCCATTTCCTTCTTCAGCGCCTCGCCGAAGTCGAGCAGATTGGCGCCGGCCTTCATGCCGATGGTCAGGCCGATCGCAGTCTCACCCTTGTACCTGAACAGCGACGTCGGCGGATCGGAATAGCCGCGGCGGATGGTGGCGACGTCGGTGAGCGGAAAGAACCGGTCATTGACGCGCAGGTTGATCGCCTTCAGGCTTTCTTCCGAAGTGAACTGGCCGCTGACCCGGACGAGGATGCGCTCCGGACCGGCCTGCAACACGCCCGACGGCGTGATCGCGTTCTGGGCTTGCAGAGATGCGGTGATCGCCTGCTGGTCGATGCCGAGCGCCGCAATCTTGCTGGTCGAGAATTCGAGATAGACCACCTCGTCCTGCGCACCGACGATGTCGACGCGACCGACATTCGGAACCTGCAAAACCTTGGCGCGTACGTCCTCAACACGGTCGCGCAGCTGGCGCTGGGTCAGACCGTCGCTCGTGAAGGCATAGATATTGCCGTAGACGTCGCCGAACCGGTCATTGAAGCCGGGACCGGTTACGCCGCTTGGAAAATCCGGCTTGATATCGGCGATCATGTTGCGGACGCGGAGCCAGGTCGGCACCACGTCTCGCGCCTTCGTATCGTCCCGCAGATTAACGAAGACCGTAGTCTGCCCGGGCACGGTCAGGCTTTTGGTGTAGTCTAGTGATTCAAGTTCCTCGAGCTTTTTCTCGATTCGCTCGGTGACCTGCTTGGTGACTTCCTCGGCAGACGCGCCGGGCCATTTGGCTTGGATCACCATGGTCTTGATCGTGAAGTCGGGATCTTCCTCGCGGCCGAGATGGAGATACGCAAAAAGCCCGGCCACCATGAAAGCGAGCATAAAATACCAGACCAGCGCACGGTGATGCAGGGCCCAGTCGGAGAGATTGAAAGGCTTCACGCGTCTTCCTTTTCGAGCCGGACTTGCTGGCCTTCCTTGAGATGATGCACCCCCGCCGCGACGACGCGCATGCCGGCTTCGATGCCACTGGTAACCGTCACGGAGCCGTCGTCATTCGCGATGATCGCGACATTGCGTGCCGTGACCGACTTGGTGCCGGGATCGACGATCCAGACGCGCGACTTGCCGTCATGCGTGAGGATGGCGCCGGCCGGCAGCCTAAAACCGCGCTGGGAGTTGCCGGGGATGTAGGTCGTAACCGTCGATCCCAGACGAAACGTGTCCGGCGGGGAGTCGAGCGTGACTCGCACGCGACTGAGGCGGGTCAGCGAATCGAATTGCGGGCCGATCTCGCGGACCTTGCCTTCCGCGCGGACTTGCGGATCGACCTGCAGGCTAACAGTCAGCGGCATGCCGATTTCCAGCCTGCCTGCCAGTTCGATCGCGATATCGATGACCGCCTCGCGCACATCGGGGCGGGCCACCGTCACTACGGTCTGCCCTGGAGCGACGATCTGTCCGACCTGCGCGCCCACCGACGCTACGACACCGGCATAATCGGCGTTGCTCTTGGTATAGGTGAGCTGCTCGCGCGCCTTCGCGACATCGGCCTGGGCGCGGACCAAGCCGGCTTCGGCGGAGGCGTAGCTTTGTTCAGCGGAATCCAGTGTCGCCTGGGTATTGGCGCCGGTTTCGATCAGTGTGCGTTGCCGGATGACAGTGCCGGTAGCATTCAGCAGAGAGCCCTGCGCCGTGGTCAGCGCGCCCTGCGATAACTTCACGGCCATTTCGGCGGCGGTCGCGTCGATCGCAGCCAGCAGCTGGCCTTTAGTAACGTTGTCCCCGACATTGACCGGTCGCGCGATCAACCGGCCGAGAACGCGGAATCCATAGTCGGTCTGGTATCTTGGCTGCACCGTTCCGACAATGCTGATGGCATCGGCCGCCGGCGGCGAAACCACGATCGAAAGGATTGGTCGCACTGGTTTGGGCGCGGCTGCTTTCTCGCTGCATCCGGCGAGCAAGCCGACCATTGTAAAACAGACGGCGATCCGGCCAGCGCTCATGACGCGGGTCATAGTTCGATCCCCGCATAGGTGACGCTAGCACCCGGCCGCAGCATTTTTCCGCTGGAGGTGACGACGCGTTCGCCGACCGTGAGCCCGCGCGCGACGACGAAGGAACTGGTTTCGTAGCTCTCGACCGCGATATCGCGCAGTGACACGACATTGGTTTTCTGATCGATCACCCAGACCGCCGGACCCGTCGCCGAGGATGTCATGGCGGCCGACGGCAGAATGATCTTATCGACCGACTGGGTGATCCCTTCGCCGACCACGGCGCTGCCGAGGGTCATCTCCTTCGGGACGTTCAGAATGTCCATCTTGACTTTAACAGTGCCGCTTTTTGGATCCACCGCAGGCGAGATTTCCCGCGGCCGGGCGCGCGCCGTTATTTTTGGGTTCGAAACGAGCGACACCTGGATGCTGTCGCCATCGAGCTTCTGCAGGAAGATTGCTTCATAGACATCGAACACCGCATCGCGCGCACCATCCTGGGCAAGTGTGTAGGACGATTGGGACGACTGGGAGACTTGCCCGATCTCGACGTTGCGGGCGGTGATGATGCCCGAGGCGCTCGCGCGCAGCGTGGTGTAACCGAGCGCGTCGGCCGCGGTCCCCAACTGGGCCTTCGAGGTTTCCAGGCCGCCTTGTGCTGCGTTCAGCGCCTGCTGTGCCTGGTCGTAGGAGACGCGGGTGGTGAAACCGCTGGTCATCAGCGTTTTCTGCCGCTCGAAGTTTGCCGTTGCAACGCGCAACTGGGCTTCGGACGATTTCACCGCGGCTTTCGCACCCTCTACATCGGCAAGTTGTTCGGCCGGATCTATCTTCGCCAGGATGTCCCCCGCGTTGACATGGGCGCCGACATCGACGAACCGCTCGGTCACCCGACCGGTCACCTGGAAAGCAAGGTCGCTGCTGATGCGTGCTTCGACGTCTCCGCTCAATCGGATAGAGGTCTGACGCGGTTGCAGGCGAACGATGTCCGAAGTCACTAGGGTCGGCGATCGCGCGACATCTGGTGCGCGTTCGCAACAAACCAGCAACATCAACGGCAGTAGAGGCGTAATTCTGAAATGAAACTTCATGCAGGGGAACCTAGTGAGCGTTCACTCACTATTATTGACTGACCGGGAAGTCAATAGCGTTTTTCGCCTAAACCGTTTAATGTCTCCCTATGAGTGTAGAAACGAAGAAACGTGCCCGCCGCAAAGTGGAGCGCCCGACCGAGATTCTTGACGCGGCTTTCGAGGAATTCGTCAAAGCCGGATATTCCGCGACACGCCTGGAAGATGTGGCTAAGCGCGCGGGCGTCACCAAAGGCACGATCTATTTTTACTTCGAGACCAAAGAACGCGTCTTTCAAGAGATGATGCGGCACAAGTCGCAAGGACTACTACCGGACCTCGATCGTCTCGCCGGCCAATTCGAGGGGTCCCACGCAGAGCGCTTTCGCACGCTCGTGGTGTTCTTTTTTGGCAGGATCGCAGAAGACCGTACTGAGCGCGAGACGCTCAGGCTACTGATTGCGGAAGGCTCGCGCTTTCCAGACATGGTGGACCAATATTACGATGAGTTCGTGCAGCCGATTCTCAACCATTTCAAACACGTGATCGCTGATGGTATCGCCGCGGGAGAATTCCGAGCGGGGCCGGCAAGCTCGTTCACGGACATCGTCGCCAGCCCAGCGCTATTGTTGAGTATCTGGACCATGCTGTTCGGAACGCGACGCCAGCTCGATATTGCAGCCTTTACAGAAGCAAGCATCGATATGCTCATGAAAGGTATCGAAAAGCCAAGCCGCGATATCCCGTAGGCTTCATCGGCCATAGTTCCGCAGCACGGCTTTTGAAATCGTCTAGGTACCGCGCGAGATACCGCCGATGCCACCGTCGATGCCGACCAGATCGCCGCCGCTCAGCCCGGCGGCGCCGACGAAAGAGTTGGTGTTGTGACTTTCGACAACGCCCATGAAAAGCATCCTTCGGGTCGCGAGATCGACCATACCGACAGCGGGACCCTTCTGCGAGGAGCGGGAAGATTCAGGTCCAGTTTCTTGCTTTTCGGATGCGTAAACGACAACCGAAAGCTGGCCCGGTGGGCGCTTCCCAAGCGATTGGCATAAAGCATCACAAAAACATTTACTTCTCTACGAAGAGTGCTGCCGTCGTCTGCCGCAGCCATTTCAAACCTGGATCATCGGCGAAGCGTGTGTGCCAGTATTGCTGAATTGGGTAGGGTCGAATGTTGATGGGTGGTTCAACCATCCTCAGCTTCTCGAGTCCGACGTAATATTCGGCGACAGATCGGGGAACAGTTACGATCAAGTCGGTGGCGGCGATTATCGCCGGGACTGACAGGAAGTGAGAAGACAAGAGCTGGATACGCCGCCGAAGCCCTTGCTTCTTGAGCAGGGTCTCAAACAGTTCGTTGCTGCGCCCGACCGAGTGGACGACGGCATGTGACAATTCGAGAAAAGTCGCAAGACTCACCGAACGCGACCGTACGATGGGATGATCGTCTCGAACGAGACAGACCAGTGAGTGCATGAAGAGCCGCCGCCTCACCAATCCCGGGCCTCTCAAGTTGGGAAAATAACCGAGCGCAAGATTAACGTTGCCGGATGCGAGCGCTTCCTCCATGTGATCGTTGGAGATTTGCTCGCAGCGTAAATTGCACATTGGTGCATGTTTCGCGAGATGAGCAGCCAATTTCGGCAGGAAGTGAACTTCTCCGACGTCCGGCGTCGTCAGCACGAACTCGCGGCGCGCCGTTCCGGGATTGAATGCAGATCGCCCGGTCACGGCGGACTCGACGGCTTTGATGGCCTGCTCGGCAATGGGGACCAGTTCCTCACAAAACGATGTCGGCAACATGCCTCGCGATGTGCGCACGAAAAGATCGTTTCCGACCGCTTTGCGAAGACGCGCCAGTGCAAGACTGGCTGCGGGCTGGCTGAGATCAAGCTCTTCAGCCGCCTTCGAAACGCTGCGCTTGCGGTGGAGCGAGATCAAAAGCCGCATAAGGTTGAGATCCAGCTGTCGGTCGTGACGCATGCCGATGTCCCTACTCCATGTGTTATTTGAAAAACCAATATATATAATAACCCATACTTTATTGCACCAATGTTAGGCTTGTTCTTACCTCGCACCCATAACGGCTACGACCGCCCGCGCCAGTGGCGGCCGTCGATCAAAAAAATGGGTGGAAACGATGGCAGGGAAGCAGTCCGATCGGCGGCCGTCATTGAACGATCGCTATCGTGTGGAGGACGGCCGTCTTTTCCTAACCGGCAATCAGGCGCTGGTGCGAATGCTCATTGAGCAGATGAGGAGCGATCAGGCCGCCGGAATCCGGTCCCGCGCATTCGTTACTGGCTATCCGGGGTCGCCGCTCGGAAGTATCGACCTGGCGCTGAAGCAAGCGAGCAAGTATCTAGCCGAATTCGGCATCACTCACCTTCCGGCACAGAACGAAGAATTTGCCGCGTCATCCTTGATGGGGACGCAGATGCTCGACGAGCATCCGCATGACGACGTCGACGGCGTTGTCGGCTACTGGTATGGCAAGGGTCCCGGACTCGATCGTGCGGGCGATGCCCTCAAGCATGGCAATTTTGCCGGGACCAGCAAGAACGGCGCGGTCGTCATCCTGAGTGGTGAGGACCATGAAGCTAAGAGTTCGACCGTTCCTTACCAGCAGGAATTCGCCTTCGAGCATCACGGCATTCCCGTTTTATATCCTGCTGACATTCAGGAGTTTCTCGATTTCGGGCTGCACGCCGCGGCGCTATCCAGGTTCAGCGGATGCTGGGTGGCGTTAAAGCTTGTCGGAACCCTTTGCGACGGCGGAGAAGTGGTGCAGGTCCATCGCCAGGGGATCGCCATTGAAACTCCACATGTCCAAACCGCGGCTGGGCCTTTCGTCAAGGTGGCAAACCATCGTTTCTTCCCCGTCGTCAATGTGGAAACGGAGCGTAAGCTGTATGAGGAACGGCATGCGGCCGTACTCGCTTACGCCAGGGCCAATTCCATCAACAAGATAATGGCAAGCAGTCCGGACGACGAGATCGGCATCATCAGCGCGGGAAAGAGCTGGTCCGACACGTTGCAGGCGCTGCATGATCTCGGTCTATCACACGCGACTTCTACGTCCCGCATCCGATTGGCCAAGGTTGGACTGGTTTGTCCTCTGGACAAGGAGTTCATCAAGCAGTTTGCCCACGGCTTGAAGACGGTGATCGTCATCGAGGAAAAACGAGATTTTTTGGAGCGGCAGGTCGCTGCCGCAGCGATCGGCACCTCCGTCATTGAGGTACTCGGCAAGACCAGCCGAAATGGTAAGGCTCTCTTTCCCACCCACGGCGGAATGAATAGCGACCTCATTGCGGATCGGTTGGCGGCAATCCTGGGACTGACAATCCAGTCTCAAGCGGTTTCGGCTCCGACAGTCGACAAGGGTGACGAGCCGCGCATGAATCGAACGCCGAACTATTGTTCAGGCTGCCCTCACAACACATCCACGCTTCTCGCCCCCGGACAGATGGCGTGGGGCGCGCCCGGCTGTCACCTCTTTGCTGCGTTGATGGACAATCCACAAAAGCGCGTGGAGGCAACGACCCAACTGGGCGGAGAGGGGCTGCCCTGGGTCGGCCTATCACCCTATACAAGTCGCAGCCATATCGTGCAGAATCTCGGCGACGGCGCGCTATTTCACTCAAGCTATCAAAATATCCGATACGCGGTGACGACCGGAATTAATATTACGTTCAAGATCCTGTTCAACGGTGTGTTAGCCAATACGGGTGGACAGGATGCTGTCTCGACCGCAACCATCGCAGATCTACTGACCCATCTCGCGCTGGACAAGGTCGTGCGCATCGTACTGATCAGCAAGGAGCCCGAACGCTACCTGGACGTAAAGCTACCAGCCATTGTCGAACAGCGCGAGGTTTCGCAACTCGAAAGCACGATGGCAGAATTGGCCTCAGTCCCCGGCGTTACTATATTACTTTATGACGGAATATGTGCCAACGAACGCCGCCGCCGTCAGAAGCGCGGACTGCTTCCCGCGCCTACAAAGTTCACCTTCGTCAATGAGGATGTCTGCGAAAACTGCGGAGACTGCGGTGTCAAAGCCAACTGCATGTCGTTGCAGAAGGTTGACACAGAGTTTGGTCCAAAGACTCAGATCCATCAGTCATCCTGCAATCAGGATCAGGCCTGTGTCGTCGGGGAGTGTCCGTCTTTCGTAACTGTTGAAGTGGACGACGGCGTTTCGCTGAAGAAGCCATCGCGCGCGGAACTCGATACGTCTTGGCTGCCCGAACCGGTATATGAGCCGATCACGCGAACTTACAGCATCTATATTCCGGGCCTAGGTGGCACGGGCGTTCTGACCGCAAGCGCCATGCTCGCCCAGGCGGCGGCTCTCGATGGTCTGGAGGTGAAAACGTACGACCAGACAGGCGCCGCCCAGAAATGGGGACCCGTTCTGTCCAGCCTGGTACTGGCGCCGCACGGCGCCGTCCCGTTGACAAACACGGTTGGTCGCGCAAAGGCGGATCTTTATTTGGCACTCGATCTACTAGCGGCGGTTGAGCCGGCCAACCTAGCCCGTTGCGACATGCGTCGCACGAAAGCCGTGATTAATGTCGACGTCTTGCCGAACGGCGAGATGATCCGCGACGTACGAATCAAGCCGCCGATCGATGAGATGCGGAACCGCGTCGCAGCATCGACGAATGGAGACGCTGCGCTCGCCATTGACGCGCGACAAATCTCCGAAGCGCTGCTTGGGGATTACCTCATGACGAACATGGTAGCCATTGGGGCTGCCTATCAGGCAGGGTGGCTGCCGATTTCTGGGGCCTCGATCAAGACTGCAATCGAGCTAAACGGCGTTCAAGTTCAAGCCAATCTTCTCGCGTTCGACGCCGGGCGCATGTGGCAATGCGATCCCCAGCGGATGAGCGTCATGATGAAGCCGCGGTCGCCGCTCCTAGCTAACCGGATTAATCCGACGCCGAGCCTGTCGGTCAGTCGTGCCTTGAACGACATCTATTCAGCGAACGCCGCGATAAGCGCGTCAACAAAAGATATTATCTCCAAGCGATTCGCGGACCTCGTCGACTATCAGGGCCTCCGCTATGCCCATCGTTATATCGATACCGTGCTTCGCGTTGCAGATACGGAACGTAATGTCACGCACTCGCCCGAAGAGACGTTAATAAAGACCGTTGCGCGCAATCTTCACGCTTTGATGGCCTATAAGGACGAGTATGAAGTGGCACGGCTTCTAACGTGCGAGTCATTTGAACAGCGTTTGCGCGAGAGCTTTAACGGACCCGTTCGCATCAAGTATAATTTGCAACCGCCGCTGGGGCGGCGTTTGGGCATCAGCCGAAAAGTCCGGCTGGGCCCCTGGTTCAGACCGCTTATGGTCGTCCTCGCGCGGCTGAAGTTTCTGCGCGGAACCCCATTTGATCCATTCGCAAGGCTGCCTTCCCGGTGTGAAGAGCGTGAACTCATTCACTGGTATCTCACCCTTGTCGACATCGCGCTGCCGCTACTTCGGCGGGACAACATCCGTAAGATCAACGAGTTACTTTCGCTGCCCGAGGACATCAGAGGGTTTGAGCGCGTCAAATCGGAAGCGGTCGAGAAAGCCAAGCAGCGGGCGAGAAAGCTCTTGTCATCGCTCGCGCCGGCGCATGACAAGCCGCCTCGAAGGGCAACTCTCGAACTGGCCTAGCCGCGGACAATTCGGGAATGAGGATCGCAAACCGGTCTTTGGCTCTCATCGCACTGCGGGACTGAGACGATCAACGCCAACGGTTTGCAGCCCGAGATGCAAAGCCGATCGCAAATCAACTCGGGTCATCAAACGGAGGGACATGATTATGAGCGAGCACGGAACCACCGCGACAATCACGCCATCATCGCAGCGAAAGACAAAGTCGGAACAAGCCGAACATCGAAAATTGCTGGTGGCGGGAGCCATCGGAACGACCATCGAATGGTACGATTTTTTTCTTTACGGCCTCATCGCTCCCTTTGTCTTCGAACGGCTTTTCTTTCCGAAATTCGATCCAACGACCGCAACGATCGCCGTTTTCGCGACGTTCGCGGTGGGCTTCATCGCCCGTCCCCTCGGCGGCGTGATATTCGGCCATTTCGGAGACGTGGTGGGCCGAAAGTCGGTCCTTCTCTCGACAATGCTCATTATGGGCCTAGCGACCATGACCATGGGCCTGTTGCCAACCTACGAAGCGGCCGGCATCGCGACCACGATCGCGTTAGTGCTTCTAAGATTCCTGCAGGGTTTCGCGCTCGGCGGCGAGGCCACAGCTGCCGGCCTGATGGCCGTCGAAACGGCCGACAAAAATTCGCGCGGTCTGTCGGGGTCGGTGATTCAGGCCGCAGGGCCGATCGGCGTGGTGCTGGCATCGCTCTCGGCGCTTTTGATCACCAGGCTTCCCGAAGCGGATTTACTTTCGTGGGGATGGCGCATTCCATTCGTCGCCAGCGGCGTGCTGGTGGCCGTCGGGCTCTATCTACGCTACGGCATCGAGGAATCCAAGATGTTCAAAATAGCGGAGACGACAGAGCGGCCTGCCATGAAAGCGCTCAAGGAACATCCGAGGCAAATTCTGATCGTCTTCTTCATCGAGCTTGCGCAGACGTCGTTCTTCTACCTCACGGCAATCTACACTCTTTCGTACGCAACACAGGTGCTCGGCGTCGCGCGTGGGACGCTTGCCCAAGCAGTCCTGATCGCAAATATCGTTGGATTGTTCTGCGTGCCGTTCTTCGGGGCACTATCCGATCGTGTCGGCCGCCGGCCCGTTTACGGAGCCGGCCTCGTCCTCGCAGCAATATCCATGCTGGTATTTTACGATGTCCTGGCGATGGGGAATGCGGTTTATCTTACGATAGCGATCGTCGTCACAGCCGGCATCGTACATCCAATGATGTTCGGACCGGAAGGGAGCTTTTTCCCAGAGCTGTTCCCGACCGCCGTTCGCTTCAGCGGCGTCTCGATCGGAAAACAGTTCGGGACTGTGTTGGGCGGCGGTATCGCACCGTTGGTCGCGGCCACGCTCTACGCTCATTTCGGATCGACGACGGCGATTAGCGTTTACTTCCTCGTTCTGGCAACGGGGGGAGGCATCGCTCTGGCGATGGCCCGCGAGACTGCTAAGGGTGCGCTCGACCATTGATGGGAACGACGTTGCACAAAGTTGCCAGCCGTCATCGACGACGGCTGGCACGATACCGGCTGGCGTGAAATCCGCCTCATCGTTCTTCACGTATGTTTGTAGTCCATGATCCGATGATACATCTCGCGGAGAAGGCGGCGCACGATATCGACTTCCTCCTTCGAGAAATTCGACACGATGATCTTCTCATAAACGAGGGCAGCCGGCGTCAGCTCCTCGACCAGCTCTTTGCCGCGACGCATTAACGTCACCGTGATCTCGCGCTTGCTCAGCTTGGAGCGCTTCTTTTCGATCAGATGCCGACGCTGCATCCCCTCGGTTAGTCTGGAAAGCGTCGATGAGTCGATGCTGGTATGCACGGACAGCTCGATCAGTTTCTGATCGCCCATGTCATGCAGGACTGACAAGACGCGCCAATGAGCGATCGTCAACTCGTGTGCGGCGAGGTCCCGGGAGAAGATCTCGTTGACAGCGGAGGCAAGCCTATTGGTCAGATAAGGTATGCGCTCTTCGAGGGCGTAATTCAGCTTCTTCATGTGCGACTTTTGTAAAGTCGCACCGTATTATTGTGGTGCAACCGAGGCAAGCCGGTTCTATACCGGCAACCTAATGTTTTTCTTCCCGGAACAGGCCCAGCTTCTCGTGAACCGGTCGATCCGAGAACGAGAATATGACGCAGTCGCCCTCAGTAGCGCGGATTGTGTAGGGGCTCCAGCCGGGCATCGAGAACACGTCGTTTTCCCGCAGTATTTCAGACGGTCGGCCATCGACGACAATTTCGGCCGCGCCTTCGAGCATGACCAACACGGCGCTGTCAGTCGAACGATATTTCTCAGTCGAGAAGCCTGCCGGAAGCAACCTCATCGTTGGGCCCAATGTAGGCATCACCCAATCGCCATTGACCGGATTGACGTATCGCAGGCAGATGCCGTGATGGGGATCGATCTCGCCCGTTCGCGCAAGCTGAAAGAGAGCTTCCCGCGTTCGCGCATAGGGATAGTTGAAGATCGGTGAGGTGGATGATTCCGGCCGGTAATTGACCGGCATCAGCCCGCTTCCGAACCGTGCTTCGGAATAGCCCTCGGGTCGTGTGGTGGCCTGGGCTGACTCCCGGTGCTCTTCGCGAAAGCCTGTCTTCAGGAATCCGACAAGCGGTACGTCGAGGCAATCCATCCAGATCACCGGTCCTTCACCATCATGTCCGTGGTCGTGCCAGGTCCAGAAAGGGGTCAGAATGAGATCCCCGCGATGCATGGCTGTTCGCTCGCCGTCTACGGCTGTATAGCCACCCTCACCCTCCAATACGAAGCGGAGCGCCGATTGGGTGTGGCGATGGGCAGGTGCGATTTCGCCCGGCAAAATCAGCTGAAGTCCCGCGTAAAGCGTGTCCGTGATTTGCGAACGCCCACGCAAAGCAGGATTTTCCAGCACCAGAACGCGCCGTTCGGCCTCCTCGGCGCTTATCGACGAACCAGCTGCGAGCAACTGCGGGCGGACGGTCGACCAATGCCAGACATATGGCGTTGCGACCGGCCGGGGATCTGAAGGAACTAGGCCTTTCAGAACCTCCCAAAGCGGCGCGAGGTTCAGGGAATCGAGCTCTCGGTAAAAGTCGCCGCGATCGACGCTGTTTCTCAAAATGTTCTGCTGGTTCATGCGCTCTCCTTTCGAGAACTGGTTGTCGGGCTTGGCCGAGCTTCCTCGGCGAGACGATCCGCGATAGCGGCGCGCAATGCGGCGCGATCTAGCTTGCCCACCCGGGTGACCGGAAACGCTTCGATCAATTCGATCCGCTCGGGCAGCTTGAATTTTGCCAGACCTTTGGCGAGGAGAAAGGGCGTGATGTCGGAGAGCGTGACGAGTTGACTGCCCGGCTTCGGAATAATGAAAGCGCACGCCTTCTCGCCGTAGATCGGGTCTGGCATCGCTACGATCTTGCCGTCCGCGACATCGGGATGTTGTGCAATCAGATGCTCGATATCCTCGGTGCCAAACTTCTCTCCGCCGCGGTTGATATTGTCGCGCATCCGGCCCTCGAAGACGAAGGCGTATCGGCCATCGATCTGCACGCGACGCATCAAATCGGCGGTACGAAAGAAACCGTCGCTCGTCAAACTCGACCCGGACAATTCGGGAGCAGCGAAATAGCCTCTCAGCGAGGATGGGCCTTTGAAACAGAGTTCGCCAACTTCGCCATCCTCGACAATTTGCTCGGTTCCCGGTTGCAGAAGCCGGATCTCGTCGAAGGCCGAGCACGGAGAGCCCACCGAAGCGTGCCGGACGGAAGCTGGATCGTCCGGGCGTGCGGTTAAAACCAGACCTTCGGTGATCCCGAACATATTCGTCGTTGCGACACCTGTCGCGCGCTCAATCGGTGCCGCTCCCTGCAGGGTGAGAAAAAACCGCAAACTGGAAAGATCGAAGCGATTTATTCCGTCGAACGATGYGATCGCCGGGGCGTGCGGACCGATCGTAAAGGCGTGGTTGACCTTCCAGCGTTCAATCAGCGCAAGAAACCGCTCAGGATCCCAGCGCGGCACGAGCACGGTGCAGCATCCATAGATCACGGTCCGCAGCAGCGCGAACATCATGCCGGCGTTGTGCATAAGGGGAAGCGCCCAAATCCCGACGTCGCCGGCCTGCATATCGTAGCGGTCGCACCATTGCCGCACATGTCCGAGGTATTCTGCGTGAAACCTCGGTATCACTTTCGGCACCCCCGTAGAGCCGCCGGATAGCTGCAGAACGGCCACATCCTGGCTGGATATTGCGGGCCGCGCCGTAATGACGGTGGGTGTCTTCCAGGTCTCGGAAGACGTGATGTGAAAAGCGTGCTTCTCCGATGGGGCCGCGAAGGCGATTACATGCGCAATCGATTTCTCTCGCGCCACATCCTTGGCGAACTGCACTAGATCGAAGGCACCGTCACCACTCTGAACGAAGTAGGCGGACGGACGTGTGACGTCGGCCAGCTTGTACATCTCGATTTCACGGTATTGCGGGATCGTGCAGACGGGGATCACCCCCGCCTTCAGGCAAGCGAAGAAAGAAACGACGGTCTCGATACTCGTGCCCATCTGGAAAAGAGCGCGGTCGCCCGCTTTTAGCCCACGCTCACCGAGAATGCGGGCGAGTTCATGCGCCCGCATTCCGAGCTCAGCGAATGTCAACGTCACATCGCCGCATACGAAAGCCGTCTGATTGCCGTAACGCTCGCAGCATTCGTCGAGCTGCTGATCGATGCGCCGATCGATCCATGCGCCGCAACGGAAGAAACGTTCGGCCGCGACGGCGTCCGCATAGACGACCTCGTCCAGTGGTACGCTTGGTCCACTCACTTCACGGCTCCAGGCACCAAGGGGCAGTTCCCGGCGTTTACGGGCCTGAATGCCGCTTCGGCCGAAATGGTGTCGATGAGTTTGTAATAGTCGAACGGATAGCGACTCTCTTCCGGCTTTTTGACCTGGAACAAATAGATCGGATGCACGGCACGGCCGTCGGCCCGGACGGTGGTTTCGCCGAACAATGGATCCTTGATCGGGGCGCGCTTCATTTCCGGAACGGCAATTTTCGCTTCATCCGATCCGCCGGCTGCGACCGCGCGCAAGTAGGCGAGAGTTGATGAATAAACGCCGGCTTGATTTGCACTCGGAACCTTGCCGCCCATCCGCGCCGCGAAGCGCTTCGAAAACGCGCGCGTCTCTTCGTTCATATCCCAGTAGAACGACTCCACCAGCAACAGACCGTTAGCGGTCTTCAATCCGATCGCATGGATATCGTTGACGAACACCAGGAAAGCCAAGAGCGACTGACCGCCCCGCATGATCCCGAACTCGTCGGCCTGCTTGATGGCATTGATCGTATCCGTTCCCGAGTTGGCCAGCCCGATGACATCCGCTTTGGACGCCTGAGCGCTCAGCAAGAAGGAGGAGAAGTCTGCCGTTGCAAACGGATGGCGCGCCGAGCCTTTGATGCTACCGCCTTCTGCCACGACGAAGGACGTTGCCTCGGTCTCCAGTGCCGTACCGAGCGCAAAATTCGCGGTCAGGAAATACCAGCTTCTACCGCCGCGCTTTGCTATGGCAGACGTTGTCGCACGCGCGGAAGCCCATGTGTCATTGACCCATTGAACAGTGTTCGGTGAGCAATACTGCCCGGTCAGGTCTGATGTGGCCGTGCTGGATGCCAGCAGCGTCATCTTCGTGCCGCGCAACAGAGAGTTTAACGCAAGACCGACTGCCGAATTCGGCACATCGACGATGGCATCGACACCATCGACATCCAGCCATCGACGAGCGATGGCCGTCGCCACGTCAGGCTTGTTCTGATGATCGGCGGAGATGATTTCGACCTTCAAATTCTTGCCGCCGCCGGCGAAGTCCTCAACCGCCATCAGCGCCGCCTCGAGCGAGCCTGGCCCATTGGTGTCCTGAAAGATGCCCGACATGTCGTTGAGTACCCCAACCCTAACCACACCGCCGGAAACTTCAGCTTGTGCAGCGCAACTCGATATCGCCGCTGCAGTGCAAAGCGTCGCTGCTAACAATGTCCTGTACATCGATCGTTCCTCTCCCGGTCATGATTGCTCGACTGCATCGCCGTTCATCGACGGCTTGACGACGATTAATATACTGCATATGCAATAAATGCAAATGCAGTAATTAGAAGCGAGGGAGAGACGCCATGAACATCTGCAGGTTCGATTTCAACCGTGTGGGGATCGTCGAAGGCGACGTGGTTCGGGACATCACCGATAAACTGGACTTGAACCCGTCGTGGCCTCTTCCGCCGGGAGACTGGGCCATCTCGCAGTTGGCGTCGGCGCAGCGCAGCGATCTGCTCTCTGGCACGATGACATTGCCGTTGGCGGGGGTTAGGCTGGACAGCCCAATCGCCAATCCAGGAAAGATCATTGGCGCGCCCATAAACTACAAAGCTCATATCGACGAAGCGAATGCCGATCGCGAGATCAATCAGGGCAAAACGTATACGTCGCTCGACGAATACGGATTGTTTCTCAAGGCCGGCAGTTCGCTGATCGGGCCGTCGCAGGCGATCCGTCCGCGTTTTTCCGATCGGCGTACCGACCACGAGGTCGAGCTTGCGATCGTCATCGGCAAGGCCGGTAGTCGCATCTCGCGAGACAACGCCTTCGACCATATTTACGGCTACACGGTCGGCCTCGACATCACAGTACGCGGCAAGGAGTTTCCGGGTTTCCGCAAGTCGCCGGATACATACAGCGTACTCGGCCCGTGGATCGTGACGGCAGACGAAGTGCCAAATCCGGATGCGCTCGATCTCTCGCTCAGCGTGAATGGCCAAATAAGGCAGAAGTCCAACACGCGTATGATGATCTTCGATGTCGCACGCCTTATCGAATATGCGTCGAACTTCTATACGCTGCATCCCGGCGACGTGATCATGACCGGCACGCCGGAAGGCGTGGGGCCGATCGTGCCCGGTGATGTCCTCGATGTCGACATCGAACGCATCGGCAAACTGACGATCAATATCGGAGAGGTATCGGATTGAGCCCGTATTCCTACGCCCGGCGTTTGCACTGGAGCGAATGCGATCCTGGAGGGATCGTATTCTTTCCGAACTACGCAAAATGGGCGGTCGATGGCCTAAACGAAATGTTTCATGCGGCCGGATACGCGCCCAACGGCACGACCGCTGACGGCAAGACGGAGGGACTACCTTGCGTCGAGTTCGGCATGCGTTTTTTCGATGCACCGAAACTTCATGTGTTGATTACCCATGAGATTGCGGTCATGCGGATCGGCACAACATCGTTTACGGTCCGCCATCGCTTTCTCGGAGAAGATTGCATTTATGCGGAACTGACGGACACGCGGGTATGGGCATCTCACGAAGGACAAAGCCTGCGCAAATGCCCCCTGCCGCAGTCTGTCATTGAGCTGTTAAAAGCTCGAACGGTCCAGGAGTAAGGAATTGTCCAAGTCATCCTTGAAAATCAGAATTCTAGGCGCCGGTCCGGCCGGTCTGTACGCTGGTTATCGTCTCAAAAGACTGCTTCCTTCTTCCGACATCATGATTGTCGAACAGAATCCGCAGGACGTCACCTTCGGCTTTGGCGTGGTCCTGTCGGCTCAAGGGCTGCAGTTTCTGTCGGGTGACGATCCTGATCTCGTTCACGCTATCTCCAGCGGGCTTGAAGCATGGGACGACATCGAGGTACGGATTGGTGGCCAGCGTGTGCGCATTGACGGTATTGGTTTCACGGCGATTGCCCGCCTCGAATTGTTGCGCATTCTTCACGCCAAGACCCAGGAGGTCGGCCTGAAAACAATCTACGACAAATCGCTTCGGGACATCTCCGAGTTCAGCGATGCGGATCTCATTATCGCTGCAGATGGCGCCAACTCCTTGGTACGAAGGACGCATGAACAAGAGTTCGGCACAAAGGTCGAGAATTTAACAAACTGGTTTGCCTGGTTTGGCGCGGCGCGACCCTACGACGCACTCACGCAAACGTTCCTCGCGACGAACAATGGCCCGTTCAATGCTCACCACTACCGCTATTGCAAGACCCATAGCACATTCTTGGTAGAGACGACCGCCGACAACTATCAAAGACTTGGCCTGCAGAAAATGACGGAAGAGGAGTCACGCGTTTTCTGTCAAGGCATATTCGACGAGACGTTGGAAGGCGCAGAGCTACTGACGAACCGATCGATCTGGCGCCAATTCCCGAAAATCACCAACGAACGCTGGTCGCACCAAAACATGGTGCTCGTGGGAGATGCTTTGCGGACCGCGCATTATTCCATCGGCTCCGGGACCCGTCTGGCGCTGGAAGATGTCCAAGCACTCGTCGGCGCAATTCAAGATACGGATGCGGATATCCCGAGTGCGCTTCAGGTGTACGAAGAGCGCCGCAAGCCTATCGTGGCTAAACTCTTAACGGCCGCGGCGCGCAGTGCAAATTGGTACGAAAGCTTCGACGAGAAGATGAAGCTTGCGCCGCTGGAATTCGCTCACGAATATATAAGCCGGTCCGGCCGGGTCGATCCGGATAAACTCGCTTCCACATGCCCAAACTTCGTTAATAGCTACTTGAGCTGGAAGAATGTGACGAAGGCAATACCGAGCTCGTGACTTGTTGAAGATCGTATCTAATTAACTCGTTCAACTGCAGCCTTGGTCACTCATGCTGAAGGGTGCCCTTCGTAGCAAGGCATCTTGCGCATATTGCTGCGAACAGCGGCAAGTTTACTTCCTATTTATGCAAGAACTTGAACCTGATTCTTGCGCCACGGGATGCGAGGGCCGTCCATGCCGCGTGCAAGCAGTGACTCATTGACTGGCTGTCAATCAACGAGCCGCCTTGACAGCCCCTTCGAATGGCATTCGACCACGAATTCGCTTGAAACATCAACCCAAACCTATTTACGCACCTTCAGTCATTGATCGGAATGCGGCTGTTAGATTTAGACATGCCATGCCTTGTATTGGCGTACCCTGCGGTTGTTGCAAGCACTGGATCTCGATCTCGCAACTCCTCCACCACCATACCGCGCAGCCAACGCACAGCGGGGTCGTTGAACGTGCGTTTATGCCAATGCAGGTTGAGCTCGATAAGAGGAATCTGCATCGGAGGTGGGAACAGCTTCAATCCGATATTGGCGTACCAGACTCCGAGGGAATAAGGGACTGTCGCGATCATGTCGCTTTGAGCGATCAATTGAGGAACACTCATAAAGTGCGGCAGCTTAAGCAGTACGCGCCGCTGGATTCTCAATTCGCGAATTCGCCGTTCGAATATCTCCTGGCTGCGACCTTGCTGACTGACGACGAGATGGTCTGCAGCAAGAAACTGGCCCAGAGAGAGTGAGTCCAAGATTGTGGGATGAGTGTCTCTGACAATGCACGTGAAGGGGTGATCGAACAGTTTTTCTGTTACGATATTCGGTCCATCGAGATCGGGGAAGTACCCTATAGCCAGGTCAATCTCTCCCGTCTCTAACAAGTGCTCCATTTCGCCATGAGCGCAAGCAACGCAATTGATGTTCGCGTGCGGCGCCTCCAATTGTAATCGACGGAGAATTGGCGGCAGAAAGATCATCACGCCGATATCAGTCGTAGTGACTGTAAAAATACGGTCGGTGCTGCTGGGCACAAAAAGCGGCTTCTGAAGGATTCCTTCATTGATAATCGCGAGAGCCGACGAAACGGACTCGATGATAGAGTCTGCGAAAGGTGTCGGCCTCATTCCGCGACCCGTAGAGAAAAATAGCTGGTCCCCGAAAAATTCACGCAACTTGCGCAACCCGGCGCTCGCAGCCGGCTGACTAAACTGTAATCGGCGCGCGACCGCCGAGAGGTTCTGTTCCCGATAGAGTCCATCCAGAAGCAGAAGCAGGTTGAGATCGAGGCGTCTGATATCCATGGATCTGATAACTCATATAAGCAAACCGCAGGTTTTCAATATCAGTTCACGCCACTAGAAAACAAGCAACACGGTGAAGCAACGCCGGAGGAAGAGGCCGAAGCTGTCGCTACGTGGCTGGTCTCCACTATTTGCTGCGTCGCAGCAAAGCAATGGAATTGAACATTGCTTCAGTTGGTCAAGGGGGAAAAATGAATAAAGAAAGTTCGGGCCTTTCGGCCGCGACAATTGATATCGCTGCTCTAGTCGATGGCGGCAGCTGGAATGCCAGTCGAAAGCAAGTACTTTTCTTCTGCTCCCTGGCTCTAATCTTCGATGGTTTGGACAACCAGATTCTTGGCTTTGCGATCCCGTCGCTGATCGCCGAGTGGAAGGTCCTGCGGAGCGATTTTGCGCCGGCGCTCGCTTTAGGATTCGTCGGCATGGCGGTGGGAAGCCCGATCGGCGGAATGGTGGGCGATCGCTTCGGCCGTAAGCTGGCCCTAATCGCTTCCGTCACGTTATTCGCACTTGCTACGATGGCGATCGCATTTGCCTCCTCCGTTAACGAGATCGTGCTCTGCCGCTTTATCGCGGGGCTGGGACTGGGAGGAGCCGTTCCCGCCGCGATGGCTCTGACGGCAGAATACACGCCGATGAACCGCCGAAGCGTGTCGGTAATTATCGGCATCGCCTGCATTCCCATAGGTGGCATGATCGGAGGCTTAGTCGCGGCGCAGATATTACCGAGCTACGGATGGCGCGCCCTGTTCTTTGTGAGCGGGTTGGTTCCGTTATTCCTGGCGACCGCCTTGGTTCTATTACTGCCTGAATCGCCGCAATACCTGCTTCGCCAAGGCGCCGGGCCGAAAAGAATGGCCAGGTCAATACGAATGCTCGGTGAGAGCATTCCGGCAGATTGCGTCCTAGTCGACACTCGCAGGGCGGCACCTGGGTCAAGCCTGCTGGGCAGATTGTTTGATATCGGAATTCGCCGGAGCACGTTCGCCCTTTGGGCGGCTTTCTTCTTCTGTCAACTTCCTGTCTTTATGATGTATGGGTGGGCACCGACGCTCCTCACCACCAGCGGCATCGATGTGCAAGGCGCCAGCTTCGGGCTCGCGCTATTCAATTTTGGAGGCACCGCGGGCTGCTTCGCCGCAGCTTGGGCAATCTCCAGGCTTGGCACTCGGACAGGCATCCTCGGCGTCACCGGCGCCTCGATTGTTGGTACGATCGCTTTGGCGAATATCCAGATCGCACCAACAAATCAGCCGATATTACTCTTTCTGCTTTGCATTCAAGGCTTCTTCCTCCTCGGTGCTCAAGGTTCGTTGTACGCACTGGCGACGCACGTCTATCCGTCCTCAATTCGTTCGACGGGCGTTGGCGTCGCTGCAAGCTTTGGCCGTGCCGGCGCGATCGCGAGTGCATTTGCAGGGTCGCTGGCGATCGGAGTTGGTGGAAGCATTTTCTTCGTCTCTATCGCGGTGAGCCTGCTGATCGCTCTCGTTGCGGTGGCGTCCGTAAATCTGCACGCGCCACCGGTGAACGCAAATCGGCCGTAGTCCGCCCGGCAACAATCCTCGACAATAGAGAATTCATCATACAAATTAGAGGTTACAAAATGGCATTTTCGCAGGACTTGTTGGACCGTCTCGAGGTGCGCGACCTCATTGAAAACTGGGTTATCTGGCGGGATGCGGGTGATTGGGAGCGATTCCGTACCGTCTGGCATGACGATGGCGTAATGCACGCCACTTGGTTCCAAGGCAACGCCGATGAGTTCATTCGCGTAAGCAAGCAAGGTTTCGAGAAAGGGGTGAACATCCTCCATTTTCTCGGCGGAACGTCTGTTGATCTCGCCAAGGATCGCGCCGTCGCGCAGACGAAGATGACAATCTCCCAGAGAGGCCCGGTCGATAGCGTCCTTTGCGACGTGGTTTGCACTGGTCGGTTTTATGACTTCCTGGAGCGACGGAACGGCCGCTGGGGTCTCGTCGTTCGCCAGCCCATTTATGAGAAAGACAAGCTAACGCCTGTAGACCCGGGCGCTCTGCTCAAGCTCGATGACAAGATTCTCCAGGAATATCCGACCGGGTATCGCCACCTGGCCTATCTCCAACATCGCATCGGTTACAAGGTGAAGCGAGATATGCCGGGGCTTATCGGTGATGAAGTGCAAGACTTGTATCGGCGCGGTACGAGCTGGTTGGCGGGCAATTCATCAACACCGTAGCACGCGTTAACCGAGATCGATTGAAGAAATAGATTTGGTGGCGGAGCAAGCACAACCACGCTCTGTTCCACAATCTCTTCGATCCACCTCCTCCGGAATCATCTGTCCATCGACGACCCCGTGGTCCTTTTGATGGCCACCGTCTCGGGTCACCGTCAATTTATGGAATCACAAGCCGTGAATGCTTCTCCATATATCCTAACCATATCGTGTCGCGATGTTCCCGGCATAGTCGCGGAGATCTCGCGCTGCCTATATGAAAACGGCGGCAACATCATCGAAGCCGCTCAGGTCGATGAAGTGATAAGTCAGCACTTCTTCATGCGCGTCGGCGTGACCCTGTCGGAGGATGGCGCAAGGACAGCGCGCGCCGGCCTCGGAACCATCGAGCGCAAGTTTCAAATGGTATGGAAGCTGAGACCTCAAGCGGAGCGCAAGCGCGTCCTTCTGTTCGTTTCAAAATTTGATCACTGTCTGGGCGATCTTCTCTACCGTCATCGGCTCGGCGAACTTCACATGGATGTCATCGGTATCGTTTCAAATCACCCGCAGTCCGTTCTTACGATTAGCCTCGTCGGCGACATTCCTTTCCATCACCTTCCGATCACGAGCGATACGAAGGCGGAGCAGGAAGCAAAGATAAAGACGCTCGTCGCGGACACGAAGGCTGACCTCGTCGTGCTTGCTCGATATATGCAGATATTGTCGGACGATTTATCGCGTCACCTGCAGGGACGCTGCATCAATATCCATCACAGCTTTCTTCCCGGCTTCAAGGGAGCGCGGCCCTATCACCAGGCTCACGCGCGTGGCGTGAAGCTAATCGGCGCAACGGCACACTTCGTAACGGGCGATCTGGATGAAGGTCCGATCATCGAACAGGATGTTGAGCGCGTGAGCCATCGGGATACGCCGGAAGATCTCGTCCGCAAGGGACGGGATATCGAGCGACGCGTTCTCTCGCGCGCCGTTCGCCTCTTCCTCGAGGATCGCGTGATCATCAACGGCGAACGTACAATCGTTTTCGCCGACTGACCAAAGACAACATCAGGAGAACGACAATGCTGAAGCCAGCCGACATGCGCAAGACTCCAGAAGGCTATTTCACTTCGCGCTGGGGTCTTCCCGAATATACTGATTGGATCGATGAAAGCATGTCATGGAAAGAGACTTGCGCGATCGGCGACTGGTCATTTCTCTGGGAGCGACGTTTTAAAGGGCCGGATGCCCTAAAGCTGTTTTCGGATACTTCGGTGAACAGCTTTCAGAAATTCGACGTCAAGCAGTCGAAGCACGTCGTGCACACCAATAAGCAGGGAAAGGTCATCGCGGAGGGCATTCTGACCCGCCTCTCCGAGGACGAATTTATGCTGTTCGGACGAGGCACCTTCTGGGTGGACTATGTCCGCCGTCACGGTAACTACAACGTCACCTCTGCCGCTGATGACTGGTTCAACTTTCAGGTCCAAGGGCCGACCTCGCTCGCCTTGCTGGAAAAAGTGGCGAACACGTCGCTGCGCGATGTGAAATTCATGCATTCCGGTGAAATCGAAATCGCGGGCTGCAAGATGCTTGCCTTAAGGCAAGGAATGTCAGGCGAAATCGGGTTCGAGTTGCAGGGGCCAATGACCCAGGCAACCGCGGTGTATGATGCCATTGTATCCGCCGGTCAAGAATTTGGACTCCGGCGCATTGGCGGCCGCGCAATTTTCGTCAATCACCTTGAGGCATGCTTCCCGACCATCGTGACAGACTATATGCCTGCGATCTTTGACGAGGATATGGAGCAGTATCAGCAGGAATTCAGGTCCGCTATGCCGGGCTATGCGGCGACGTTCAATGTTGCCGGAAGCTTCCAGTCGAACGATCTCCGCGACTGGTATCGCAGCCCGGTCGAACTTGGTTGGAGCAAGGTCATCAACTTCAATCACGACTTCATCGGACGTGAAGCGCTGGAAAAAGAAGTTGCCAATCCACGCCGTGCAATGCGCACACTCGTGTGGAATGGCGATGACGTAGCTGATGTCCATGCCTCACTCTTCCAAAAGGAGCAGGAGCCCTATCAGTTCATGGAAATGCCCCGTGATCAACGCGGATTCATGTATGCGGACCGCGTCATCAGTGGTGACAAGGACGTTGGCGTAACCACCTCACGCGGATACAGCTATTATTTCCGCGAGATGCTGTCGCTGTGCACCATAGACGTGGATCACGCCGAGATCGGCACGGAAGTCGAGGTTATTTGGGGTGAGCCGGGCCGGCGTCAGAAACGCATTCGTGCGAAGGTCGCGGCGGCGCCCTACAAGAAGGACAATCGACGCGTCGATCTCTCTAAGGTTTGATCGTCGATCATGACAGCACATATCATTAACGGAAGGGCTATCGCAGCCGCCGTCCGGAACGAAGTTGCAAAGGGCGTTGCAGCCCTCCGTGCCGGCGGAGCTGACGCGCCGGAACTGGCTGTTGTGATCGTTGGTGACGATCCCGCCAGTCACGTCTATATTTCAAATAAGGTGCGACAGACCGAAGCGGTCGGCATGCGATCGCGTAAGTTCGTTCTTGATCGCGATACCGCGGAGCAAAAACTGATTGGGTTAATCGATGAACTGAATAACGATATCGCCGTCAACGGCATTCTGGTTCAGTTTCCTTTGCCGACGCATATCGACACCGCGCGAGTGGTCAGTACAATATGTCCAGACAAGGACGTGGACGGCTTTAATCCGCTTAACGTCGGGCGGACGGCAGCCGGAATGGCCGGCGCTCTCATTCCCTGCACCCCACTCGGGGTTATGCGTCTGATTAAGTCTGTCCGGAATGACCTCGCTGGTCTGGGCGCGCTTGTCGTAGGTGCGTCAAATGTTGTCGGTCGCCCGATGGCTCGGTTGCTTTTACAGGAGCTCTGCACGGTTTCTATTGCACATATTCACACGACAGACCTCGAGAAGCGGTGCAGAGAGGCGGATATCTTGGTTGTGGCAACCGGCGTACCCGGCCTCATCCGTGGTAGCTTTATCAAACCAGGCGCGATCGTCATCGACGTCGGTATCACGCGAATTAGGACAGATGCGGGGACGGAAAAGATCGTCGGCGACGTTGCGTTCGACGAAGCAGTGGAGATTGCCGGCGCCATCACACCTGTTCCCGGCGGAGTGGGTCCGATGACAGTTGCGTGTTTGCTCGTGAACACCCTTAGCACTGCACGTATTGCGGCCGCAAACCGACTAATCAAATCAACGGGTGCTTAAACGCGCCTCTATTGGCTATAAGGTGATCGAGAAAGCCGAAAGTGCGGAAGATAAGAAAAGCGAAGCATCTTCGATGCGTGCGGTCGCGCCTACTCGACGCGCTGTATGCCCGCTTTGTCGATGACGTCGTTCCAGCGCTTGCTTTCCGATGCGACGAATGATGCCATCGCTTCCGGAGATGAACCTTCGGCATGGATTCCGAGTAAGCCCAGTTTCGACCGGAATTCCGGATTGACGATCGCTTTGGCGATAGCAGCGTTGAGCTTGCCACGATATCCGGCGGCGTGCGTGCCAGCGCCGCCAGCCCGACCCGGGACTTCACTTCGGAGCCGGAAAGTTCGGCGGCAATGGGCTGAACTTGCGGAAGCGTCGGCCAGGGCTGCGCACTGGAAATCCACAGTCCCGTTAGGGTTCCTGCATTAACCGCCTGGCCTGTCACCGTAATGGTGTCGACAATGAGATCGATCTGCCCGCCGATGAGATCGGTGAGAGGCTGCATGCCGCCGCGGTAAGGCACATGCATGAACTTGATCCCCGCGAACTGCGCGAGCAATTCTCCCGTCAGATGTTGGGTGGACCCAAAACCGACCGAACTAAACGGTGGCCTCGTCGAAGAGGAGGATGAGCGGGTTGTTGACAAGCGCCCTAGCTGGCAATCTTTTTCCGCTGCCCGCTCGAGAGACGCCTTCCCTCCCCCACGATCAGCGTTGTACCGTCGGGCAAGGCTACGATGAGCTCGTGGCCCCTGCCAATTTGGCGCTACCGTGGCGCGTTCCATGGACATGTCTCGATACTGTCAGATCGATATTGTCTCAAATGGTGCGATTGAAGAGGCTGTTTTTCTGACGAACTGCCCAGATCTGGCGGCGTCGTAGCGTCGGCGAAAGTTGTCCGAATCGCAGAGCAGCAACTTCGGATCGAACATCAGCGCACGGCCTATTGCGACCACCTGCTATTGGCCGCCTGACAGGGACCTCGCAAGCGTCATCTTGCGCTCTCTACCCTCAGGTCTTCTCATCAATTGGCTAACTTAATTCCTCTCTCTTTGATGATAGCGCCAAAACGCTCAGAGTCCCTCTCCGACTTCACACCGAAATCGGCGGGGCTCATCGGAGCGGGAATACTTCCGAAAGTCACGATCTTTTCACTCAGTAAAGGCGTCGCGAGCACGCGATTAATCTCGCCGTTTAGCTTCTCGATCACCGCGGGAGGCGTGCGGGCAGGTGCATAGAACCCGAATGAAGCATCTGCATCGAACCCCTTCAAGCCAAGCTCATCGAGCGTTGGTACGTCGGGCAGCTGGGGTGACCGCCTGGGACTACCGATAGCCAGGATCCGCAGCGCACCGGACTTCGCATGTTCGATCGCAATACCAGGATCGAACAGGAAATCTATCTGCCCCCCGAGTAGATCGTTTAGAGCGGGGGCCGCTCCGCGATAGGGTATGTGCACGATCTCCGTTCCGGTCATGCGCCCCATCATTTCCGAAGCGAGGTGGGGCGAACTGCCGATGCCAGGCGACCCGTAACTTCTCTTTCCTGGGTTGAGTCGCAGATCCGCGATGAATGCCCCGAAATCTTTCGCTTGGTTGTTTGAACGCACAACGAGATAGAAGGGCACGCGGGCGACGGAGGCGACTGGGGCGAGGTCCTTCGTCGGACTGAAGGACATATTGGAATAGATGTGCGGATTGATCGCGACCATCCCGCCCGAAGACATGAGCAAAGTATGGCCGTCCGGCGTGGCCCTTGCGACCGCGTCTCCACCGATATTTCCGCCAGCCCCTACCCTGTTCTCTATGACGATCGACTGGCGGAATGTGTCTTGAAGCGGCTGGCCGATCAGGCGTGCCAGTTGGTCGGCGGCACCGCCGGCCGGAAAATTGACGATGATCTTGATAGGCTGCGTTGGCCAAGTCTGCGCCTTTGATTGCGATAACAACGCCGCGACGATCGAAAATGCTAGAAAATAAGTCCGCATCGATATTCTCCCCCGTGTTTGACTGCGTCGTTTTCCGATCTGCAGCTGCTTATGCGCATCGAAAACATCGCCACTCCTGTTTTATTAGCTCAATGCTTCGTACAGGATGTGGTCATCGACTTGCCTTCATCGCGCCGGCGTAAGCACGAAATTAAACGGCGAACGCCAGATCGTGCTGCCATCATTGACGCGTTCGAATGGCGCGACCAGCGTTTGTTTGACGCCGAACACCGTGTCGGACGTGATGTACGGATCGTCACCGACAAAGGTGTGCGTGACAATTTTTTGATAGCCTGGTGCGGTGATGATGTAGTGCATATGAGCAGGCCGATAGGGATGACGTCCCAAGCTGTCCAACATTTGCCCTACTGGGCCGTCGTTTGGGATCGGGTACGAAACCGGCTTAATGCCGACAAAACTGTATTTGCCATCCGCGCCGGTTATAAAGATACCGCGATTGTTCCATTGCGGCTGAATATTGGGCTGCTGCACATCATAGAAACCATCTGCGTTATCTGACCACACGTCAATCCGCGCACCATAGATCGGCTCGCCGTTCGCACTAATCACGCGGCCTTCAAACAGGCAGGCTTCACCCTTACCATCAAGCGTGATCTTGTCGCCCATTTTGCGTTCTGGAGCGCCAACCACGTGGAAAGGACCAAGTACCGTGTTTTCCGTGGCGCCAATCGGGCGGCGATTGTTGATTGCATCCACCAGCATGGACAGTCCAAGCGTGTCGCTCAGAAGGATAAACTCCTGACGTTCTACGCTACAGATATGGCCAGTCTTAGTCAGGAAATCGACAGCGATCTCCCATTCGTCCGTCGTCAGGTGAATCTCCTTGGCGAAACTGTGTAGGTGATGGACCAGCGATGCCATCACCTCCGCCAGACGTGCATTGATGTGCTTGCCCATGCGGGCATTCACGGTTTCGACAGAACGTTCCTCGGTAAAAAAACCGGTCATTGCTGGAGTCCTTTCTTGACTGGTCGAGTACTAACTTTGTCATTTTCGAGAATGACTTTTCGCCGACCAACAGGTGGCAAAGCGGGAAACGTCTGGCATGACCGAACTCAATTGTCAGCGCGCGGAAGCAACCTGTTAGGCTATCTAAAATCAGTGTCAGCATCCATTGATGCGCTAAACCTTGACGGAATAAACCAGAGCGTAGTCTGGCGACCCCAAGGGAATCGTTGCTGCAGTCCCGATCTCAAGCAATGTTCTTTTGGTAAACATTCGCATTTTCCCTTCTCATCCCTTGATCTAGTTTGAGCTGCCCTAGCGTCGCTTACTCCGGTCGTGCGCCCTCCCAAGCGCGTTGCAACAGCGCTCGCACAGCGTCACGTTCTACAGGGCGCGGGTTCCAGTATGGGTTCTTCACGGCGAGATCGGCAGCGCTATCCAACTGGGCCTGCTGCAGCCCCAAGTCTCTCAGCGCTAACGGTGCTCCTATCGACGTGGCGAAATCATAGAGACCGCCACCGACGGAACCTCCAAACAGATTAGCGAGCGGCTGCATCGCCTCCGCAGCGGCTTTGGCGTTGTAGGATGCCGAATGGGGCAACACGACCGCATGGGTTTCCGCATGAGACAGATCGAAGCTACCACCCAGCGTGTGGCAAAGCTTGTGATGCAGCGCCATGCCGACGGATCCAAGCACCGTTCCGCACAGCCATGCTCCGTAAAGCGCATTGCCACGCGCTTCCGCGTTCCGCGGATCGGCTACGATCAACGGCAGTGCATCGCGTAGCGCGCGCACCCCCTCGATTGCCATCATTGACGAGATCGGATTGCGGTCTTGCGCATAAACAGCCTCAACGGCATGTGCCATGGCATTCAGCCCGCTTGTCACGCTCATTCGCACAGGCAGGTTCAACGTCAGATTCGGATCGTAGATGACCACCTCGGGTAGGATCTTGGCGTCTCTTACCGTTGTTTTAATGCCATTCTCAGTTTGCCCGAGGATCGGAGTTACTTCAGAACCGGCGTAAGTTGTCGCAATCACGATCTGTGGCGCGTCGTTGCGATAGGCGATCGCTTTGCCAAGCCCAATAGTTGAACCACCGCCGAGCGCTACGATACAATCGGCTTCAGCGGCCTTATAAGCAGACACCGCCTTTTCAGTTACCGAAATCGGAGTGTGCATCGTAGCTTCAGCAAATACGCCCGCCGATAATCCGCCAAGCTGCCTGGCAAGCGCTTCTGCCTCCATTTTCTGAAATGGCGTGGAGAGGACCAGCGCATGGTGACAACCCTGCCCTCTGATCTCGTCAGCCACGCTGGCCAGGGCTCCCTGCCCGAAAAGAATGCGAGCAGGGTTGGTGTTATACAAAAACGACGAAATCATTTCACTATTTCCCGTCAAGCGAGGCGCGGCCGGAGCCGATTGAAGATGGAGGGGCGACATAGTCTGATGAACCTCCATCACCCCTGTTGTATGGACACCTCCACGAACCGCGAAGTAGCATTGCTGCCGGCATCAACGTGCATTCGGTACGCTGTAGATATCGGAAATCGTCGGATCGACGATAACCTCCAGCAATTTAGGTTCAGTCCCGGTCAGCGCGTCACGCAATGCGGTGTCCACATCGGCGGCCTCATGAATGCGGGACGCAGCGCAGCCGAAACCTTCTGCTATTCTGACAAAATCAATGCCGGGGAGATCGATCCCCGGCGGCCGATCGGCCCCGAGAATGCGGGAAAACGTGCGCATAGCTCCATATCCGGAATTGTTGAGCACGATGATGGTAACAGGCAGCTTGTGCTGGACCGCCGTCCAGAGCGCCTGAACGGAATACATCGTCGATCCGTCACCGATGAGACAAACAATTCGTCGGCCCTGGCGTGCAAAGGCGACCCCGACCGATGCGGGCAGACTGTAGCCAAGGCCGCCGCTCGCCATGGTATAGAAGCTGTCTGCGCCGGACATTGGCAGGTAACGCTGAATCGCCGGCCGGTGCGACGGCGCCTCCTCGACGACAATTGCCCCTTCCGGCAATGCTGCCGAAAGCCTGGATAGCAGGAATTCGGCGCGTAGGGGTTTGCCGTCAGCGGCCGGCACCGACGCGGTCTCCAGAACCTTCGATTGCCGCTCGGTCCGTTTCTTTGACGACACTTGCCCGAGCAGTGCCCGGATGGCGGACGGCAACGTTGAGAGAATGCTGGTGCCTGTCACCGCGATTGCGGCTTCGGTCGGGTCATCGGTAATCTGCCATAGCGGAGTGCCGGAGTGCAGGAAATCACAATGACCTTCGATATGGAATGTAAAGACCGGCGCGCCGAATACGACGACGAGATCATATTGCTCGAGGTTTTTCGACAATGGCTCCGGTGCTGCCTGCAGGAAGCCGGCGAACAACGGATGGCGCTCGGGGAAACTTGCGCGGCTGGACATCGGGCTCGCCCACACCACGGCGTTGGAGCGTTCAGCGAGTTCAATCATGAGATCGACCGCACCGCTGCGATCCACTGTCGGTCCCGCAACAAACGCGATATTGCTTGCTTGTTGAATCGCTTCTGCCAGCTTTTTAATGGCTGTCAGATCCGGCGCGACTTCAGGATATACATGGCGTGCGTTGAGAGTTGGCGTGGTCTTTGTCCAGTCGTCCGAAGGGACGGACACGAAGGTTGGACCGCGCGGATGCTGCATGGCGATGTAATAAGCCTGAGCTATACACGTCGGGACATCTTCAGCGCGCGCCGGTTCAACACTCCACTTCACATAGGGCCGCGGAAACATTGTAGCCTGCTCGGCATACAGATACGGCTGATAGGGAAGAATGCTGCGCGACTGTTGCCCGGCAGTTATGACCAGCGGCGTCTTGTTGCGAAAGGATGTGAAAAGGTTGCCCAGAGCGTGGCCCATGCCCGCTGCGGAATGCAGGTTGACGAAGGCCGCATTACCGGTCGCTTGCGCATAACCATCAGCCATGCCGACGGCCGACGCCTCCTGGAGCGCCAGAACATATTCGATGTCATCGGGCCAGTCGTGCAGGAATGTCAGTTCCGTCGAGCCAGGGTTGCCGAACACCTTTGAGATCCCGAACGCGCGAAGCAGGTCAAGCGTAACTTCCCGCACCGTCTTGTTCGATTTCCCCGCACCTTGAGAATCTGGCATCGCGTTCCCTACTCTTCTTTCTTCGTGTCGACTAAAAACGGTGACAATGGTGCAAGAGCCTTCGGCGTCGAATGCCGAGATACGCGATTTGGCAACCGCGTATCTGGTGATCAGCGAATGGACCCGTTAAAAGGGATAGTGCTGGGGACCGGTCTCGATCGTAATCCAGCGAAGATCAGTGAACTCATCGACACCGGCCTTGCCGCCAAAGCGGCCATAGCCGGAGCCTTTGACGCCGCCGAAGGGCATCTGCGCTTCGTCATGGACGGTCGGCCCGTTGATGTGACAGATGCCGGTTTCTATACGGGCGGCAATCGTAAGGGCCCGCGCCACATCCTTGCTGAAGACGGCGGCCGAAAGCCCGTATTCGGTATCGTTCGCCACCTTGATCGCTTCCTCGACGCCGCTGACGCGGATCACCGAGACGGACGGGCCAAAACTCTCCTCTACGAAGATGCGCATTTTCGGCGTCACGCGATCGAGCACCGTAGCGGGAAGAATTGTGCCTTCCCGCTCGCCGCCTGCGACCTTCACGGCACCATCGGCGACTGCTTCGGCAATGAGAGCTTCGGCATGCTTGGCGGCGTTGACGCTGATCATGGAGCCGACAACGACGCGTTTGGTGCGCGGATCGCCCGATGGTAGCGAACTCGCTTTCGACGCAAGTTTTCGGACGAATTCGTCCGCAACGGAGTTATCGACGATTACGCGCTCAGTGGACATGCAGACCTGTCCTTGATTGATGAAAGCGCCGAACGCAACGGCATTGACCGCGGCGTCGAGATCCGCATCGTCCAGCACGATCAACGGCGCTTTGCCACCCAGTTCGAGAAGGACCGGCTTCAGGTGCTGTGCGGCCGTCGTTGCAATCACGCGACCGACGCGGGTCGAGCCCGTGAAATTGATCCGCTTGACAGCAGGCGCAGCAATCAGTGCGCCGACCACGGCGGCGGCGTCTGCGGGCGCGTTGCTGATGACGTTGACCGTTCCGGCGGGAAAACCGGCGTCCCGGAATACGTCACCGATCAAGCGATGTGTCCCGGGACAAAGTTCTGAGGCCTTCAGCACCACCGTATTGCCGCAGGCAAGCGGCATAGCGACAGCTCGGACGCCCAGGATGATGGGCGCGTTCCACGGCGCAATGCCAACACAGACGCCTGCGGCTTGACGCACAGCCATCGAGACGCATCCGGGCTTGTCCGACGGAATCACTTCGCCGCCAATTTGAGTGGTCATGGCCGCAGCTTCACGAATAATCCCAGCCGCCAGCTTGACGTTGAATTGCGCCCAGACTTCGGTTGTACCGATTTCGTTGATCATTGTTTCGACAAAGGCGCCGCGCTTTTCTTCGAATTTATCGGCAGCCTTGAGCAGCATTTCCCTTCTGGCGGATGGACCGATCGCGGCCCATGCCGGAAATGCTGCCGAAGCAGCATCAACCGCAGCTTGGGCATCCGCCACAGTAGCAGCGGCGGCATTAGTTACGGGTTTTCCCGAAAGGGGGTTGTTACAGGGAAAGGTCTTACCGTCGCTTGCATTTGTATCGCGATCGCCGATGAGCAGTCTAACGTCCATCTTATTCCTCCGTTGATGTTTTCTTGGTTGCCACCCGGTTGACCGCGTGACTGCACTGAGCGTTTTAAACAATCGATCTTCCGCCTCCCCATTGAAGCGGCTGCTTCTCGAAACTCGATGGCGATACCCCAGCTCCGTATGTGACGAAGCATCACCGGCGGCCGCGGTGGACGGGAATTCCCTTTAGATCTGCAATTTAAATATCGATCCTGTTCGATGCCGCTGGCCACCACGTAACCGTTACTGACCAATCAACGCAGCACTCGACAGGTAGCCTGACTAGTATTTGACAGGAAACCTGACTAGTTTGTCAAGAGTTGGGCCGCGGCATCTAAGCGACAAATGTCTCGGCCTACCGTCGGCGCGCCGCTTCGGAAGCTTAGGGGAAGCAGCACGGCCCGCAGGCGCAGGCCTATTAACGCGCGACAAATTCGCTCAAGAGACAGCCCTCGCCGCCGTTGCCCCTATCTCAGGCGCCTGTGGATCAGGGCTTATACGTGCACGACCTACTAGTCCCCTGGGCGCAAAGCGTCGTGCTTGGCGCCGTATTTTGCCAACCCAGCCCTGATGCTTTCGAGCTTGTGTTGGCCGATTTCGTCGCTCATTTCCAACTCAGCCTGATCAACCGCTCTCCTGAACTCGTCGAGCCATTCGAGACCGGCCTTGGTGAACCGGACCGTGCGCGCGCGACCGTCCTCCGGGTCGGGCACACGCTCGACGAGCCCCATGAGAACACACTGATCCACAAGCTCGCCCATGGCCTGTTTAGTCATCGCGGACCGTTTCGCCAATTCGGTGACCCGGGTGCCGGGTCGATCAAGGTTTCGAGTCAAATTGACGTGGGAAATGCGGGTATCTCTATAACCGGCGTCCTTCATGAGTTCGAGCACGCGGGCCTCAAAGCGTCGAATCGCACTGTTCATCAGACGACCGACGTTGTCGTGGCGCCAACTATCAACATCGCCGGGCGACTTGGTCACCCGCACCTTGACCGAAACTTGTTTCGTTGAAGTAAGACGCGCCGGCGCGCGCCGGGGGAGCTTTGCGACTTCTTTTTTGATGCCCACGTCGTTCAGCCTTTCAATGACAATCTGAAACAACTTCTAGTGCCCGCGTTCTCTTCAGACAAGAACTTGACAAGATAGTCATGCTACCTTCCTATATTGCCGATCGTGAGGAGATGGGCATGCCCGCAGAATGTTGTTCGGTATTGATTGTTGGAGGTGGGCCGTGTGGCTTGATGCTTGCGAATGAGTTGGGTAGGCGGGGGATAGATGCGATCCTGGTGGATGCCAAGCCCACAACGGCCTTCAACCCACAAGCCAATGCGACCCAGGCTCGAACGATGGAGCACTTCCGCAGATTAGGATTTGCCGATGAGATTCGTGCCCTGGGAATGCCTCCGGAATTCCCAACCGACATTGCCTACTTCACAAGGTATGCAGGGCACGAACTTGCTCGATTTAAACTGCCTTCAGCCAATGAGGCTCGTGCTCAGGTAAGTGGCCTATCTGGTTCGTGGAGTGCGGCTGAATTGCCCCACCGCGTGTCACAGAAGTATGTTGAGGCGACACTTCGTACACATGCGGAGAAGTTGCCCGGTATCTCTGTCAACTATAGTTGGAAACTTGTATCGTTCCATGATGCAGGTGGTCACGTGGATGCCGTGATCGAAAGCATTGCGGACGGACAGCGTAAAGAGGTGACAGCGAAGTATCTCGTTGGTGCCGACGGTCCGCGAAGCATGGTGCGCGATCAACTCGGATTTTCCTATCAGGGCGAAACTGGCGTTATCCGCGACTTCATGGGCGGCCAGATGTACGCGATCTATCTGCGCGCCGTCGAATTCTATAATCTGGTTCCGCACCCGCCGGCGTGGATGAACGTCACCTTCAATGCCGATCGTCGCGCGTTCATGACTGCTGTCGATGGTAAGGGCGAGTTTGCCTTCCACACGCAACTGCGCGCCCATGAGCATCCCGACACCATCACCGACGCCGATGCACTGGCGATGTTCCGGGCCGCTGTCGGCGCGCCGGTGCAGGCCGAGATTCTGTCACGCGGAAGCTGGACCGCCGGACACGCGCTTGTGGCCGATCACTTTCAAAAAGGACGCGTTTTCCTCGGGGGGGATGCCGTTCACCTGTTCACGCCGACCGGTGGGCTCGGCTACAACACGGCTATTGAAGACGCTGTCAATCTTGGATGGAAGCTCGCTGCAACATTGAAAGGTCAAGGTGGCCCTGATTTGCTTGCGAGCTACGAGGTCGAGCGACGTCCGCTGGCGCTCCGCAACACGGGCTATGCCCGCAGATTTGCGGATTCCCTGGGGCTATTTTTGCCGGTCGCGGAAATCGAGGATATTGGGCCTGAAGGAGCCAAGGCGCGTGAGATCGCGGGTGCTCATCTTGAAGCTCACGCCCGAGCTGAGTTCAATATCCCCGGTGTGACCTTTGGCGGGCGCTATGACGGCTCGACCATTGTGGTCGCCGATGGCACCAAGCCGCCACCAGACACGGCGAACCTTTACGTAGCAACGGCTTGCCCAGGCGGTCGTGCACCGCACATCTGGCTGGATCAAAACAAGTCGCTGTTCGATATCTTCGGCTTTGAATGGACGCTGTTGCGTATGGGACATGACAATGCCAAGAGCTCCACGCTGATCAGCGCCGCGAGGGCTTCAGGTATCACGCTCGAAGTAGTGGATATCGCCGAACAGGCTGTGCGCGATCTATACGAAGCGGACTTCGTGCTGGTCCGGCCGGACCAGATCGTTGCCTGGCGCGGAGATTCTTTTCCAGATCCGACCTGGCTGCTCTCGACAGTCACCGGCCATGCTGTCGATATGACAGCGATCGCTTGAGAACGCTGAGGCACGCCCCCCTCCAACAGGGCCACGCCCCCCCCCCCCCCGCGCGCTACGAGTGCTAGAGAGCCGGGCGCAGAGCCGACGCGTTAGACCGAACGAGACCCACGGTTGTTGATACGGTCTCCACTGTCGCAATCATGACGGAATAGTCGCTGTCCGGCCAGTAGACCCACTTGCCGTCCCGCACGACGTACACGTTGGCGGTGACGATGTTCTGCCGGTGATCGTCGAAGTTGATCTCGCCGATAAGCGCCTTGTGGCCCTTGGTCCTGTTGACCTCCGCTTTGACCTTCTTGCGGTCGGCCCCAACCTTCTCGACCGCATCCATCACCAGACTCGCAGCCGAATAAGCGAACGGTCCGCATGCAGGATCCTCGCGAGAGGAAGGCCTGCCCCTGCGCATATTTGCTGAGTGGCGCGCCGGTGTGGAACGAGACCATGCCCTCGCCCGCGGCGTTGCGGCGCGGCGGATCAGTATTGGGTGACGCCCGCGACGATCGAATTGTCCGAAGCCGCCTTAGTCGCCACATGAATACCGACATTGGGCTTGCATTCGTCATCGAACGTCACGAGCTCGTAGCGTATTTTGCAGACGGACTTGCATTGCGCTGCTGCACAGCGAGCGTCGCCGAATTGCGGCCGCCGACGCCCGATGCCGAAGATCCTCCGCGAAAGCGGGCATGCTATCGCCACCGAGCCCGAGCCGGTCCGGCATCTGCTTCTCGGTGTTAAACTTGAGCAACGCGACCGAGTGGACTACGGCATGTGCGAGTTTGCCGTAGGGCAGCGCGAGGAAGAATGCCATCACTATTCCGGGATCGCTATACGCCCAAAGCATCAAGCCGTTTGAACTGCTTGAGGCTTTCGAACGCACGGGCTGCGCGTAGGACCATCTCGTCAGCCCTCAACGGCCCAACAATCTGGAGCCCGACAGGCAACCCGTCCGACGTGAGGCCACAAGGAAGCGAGATCGCTGGAGACCCAGTAATGTTGAAAAGGTAGGTGAAGGGACTCCACTCCGTCCAACTCGTACCCCAAGAGTCGAAACCAGCAAAGCCCGACGGCGGCACGTTCATCCCAATCGGCATTGCTGGAACCGCCACTTGAGGCGTCAACAGCAGATCATATTCAGAGAACAGATTGTTGAGTTGGTTTGACACAGCGTATCGCTGACGTGTCAGCGCTTCGACTACGTCGGCACCCGTCACTCCAGCTCCAGCTTTGGCCGCTTGAGCGAAACCGGGGTCGCATTTCAACCGCGCATCCGCAGGATATTGTCTCATGATCAGTGCTGCGCCTGCCGTCCAGACAGTTTGAAACATGTCGATTGGATCCCTGAAGCAAGGATCCACTTCCTCGACGATTGCGCCGAGATCCACAAACGAATGGGCTGCCGCCTTGGTAAGCCGAGCCACCTCTGGATCGACGCGTTCAGCAAATCCCAGCGTCGGGGACCACGCCACACGCATGCCCTCTATCCCTCCTACCGCTCCCTGGTTGAACTCGAACATGGGAAGGTTCCAGGCCGTTAGGTCTCTACCGTCTGGCTGCCCGATAATTGACAGCATACGAGCGGCGTCGGAGACGGAGCGGGTCAATGGACCAAGGTGGGCAAGCGCTCCCATTGGAGACGAAGGGAACGATGGCACGCGGCCATATGACGGCTTGAAGCCCACAACACCATTGAAACTTGCCGGTATTCGGATCGACCCTCCTCCATCGGTTCCAAGATGAAAGACCCCCAATCCTAAGGCGGCCGCCACACCTGCTCCAGATGACGATCCACCGCTGGTGCGTGAGAGCTTCCAAGGATTGCGTGTAATGCCAGTAAGGGGACTATCACCGACCGCCTTCCACGCAAATTCCGGCATCGTTGTCTTGCCGAGAAGAACGCAGCCCGATTCCTTCAGGCGAGAAACTGCTGGAGCGTCGAAATCAAGCGGCTCCAAACCAGTGATGCACGAGCCGGAGCGAGTGGGAAACCCCTTCCAAGCGATGTTGTCTTTGATCGTGGCAGGAATTCCGTCGCCAGGTCCCAACGGCTCGCCCGATAGCCAACGACGCTCCGATTTTCTTGCCGCCTTGAACGCGCCTTCACGATCTTGGATTACAAACGCATTGACTTCAGGCTGAAATCGATCGATGCGCGCGATGCAAGCGTTGACCACTTCGACAGGAGAAAGGGTGCGCGTCTTATAAGCTATGAGGAGCTCGGTGCCTGAAAGAGACGTAGGATCACACATTGACGACTCGCAATGAAGAACTTTCAAGCGTTGCCGCTTCCGAAGAGTGCTCAGCTCTTGCTAAGAACGACCGGCGTGCCATTTGACGAGAAACGCGCAAGCGAGAACCTGCACCTGAGAAACGACCTTCATAGATGCGAATTCTAGTCCGCCCTGCTCTGATACTTTTCATTGACCCTCTCTTGATGAACTAGCGTGACCCGACGGTCGACATTGCTTTGAGGGACTCGGACGCGGCGAACGTGAGCAGCCGCGGAACAAGGACAGTGCAACCATATTCCCCCGCAGACCGCACTGCGGGGGACGACGAGATCTGGATTAAGATTAGCCGCCGATATCGCCTGAGATAATATCGCCGAATAACTCCCACCGCTCGCCTTTAAACTGCATCAACTGCAGTTGGCTAATGGGGACGAAATCGGTTGACGAAGTGTCGATCGTGATGCCGGGCAGCAGCACCTCCGTGCGATAATTCTTTAGGTTGGCAGCCTGCTTCATGACGTTGGCACGGGTTAGGTCGTTGCCGCATTGCTTGAGCACCTGCACCAGTGTTTGCGCGATTCCATAGCCGTACAAAGTGTAATAGTCGAGTTTGTCGCCGTCGGGGAAATCCTTGGCCATGAAATCCAGAAACTCTTTCATGCCAGCATCTTCCTTCCACTGCGGGTCTGATACATCCTTGAGATAGGCCGCGGAGACGACATTCTGCGAATTGTCGAAGCCGGCTGGCTTCATGACGCTTCCCACAGAGATCGACACATTGTTGAGAATGTGTAGGGGCTTCCAGCCGATCTCACCGACTTTTTTGATCGCCTGTGCCGCGAATTTTGGTGTCGCAATGTTGATAAGCACATCAGCACCGGTAGACTTCAGCTTAACCAGGTGGTTGTCGATCGAAGGTTCACTGGTCTCGTAGCTTTCCTCCGCAATGATCATCGACGCCGCCAAGGCGCCCAACCCATCTTTCAAGCCCTTGAGATAGTCCTTGCCGTAATCATCATTTTGATAAAGCACGGCGATTTTGCCGTTGGGTTTCTCCTTGAGGAGATATTTGGCGTAGATGCGAGATTCGCTCTGATAGTTAGGTTGCCAGCCCATCGTCCAGGGGAAGTTCTTCGCATCGGCCCACTTCGTGGCGCCGGTCGCGACGAAAAGCTGTGGCACCTTCTTCGAGTTCATATATTTGTGAATCGCCGAGTTCGGTGGAGTGCCCAGCGCACTGTATATAAAGAGAACTTCATCGCTTTCGACGAGCTTGCGTGCCTGCTCCACCGTCTTAGGTGGACTGTAAGCATCATCGTAGCTAATGAAGTTGATCTTGCGACCGTTAATGCCGCCCGAGGCATTGATCTTCTTGAAATAAGCGGCTTCTGCCTTGCCTATCGTGCCATAGGCCGAAGCCGGACCACTATACGGCATGATGTTGCCAATCCTGATCTCCGTGTCTGTTGCGCCAGGATCGTATATGGTCTGTGCCTGCGTCGGGATCGACGTAGCAACGCTGAGCAGGAGGGCAATCGAAAGATTTACCCATCTCCAATCGAAAGAAGTCATGCCTTTTCTCCTCTGGTTGTTATGTCTAATTCTTGTCTATTAGGGGTGCCTTCTGGGCTCTCCAACGAGAGCCAAGAAGCTCCAAATTTTGCAATCGATCGCTGGTACTCTGTCTAAGCCAGTTGTTTTCTCCCGTCATTTCTCAGCTCCATGGATCATGCGTTGGCTGACGATCGCGACTTGTCTTGCGCCATGCGGCACGAGGTAAATGACGAGGAACAGGAGCACGCCGAAGACGGCGCCGGAGAGCCCCTTCGAGATGCTCTCGGCCATGTTCGGCACGAAGATGATGAAGGCCGCGCCAATAAACGAGCCGGGCAGCCAGCCGACGCCGCCGACGACCATGCCGAGGAACAGCGAGATCGCCAGCGTGACGGTGTAGCTGTCGGGCGCGACGAACTGCACCGCGATGGCGCCGAGCGAGCCGGCAATGCCGGTGATCGCCGCAGAGACGCCGAATGCCAGCGTCTTGTAGAGCGCGACGTTAACGCCCATCGAGGAGGCCGCGATTTCGTTGTCACGGATCGCCATGAACGCGCGGCCCGAGCGCGACCGCAACAGGTTCGCCGATAGGAGATAGATCGCAATGACAATGGCGAACGTGAAGTAGTACAGCCACATGTCCTGCGACATCGGCAGGCCGAACGGCGCATCCGGCTTGGTAACGACGAGGCCTTGCACCCCGCCGGTCCAATGCTCAAGGAAATTCAGCTTCAACAGCTGCGGCATGGCGGTCGCGAGCGCAAATGTCGCGAGCGCCAGATACACGCCGGAGAGCCGCAGCGCCGGCTGACCGAATACGAAGCCAAATCCGAAACAGACTACGCCGGCAATCGGTAGCGTCAGCGCGTAATTGACGTTGAAGTGCTCCATCAGCACTGCCGTCGTGTAGGCGCCCACTGCGTAGAAGGCACTTTGGCCCAGCGAGAACTGACCTGAACCGCCGGTTAGGATGTTCAGTGCCAGCACCGCAAGCCCGTAGATTAGGAGCATCGTCATCTGGAAGATGAAGAAGTTCTTGACGAAGACGGGTGCGATCAGCAGCGTAGCCAGCACCACCAGCGAGGTGCCGGTGCTCAGCGTCATGGCTCGCTTCGGCAACGCCTCGACCGCTACCCGGCCTTGTGCGAGGACTTCAACTGCTGTGCTCATAATCAGACTCGCTTGACGATGTGCCGGCCGAACAGACCAGCGGGTTTGACGACCAGGACGGAAATGATCAGCGCGAGGGCGATCGGGAGCTTCAACTCGTTACCGATGCCGGGAATGTAAGTTCCGGCGAGATTTTCGAATACGCCGACGAGAAAACCGCCGACGACGGCACCCAACGGACTAGCCAGGCCGCCGAGCACCGCCGCGGCGAAGCCGTAGATCAGGACGCCGCCCATCATGTTGGGCTCGAGAAATACGACGGGGCCGATCAGCATGCCCGCGATGGAGCCGATCGACGAGGCCATGCCCCAGCCCAGCGCGATCATCCACGAGGTGTTGATGCCGACCAACCGAGCAGATTCAGGCATGGATGCGGCCGCGCGCATCGCGAGACCGATACGCGTGTACTGGAAGAAGAAGTAGAGGCCGATCAGCAGCAGCACCGTGACACCAATCATGCTGGCCTGGTGGGTCGAGATTAGCTGGCTGCCCAAAAACGGCGAAGAGCCGAACGGCGTCGGATACTGCTTGATGGTGAAGTCCCAAATCAGGCCGGCCGCGGAATTGATGATCGCGAACAGTGCGATGAAGCCAGCGACGTTGGTCAGTACCGGCGCTTTCACGAGAGGCTTGAACAGAACCCGCTCAATCGCGATGGCGGCGACGAAGGAGAAGGCCAGCGTGATGGTAAAAGCCGCCCAGTAAGAGAGGCCCCACTGCATGAGCTGCCAGGAGATGAAGGTCGAGAACATCGCCATCTCGCCCTGCGCGAAGTTGAGATGGTCGATCGCCTGGTAGATCATGACCACCGCGAGCGCCATGCACGCGTAGATCGCGCCCGTGGCGATGCCAGCCAGCACTTGATTGGTGAACAGCTCCATCGTACCGGCTCCTCAGTAACCCAGATAGGATTTGCGGATTTCTTCGTTGTTCGCGATGTCCTCGGCATTGCCTGACATCACGATGCGTCCGGTCTCAACCACATAGGCCTGGTCAGCAAGCTCGAGCGCAAGCTGCGCGTTTTGCTCGACCACCAGGATCGATACCTTGTCCTCACGGTTGATCTTGCCGAGGATGCCGAACAGGTCACGCACGATCAGCGGGGCGAGGCCGAAGGATGGCTCGTCCAGCAGCATCAGGCGCGGTCGCAGCATCAGGGCGCGCGCCACTGCAAGCATCTGCTGCTCACCGCCGGAGAGCGTGCCGGCCTGCTGGGTGTGGCGCTGCTTAAGCACCGGGAAATGTGCATACATGCGCTCGATGTCGGAGATAATGCCGGCACCGTCCTTGCGGGTGATCGCGCCGAGTTGAAGGTTCTCCTCCACCGTCATGGTGGTGAAGGTGCCGCGGCCCTGCGGCACATGGGCGATACCCAGCCGCACGATGCTCTCAGTGGAGCGGTCGTTAAGCGGCTTACCGTCGAACTCTATACCTCCAGTCGAGCGCACCATGTTGCAGATCGCACGCAGGGTTGTGGTCTTCCCGGCGCCGTTGGCTCCGAGCAGAGTCGTGAGCGAGCCCTCGTTGAGCGAGAAGGACAGGCCGTGGAGCGCCTGGACTTGGCCGTAATAGGCGCGCAGGTCTTGGACGTTGAGCAGCGTCCTCATTGGTCCTTGCTCCCGAGATAGGCCTTGATGACGTCGGGATCCGCCTGCACCTGCGCGGGCGTGCCTTCCGCAAGCTTCTTCCCGAAATTCAACGCGACGACGTGGTCGGCGATCGACATCACGAGGCCCATGTGGTGCTCGACCAGCAGCACGGTCATGTGGCGCTCATCACGGATGCGGCGGATGAGGTCGCCCAGAATGTAGACTTCCTCGTGATTGAGCCCGCCCGCGGGCTCGTCGAGCAGCAGGATCTTCGGATCGGCCGCCAGCGCGCGCGCCAGCTCGACACGCTTCTGCGTCCCAAAGGGCAGACCGGACACGACAGTGTGGGCAACATCCTCGAGCTCAAGATAGGCTAGGATCTCGTGCACCTTGTCATTGACGCTGGTTTCGCTGCGTCGGACCCAGGCGAGCCTCAGGGAGTCACTAATGATGTCGCTGGAGGTCTTCGAATGGGCGCCGACACGGACGTTGTCCATCACCGAGAGGTTCGGAAACAGCGCCACGTTCTGGAAGGTGCGGCCGATACCTATTTCGGCGATTCGGTGCGGCGGGCGCGACAGGATGCTCACGCCTTCCATCAGGATGTCACCCGACGACGGCTGATATAGCCGGGACAGGCAGTTGAAGAGCGTCGTCTTGCCGGCGCCGTTGGGGCCGATCAAGCCGAGGATTTGGCCCTTGTGCATGGCAAAGGAAACGCCGTTGAGTGCGATGATGCCGCCGAACGCGACGCTGACATCGCGAACTGCGAGCAAGGACGATGCCCCCCGCTCAAGCTGTGCCTGCGTCATTTCTCGGGCACACCGCTGAGAGGGCGGTAGGAACGCACGAAGCGCCCTCTGCGATGACAAACGCTAACTAATCCCCTTGGCCTCACGTGCACCCCGCTTTTGCCTATTGTCTTTTGATCACAACACTTGCCATGTGACTCCATACCGCATGAAACATGCTGTAATGGTCGTGCCGCCAACAGCGGCTGCGTCACCGGTCTGTCATGTCAAATTCCTGGCCCTCTCACGTTGCGCCAACAAGGTCCAGTTTCACGCAGAATCCAATCGACAAGATTTCAAACTGGTCCAGTGCATCCTTTCGACCCAGCGCCTGCCTGCAAATCCAGCAGTTCGCCGCCGTCGACGTTCAATCACTTGGTTCTATTGAAAGTCACCAATCTGGCTCTGTACACGCCGCAACCTAACCTGAGATGTCGCACAGGGTTTGTTGCAGACCCGGGGAGAACAGCGCACCACGGCGCAAACCGGTTCGCGATCTCCCCCACCCTAACGTGGAGGAAGTACACAATGACGACTTCACTCAAGCATCCGCCGCTTACCAAAGTAACCGTCGAAGAAGGCCAGAAATGGCTAAATGTACTCGTCGAACTTTGGAATGCGGATCCGCGGGACATCGCTGCGATGGCGAGTTTCGCTACGAGCGATTGCGAGACGCATTACGGCGATATGCCGATTCTCCGCTCTCGTGCGGAAATGGAAAGGATGCTGGAGAAGCGCTTTTCGGAGTTCACATCTTACCGTCTCAAGAAGACGGTCCGGATGGCCTCCGAGAACATGCTGGCGGTGGATCTGGATATCAGATGGTCCGGCACAGCCTCGAACGGTGAGATGCGGCGCTCTCGAGCGTTGGAATTTTTGACATTCCGTGACGGGTACGCCTGCAAATGGGAGCTGGTTTCCTGCTTGGCTCCGCCGGATCTGCCGTAATCTCCTGCTCGCCCTGTTCCGGAGCTTCGAAAGCAAAACGTACTCAGGCCCAACTCTACTAAAGGGACGGGGGCACATTTGCCCCCGTGTTACCCATCGTTTTGCAAACCGCCGCTCCGATGACGGAAATCGATGCGAGGTAAGAATTGGTCTGCTTGAGCCATCCTACCTCGCCGCTTCCAGGCTCGTCGGTTTCGACAGCTCAGAACCCCGCACCGCGCCGACGGTAGTTTCGAGGAGAGCACGTAGTCGGATCACCGCGGCCCTCAGTTCCGGAACCGAGAATCCTCCGAAGCCGAGCATCAAGCCGCAGCGCGGTGGAGTGTCGTGATACATTGGTGAGATCGGCCGAACGACCAAGCCGTTTTTCTCGGCTCGGTCAGAGAGCTCAACGTCGTCAAACCCGGGTGGCAGCCAGAGAACAAGATGCATCCCTTGATCGCTGGATTGAAGAGTGATCCAAGCCGATAGCTCTTCCTCTATTGCGGTAATCAGGGCAGTGCGTCGTTCGGCATAAGCGCTCCGTATGCGGCGGATATGCGCCTCGAAGTGGCCCTCACGCATATACTGCGCAAGTACATACTGATCGGCTGCAGGAGAATGACGATCGATCAGAGCTCTTGCGCCTGCGAACGCATCGACGAGTGACGTCGGAACGATGGCATACCCTAAGCGCATCGAAGAAAATAGAACTTTGCTCATCGTCCCGATGTAGACGACACGGGCCGGATCCAATCCTTGAAGAGATGGAAAAGGATGGCCGGCATATCGGAGCTCGCTGTCGTAATCGTCTTCGACGATCCAGGCGTTGTTCTGTCGCGCCCATGAAAGCAACGCAGTGCGACGCGCCATACTCATTGGCATTCCCAGCGGGTATTGATGCGAAGGAGTGACGAAAGCGACGCGTGCACCAGGACAACGACTGAGCCCTTCCTGAACGTCAATTCCCTGCGCGTCGACCTGAATTCGATGTGTGTTCACATCGAAATCACCGAGCACCGCTATTATTCCTGGGTACGCTGGATCCTCGGCCCAGACCGCGTCGCCTGGCGAGAGAAGCACGGTCGCGGCCAGAAACAATCCCTGTTGTGTGCCTGCAGTGATCACGACCTGGCCGGGATCGCATTTGACAGCGCGTGCCTTGCGAACGTAGTCGGCTATAGCGACCCTCAACTCAAACAACCCTTGAGAATCGATGTACCCCGAAGGTGCAGCAACGCGCATGGCGCGCACGCAATTTCCGAGACGTCTCCATTTGTCGTTGGGCGCAACTGCGCCTGCGGGATGGGCAATGGCGAAGGGCGCCCCCCCTTGCGGACGAAGAGTTCGCGCTACCTCTGCGAGGCGCGCTACGTTTGCGGGCAATCCGGGACCGATCAGCGAAGATTCCGTCGGAGATTGCATCTGGCCGACGAACTCACTCGGGACATTGACGTTTGCGACAACTGTGCCGCCTCTTGCCCGGGCTTCCAGATAACCCTCTGCATGCAATTGATGAAACGCCTCGATGACGGTGCCTCGCGCGAGATGTAGTGACGTTGCCAGCGCCCGTGTCGACGGCAAACGCTCGCCGGGTTTCAACTCCCCTTTTGAAATAGCTTCACGAAGTGCTTGCGTGAGCTGTTGTCCCACTCGGCCCGCTGTTTTGTCCAGCGAACCGAGCGAGGGGATTGAAATGATGCTGCGTCGTCGTGCCATTCGAAATACTGGCCTAATGATCCGGAACAATCCTGAAGCAAACAATAGGCCAAATACAGTGAGGAACGCTTCCTTCCCGATCAGGGACTCGAGTAATATTCTACCTCATGATCGGACAGTGACCTGGCGAATGATCTCGCTAAATCTGAAGAGAGACCGACCGCGCTTCCGCCATCTGCTTCAAAGCGACCATCGGCTGAACCTTTTGTTCGTGTCGCGCCGGGCGGCCTGCTCTTTATAAGCAAGCCACCCGACAGCAATTGGCGGCGCCGGCGCCCATGGCGAGAATTGGCGTCCCGTTCTCTGACCGAAATGCATTCATTATGCATGGTTAGGACTCCGCTAAGGGCCTACCAAGTAATCTCTCTTCAATATCTCGTGGGTAACTCTTATCATCGCGTGTAGGGACACCCGCTTTGTGCAGCCGTCGGATAAGCTTTTGCACCGGGCACGGTCGCAAGCAATTTATAGTAGTCAAACGGCCGTTTGGATTCTTCGGGACTTTTGACTTCAAACAAGTACAGATCATGCACCATCCGTCCGTTGGCTAGCATTTTCCCTCCGGAATAGACGTCATCATCGACGGACATTTCTTTCAGCTTTTGCGAGACCTTTTCAGGATCCTTCGTTCCCGCGGCTTGCACAGCCTTCAAGTATTGTAAGGTCGCGGAATATACGCCAGCATGCACCATGCTCGGCATGCGGCCCATGCGTTTGAAGAAACGTTCTCCAAACCGCCTCGACCGGTCATCCCTATCCCAATAATAGGATTCCGTCAGAACCAATCCCTGCGCTGCCTTCAAGCCTAACCCGTGCACCTCGGCAAGCGTGAACAATAAGCCTGCGAGCTTCTGCCCCCCTTGCACGACCCCGAACTCTGATGCTTGCTTGATTGCATTTATGGTGTCTAGTCCAGCGTTGGCGAGCCCGACCACGCTAGCACGAGAACTTTGCGCTTGCAGGAGAAAGGAGGCAAAGTCCGACGTGTTCATCGGATGACGCACCGATCCCAGCACTTTGCCTCCGAACGTCTTGATAATCTCGGTGGTGTCCTGTTCGAGAGAGTGACCGAACGCGTAATCTGCCGTGACGAAATACCAGGTCTTAGATCCCGCTTCCGTCATCGCTCCGCCGGTCCCAAGCGCAAGTGCATGGGTATCAAAACTCCAGTGGAAGCCGTTGGAGTGGCACGCATCTCCGGTCAAACGGGACGTAGCCGCACCAACCACGATGTCGATCTTCTTCATCTGTTTTGCGAGTTCATGGACCGCAAGCGCAACCGACGATCCGTTCAGATCAGTGATCATATCTACACCATCGACCTCGTACCATCGGCGCGCGATGCTGGTTGCTACATCAGCGCGATTCTGATGGTCTGCAGACACCAGGTCGATTTTGCCACCGAGAACATTGGCCCCGAAGTCCTCTATGGCCATCTTGGCAGCTTCCACTGACCACTTGCCTGCATAGTCTGCATATAAGCCGGACTGATCATTCAACACGCCAATTTTGACTTGCGCCCAGCAGGGCGAGCAAAGTAACACCCCGGTCAAAACGCACAACGCTCTCGTTAAATTCATCGATATCCCCCGTAGTTTCATGCGGCGGATAAAGTCTCGGTGCGGCTTGCCGCCTGAAGTAGTTCCAGAATGCTTGATCTTTATTGGACCAGATGAGAGTTCAGGGGCATCTAATGCAGCTATCAGCTCACTGAGCTGGCGAAACGGTTGCTCGTCACCGCCATTGCCTAGCGATTGCATCGCAGCCTGCGGCATCTGGTCTACTCCGATGGTTCTAAACTGGTTCTTTAACCAGCCAGCACTCAAGCTAAGTATGCCCTACCGGGTTCATTGGTCTAACCGGCTTCGGAGTTATTCGTGAGTATTCAAGCGCCCGTAGGGGATCCCACGCCAAGCAATGCAGAGCCGCCATACAAATCATGGCTCTGCGTTATATGCGGCCTGATCTACAATGAGAGCGAAGGCTGGCCCGCCGATGGTATCCTGCCCGGCACGCGGTGGGACGAAGTCCCTGAAGATTGGGTTTGCCCCGATTGCGGCACTGGCAAAAGCGATTTCGAGATGATCGAGATCTAAACACCGGAATTCGCATGCGCCGGGTGTTGCATGCACAGCCTTGAGGTTAGCTATGTACGTCCCGCCCCACTTTGAAGAGTCCCGATCTGAGCAACTTTTCCATCTGATCGAGAACAATGCACTCGGCACGCTAATCACCCACGGAAAGAGCGGACTGGATGCCAATCACATTCCGTTCGAGCTCGACAAAAGTAACTCTGCTCTAGGCATTTTGCACAGTCATGTCGCGCGCGCGAACCCCGTCTGGCAAGACATTGCGGATGGAGACGAAGTTCTCGTAACCTTCCGCGCTGGAGATTCTTACATTTCTCCGCAGTGGTATCCGAGCAAGCACGAATTCCACAAGCAAGTACCGAGCTGGAATTACATGGTCGCCCACGCTTATGGTCGCGTAACAATACGCGATGATGAACGTTACGTGCGCGGTAATGTTGCGCGGCTCACACGTCGGCACGAAGCATCTCAGCCGACGCCCTGGAAAATGACAGACGCGCCGAAGGATTATCTCGACATGATGTTGAAAGCGATCGTTGGGATCGAGATCGAGATCACCCGCCTCATTGGAAAATCGAAATTAAGTCAGAACAAGGAGGTCCGGGACATTCGCACTGCTGGCCAGGCGCTAAGTGATAAGGGAGAGCACGTCATCGGCGAGGCCATGCTGGCTGCCGCTGTTGTGAAGGAAGCCAGCAACTAAGGCTGGACACGGAGATAACTTTGAACGATGCCAACTTCGTAATCGTCGGCGCTGGTCACAGCGGACTTAAAGCGGCAGTAGCTTTGCGTAAGCAGGGTTGGACCGGACGAATCTCGTTGATCGGAGAGGAATCCTATCTACCTTACGATCGTCCGCCGCTCTCTAAGGCCGTGTTACTTGGACAGCGAACAGCGGAGCAATGCACGTTCTTTCCGCTGTCCTGGTTCACGGAAAACTCCATCGATTTGGCTTTTAACGATCCTGCGGTCGAGCTTGATCGATCCCGGAAATCCGTATCTGTCGCGAGTGGCAAAGCTATCTCTTACAGTAAACTGCTGTTTGCAACGGGGTCCGCGATCAGACCTCTCGTAGTGCCTGGTGCAACCTTGTCTGGGGTGTTTCCACTTCGTGCCCCGCACGATGCAGAAGCGATAGAAGGGCTGCTGCGACCCGGACGGACGGTCGCGATCATCGGTGCGGGCGTGATTGGGCTGGAGGTGGCTGCAGCCGCCATTGAGCGCGGATGCCGGGTACGCGTGCTTGAGGCAGCGCCGGTTGCTATGGCCCGATCTCTCCCTTCCATTATTTCGGAAGCCGTCATAGCCGAACACAGAGCGCGCGGCGTCGATATCGACTTTGGCGTTTCGGTTGCCGCACTCGATGGACGTCATTCCGTCTCTGCCGTCGTTCTCACCAACGGGCAAACGATTGAATGCGATATGGTCGTGTTCGGTGTTGGCGTTACGCCGCGAACTGAACTTGCCGAGGCGGCGGGCCTAAGCGTCTCGAATGGCATCCTCACGAACGGCTATCTGCAAACGGACGATGAGGCGATATTCGCGTGCGGGGACGTATGTCGGTATAGCAGCGCTCTATTTGGCAACCATATTCGGCTGGAAAATTGGAGAAACGCCGAGGATCAATCCGGCGTGGCGGCCGGCAATATGCTGGGGAAAAGCAAAACCTTCGACGAGGTACCGTGGTTTTGGAGTAACCAGTACGCATCTGCTCTGCAAGTTTTCGGCTTGCCCACCAGCGCTTCAACGACCACAATCCATCAGATGGGAAGCTCTAAGCTCTTCCTATCGTTCGGCACGGATGGCACACTTCTCGGTGTAAGTGGCTTTGGTCATGTTAAAGACATTGCGATGCCGCTGCGCAAGCTAAAGGTTGCGATCGCTCATCGCTACATTGCGGACGACATCAACTCGATTGATCCCGACGCTTTGCTGAGCAGGCTCTTAAGTGTCGCTCCGTAAGTAGCTCGGACGACAGCGCATCATCGACAACTGGGAGGTCAAGGTAAGGTATTCTTGATGATCTTACCGCCCTTTACGATCAGCGGAAGATGCGCTCCTTGATCTGTTAAAGGAGAGATATCCCGGATCGGGTCACCGTCCATCGCAATCATGTCTGCGAAGGATCCGGACTTGATCGCGCCGATCTTGCTTCATTGCGCCCCTATTGCTTCCGTTCTTTAGGCGCACCCGCGAAGTGGCTTTTGTGGAGGAAGACTAACGCCCATTCGGCGCAGCCGAATGGGTGTTTTCCTCCTAAGCCCAAATGGAGCAGCTCGCGTCTCAGCGAGCGTCGTCTAGGATCATGCTCGCGCCCTTCGTAGCGATCATCGCGGTCGGCGTGTTTGTGTTGCCGGAAGTAATGGTCGGCATGATCGATGCGTCAACAATGCGCAGGCCGTCCAGTCCGATGAGGCGCAATCGGGCATCGACCACAGCGCGATTATCGTCCACGCGTCCCATCCGTGCGGTGCCAACAGGATGGAAGATTGTTGTCCCGATATCGCCAGCGGCCATCGCAAGCGCGTTGGCATCATCGCCAACCGAGGGCCCTGGCAGATGTTCGACAGGATTAAATGCCGACAAGGCGCGCTGGCGCATCAAGCGCCGAGTAACGCGGATTGCATCGACCGCGACCAAACGATCTTCTTCAGTCGACAGATATTCGGGTGCGATGACCGGTGCTTCGCCGATGGCGGCCGACCTAATTCGGATAACGCCGCGCGATGTCGGCCGAAGATTGCATGCAGCAACCGTGATGGCCGGAAACCTGTGCAAGGGATCGCCAAATTTATCCAGGGAAAGCGGTTGAACATGAAACTGAATATTTGCTCTCTCCTGTCCCGGATCTGAGCGCGTGAAGATCCCGAGTTGCGACGGCGCCATCGTCAGGGGCCCCTTGCGACGAAGCAAGTAGTCGACCCCCATGAAGCCACGCCGGAGAAGCGAGTGATAGGTTTCGTTCAATGTGCGCGTGCCGCTCACGCGATAGATCGCTCGCTGCTGCAGATGATCCTGGAGATTGCGACCGACCCCTTGGCGATCGATAACCATCGGAATGCCGAGCGGTGCGAGCCATTCACTTGGGCCAACTCCTGAACGATGCAGCACTTGGACAGAGCCCACGGCTCCAGCGCTCAGGATCGTCTCGCGGCGCGCTCGCGCTTCGAAGAGTGTGCCATCCTTTTCGTACCGCACACCCTCAACCCGGCCGTTCCTGATGATTAAACGATCAATTTGGGCGTGGGTCTCCAGGCGCAGATTGGGGCGGCGAAGCGCAGGCTTTAGAAAACCTCGCGCCGACGACCAGCGCAGCCCTCGCTTTTGGTTGACGTGAAAATAGCCCACGCCTTCGTTGCAACCAGTGTTGAAATCCGCTGTGCGCGGTACTCCCATCTCGGTGGCTGCCGCGGCAACGGCATCAAGGACACCCCACGAAATGCGTGGAGCCTCAATTCGCCAACCGCCGCCGACGCCATGATGCTCACTTTCGCCGAGAAAGTGATCCTCAAGCTTGCGAAAATGCGGCAGCACATCGTCATAGCTCCAGCCGGGGAGATCTAATTGGCGCCAATGATCATAGTCTTCCGCCTGTCCGCGCATGGAAATCATCGCGTTAATAGCTGACGATCCACCGATAACCTTGCCGCGCGGATAGGCGAGCGAGCGGCCGTTGAGCCCCGCCTGCGGCTCGGTGCGGAACATCCAGTCGGACCGTGGATTGCCGATCGCGAACAAATAACCGACGGGAATATGAAACCAAATCCAGTTGTCACGCCCCCCAGCTTCGAGAACGAGGACCCGATTAGCAGGATTTTCAGACAAACGATTGGCAACAATGCATCCAGCCGTTCCTGCACCAACGACGATGTAGTCGTAATCGCCGTCCAATTGCGCTGTCATCATTTATCTCCCTTTGGCGATCGTTCCAGATGACACGATGGATTCGGTCGCTCAACGCTGATAGATGAGAAAGCATTGCGCAAATTTGCAGAGAAAAACGTGGATTGGGACGACCTGAAGATCTTCTTGCAGCTGTCGCGCACTCGGCAAATGACGGCTGCCGCAAAAGCGCTCGGCATGGACGACTCAACCGTCAGTCGGCGGATTGCGCGGCTGGAGGCCGAACTGGGGTTGCCGCTGGTACTGCGTGCCGGCCGCCGTACAGTTATCACCCAGAAAGGCCGAGAGCTCGCCGAGGCGGCGAACGAAATGGAATCGATTATCCTTCGCAAGATCGCTGGCGCTGCTGACATTTCCGCAGAGCTGGCTGGCGTTGTTCGGATCGGAGCGCCCGAGGGGCTCGGCATCGCCTATCTTGCCGAATGTCTGGCCCGGCTCGCCGCAGAGCGTCCCGGGATAGAGATAGAACTTGTGGCTTTACCTCGTAGCTATTCTCTTGCCGCCCGCGAGGTCGATATCGCAATCACACTGGACCGACCGAAATCGGGCCAACTGACGTCACAGAAGCTCACCGACTACAAGCTTGGGCTCTACGGCAGCAGCCCTTATTTCGAGGCCCATAATCGGCCTAACGACTTGTCCGACCTGCAGTCTCATATTTTTACAGGCTATATTCCGGAGCTTCTGTTCACTCAGGAACTTGATTTCATCAAGATTGCACCAGGCGTTCAGATCAAGCCGGTGATGCGGAGCACGAGCGTAGCGGCGCAGGCCAACATGGTGGCCTGCGGTGCGGCTTTGGGCATCCTTCCGTTATTTGTCGCAAAGCGCGACAGGCGCCTGCAACGCATCATGACGGACGCGATCTTTTTCGAACGCGCGTATTGGCTATCAGTTCATGACGATCTCAAGGGCCGACCACTGATTAAGTTTGCGATGGACGTGCTTCGTACAAATGTGCGCAGAGATCGGGAGCTGTTCCTCAAATCGGACTAGTAACGTAGCCGCGTCTCTCAGACGCCGTGCTTCACGACGGCAGCGTATGCAAACGCACCATCGCGTCAGCCACGCCGGCTATGCAATAGCGCTCCAAGGCGAACGGCTTCGAACTCCAGTTGGGCGATCGAGAAACCGCCGAAGCCCAGCATCAAGCCGGAGCGCTTCTGACGCGCAGAAAACATCGGCGATATGGCGCGGACTACAATTCCCTGATTCAAGCATTCCGCTGAGAACGACACGTCATCGATCTCGTCTGGCAGCCATAGTACCAAATGCATACCTTGGTCGCTAGGCTGGAGCGTAACCCATTGAGGAAAATGGTCACGAATTGCTTCGATCAGCGCCGAGCGTCGCTGCGCATACACGCCGCGAATACGCCGAATATGCGCTTCGAGGTGGCCCTCATTGATAAACGCCGCCAAAACGTGTTGGTCGGCGGTCGGCGAGTGCCTGTCAATGAGCGCGCGTGCGCCGGCGAACGCTTCGATCAGTGGTTCGGGAACGATGGCATAACCGAGCCGCATGGACGAGAACATGATCTTACTCATGGTGCCAAGATAAATAACGCGATTGGGATCAAGGCCCTGCAGCGACGGGAAAGGATGACCGGAGTAACGCAGTTCGCTATCGTAATCGTCCTCCACGATCCAGGCGCCGTGGTCCTGCGCCCAACGCAGCAGCGCCACTCGCCGCGACATGCTCATCGGCATACCGATCGGATATTGGTGCGACGGAGTCACAAAAGCGACGCGGGCATGGGGGCATTCCGCCACGCCCTGTTCCACCGCGATTCCGTTGGTATCGACGGGGACCTGATGGACGTTTAGGTCGAAAGCGCTCAGCAGCGTCGATATGCCGGGATAAGCGGGATCTTCAATCCAAACGGAATCACCCGCACTTGAGAGAACCGTTGCAGATAGAAAAAGTCCTTGCTGTGTGCCACCCGTGATGATCACCTGCTCGGGATCGCATCTTACCGCGCGAGCCTTCCGAACGTAGTCTGATATAGCCAAACGCAGTGACCGCAGGCCCCGCGGATCGATATATCCGGTCGGAGCTGCGGCACGCGTCGCACGGATGCGATTACCGAGGCGCCGCCAGGTTTCGTCCGGCGCCACCGCCCCCGCTGGATGCGCGATCGCAAACGGTATGCCGAGCTGCGGCTCCAGCGTGCGCGCAATGGCGGCGAATGCCGCTGCCTTGGCAGGGAGGGCCGAATTTTTCCCGGCTGAGACCGAGATCACGCCAGGATCCGGCATAACCGTCTCATCCTGCAACGCACGGGCTACCGCCGTGCCGGCGCGCGGCAGTGACTCGAGGTACCCTTCAGCCTTGAGCTGCTCAAAAGCCTCGATGATGGTCCCACGAGCCAAGCCCAGCGACAGCCCGAGCGTGCGCGTGGAAGGCAGTCGCTCGCCTGGCTTCAGGTCCCCGCGCGAAATAGCATCACGAAGACCGCGCGCCAATTGCTGGCCAACGCGTCCAGACGATCGGTCCAGCGACCCCAGAGACGGAATGACGATGGTGCTGCGAATACGTGGCATTTGGCTTAGTTATATGCCACGATCCTTAGAAATCCTCTAGACCAGAATGCGATTTGGTCCGAAGCAAAGGGGCAATTCAGGGTCGTTTCCGCTAGGGTATTCAGTCACGACGTCCAAGGACTGTATTTGAGCCGGAAGCGGCCTGACTCGTTGGCCCAGGCCCGTGCTGATAGCATCGTGGGGTGTGATGCCGCAGGGTCTTGAGCCGCCTTGCGAAGTTATCGTCCGTCGAGGAAGGTGGCCAGATGATCTTCGAATTGGCGCTGGTCCTCCAGACGAGCGAAAGGGACCTTCGCGGTCCGGTCCACCGCCGCAAAAAGGCAGAGCTTGCCTCCTCGGTTCGGACCTCACCGATATCGATGTGGAACTAGCCGATCAGGTAACGCTTGAATGTCAGCGACTTGCCGGCATTCGTAGGGCTGCATCGCCAGCATTTCATTTTGCAGTGAAGGACGTAACAGAACTCGCCGAGCGTACCGAACTGCGGCCCCGCGGCGTCACTAGGACAGCCCGCTGCTGCGGAGAGGAAGCCCAGGCCAATAGTGTCCATCCTTTGTCGGCCGAGCCCCGAATATCGCCTGACCGACTCTTATGATGTCAGCACCTTCCTCGATTGCTATCTCGAAGTCGCTTGTCATTCCCATTGAGAGGAGGTCAAGTCGCACCGATGTTCTATCGCCGAGTGAATCGCGAAGTCGCCGCAGCAACTTGAAGCATTCGCGAACCTTGTCAGTCTCTCCGCTCAGGACGGCAAGAGTCATCAGCCCGCGTGGGATAAGGGCTGGATAGTCGGAGAGCCGACGAGCGAAATCCTCTACCTCGTTAGGCTTCAAACCATATTTGCTCGCCTCACCGGAGGTATTGACCTGGACGAACACGTCTAGACGCCGGCCGGCGGTGCCGAGACTTGCCTGGAGCGCTTCGGCCAGCCTCAAACTATCCAGCGCATGAAACTCGCTGGCGAACTTTACCATCGATTTCACTTTATTTGTCTGGAGGTGACCGATGATACTCCAATTCAACGGCAGCTCGGCCAAATCGCGAACCTTACCCTCCGCCTCTTGGACCTTGTTCTCGCCGAATTCGGAAAGGCCCAGTTCGGAAGCGATACGGACAACCGCGGCGGGTACGGTTTTGCTAACGGGCAAAAGGCGAACATCCGAACGTCTGCGGGCAGCACGCATGCAAGCCTGATCTATGCGCTGCTCAAGCTTATCAAGATTGGTGCGTATTAGCGAGCGCGGGTCGTCTGTGAATCGCGCGCTATCTATCTCCAACATAAATTTTCCCGTTCTTGCTCGAGAGCAGCTGCGTGTTCGTCCTTCTGGAGTACCGCGCTGGCTGTGATCGAATGGCAAGCTTGCCGGCTACTGACAATCGCTACGATGTATACGCAAGGACTTCATCGTGAAATCCATGCCCTCGGGCTGCACCCCATTTCTTGACGAAACATGAAGGTGAATGCCGAAGTTGAGGCATAGCCAAGATCAAGCGCCACAGCAGTCACGCTACGCCCAGCACCGAGCCACTCCATTGCCAGAAATAAGCGCAAGCGATGGCGCCAGTCTCGCAAACTGCTTCCAACTTCCTTCTCGAATCGACGAGCAAGAGTTCGCGGTGAGGCACCAAGCTCTCTGCCCCAGTCCTCCATGTCACGAGGATCTGCCGGATTGGTATGGAGCGTTTCGCAGACTTTCCGCAACATAGGGGTTCGAGGCCATGGGAGATGAAAGTTCTGTGGTTGCAGGCGGCGCAACTGCTCAACAATCAGTCCGTTGACTCGGTCAACGTACACCTGAGCCTCGTCTCGCTGATCGATTTCCTCCAACTCGGCGATGAGAGCACGCAAAAGAGACGAAACCTTGAACACGGTACAGGTCTTCGGCATGGCCAAACGACGGTTATCCTCCACATATAGGTTCCGGAAATCAGCTCCGTGAAGTGTACCCACGGTGTGTTGCATCTCTGTCGGCACCCAAATCGCCTGCTCGGGAGTGATCACGTACCACGACTCCTGAACCGCCACGACTAACGTTCCGGCTTGGCATAGACAAACTGATTCCAAGGGTGCGCGTGCGAAGGAAAGCACTGTCGGGGGGCCAAGCTTTCGGCGCGCAGGTAAATCGGTGCGGGCAGCGAGTCAAACTCAGGCACTGCAATCGTGATCCAGTCATCTCGCAAAGGCACGCTTTCACCTCACTTTGTCGTTTCATCGATATACTTAGTCCATACGTCGAAAGACAGTGAATGTGCCCGGGCCATAGCATGTTGCTCATCCCTCAACACTTGAGCGCTTCACATGCCCCTCCACACCACACTTCCACGCTTTAGCTGTTCTGGCTCTAATCGTCAGCGGGTTATCTTCGCCGGCATATCTGCCCTAATTCTGACTGTCGGGCTCGCACGGTTCGCATACACCCCCATGCTGCCGATCATGCGTAACGATGCAGGCCTATCTAGTTTAGCGGGGGGATGGTTAGCGACGCTGAACTACCTTGGCTATATCTTCGGCGTGCTCACAGCGGCCACGATTGGTAGCTTGAGGCAGAAATTCTACATGTATCGATGTGGGCTCATAGTTGCGGTTCTCAGCACTGCCGGGATGGGGCTAGCTCAAGACATGTTTCTCTGGGCCGTCCTGCGCTTTATATCTGGTTTCTCAAGCACTGCCGGCCTTCTTCTCGCGTCCGGACTCGTCCTCAATTGGCTCATCCGGCACGACCACAAACCCGAACTCGGTCTGCACTTTGCCGGAATTGGGCTTGGTATCATCGTTTCAGGCTGGGCCGTCGCCGCAATGGCGGGGAGCTTGTCTTGGAAGGCTCAATGGATGAGCCTTGGGCTGCTAGGCGTGGCGTTCTTCTTGCCCGCTTGGTTCTGGCTTCCAGCACCAGAAGGGCTTCCTCCTCAAACCGTCAAGGCCGCTCCTCAGCCACCATCGCGATGTTGGATGAACCTGCTGGTTGCTGCCTACTTCTGCGGAGGGGTTGGTTACGTCATCAGCGCAACGTTCACCGTTGCCATGCTAGAGCAGCTCCCGCTGCTCACAGGCAAAGGAATGTGGGTGTGGGTGATGGTGGGCTTGGCAGCAACACCTTCCTGTTTCCTCTGGGATCGCCTCGCGAATGCGGTTGGTCGCAGACACTCTCCATTGCATGGCCGACAATGAGCAACAATGCTTCGGTCAACATACTCAGTGCAATCCTCTATGGCGCCACGTTCGTGGGCGTAGTGAGCCTAACCTTGTCAATCATTGGAAGGCACTTTCCCGAGAATCCAGCCAAGGCAATGGCCCGTTTAACGCTCAGCTATAGCGCCGCCCAAATTGTTGCACCGGCCATAGCTGGTTATATCGCGACCTCAACAGGCAGCTTTCAAGGAGCGATGATCTTAGCTGCACTCGTAATGGCAATCGGAGTCGTTTTACTTTTTGCGCTCCAACGCGAAGAAACGAGAAAAGCCCGCGAAGTCGCAGTGAATGGACATCGTCTCAGCATGCTCCATAGTGCTAAGTCCTCAACTCTGACCTCGAAAACGCATGTTACGAAATGCAGCTTAATCAGGTGATTCTGTCCGAGCGCGGGACGAGCAGACCAGACGCATTAATGTCCGCATCCGAGCCGGGGCTGCGCTGCGCGGCTAGTTGCTGGAGCTGAGCCTTCGTTCGCTGTGTCGCCACTCGGATGGCATGCGTGTCATGCGATTACCGTGGAGTATCTGTCTCACAGCTTCTCCCGGAGCGAGGGATCAGCTTGACTGATCCCCCACACCGCGCGGACCTAGACACCTAGGTGCTACTCACACGAACGCAGTTACTTCCAACTCGACCTTCGCCTCCACATCGACCAGACCTGCGACGTAAACGAGCGTGGATGGCGGAAAGTTGCGGCCGAAATTCTGTTTCCAGGCCTCACCGATGCCAGCGCCGGAAGCTCCATACTCGTCACGACTGGTCAACAGCCACGTCAGCTTGACCATATGTTCGGGGCCTGCGCCTGCTTCGGTCAGCAATGTGCAGATCTTCCGCATGGCATTGCTGGTTTGCTCGGCGAGAGACGGGGGATAACTGCCATCCTCGTTCTGGCCCGTCTGCCCGGCGAGAACGATCCAGCGGCCGGGCCCATCGAGAGCGACACCGTTCACATAACCGCGCGGCTTTTTCCAGTTCTCTGGTTGAAGAATTTTCATAAGTTTCTCTCCTTAAGTTTTTTGTTTCGTCACGTGCGGTTCATATCACGATAGTCACCTTACGAGACCTAAGCTAGGACCGATAATTAGGTCCGCTGAACCAAATGGATTGGCCCTGTTTGCTATAAGGTCAAAGCGACGGGCAAGCATAGGATCTTCATCTCGCATCGTAAGCATCAGTCCCTCGACTCGACATTTCGGAGCGCATCGGGCCGCGTGTTTTGAAAGCGGCACACGAGGGGCGGATCGAGCGGGCTTTGAACGCCGCCTTAACCACAATACGGTCGCGCTTCAATCCCGGCTGCCGCCGGACCAACTCACAACAGGTCCAGAATCCACACTCCACAGTGATCCACATGGCGATGGTATCTGCACATGCAAACGGCATGGTTTGTCAAAAATTTCCGCAAATCCGTGCAACAGCCAGCATATGGGGCAGTGGCTGTTGAAATATCTGCATGGACAACGCTCGGCTTAGGACGGCAAGCTGCGAATGATCGGCTTCGAAATGTCGCAGCACGTTGCAATCTGGTCCAGCGCGAAACCCGCAATCTGGCTCTCGCCGGAGTCTCGAAAACCGCCTCAGCTTGCCTTGTCGTTAATAACGGAAGGGAAACTTCTAATGTCGACTGCAACTCTCGAACGAGACCTCACAGTTGAAGACGTTGTCGCGCGCCTAGCTAAGAGCAAGGAGCGCTTCGAGGCCGGCGACGTCGACGCCATCATCAGCAAGTATGCTGACGACATCGTCGTCCGTTTCGCGGAATTGCCAGAGATGACGGGCAAGGGGCAGGTCGAGAAGTTTCTTCGTGCGCGCTTCGCATCTCAAGGCGACTACAAAGTCGACAAGAGCTTCCTGCTGGTTTCCGGCCAGAATTACGCCAACAGCTTCGTAGGAACCTGGACTGATAATGCCACAGGCAAACGATATGAAGCGCGTGGTGTTGAAGCCCTACAGCTAGAAAACGGTTTACTGAAAGTCTGGGACTGCTCCTACAATTACTGGGAAGCTGGCAAGGCCAAGGAAAGCAGCTATTTCGGCAAGTACTGATCCGGTCCAAGCAACGGGACGGCCGTGCGCCTTCCCGCTCCTTTGGAAGAATACGAGACAAGCATGCTTATGTCGCTCTGGATTAGGTTCAAAGGCCGACTATCGGGCCATTATGCCAATCTGCCGAGATTGCTCACACCTCATACGTTCTGGATGTGAAGCCGACCATCACGCTGACTTTGCCCCGGCGCGGTCGCATGCACCGTGTAGTTATCTTCTGAGTCCGGAAGCGTTAAGATCACGTGCTTCACCAAACGTATAGATGCACTTTCGGCCTGATTTCGGCCGTGTAATCAAACCCGTCGAGCCGCGATCGAACGACTAGGTTCCTCCCACTGCCCATCGCGCTTTTTCCGGAAGTGCGATGGGATTTTTTATGCTGCGCATTCTGGATCATCGACATCCGTTCAAACTGGGTCTACTCGCGTAACCGGCATGAGGCGATGTTGCGCTCCTATCACCCATCGACAAGGAGCGACAATGAATATTGCCCTGGAACAGCCTGTCGAAGAAGAGCCCATCGCTTGGGAAGCAGCCGAGGCGGCAAGCCGCGCGTCCGAGGAGAAGTTCGAGAAGGGCGATGTCGACGGCCTAGTTGCAAAATATGACGACGAGGTCATCGTCCGCTTCGCAACACTGCCGGAGATCCGAGGACGGGAACAGGCGCGGGCCTGGCTGAAAAAGCGGCTGTTGAGACAGAAGAATTACAAGCTGAAGAAGACGGTGCTGGCCATCGACGGGCAGAAAGTGACCCGTAGCTGGACCGCCGACTGGATTGACTCGGTCACCGGCAAAAAGATGGAAGGCCGGGGCCTCGAACTCCTCGAATATCGCCACGGGAAACTGGTGCTTTGGGATGCTTGCTTCCACGTGTGGGAGGACGGCAAGCGGGCCGAAAGTGAATACTTCGATCCAGCTTAACGCAATGGGTTGGTATGGGTGACGGTACAAGGTGTCGATCACCTTCCCGTCCGGTCAGCAGGCGCCGGCACGCGTCATGCCTTCATCTGACGAGGCAATACTCTCGTCAGATGAAAGGCTGCTCGATCATCGTGTTCCTGATCAGCTCGCGCCCTGCAAACCTCAATCGCTGGTCGACGCCTTTCGCCTAATAAACGGCGGACGGTACGACATGCCTAGCGGAGAACTTAATCTAGTCGAATGCCAGTCTTCGCGGCTATCCCTTGCCACTTCTCCAATTCACTGGCCTGGAATGCTCCCATTTCCTCGGGCGTGCCACCGCCCCCCGCATATTCAGCAAAATCTTTCACTCGCGCATATTCAGGAATCACTTGGATCGCGTTAATTTCAGCGTTTAGGCGCTTGACGATCTCGCTCGGCGTTCCTTTTGGAGCATATATCGCATACCACGTATCAGCCTCAAGATTCGTTATTCCCAACTCCGAGAGCGTCGGGACGTCAGCATTGAATTTGCCGCGCTCCTTCGAGGTAACGGCAAGAGGAACGAGATCACCACTGCTAACTAATCCACGCGACGTTCCGGTATTTTCGACGGTGAAGTCTAGGCGCCCTCCCATCAGATCGTTCAGCATCGTTCCTGCATTAGCGTATAGAATTGTTTCTGCCTGGATTCCGGCAGCAGACTTCAGCACCTCGATCCAAACGCGGGCAAACGTGTTGGCGGCGCCGAAATTGACCTTGCCGGGTCGAGACTTGGCATATTTCACGAGATCTTCGATGCTGCGAACGCCGGAGGCTGGCGTCGCGAGAACCACCATTGCCCCCTTCCCTACCATCGACACCGGCGTCAAATCGCCTTGAGGATCAAAATTGAGATTTCGATAGAGGCTCTTGTTTGCTGCAAGGCCCGCTACTGAAGCGAATGCGATCGTGTATCCGTCCGGTTTGGAACGAGCGACATACGCATGACCGATATTCGTGCCGGCACCCGGCTTGTTCTCGACGATTACCGGCTGCCCTAGCTTTTCGCTTAAGTTTCTGCTGAGCGCTCTCGCGACAACGTCTGCTCCCGTGCCTGCCGCATACGGCACAACCATTGTTAGTTGTCGTGTAGGATAAGGTTGCGCCAACGCGATCGCGGGCATAAGACAAATGGCGAACCCGATAATGAGTATTTTTAACCGGTTCATATCAACACCCCAATTGACCGTTTCAATTATCCAACGGAGCGGCAGCGCGCGTAGTGTATGCATCGCCTGCGCCCTTAGCCCTGGTGCCCGTATTTTCTCGAACCTGCACAAATATTTCGCATGTGTTCTGGTCACTGGCATCCACTGACTCCAACACCGGCAGATGCAGCGGCTAAGTACCAGTTTGGCAAAATATCGTTGTGCCAGAATCGAAGTGTCGTCAGAACGCGTTGAGTAGGAGCTTTGACTTGACCGATGCATTCGCCTCCATATCCGCGCCCAAGGGACACCGCCGGACAATCGCCGTTGCTCAGTTCCGCTTCCGAATCACGGCCAAGGCTATAATCCCTGCTGATGCCGTTTTGTCCGTCATCAGATAATTTGAGACTGATCAGGCATTTCGAGAAGGGAGGCTCTGGCTCATCAGGGGGTAGAGTTTAAGCGGCCTGCAGTCGGTGCTGCAAGCGGCGGTTTGCGATGGTGGCGCGTTTGATGCGCTGACGTTCTGCGAGGATTGTCTCCGCTCTGCCGAAGTAGACGTCGGCCGGTGTGACGTTTTCGATGCTCTCATGATAGCGGACGTGATTGTAATGTTCGACGAAGGCGCCGATCTGTCGTTCGATATCTCCGGGTAGATAATAGTTGTCGAGCAGAATGTGGTTCTTCAGGGTCTGGTACCAGCGCTCGATCTTTCCCTGGGTCTGCGGGTGATACGGTGCCCCGCGCACATGCTCCATGCCCTTGTCTTCAAGCCATGTGGCCAGATCGCCTGCCACGTCACTCGACCCATTGTCGCTGAGAAGCATCGGCCGCTGCGTGACAGCAATGTCGTCAAGGCCGGAGGCCGCCAGCGCCTGGTCGAGCGTCGCCGTGACGTCGGAAGCGCACATGGTGGGACCAGGCCGCCAGGCCACGATGCAGCGCGAGAAATCGTCAAGGACGGTCGACAGATAGTACCAGCCCCAGCCGGTGATCTTGAGGTAGGTGAAGTCGGTCTGCCAAAGCTGATTAATGGCGGTGGTCTTGTCCTTGAACTCGTTCGCCGCCTTGATCACCACATAGGCAGGACTGGTGATAAGGTCGTATGCCTTCAGCAGCCGATAGACTGAAGCCTCGGAGACAAAGTACTTCCTCTCATCGGTGAAGCGCACCGCCAACTCGCGCGGCGATAGCCCCGGAAGTTCCAGCGCCACACCGATGATCTGGCCTCGCACATCGTCCGGGATGCGATTCCAGACGCGATCCGGTCGAGACCGATGGTCGGCCAACGCCTCAATACCGCCCTCGCGGTAACGGTCGTACCAGCGATAGAACGTGGCGCGCGGGATGCCGAGCCTGTCCAGCGTGCGCTTGGCGGGCAGGTGTGACCGCTCTACCAATTCGATGATCTCGGCCTTCTCGGACGCAGGATATCTCATGCCTCGTCCTCCCCATCCCCGTTCAAACTTTTTTTGAGCAGGCGATTTTCCAGGGTGAGATCCGCAACCACTTCCTTCAGAGCTGAGCTTTCACGACGTAGGTCCTTGACCTCGCCGGAGGTGGCGGCGCGGGCCGTGTCGCCCGCCAACCGGCGCTTGCCAGCCTCAAGGAACTCCTTCGACCAGCCGTAATACATCGAGGCGGCGATGCCCTCGCGGCGGCAAAGCTCGGAGATGTTCTCCTCTCCACGCAATCCATCCAGCACGATGCGGATTTTCTCTTCCGCCGAATACTGGCGGCGCGTCTGGCGCCGGATGTCCTTCAGCACTTGTTCTGCCGGTGCTTTGCCCGGCCCGGATGTATGTTTCATCTTCGTTCCTTACGGCTACGATGAACCAGAAATCCTCCCTACGTGAAGTCCCTCATTTCGTCTCAGGGGTGCTGACGGGCAACAAGTCTTGAAGATGACCGCAATCTTCCACTCCGGCCGGATCTTGTCCTGGTCGACGGACCTATCGATATTGAACGCCCCGTTCCCACGCGCCCAATCGTCGGCGGCGATCCAGTCTATCCGTGGCGGCAGCATCCATTATCGCGAAAGTCGTTTGTGACCGCTTTATGGACAACAGCAGCCGAGTCCACCCGGGTTACAGCTTCCAGCAGCACAAGGGATATGGGACCAAGCACCATCTCCACCGAATCTAGGAAATTGGCACCTCTCCAATCCACCGATATCGATATGCTAGAAATTAATGCTCAGAACCCTGGACTCACACCCGGCGGGCGACGTTGCGACGAGCGCTTGTTTAGTTTCGTACCATCGCGGCAGGATCAAAACCAATGATTCGGCCCAACTCGATAAGCTCCACGACATCAATCCGCCGCTGACCAGATTCCATGTGCGTTACCCACGACTGATAAACGCCAAGCTTTTCTGCAAGATCAATCTGGCGGCCAGCGTCTTACCTTGCATCTACCAGCATGCTGGCAAGCTTCTTTTGAATCGGCGAGGTGATCGTTTTCCACATCCGGCCTCCAGAAAGGGGCGAGATACTTGGTCTAGTGAACATGGGGCATCGCGTCGAACACAATCAAATGAGTATCAACGCCCGCGTCTAACAATGCGCGATGGAAGTTGCACGTTCCGCTGAAAACAGTCGCGTGTCCACGACATGCCGGTGCACGAGCGAACGCGGCAACCCTACGGCAACCTTCACGGCGGAGGGCGGCGCAGACTTAGCGATGCCGTCGTGTCGCCAATTTATGGAGATCGTCCCACCATGCAGCCGTTCCCCATCGCAGCGGTCGCAGGGATCTTGTCGAGGATGAATGCCGAACGGTCATTTGCGTCTCCATGCAGGTGTGAGACGCGTTGTGGCTCAGTTTCCATTTCGGGCGGTAGCCCAGCTCTGCGAAATTCTTGTCCGATCCTGCCGCGCGGCGCCGTCTCCTGGCACCATTCACCACTCGTCCAAGTCCCACCGTACTTAAGCTTTGGCATCCAATCGCGGTGCAAGGCACATAACCAGATCGCGCGCAGCCGCAGTCAGGGCGTCCTCCGCTCGATAGCCGATCATCAACGAGCGGGTCGCCCACGGCTCGCTGAATGGCACGGAAATGATCGACAGATCGCCGCCGAGATAAGGCTCAACCGCCCCTTGCGGAAGCACGGAAACGCCGAGGCCGGCCGCCACGAGGCCGCGCACAGAATCGAAGTCCAGCACCTCGATCTTCACACGCAAGGGCACGCCGATGACCGCAGCTTCTGCAGCGAGCCGAGTGCTCAGCGTGCTTTTCACACTCAGAGAAACGATGGGATGTTCGCTCAGGTCGCGCAGGGACACGGAGGCCCTGCCTTCGAACGCGTGTCCACGCGGCGCGACCACCACAAGAGTATCCCGGCGATAGACGCGTTCGCACAGGCTGGTCGGGCCGATATGGTTCGAGTAGATTCCTATGTCGGCCTCTCCCATCGAGACCGCTTCCACGATCGCCCCGGAAACGTCCACCTTCAACTCCAAACCGACGTCCGGGAAGCGTTGAGCGTACATCGCCAGATCCTCGGGAAGAAACTGTGCGAGCGCCGACCAGTTCGCCCAAATGCGCACATGCCCACGGGCGCCGCGGGCATACTCGCCGATCTCGGTTTCGACGTCTTGTAGGATGCTCTCGACGCGTTTGACGTGGTTGTAGAGCGCCTCTCCCGCTGGCGTCGGTATAACACCGTTGTGCAGCCTGTTCAGCAGAGCAGTACCCATCCTCAATTCGAGGTCGGAGATGCGCTTCGAAGCGGCCGAGGTGGCAAGGTTCTTTTCTCGAGCGGCGCCGGCAATGTTGCGTTGTTCCACCACTTCTGCGAACAGGAGAAGAGATGTCAGGTCATGTGAGATCATGGCAATGCACCGATTGGAGCCCTACCGGCGGTTGAGGGACGGCTCGCTGGCGCAGCCATCTCCATCGGATTTACGCGGCGGCCCGCCTGGCCGGAGCGAGGGCGCGCTCGCGCGGGACCCGGGTGAGATGGCCGCCGGACGACGATGGGTCCAGTTTGGAGACGTACGCCGCGGCGTCAAGCATGCTGGCTAGATCTATCTGCGTCGTAATGCCCATATTCTCGAACGTGAAGACGAGATCCTCCGTCGCCGTGTTTCCGGAAGCGCCCGGTGCGAAGGGACATCCCCCTAACCCGCCAGCCGACGCATCGAATATCCGAACGCCAGCCTGATAGGCATACAGGGCATTGGCCACGCCGAGCCCGAACGTGTCGTGCCCGTGAAAAGCGACCGCTTGCTGTTTTGCCGCGATGCGGGGCACAAGGAGTGAGAACAGGCTGGTCATCTGGGCCGGGTTCGCTCTGCCCGTCGTGTCGCAGATACCGTACTCGATCTGACTGCGGAACGGCGAGATCGTCTCCACAAGTTCGAGGACGCGGTTCGGCGAGATCGTGCCTTCGAACGGGCAATCGAAACAAGTTGCAAGATTGACCCGAAGGAATGCGCCTTCGACATGCTTCAAACGGTCAATGACGGCCTGGAGCTCCATCATGGATTCGGGCACTGAGCGGGCTACGTTGGATTCGTTGTGGCTTTCGGAGACAGAAAGCACGAAGACGATCTCGTTCAACCCTTCGGCGAGTGCCAGCTCAGCCCCTTTTGCGTTCGGCACCAAAACGGAGGGCCGATAGGATAGATTATCCGACCTTGTGGCGGACCAGACATTGCGGATGTCGGCCATTTGCGGGATCGCCTTCGGGCTGACGAACGCGCCGATTTCGATGCGACCCAGACCCGTCTTGCTCAATCGCCAAATCGCTTCCACCTTGTCCGAGGTAGGAATGACCGTTCGCACCGGTTGAAACCCGTCACGCGGAGACACCTCGCATATCGTCACGCCATCCATCATACTACTCCGCTCTGCTTGAGGCCGGATATGCGATCCGGTGAGAATCCGAGCAGGTGTTCGAGAACCTCGTTCGTGTGCGCGCCCACTTCCGGGCCAGGCCAGCGGATCGCGGCCGTCCTGTCAAATCCGGAAACGACGGGAACTACCCCGGGATGCAGGACCTCTCCGAAGTTCGGGTCATTTATCGGGACGACCATCTGGCGGGCGCGATATTGTTCGTCCGCACAGATTTCCGCAGCCGTGTAGATTTTCGAGGACGGTATCTCGGCCTCGTCGAGCTTTCTTGCGAGATCGTCACTGTCCACGGTCTTCGTCCAGTCGGCAATCAATGCGTCCAGATCACTTGCATTGGCCACCCTCTCTACATTGGTCTGGAACGTCGGTGCATTGGCAAGCTCGGGGCGCCCGATCAAAGCCGACAGCTTCGTCCATAGCGGATTGGAGTTCGCTGCGATCAACATCCACGTGCCATCCTTCGTCGGGTAGGCGTTCGATGGAGCCGTCGTCGGCAATGTCGATCCGGACGGCTGACGCACCTTTCCAAGCAATCCATATTCCGGAACGCATCCTTCCAGAAGGCTGAGAACTGCTTCGGTGAGCGATACATCGACAATGCGAAATTTCGGCGCGTCGCTGTGGTCTTGCTCATGGACCGCTGCGAGCGCAGCCATTGCCGCGTATATGCCTGCCAGACTGTCGCCGATGCTGACACCTGCCCTCACCGGCGGCAGATCGTGCGTGCCGGGCGCCTGATCAGTGAGATGGCGCAGGCCCCCGATGGCCTCTCCTATCACGCCGAAACATGGCTTGCGCGAGAGCGGACCTGTCTGACCGTATCCGGAAATGCGAACGAGAACCGCGGTTGGGTTCACCCCTTCGATTTCACCGGGACCAATCCCCCAGCGTTCGATCTGGCCCGGCTTATAATTTTCGACGATGACCCGCGACTGTTTGGCTAAGTCAAGAACGATGGCACGCCCTTCCGGCGTCTTAACATTGACTGTCACACTCTTTTTGTTGCGACCGTGAACCGACCACCAGACCGATTTACCATCCACCATCTCGCCCCACGTACGGACGGGATCGCCGCCGTCGATCGGCTCGACCTTGATGACGGTCGCGCCCTGATCCGCAAGGAGCCGTGTCGCGAACGGTCCCGCAATATAGCAGCCGAGTTCAAGGACCATCATGCCCGCAAGCGGCCCCGTGGCCGTTTCTGCATTTATTTTGTTTTCGCCCTGAGGCATGCTTGGTTTCTCCACAAATTGCCGTCGTGAGGAGCGCACCGGTGATGCGTGAGCATTATCCGAAGCCCTCGCTCGATCAGTTCAGCTTGATCCCGGTCTGTTTGATCATTTCCGACCAGTATTTGAGCTGCTCGCCCGTAAAGGCCCGCAACTCTTCCGGCCCCTTGAATTCGACATCGGCACCGTTGTCTGAAGCCTTGCGAATGAAGTCGGGCGACTTCACGACTTCCGCGACTTCCTTCGCCAATTTCTCGATGATCGCCTTTGGCGTCTTTGCGGGCGCATAGAGTGCGAACCAGGAATCAACTTCGAACTCCTTCAATCCGGCTTCCGCCGTCGTTGGCACGTTCGGCATCGACGGATGCCGCGTTGCCCTCGTGATCGCCAACACCTTGACCTGTTTATCAGCCAGCAAGCCTACGACCGCCGGTGGAGTCGTGATGAAAACGTCGATCTGACCGCCAACGAGATCGTTCATCGCCGGTCCCGATCCCTTGTACGGGACGTGGACCATCTTGATGCCAGTGAGATTTGAAAGTTGCTCGCTGCCGATGTGTTGGATGGAGCCCAGTCCGGAAGATGCGTACGTCACTTTGCCCGGGTTCGCCTTCGCATATGCAATGAATTCCTGCAGCGTGTTGGCGGGAAATTCCTTCCGCACTGCAATAACCTGCGGCGCGCGCAGCGCCATCGCAATGGGCTCGAAACTCGTTACCGGATCCCAGTCCAGCTTTGGAAACAGGGCCGGATTAGCGACTTGATAGCCGGAATAAGCGCTTAGCAGCGTGTAGCCGTCCGGCTTCGCACGAGCCACGCCGCCAGTGCCGATATTGCCGCTGGCTCCGCCCTTGTTTTCGATGATGAAAGTCTTACCGAGCCGTTGCCGCAGACCTTCAGCCAGCAGGCGGCCGGTCAAGTCCGTCGTTCCACCCGGCGCTGCAGGGACCACGATCGTCACCGCCCTGCTCGGATATTGGTCAGCTCTTACGGCACCTGTTGTAGCAATCATGACTACGGCCGCGACGAGTACGGATTTCATACGGTCCTCCCTGGAATTCCACCGGCTTAGCCAAATGGTCTGTTTTCACGGGAAGGTGAAGTGATGCCGCTGAGAGCTAAAGCCGTGTTTCGCGATGGCAGACATCGCGGAACACGATAAGAACGCAAGACTTGATTGGTTTCTCCGTTGCGGATGATCGGATTTCTCGTTCCTAAAGTGTAACGAGCGCTCGCAGCGACCGTTTTAAGCGTCAGTGTCCGTCATCAGATAATTTGAGACTGATCAGGCATTTCGAGAAGGGAGGCTCTGGCTCATCAGGGGTAGAGTTTAAGCGGCCTGCAGTCGGTGCTGCAAGCGGCGGTTTGCGATGGTGGCGCGTTTGATGCGCTGACGTTCTGCGAGGATTGTCTCCGCTCTGCCGAAGTAGACGTCGGCCGGTGTGACGTTTTCGATGCTCTCATGATAGCGGACGTGATTGTAATGTTCGACGAAGGCGCCGATCTGTCGTTCGAGATCTCCGGGTAGATAATAGTTGTCGAGCAGAATGCGGTTCTTCAGGGTCTGGTGCCAGCGCTCGATCTTTCCCTGGGTCTGCGGGTGATACGGTGCCCCGCGCACATGCTCCCTGCCCTTGTCTTCACAAGCTTCGCCGAAAAGCTCACTGCATCACGAGTACACGTAGCTGTCGTACGACCAGCCACACTGCCACCAATTAGAGGCACCTAAGGGCGCCAACAGGCTAAAGCCCCACCTTCCAGTCCCTTTCGTTTCGACGACTGCAGTTTGGCGTTGGCACAGGGTTGATCTCACTCATTGGAAATGGCGAAATCACCGAGCTACCTGATCGCCGAGAACTGTATAGGAAATGTAACTTTCTTATACAGTCACCGGACTGGATAGGTTTTTCATCTTTCTTATACAGTTGGCCGCTGCATCGATTGCCAGATCTTCCAGAGTGGCCAAAAGCCGTGCTTTGCCACGGGCGACCTGATCCGCGATAAGGTGGCTGCCTAGCGCAAGATGAGTATGTGGTTGGGCGGCTTCCCGCTCAACCTATGAATGGGATTCCGCGCCCGCGGCACCGCGCCAGTCTGACGTTCCTCCGCGCCCGGCCATGCCGAGGCCGCCATCTTCAGGCGAGAGCGCGCGTGTATTTATACGAAGGCTATTTGTAAGGGTCACAATTACTTTTGGCTTGTCAGATATCTATTTTCGTCTTCCGCGAGGTTCAACTTTGGTCGCGCTCTTTCTTGCCTGTACTTTTCCAGGCACCCTTTTTAGGTTCGAGGATTCTTTTGCTTTCTTGGCGACTTTCTTTTTAACGACCGTCTTACCAGCCGCAGCCAATGTCGGTCTCTTAGTCGCCTTTTTTGGTGACACTTTCGACTTGGTGGCCGATCCTGCCCTCGGCTTCGCATTAGGATTTCTCACGGGCTTCTTTGTCACCGATGGCTTTCTCCTAGGCCGCGGCGGCTCTACACCGTCTTCTTCAAAGTATTTTTCCAGTTGTTCCGGTGTCGGCCTCTGACGCTCTTCGAAATCGCGGCGTTCAAAGCGACCCTCGTTCAGCCAATATATCGACGTAAACGACCGTGACCCGCCAAAGCCCGGGTGGTGTTTGTCGCCACCGGTTATGTCTTTTTCACCCGAGATGATCCAAACGGCTTCTAGATTAGCAGATGATAGGTAAGCGAGAAACGCATCGCGGTCGATCAAGCCCGCGCCTGGACCGGGCTCCCGCGTCGATGGATCGAAGAATATGGTATTTCTATTATCATCGGCGTAATCGAGCGAGCGCCCATTTGACAGATGAAGCTTCATGCCGTTGAGAAGTCCCGGCGCTGGCAGGTTGAAGCGAAACGTCTCCTCAATCGAATAGTCGTGCCCACCTCGTTCAGCGAGATAATCCGTCACGGTCGGCTGGATTTTGAAGGAGGTTTCCTTGAATTTGGAGGCCGAAAGCCAAGGGTCCATTTGTTTAAAGATCGGGTGCCAGGGGTACTCACCTATGTAACCCTCCGATGGCTTATCAAGCTCGGGCATGTCGTGCTGGCCTCGGAATATCTTATCCGAGAGCGCACTAACTAGCTTTTCCCGGTCGGGCGACCGAACAAGAACACAACGAAGATGAAACCATACTTGGCGATCGAGGGTACGTTCTCCGTTTCGAAGACCCCATTGATTCCAATTTTCGAATTCGTCGATGACAAGCCACGTTCGCTTAGTCTTAGGTTCCGTGACTGTTATTAGATGCTCCCCATTGACTATATCGTCTGGGCTCTCAAGCCACGCAAGCCGTCCGTATGGCGACATTTCCTTCAGGGAAACCTGGACGGGCATCCACCATGTCCGATCACTTTGACGTTTTTCATCTTGCGGCCGCGCGGCCAGTAGCGAAGGATCGATATCTCGGCGATTGACTTCCCAAGGACCATTGAACGCGGTCAATCGTGCAGGATAGGACGATTCCCTATAGGCAACATTATCTGCCAAGCGAGCTAGAAGCTCGTGGAATGCCATCCATTGATACTTTTTGCCGATCCGCTCGATCCGATGATTGTGCCGATCACCGCCACGGCTTGAGTTTCGCTCGAAATCGGCGAACCGTTCTTGCGTCCAGCCAAAGTCATGCGCTCGCTTGCAGATCCAGCGTCGCCCTACATGGGAGTCAAACGATGGCGGCCACTGATAATGTCGTCGAGCCCACTGGAGACCGTCGCGCACGTGATGACGGGCCTGATCACAGTATTGGGTCCACCCTGTAACACCAAGTGATGCACGCAATTTTTCTTCGGCCTCGTCGACTGCCTTCTCATGTGAATTTCGCCGATCCTCATCAACGGGATCGCCAGGCTTAACGAACTTAATTGCGATTTCCATAGGACTGCGCGGATCTTGCTCCGCGCGCCAGAGATCACATGCCGCTATCACATCGTTCAATAGCTTAAATGATTTTGGATCCTCTGCCGTAAGCGCGGCAACCCAATCATCATATATGCTCCGCTCAGTTCTGCCTATCCATGCAATTGGAAGAGTACTGAAGCTGCGAATAGGGTAATCTGATATATAGCGCGCAAAATCGCCGTCATTGACAGCCGATCCGACGATATCATCTCTAATCCGATGTCCGCCCGGGTAATCCTGCTTGTAGCTTTCGATGGTGGATTCTGGAACATCTTCGATTGGCCATTCGCTCCGATACGGCGGTCGTGCCCGTCCAATATCGATGGTCAAAGGCAGTACGCCTCGCATCTGCGCCAGTTCAATTATCCCACGCGCATAATCGCGAATTAAAACGTGTACAATCGCTTCGTCGCGATCAAACACACACGTAAAGGCACTCTGAGCTAGCGCAGCAAGACCGCCAACATCCATTCCTTGTAACGCAGCACCATATGCCGACGCCATAAGTCGATCGATAACGTAAAGATCGTCAATATCCCTGAAGCGGTCAATTGTCTGTGCCGCAATTTTGAGCCGCGTCGAGAGAAGCGTCGCGAGCGATTTGGTGGCACGATCCCGAATGAACCGGTTACTTGTTGTGAAACACCAAGTGAGGATGATGGCAGTAAGCTCAGCCCTCGCGTCATCAATTGCTTCGAAACCGTTGTGACCGGTCCACGAGATGAGCGTCTCGATTGGATCGTCCTCATCCTCTTCAAAGGCGATGTATGTTGACCATTCCTTATCTCGGTCCGGCATAGGTCGCTTGCGTAGAATGTCATGAAGGTAATTTGCGTTGAACGCATTGTGCGGTTCGGTCGCTATGGCAATCAGCGTTCGGAGCTGCTCGTCACGGCCTGACATCCGTGAGGCATCCTTAAGAAGTTCAAGAGTACGTTTGGTGAATGCCTTTTGCTCGCGCCACAATACACTGCCAAGAAACGCCTCAGTAACCAAATGCACGTAGCGGGCATTTCTCGCGATCGCGTCCGGTAATTCAAGGCCGCATCGTTCAGGAAGCTGAACGGCCATAGCCTCGATCACGCCAGCATGCTTATAGGCGTCTTCGCCGGTGAGATAGGCATGAAGCGGCGTCTCATCTTTAAACGAGCTCGTGGGCGAGATATCATTCAAATGCTGATCAAGAAGTTGCCGCGCAATGCGATAATCGCTGTAGCGTTCGAACGAGAATCGCACGATCTGATCAATCCCACCATCTTCAGCCGCGACAGGTTCGTCCGCAAGAACGCCCTCATTGATTAATTGAGCAAGCAAGCTGGTTTCAAAGCGGCCTTCGGACGAAAGAATGGGTTCGAGTACTTGCGCGGCCTTTTGATACTCTAGATATCCCCGTTCGCCCTTATCGAAAGCCGCCGCCAGGGCTTCAAGAGCACGAGTGACGATTTTCATTTTATGATCAAGCCCGAGGCGGTGCTCGACCGACTTTGCAACAGCTTTCGTGTAGAAGTGGAAAATCTCGGTAACGCCCCGAAGACCTCGGGGAAGTTCTGTGAGGCCCTCCTTTTGTAAATAATCACAACACGTCTTTAGAAACAGCGGATTCTCGAATTCGGGTACGAGGTTGGGCGCCGCCATACGCACGATGCCACGTCGATCGAGATACAGCCTGGCAGCCTCTGCGGCCCGACCTGAAAACCCGATATGCCGGAGCTGGGGCACGTTCTTAGCCGCGTCATTCAGTAGAATATAAGGCAGATAGGTCGAGCGGCAGGACAATGCCACCGCCACACGAGGGAACGGTTCGATCACCTTTAAAAAAGCCAAGAGCCGTTCGGACCAAATGGCGATACCGTGACGCTCATTAATCGCATCAATGAAAATGACTGCACGAGTTCCGGCCGCTTCGGCTGCCGCATCCATAGCTCCAAGGAACATCTCGGGAGATACCGTGAGGCCCAGCAGCTTCACAATCTGGCTCCATAAGTCGTCCTCTATCAGCGCGCCGCCCAGGACGAGTACGGCAGGACGTCCTTGCGAGACTTGATGATCGACCGCATCACCGAACAAGTGTGACTTGCCGATGCCGGCCGGACCAGTCACGAGTACGCGTCGCTCGTTGATGATACGCCAGCGGTCTCCGCCGAGAGCCGAGAGAATGGTGTCAATCGCCGCGTCGAGTTTGTTTAAGCTGTGAGACAGGTATCGGACTTTGTCCTGTTCTTTTGTATCGGTACTCTTGAAGTTCCAGGCGGCCCGCATTATTCGCGCGGCTGCTGTAAGCGCCTCGTTCGCTCCATCGATCAAACTCTGGATCGGGAAGTGATAATCTGGATCAGCAGGTATCGCCGAGAGGAGCGAACTCAATGACGCGGTCGTCTTCTCTAGATCCGCGGTTTCGACGGCGAGTGCGCTGATAGATTGGAGCGATCGGAGATCTCGTATCGCGCTGTGCCGCGTCGTTTCAAGTTCTTGGCCCCAGCGGTCGACCTCATCAAGAACAGAAGGGTCGCGACAGAAGCCAAGGATCGCATGCCGGATGGGCAGTTCAACATTCGTGTCAGGCGTGTAGCGCTGTCCGAGACTCGCGCGCGCCCGCTCGAACCGTTCTGCGAACCATCGCGTCGTGAGAAATGTGTCGTCGAACCAGAAGACTGAGCGTCCCGAATAAAGCGGATTGTCCCGGCCCAGCCGCTCGACGATGGCGCTCTTGCTCCACAGCTCAATTGAAATCCTGCGCTTGTTACCGGCAGCCTTCGTTTTCCACTTATTGACCCAAGCTTCCCAGCGGGCCAACTGGCTCATTGCTTTGCCCGAACGCTGGTCGAACAGATCGAATGGTATACAGACGATATAGCGCTTCAGACGCGGATGCTTCGCAAGAGCCTGTTCGATTGATTCGTCAAGCTGGCCAACTTGCCCCGAGCCGAATTCAAAAAAGAACTTGGCTTGCCATCCCGTTTCGTCGCGGTTGCGATGCCGAATAAAACATTCCACCCCGGCGTCGGCACCAACACCTTTGCGAAAGAAAACATCGCCGTCACTGCGCGGCTCTAACGCTGCGAGTTGCGAGCACAATTCTTCAAATGCATGGTTTTGCGACCCCCCAAAGACCCTAATGCGCTGAAGATCAATTCTATCGGGCGTCACGTTCAACCCTTCAAAGATTTCGCGTTGAGGCGATCGACAGACCGAAATGACGCTATTAGGCGCGCTTAAGGTCGCGATGCAGTGGAATCGGCTACCTATACACAACCTAAGCTGCCAACCTTGCAAGGGAACACCATGTCAGAATTGACGTACATCATGCTCGCCGCATCGCAGCGAACTTGGAATCAAGGCGTCGCTAGGTAAAAGCTGACCGTCGGGCGAGCATCTGGCCATGGCCCCTAATCGGGCCAAAACGCTCCACTAAGTCGGAATCAAGCGCCCAAATCACCATCTTGGATATCCTTCGGTTCAAATTCTGCGAGCGCCTCAAGCGGATTGATCGGATCGCCCCAGACGGCCCTCCGCTGGTCGGGCCGCATCGCCCAGAACGTTTCAAGCCCCTCTCGGTTGGCGAAATGCAGCCATAGATGTTCGTTCAGGACGATCCGCTGCTGGACCGTGCGCGCGACGTACTCGATGATCGCTTCCTTTCGCACCAGTTCAAGCCGCTTCGTCCGCTCGAACGGCTCCAGCAACCTGTCTTCATGCAAATGCTCGACAGCACTGCGATCCGCGTAGATTTCGCCCATCACGTCGGCATGACCCGCTCCAATAAACAACTCGGTCCTGCTCATGAAATCGCTGGCACCCTTACCTGGTCGCGACAGGATGAGACCGTCAACGCACCGCGCATATTGATGCAAACGGTGGAGCATCTGACGTTCGGGGCGAGTGGAGACATAGAGTTGCAGAACTCGAAACAGACGCCAAAAGCTGTTGCTCTTCGCAGCCTCGCCAATCTTGCCGAGCTGCATGGCAACTTCAGCAGCCTGCCTCAGGTCTGCTTGCGAGACCTCGGGATAGAAGCGGAAAACGCACTCAGCGGGCGTTTCCAGATCCTGCGCCTGACGGACGCCGACTTCATTGTCCTCGCGCGACCCCGTCAAGATCACAGGCTTGTGTGCGGTAGCGAACCGGCTTGTCAGTAACAACCCGCGATAAAAACCCCAGACCCGTGCCTGAAGCTCCTGATTTTCGTCGTCGAGCACACCGGGGTGCTTTGATTGAAGCTTGGTGAGAATGAAGAGATCGCAATCCTCGACTTCCTCTGCGCGGATACTTCCCAGCCATTCGCGCCAGTGCGACGGCATCTTGAACGAGGATTGCGTCAGAACCGCAAGCTCGGGCGAAATTTGTTCGGCGGAAAACCCCGTCGGGTCGCTTTTGATGTTGAGGCCCAACAGCGCGTATTTCTCGCCGTCGCTTAGCCATGAGACGGTCGCTCGATCGGTCATGCGTACGTCCCCGGCTGGCGGAAGACCGCGACTGCACCATGCCGGTTTGTGATCGGATTCGGCAGTAACGCGGTCAACTTAGCATGGCCCCGTTCGTACAGGGCTCTGACGATCGGATGGCGCGCCCCATAGTCGAGCAACTCGTCGGCATTCGGCGTGGATGTGAATTCCCTCTCGAACAGTGCGACCGGGTAGCGGCCCGCCCATACCGTAAGCTTTGAAAGCGCCTGTACGACCGGTGTCTCCTGTGTGTGAAGGACAAAGCCCGCGAGCTCTGCCAATTTTGTCAGGTCGTGCGCTTTCAGCTTGCGGTTTAGTTTACCTTTGGAGATCAGCGAGCGGTCCTTTGCAATCCAGATTCCCTTGAACAGATTTTCAAGGGCGTACCCATAGAGAAGCTGCGCCGCAGGGTAATTTGGAGCGCGCGCCTCGATATCAGCGACGCCTGCATGTCTTCCTTCGCTATACGCTATCGCCGCTGCTTCCTTCGTGGCGGCGTCATAGGCCCGCAGGAAATCGACTTCCAAAGCCTGTTCGTGGGTCAGGATCGCCTCTGCACCATCGCGCAGTCGCTCGGCACTAAGCAGCCAGTTTGCCGGGCTTTGCGCCGCCTTGAACGTATCTTCGCTGAACTGTTTGAGATCGGTCATGTGTCAGCCAAGTGGTTCGCTATTTGGCTTTTCGTTTCAAATTCAGGCTCACTTTGCTGCACGAGCAACGGACCACTTCAGGTGCGCCGCGCGGAGTAATGTGAAGCCACGTGTCGCATTCACTACAGCGAAAGCAGTCCAGGAGTTCCCGAAAAGCGGTTACCACGGGCTCGAAATCCTTGCGGCCGAAATTTGCCCATGCGTTGTAATGGACCGCCTTGTTGACCGCCCATTGCTCAATGCTCACAGCGCCGTTGCAGCCCGAAAGCTTCGTTTTCCGGTCGAGGGCTGCTTGTTTATCGGCATCATGTCCCCAAGACTGGGCAGCATCCGCCGCTTTGCCGCATAGGTCTCTAAGACGGACAAGCACACTCGGCATCAGTTCGCCGAGTTCGTATTGTCCGTCTGATTTGAAAACCGGCTGGGCTCCAAGGTCATTGGCAAGAAGCCGCGCGACGTATTCGAGGTGATGTCGAAGGGCTGCCGCTGCGGCCTCGACCTTGCCCTTCGCGAGTGATCCCGCGATTTCATCCCAGATCTCGACATTTGATTCAACAAGTGGTCCGGTATCGACCGTCCAGCTATGAAAGGCCAAAGAGGTCTTGGACGTGACGAGGCCTGCTGACCGCATCTGCTCCGCCCATACGCGATCATGGGTTGTAATAATGAACTGCGTATTCGGAAATTCGGACTTTAGCAGTTTGCAGAACTGATATCGGTGATCCGTATCCACTGACATAACGACATCATCAAGCAGAGCGATCGTGAAGCGGTCTGCAAGCAGACGTTTCATCAGAGCAAGATATAGGCAGACGCCCATGCCGTCCTGATGCCCTTCGCTATGAAAGGCCGCAGGCGGAAACAGTCCGCGCTCATAGAAGTTCACAGAGAAATCGAGCTTGCCTTCGCTTGGCGTAAGTTTGGCCGCGAACTTCAGCTCGTCACCTTCGTTGATTGTTCGATAGAACGAACTGAAATCGTTCTCCACGCTTTCGTACAGGGCATTAAGCTCCGTCTCCATGGCTCCGCAATAGGCTTCGTAGGCCAGTTTCGAAATATTGCTTGTCGCCTCTGCGCGCTTATTCTGGCGCATGGCGTTACGGTAATCGTTTAACCGCAACTGGGCTGTCAGCAGAAATGTTCGGGCATCCGCCGTTGCAGTCTGGTCCGGCCTGGCCTCAATGGTTTTCCTTAAACCGCTCAGCTTTTCAACCAAATCACCTGGTATCGAGTACCATCCGGCTTGCAGCCTCGGCTTAAGCTCCAGCAATCCCTCAAAGCGCGCAAGTTGGCCTCGGAGCTGTCCAAGGTCTGCGACCCATGCTTCGATAATTGCCTCTGTCGAAGCATCGTCCAAGCTAACCGCAGCCGATTGGACAAGCCCAAGAAGCGAGCTCAGCTTCGTGGCGTCTCGCGAAAGCTCGCTTCCCGCCGCGACTAGCGTCGCGCGAAGGCGCGCTGCTTCGGATGATTTGGCCAATTTAGCCGTCAAATGCGCGCGCAGGTGATTTTCGCCATCCCAGGGTTTATCGCAGAGTGGGCAGTCAGCCCCATCAACGAGGTTGAGACCTTTTTCGATCAGCTCACGCCGGTTGAGAATATCCAGAAAAGAAGGATCGGCTTCCAGAGTGCCGAGCACAGACAGGATGGAGGCAACGTTGTCCGCCCCGGTGGCTGGAAGAGTCGTGACAGCCTGTTCAAGCGCATGCAGATCGCGCAGAACCGATTGCTTGTTGAATTCCGGCGCTTTTGCCGTGTCCGTGAGGCCCGCATCGAGCTCTGTGTCTGCAGCCAAGGCTTCAATGGAGCCAAGCCCCAATATTTTGCGACGCGGATTGATTGCCGCCAGGATTTCAGCTGCCTGAAACGCCGGAATCTGGAGGTGCCGCTGCAAGGTGTCACGGCTAGACCGTACGTTATTTTCCGCGGCCTTGTGGGCGGTCTGAAGCCGGTTCTGCGCAGTATTCAGGCTGCTGCGGATTTGACCAATATCGTCAAGCTTGAGGATTGCCTGTATTTCTTCCGACCGAGCGGTCGGTTCTACCAGGATGAAGCGGAGGATCTCACGACGTGAAAGGGTGATCTCCGGATGCGCTGCAATATCAGCGAGTGCCGCTTTTATATCGTGATCGTTGGGAACAATTTTTGGCTTCTTCGGCGCAGAAACCTTGCGATGGATAGTGGCACCCTTGTTGAGAGCCGGAATGAAGACCTTGAGTTCGACAAACGCCGCATCAGGAAACTTGGTTTTATCCACGTGCGGTCCATGTTCCGCGACTGACAGCCCCTTGGTGCCGCGCCCCTGAAGGCGGACCATCTCTCCGGTAAGGCCAAACTCGATCGCGTCAATAACGCCACTCTTGCCTGAGCCGTTAGGTCCGGAGATCGCAAAATTCGTTTGATCAAAGGTTATGTCGAGTTTGCGAATGCCGCGAACTTCCTCAATGTGGGCAGAGATTAATTTGATCATGCGAAATCACTCTCGTCGTCCGCGAATATCTTCAAGAATTCGTCGGCTTTGACCTTTGGATTCTCCGCAAGAAGCTTTCGGAACGCTTCGAGTTTTCCGTCATTCAGCGCCTGTTTCGCGGCAAGATCAGACAGGAATTTCTCGACGATCGTCTCTTTAAGGCTGGTCATTGGGAGTATGCTTCCAGAAATATGTTTGCGTTCCCGCGTTTCATAATTCGCCCGTAATAATCGCTTCAGGCTGCTTTACGGCCTTCCAATCGCCAGTGGTTCTCGAGCTTGTCACACAGCTCCTTCTGTCGTGCAGCAACGACTTTTGGCGTCCAGTCGTTGTGCTCAAGCACCTGCGTCGTGATCGGGAATGGTGACACGCCGCCCTTGGAGAAATAGGACGTTTTCTTGCGGTCAAACTCCCAGTTGCTCGCCGAGGCATTCTTTTTCCGGGTGAGCAGCGCAAGGTTGCCCAAGGTGTGAACCACCTCAAGGCGCTTGTCCGCATCGGGAAACCACGTCAGCCACGCCGAACCCGCTTTTGGCGTTTGAGGAAGGACATGCTCGACCGTAATTGTTGCGTAATCATAGGTCGCGCCGCCGCCCGAGACGAGCCCATCCAGACGAAGCAGGACTGCGGATCGTGCCCGGGCCGCAAGCGTGTCGTACAGAGGCCCGCTTAGAACCTTGTATGTTGCAGCTTGCGCCTTGCTCGATAATTGGAGTGCGGATTTCGAAGCCCCAAGATCATCACCGTTCTCGACCTCACGGGTCAGCTTCGAGAAGGCGTCGATACGGTCATTTATGCTGCTCTTGCGGACGAGCATCGAATAAGCCAGTCGCTCCAGGTCCTTGAAGAAAGTCTCCATGGCTTTAGGCTTGCTTCTGTTCTTTGCAGCAAATGCCAGCGCCGGAGGGAGCCAATCAGTAAATTCCAGCCTGTTGAGCCACCTCAGATATTCGTTGATGACTTCCGCTCGCTCGCTGCTGACATACTCCGCGTTCGTCAATTCCCGGAAAACCTCTCCCATAGGAATGAGTATGTCGTCGATGACCTGCTTGGGCTTGTGGTCTTTCGCGACATGATCATTGAACTCCTTGAGGACCGTGCCTTTCGGTTTGGCCTTGCGATAGATCATTCGCACATGGCTCAATAACTCGCTGAATTCCTCCCGGCCAAGGCTTTCCTCCAGGTCTTCCCACTTGCGAGTATAGGCGTCCCGCTGTCCCTCTTCGATGGCACCGACGATTTGCGCTTTCAGAATATCGCCGGGGGCCAACGGCAGGCCGCGACTATTCAGAACCTGGAATATGCGATAGGCAGAGTCCAGATCAGGCGTTGATACGACGACAAGGAAACAGCGCGTAGCGATGAATTGCGCCAATGCAAGGCGCTCCGGCACCTTCAGTTCCTTGAGTCTTTCGTCGAACAACAGGGCATTGTTTCGAAGATTTTGACGGCTATCGGAAGTCTGGTCACCCAACGCGATAAGCTTGGCGAAACCGCCCTCGCGCTGCACATGGTTCTGGAAGAATTCCTCATCACGTGAGCGTAGCGACAGCCGAAATCGATCCTCCGTGCGCAGGATCGGGTTGCCCTGTTCGTAGATCAGCTGGGTTATGCCTTTGCCTTCGGCGGAGGAAAGGTGGGCTCGGAGAGCTGACAAAAGCAATGTGATGGTAGTCAGGCGCTGTTGGCCGTCGATCACATCGCTGTGCGGGTTGTTCTCTGGTTTGGTCAGGACGATGCTGCCCAAAAAGAAAGGCGTCTGCGTATCGCCCGGATCGTCGTCGTTCATGAAAGTGAGGAAATCTTCAAGCAGGTCGCGAGCCTGCTCCGTCGTCCAGGAATAAGGCCGTTGAAACCCCGGAATATGAAAAACATAGTCACCGCCAAAGATTTTGGCGATCGCGTGTTCATGCGCGGAAAGCGGTGCAGCCATCGTATTTCCCCCAATTTTTGCCTCACGATGCCACCCCAGGCATTGGGAGTCGAGGGTTTGCCACATTTCGTCGGACGCAATGTCTTTTGGTTACCCAGGCAATAGCCAGCGTCGCGCCCGCGTATTACTGGCCCGGGATCAAGGTCGCCATTCCGACAAACTTCAGGACGGCAGACCGGGTCATCGATGTTTGGAAATCGCCACGCCGACTATCGAGTCCGGGTCGGGCGCACCGGGCAAATGGGCGAAAGGCCACGTCATGAGCCGGCCGATAGACCGCTTCACATGCACAAATAGAGTGTGCATCTGATCGTGGGTGAAGGCCAGTTTCATATCGGGCTGGCAGATATCGGTCATCTTCTTGAGCTTGGCGTGTTCGGCAGCGGTGACGATGCCGCTGTTATGGATGATGGCCTTGCGCAGGATGCGAAGGTCACCCATCTCGTCGAGCCGGATCGTGTTGGGCTCGACACCCCGGATGCGCGCGATCCGAGACCGGATCTCCTCGTCCCACGTCGCGAAGATGAAGACCACGATCGCCCAGCAAACCTGCTGCTCGTTGTAGGCCGCTTCCGAATTCACTTTGATATAGTCGTCTGCCCGGATGATGCGCTGGTGCAGCACATCGGGCCGTGCCGGGTCTTCCACGCTCACATAGGTGATGACCGGCTGGCCATCTTCGATGCGGCGGCTGGTTGGCTTCTGCAGGCAGGGCATCTGCCGCTCGACGCGAACCTTGTTGCCCTGGAAACCAGACAGGCAGTCGCAATAAACACCCACCTGCCGGTTCACGAATTCGATGAACTCCCGCAGTACGTCGAGTTCGGCTTTTATCTTGTCCATCTCCATAAGGGCATTCTAACACTCTAGCTTCCCGCAAGAAACAGGTCTGGGGTCATTCTCCTGCGCTTACGTTTCGGAGGAACGGGACCGATCCTCCTAGGAGGCGTGACAAACAGTACGCCTTTCGCCGTAGAACTATCCGGTTGCTCACTGTATAGGATTGCCACGAAACCTTATCAGTCTGCCTTGACGCCGCCGCTATATGCTGGCCGAACACTTCTCCGACGACGTAACGCCGCTCTGGACGTCGCTTTTATCATTGATGTCAGCTATATTTCGGTGATGAAGATTACAGAGATATACGTATGCCCGGCCGACAAGCGCGGATACTGACGCCCGACCAGGCTGACGATTTGCTCTATTGGGCGACACGATCTCGCCACCCCCTCCGAAACCGTGTTGTCGTGCTTCTGTCGGTTAAAGCTGGCCTTCGCGCAGCAGAAATCGCGAAGCTGACGTGGGACATGGTCTTGGATGCTGAGGGGAACGTCGGCACATCGATTGCTCTGCACGACCGAATTGCAAAGAAACGCGGAGGCCGCGTGATTCCGATGAATGCCGAGCTAAGAGACTCGATGATCGAGCTGCGTGCAGTCTCCCTCGTGGGCAGAAGCGCGGCAGTCATTCAGTCGGAGCGCGGCGGGCCAGTGACGCCTCTCAACATCGTTGTTTGGTTTGCCCGCGCGTTTCGTGCGATTGGCTTGGTCGGCTGTTCATCACACTCGGGACGAAGAACGTTTATCACGAAGGCTGCAAAGATGGTCTATGCGGCGGGCGGATCTCTCCGGGATGTTCAGCTTCTCGCCGGACATCGGTCAATTCTGACGACGCAGCGTTATATTGAGGGTGATAGCGAAGCGCAGCACCGACTGGTGCATCTGATTGAATGAGATGCAAAAATGGCCCGATCAATGATCGAGCCATTTGCGTTTCAAGAGCCTGCAGATGCCAGCAGAAGCATCCCTACAACGAAGGAAATAATGCAGACGATAGCATAGGACGGCCGCTGCTTTAGCCTATTCGCGCGGACGAAGAGATAAACCGGGAAGAACGAAACAGCAAACACTCTGGTCCACGTCGTGCCGTATCCAGCTTTTTGCAATCTTCGGTCGTCCAACCAACCTAGAATTCCGTTCACTAAGAAGGTGAGTTGCCACGGCAGCCCTCGGCTAGGCTGATAGGGGAAACCAAGCACGATGGTTCGCACCGCCGCCTCTTGATTGCTATAAGCGATTGATGCGTCGATAAAGCCCCATAAGAGAGGAAGGGTTGCAAGAACCCACACGTAGCCATTGCCTATGTGTTGCGGAGAGATAGTTGGAGGCTCAGATTCGACGAATGCTTCGAGGTCACTTTCACGAATGGTCGACCAATCCTTCATGCCTCTGCGCCAGACAAGCGTACTGGCCGAGATCTTCCGGTCATTCAACAGCCGCCTGATTGTGACTGCAGAGATCGGACCGTTCTTCTGACCATCGCCTACATAATACCAATCATCGTAGTTCGATTGATCGAAATCTGGCGGCGCGTCTGCGTCTGCGGATGAACCATTCCTCGTGAAACCGCCAAGCGTGCCACGATCATTCATGACAAGACCGCCCATTGCTTCTCTCCATGTTTTGGGGTCGCCGCTCCTGCCACGAATGGCGTCTGAGATGTCGTCGAAGTTTGCTGTTTAACGGTCATTCTGCGTTCGCCCCATGTCAAGGCGCCGCCAACCGGCAGCCTTATGCGCACCGGTGCGAGGCACCCCGATTCCGATTAATGATATTTTTTTAAGTGGCCCGATCAGAGATCGGGGCCGCTTTCGTTCGTTCTGGTACAGGCATTCACACGGCCGTACACCGCGTCCAAAGCTGCTAGGCCAGATCGGGGTGCATTTGGGCCAACGTGCTCACGTGTCGCACGAACGTCGGCTCCTTTGGATGATCGCGGTATTTGAGCGTGACAACGTTGTTCTCCCGTTCGATGACCGTGGCTTCCCACCATCCTTCATCGGGGCCAAAAGGAGCCAGCACAACGTCGCCTGGTCGCAGATCGTCCCAATTCCGGGAGAGGCGTTCGCTTCGGCTTGCGTCAACAACCTTGCCGACTTCGGGGAGCAATCGCTCGTTCAGCGTTGCTGCCAAGTTGTTGAAGTTCTCTTTCACGCTCGCAGCCGAAATTTTCTCGTGCAGGTCCTTTCGAATGCTGGGCAGCACAACCTTGCCACTCGAAAGCAACCGACCTTCCGGCAATTTTCTTGCGAGGTCCTGCAACGCTTTGGGGACGCCGTTGAACACCTGGCACCTCATAGCCGACAAAGCTGCGATGAGCTTGTCACTCGGTTGAGAAAACCATGCGCCACATGTGCGCTGCTTTTCATTACGCCCGAGCGCAATCAACGCTGACTCGGGCAAAGCGTGCGTACTATTCATCATCTCATTTCCCTTGATTGAATCGGCCTTGAAGGCAGTTTTGACAATCCTTAAGCCGCCCCGGAATTGATCAGCGCGACGGCATTCCGATGACGATAGAACACACCCTCCCAAGGGTCGTTGCGCAGCAGCAGCTTCAGGACATCTTCAATGCGATCCACGACAACCGCGTCCCACCACCCAATCTCTGGGCCGCCGTGAATCAAAACGAGATCACCGATACCGATCGCCCCCCAACTTTGAGGCATTGTCGGATAAGCTGGCAACTCAGCTCCGCTGGGCTCTTGCGCCCCGACTATACTGAGCAGATTAGATGAGGCGATCCCGTGAAGCTCGGCGTGCTTCATTTGCTCAATCTGGCGTTCAGCAGACATTACAGAGCGGAACAGCTTGGTTTGTATGATAGGAATAGAGAGCCGCCCTGTTGGACTGACCTGGCCTAAGGGCAAGTCCATCGCGATTTCCGCAAAACCGAGGGGCGGATGACTGACCGCTTTGTAGCCGTCTTCGGTAGCAGCCCGGACCGCAAATTCAGTCGAGGAGAGAAATCTCGCGCCTCGTTCTCGCCCCGTTTTATCGCGGCCAAACACAAACAACTCGCTGAAGGTCGGGTCAGGCGTTTTCTTGATCGAAGTAGCTTGGGCCATTGGCGTCCCCCTTAAACGAAACAGGAGCCGAATTGGCTCCTGTTTTCGAGTAAGTGGCGGGCGATAGAATTGGATGATCTCAGTCGTTTTGACATCTGTCTCTCCATCATTGGACAGACGCGATAATGTAGGATTTTACTCCCATTGTCAATACGATCAATTTCCTATATTTATTAGACTATAATCCCATAAATGTCTCGGTCACGCGTCTACGGCCTCATTGTCCCACGTTGCTTGAGAGCTTGTTCCACGGCAACCTGATACATAAGCGTATCGGGCCGAAACCAACCTCTCTTCGTGTGAAACTTCGCGGGCGTGTAGCCGACGCTGGGTTTTACCGCACCGAGTTTTGGTGCCGGAGATGATCGACCTAGTTGGTAGGGAGCATCCCCGACCCAAGGATTTCCCGCTCGCGTGATCAGCATGACGGAGCCGTCGCTGCCCAGCACCGACGCGCTGTCCCACCAAGCGATATGAACCCCGCGAACGCTGAATACGCCATCCCCGAAAAGAAAGGCCGCGGGCTGCCCATCTTCGTCATATAGCCAATCATCGGGACCGAGCCATAACTGTGGAATACCCTTCTGATCGAAAAGCGGTATGAGCTTTCTCATAAATTTCTCCTCTTAAGGTTGCGCGCAGTCACCGGAACTGTGGCACTTGAAATTAGCGTCATGCGACGTTGTTGCTGCATGATGACGCGGTCGCTTAATTCGCGCTGCACGTTCGATTGCGCTAGGTATTCATCAATAGAAAATTTGGTGATCATCTCCTCTTCTGGGCAGCCAGCGGCGCTCGCGATCTGGATGACTGCCATGATCGAAACCGCGATATTTTCAAGGGAGGCGCTTTTGATCGTACTAATTTCGCAGCGGTACTGCGAACCAGGCGGCGCTGTAGCGCCCCTCGATCATTTTACAACATTGCTCAAGGACGACCGCCGTGGAGCCTTTATGTCGTCGTGTCGACCGCAAAATCGACCGGTGCAGTACGCCCTGCCTGGGTGTCGTTTTGGATCCGGCTTCGCTTGATGGGCCAAGGAACTCAACGGCGACACTGTATAAGAAAGGCCACTTTGTTATACAGTTGATCGGGCCAACGGCTGATGTCGCCGCTGACTCGTATCCTAAAACTCTGATCAATCTTCTTGATATTTCACCAAAGCGAATTGCGAACGTCTCGCGAATGCTTCGATCAATGGAATGATTTCTTCTTAGCTCGCTCGGCAACGGACATCAGGTTAGCTGCGACTTGCACTCGGATATCGTGGATGCGCCTTTCATCGGCATCTGCGGCATTCGCCTCCCACGGATCCAGTTCCTCAATCGCTTTAGCGACTGCGCGACTGAGGCGAGCATTTCGAATTACCCATGCGGGTCTTGATTTCCCCCATTTGACAAACCTCCTGTCGTCACCCGACAGCCATATCGGTAGCGGCGCGGCCGGATCAACGCGCTCCGCTAAATTCAAACTGCTAAGAACGCCTAGGACGTATTCAGCGCACTCCGAATTTTTCAGCTTCCTTTCCGGCGCAATTGGACGACTAGCGGATGCGATATGAGCGAGCATTTCACCGAGTTCGCTCGTTACACGCACGCCATTCACGTAGCGCCTTATATCTCTCAGCTTTTTCTCTGTGTGCTGGATGCCGTCGGAGGTTACATTTTCAACGGGTTTCGCGGTCGTTCTGGATTTGCTCATAATTGACTCCACCATTTTTATTGACTGATCACGAGCACCACGATCAAGCGTCATAATTGACGTTGAGCAGGATGCTCACTGCTCATTTACAAGATTGGAATTTCCGATCCCTAGATCGATGTCAGCGGCGACGCATATCGCACCGCTCAAAGTTCGCATTCTGTCATTCAAAGCGGATCACCGCCCGCTTGGTTCCAAGTTAAATGACGCCCGGTCGGAGGCTAACATCGCGACTTTTTTAGCGAGAAAAAGAAAAAACCGTTTTACGTGATCAAAGCGTTTTGACCGCTCAAATGTGGAGTTTGACGGCTCACGGCTGGATCACGATTCAAGATTCCATGGTGAGCAGGTTGTCCACCCTCGTTTTTCTGTTTCTGATAAACGGAGGGTCCTTTTACTGACTGCACATTGGCAACAATGCTGTTGCGAGGAAAGGTGTTGCCTTTAACGACACCTTGGTATTTTCCAGCGAACGCCCACAAAGCATCAAGATTTCCAAACGCTCTTTGCCACGACTTAGCGCGACGTAGAAAACTCGACGCTCCTCTTCGATAGCGGGGTCGGTTTCGGCACTCGCCGATGGGAAGTAACCATCGACGTCACTCATAATCGTGACGCATTCCCACTCGGTCGAGAGGACCACGCGAATCATCATAACTGTCGCCGAACGCGACATCAGCCGCATCGAGCACGAAGCCTGTCAGGACTCTCCAGCGGACCCGAATTGCATGGCAATCGTCTGCAGCGTCGCGTCTTAGGCAATCGCAGGCTCTTGCGTCGCCTCAGCGGGTCACAGAGATCGCTCCATGCCGGTAGTGCGGAAATCGGAACAATGACCTTCCTCAATCGCTGGGGCGTTAGCCGCCCGCCGAGCTGGTCGAAGATTGCACCGGCCCCCTACTGGTCCGGCATCCGGCAAGTCCAGCACGCATGCTGCATGTGGGTTGAGTCAAGCTGCTGCCCCGGTCACATCTTCGGGCGTGAGCCGATAAACGCCGTAATAGCACCAAGTAGATCGCAGTTCGATCACTTCCAGTTTGAAGCTACCTCTGAATCGGCTAAGCAGAGCTTTGGTGGTTCTTGCCCGGCTGTTCGGCGTTCCGACGACGGCTGGCAATTAGTTCGTATGCCCGGAGCGGAGGTCCCCGCTGCCGAACTGATTTAGATTACGCATTTTTGGAATAAGCATGATATCCAAACTTACAGCCAAGACTGCTCAATTGATAACCGGCGACGAACTTATTGCTCACATTGTGGATGTGAAAACGCCCCCAGCTGATCGCTTAATTTCTTTGATGACCTTCAGTGCATGGATGCGTTGGCCTGAGGATCAGGAAGTGTTGCGATATGCGAACGTCGTCGCGGCAGCAAATATCTATCTCTATGACAAAAGCAACGGCAAGGAGCCGCGAGTATCGCCGAGCGTTGACGACATGGCGAGGGCCCTTGTTGAATCACCGTTGGCGGGTTGGTTCTCCCACGTCTATGAAACTACGGATCTGCTTGCCGGAGAGATCGTCAATTTCTTTATGCACTGCCCGGAGGAGCTAAAGCCCAGCCTCTTGAAAGCTCGATACTTCATTGAGCAGGGAGGATTTACGTCCGAAGACATGACTGACAAGGAGAGGAAGGAAAGCACGCCCGGGTCTACTCTTCTGAAAGCGGGATGGAGCGAGCAAGCTATTGCGGGTCCATTCGCCTGGACGGCTGAATCATTCGGCGAAGAAGAGGGAATCGAAGAACTTTTGTGGATTGTCCCAGATGATCCTGATTCAATTCCAGTTGCCGAAGCTTTTCTAGCCGACCCGCTCCAAATCGACAGGTTTTTTGGCATTGCACGTTTTGCTCAAGAACGGCTGCTGCGTTTGCTTGACCCCGTATCACGTTCTCGCTTCAAGTTCGCGCGATTTCCCAGCAGCATTGAACTAGTTTGCCCCGACATCGATTATTTTGACGAAGTTCAACTAGAAATCATGAAAACTTACCGCGCTCCCCAGTAGAGGTGGTCAAATAAATTAGACCTAGGTCAAAAGAAAACGCCTCATACCCTAGTTGCCTAAAGTGAGTGAGATTGCAGCGGTCGAAACAAGGAGACCGCTACTGTGATTTCTTCTGATGCACCAGGGTTCAATGATTTCTTGCGAATGGCTCTCGCGGATGAGAGGTGGTTTACGGACGCCTCCCCTCGCTGGAAGCATCTTCCAAGCAGCGCGGCCATCGAGGCGGAGCGCGAAAAGAGGGCGCGCCTGTTTCGACGTGGCGGCTATGCTGAGGGTGCTAGCATACTAAAGGCATGTGAACCCCGGAAGCGTTGCGGCTCAGGCGCATGTCCTGCGTGCGGGCGCGCTATCCAGCGGTTTCTGGTTAGCTCCCTCTACAGCGAATTGAAGCCTCATAGACAGTTTCGCGTGGTCTCTTTGATACCTGCACAGTCGCTCCCCAAAGGTCGTTTGGGCGATTTAGACTTGGGCGACTATAAGCGATCCCTGATGAGCACGCTGCAAGCTTGCCGAATAAAGGTCTTTGTCGGAGGCATCGATTTCTCGCTTAACGAGCATACCAGCGACCTATTCCAAGCACATTGGTCACCGCATGTTTGGCTATTGACGAGCAGTTTCAATCAGCCTCGCTGGGAGAAACGCCTCCGCCGAACCTTCAAGCGTACGCGGACCGTCTTCCGACCAGTCAAGATTCAGCATTGGGATGGGAATCGTGCTGCAATTGGCTATGCCTTTAAAACTCAGTTCAATCGCCGCATCTCAAAGATAGGAGAGCGTCGATATCGAGACGGATCAAGAATGTGCCGCATCACTTCTTATGATCGTTTGCGGCGCGAGGAACGCATCGAGCTATATACGTTCTTGCACAATTCGCATTTGTCAGACCGCATATTGCTCAAAGGAATGGACGATTCCTGAGCCCCGTTTGCGATAAGTCCAGACAGACCTCAACCCCAAAGTGACTGAACTGCACAGGCAACCGACCTCACAGCGGAAGGCTCGCGTTTGAGCCGTGCACACTGTGCAGCAGCGCACGAACTGCAAACCATTTGAAAACAATGAGATTCGCCATGACGAAGAAAACGCTGGGTTTAAGAAAAGTTGCAGAAATCCACGATCATGCATCAGACCTTTTTAAAGTATTGATTGAGGTTCGGCTCAAAAATGGAAAGCTTCGAAGAGTGGAGTTGTCACCCTCACTTGTGTCGGATCCAAAATCACTCGAATCGAAGTTGCTGGATATCGGCGCAGACCTTCCAATCTCCGATCATCGCCGAGAATCTCTCAAGAAGTTTGGTAATATAAAAGCCGAGCAGCAGATTTCCCGCGTTGCACGATCTGGGTGGCTTCCGGGCGAGCGGTCGTTTGCGGTGCAGAGTCGGATTGTCGGCAAGAACACTTCTTCGGTAATCGGCCTGCCGGAGCCCGGCAATTCAAATGAACGCGGATGGTTTGCAGCTTCTGGCACTTGGAAAACATGGGCAAGAACAGTCGCCCCGTTAGCGAATTCGTCGTCGATCCTGACGCTCGGAATAGCCGCGTCATTTGCAGCGCCATTGTTGCATTTACTCAAGCAGCAAAGCTTCTCTCTATGCATATCTGGGCCGACGCGCTCAGGAAAATCCATGGCGTCTCTTCTGGCATCCTCGGTTGTCGGTATCGGCCGGATCGACATGCTGCCGACTTGGCATTCTACCGACGCAGGCCAGGAAGAGCTCATGCCACGCTTCAACGATTGCTTGGCACCAATTGACGACTTTGAAAGTATGAAAGGCACGGCAACTCAGAAGTATCAGCGAATTCGAGATTTTTCGTACAGTATTAGTGCCGGATCCGAACGTCGGCGTCACACGTCATTCGAAACCACGACCGAAAGCTGGAATGTGATTCTTTTGACTTCCATGGAAAGTCCAATCTACGAACTAGCCAGGTCAGTTGGAGAGGAGCGGCGCGGCGGTGAGTCGATTAGGATGATTGACGTGCCTGTGCTTTCAAACGGTCGAAAGCATATCTTTGATCGAGCGAGAGCGGAAGGAATAAAGCCAACTCCAAAATGGAGAATTGATCAGTTTCGAAGGATTCAAGAAGCATGCGGCAACAATCATGGGGCCGTGTTTATCCACTATGCCGGAGGCTTATGCAGACAGCCAAAGACTTTTACGAAAGATGCAGAGAAGTACACGGCGCGTTTCGTTGATTCTGTCATTTCGAATGATGACCGCGATCTCGCGCGAGATGTGGCCCAGAAATTTGGAATTATCTATGCTGGCGGGATGATTGCAATTGACCTCGGAATTCTTCCATGGACAGCGAAGCATTTACAAGCCGCTATAAGCTCCTGCTATTTTGCTGCGAGGGATTCGCTCAATGATGAAGGTGTACTGCTAAGAAGTGGAAGACGGATGTTGATCGATTTCTTGCGCTCACTAAAGCCAAGAGGAAAGATAAAATCCTACAGGACTGAACGCGGGTACAGTATCAGTCTGACAAAGTCCGCGCGCTATTACGCCAAAATTGAATCGATCAATGGAATTTTTCAATCAAAAGAGCAGCGCCGGTTGACCTTACAAGACTTGATCATGACCGGGAAGATACGGCTTGCCAACGCGAAGAAGGGCAAGTCAGGGCCCAAAGAGCAGTTTACTTGGCCAGACGGCAAGCGCCGTCGTTCTTATCGCATTGAAATTACCAAAGAAGAGCTCGCAAAAAGCTCGATTCGTAAACGTGCTAGTCAAAACTAGACACCTCCGCGGTCATGGATCTCTCGCGGGCACTTCTTTGCATGCGCAGAAATCCATCGCACAAACCTGGGTTTGACCTCGCTCACATTCCTTTCGGTGTTAGATGCATCACGATATTACAATTCCAGAACATGAATGGTTGACGCTACAGGCAAGTATCAAGCCCTGTAGAATACCGAGCGTGCTTCGCGATAAATTAATCTCGAGTACAATCATCTTGGCAAATTCGAGTACTAGCTACCCATCGCCGAGAAAGATTCAGAAAGATAATGTCCAGAAGATCATCCGCTGGAGAGATCGGGCGGATTACCTACGGCGATCTCTAACGCACCATACTGAGGAGCAGAAGCGCCGCGAGGAGATGAGCAGAACTGCACTGCTCGACGCCATCCGGGAAGATCCGACTCAGTTGATCGCATTTCTGAATTATCAATTTGGCGACGTATCGCAATACAGCGATCTGAGCGACCCGGTTGACCTTTTTGAGCATCACATCGCGAAAACGATGATCTTGACGGAAGGTGTTATCGCACTGCTTTCGCGACCGCAGAGCGCCGGTCAATTTCGCCGCAAGCAGCTTTGGTTTATTTGGGTTGCGCACGTGTTTTCCCTGCTTCGGCAGCACCAAATTCCCGTTCAGCATCCTTCACGAAAGCAACTCCTGCCCGGTGCGATAGCTTTCATTGCACGCCTGCAACAGAAGCTTCCTTTGGAACATAGACTTCGCAACACGCCCGATTCTCTCAAGAAAGGTGCCGTAATCGCGTACAAAATGCGGAAGGGAAATCCGGTCTCTGCAATAAATCTAATTCAGCTGCGGTGGAGCACTGGGGATTTTTGGAACGATTTTCGTGATCACACAGAGTCTGGCCAAGAAGCGCGACGGTTTCTTCGGCGTTTTGATCGCTTGCTACCTTAGGAGCCAAAGGAACGATGGTCGCCTGCGAATTTTGCAGGCTCATTCCGATGAGGTGGCGGATTTCGGGATAGCGTGTAAGTCATCGCAACCACACAACATCGGGTAGGAGCAAGCGGCATCGGATGCCAAACTGAACTGATTTGCGCTCGATTGCGCAAATCCGATTCAGATTGAGCTCTAGTGTAAAAGCTCCTTGTACTATCATGCAGCCAAAACAACGTGATTTTGATAGAATTCATAGTGGCTGTTGGCGGACTTCGATGCGCCTACTTACGCGTCAGCAAGCCGCGGCTTACTGCGGTCTCAGCTTACCGAGCTTTCTGACGGTCTGCACGGTGCCAGTATTGGCTCTGGGTACGGGAAAGAGATTAGAGCGCTACGATATTCGGGATTTGGATTCCTGGATCGACGATTTCAAGGCAGGCCAACATAGTGGCCACGTAAACTGGCTCGAATTGATTGGAAAGTGATGTGACGGTAGTTCGTGTCAAAGGCCTCAAGCGCTACATGGTGAAAGGCAAGTGGTACGCTTACCACCGTAAGACCATGGTTCGTCTCAATGCCGAATACGGTACAGGAACATTCTTTGCCGAACTCGCGGCAATAGAGCGCAAGCTTAAATCGTCTTCGAGACTACCGGGTACGCTAGGTTTGCTATTTGTCACGTATCGTAACTCTCCTGTTTTTCGGGATCTCGCGATGGCGACAAAGCAGGGGTATGGGCGCATGATGAATCTGCTGAAGCCGCTCGACGAAATGCCGCTCACTGAGATCACTCCACAGTTCGTCGCTCAGTTGCGCGATAAATTGTATGACCGACATGGGCAGCGTCAGGCCAATTACGCCTTGGCCGTTTTGTCAGTCGCGTGCGAGCACGGAAGGGAAACGGGCGCAATTAAAGAAAATCCTGTAAAGGGAATTAAGCGGATCAGACGCTCGCGTCGGAAGGCGGCTGCTAATAGGCCCTGGACCGCAGACGAATGTCGGGCCGTACTCTCCGAGGTTCCTTACCAGCTTCGGGTGCCGGTAGCCCTGGGGATGTTCACTGGCTTGCGTAAGGCCGATGTGCTTTCGCTCACCAGCACTGCAATACGGGATGGCAGAATTTGGCGCAGAACTTCCAAGACAGGACAGGAAGTTTCAATTCCGCTGCATCCCGACTTGGCTTCGGTTCTCAAAGAGAACCGGCAGGCAAGTGCGGTCACTCTTGCAGTAACAACCTACGGTAAACCGTGGACCGAGAGCGGTTTTAATTCGACCTTTATCAAAGCCATCTCGAAGCTGAAGCAAGAAGGGAAGGTCGGAGAAGGCCTGACATTTCACGGCCTACGCCACACCGTAGGAACGCTCCTAATAGAGGCAGGCTTCGACATTGATACAGTACGGAGGTGGCTCGGGCAAAAGACCCTCGCCATGGCGATCCACTATTCCCAGACAGCGAATACGTCAGACCGGATGAATGAAGTTGTTGGCAGGCTCGACCCGTTGGGGAGCAAACGAAGAACAAACTCGTCTAACTGAATCGCATTTTTGTCTAACGCTCGAACTCAATTACCGCTAAGCCATTGAAATCATGGTGCCCAGGGGCGGGATCGAACCACCGACACTGCGATTTTCAGTCGCATGCTCTACCAACTGAGCTACCTGGGCGCCGCCCCGGATCAGGTCCAGGGAGCGCCGGTTTATAGTCAGGCAAATCGGCCCTGTCCACCCGCCCGATGGCATTTCTGTGAACGAAGATTTTCCCGTCAAAACAATGGGAAATGACCGCTTCGGACCGGCTTGGACAGCGCGAATGCCCGTCAAGCCTATTCGGCGTCCTCGTCATCCGTCGGTTTGCCGGGAATCGCATAGGAACCCGACAGCCAGCGATTGAGATCGACGTCGCGGCAACGCTCGGAGCAGAACGGCTTGGAGGCCTCCACCGCGGGCTTGCCGCAGATCGGGCACGGTTTTTCGCCGGATTTGGACACCTTAGCTTGCATTCAACCAACCAAAACGGATCGGGAAACCTTCGCCGCCCAGCAGGGAGACGGTCTCATAGAGCGGCAGGCCGACGATATTGGAGTAGGAGCCGACCATCTTGACCACGAAGGAGCCGGCAATGCCCTGCACGGCATAGCCACCGGCTTTGCCGCGCCACTCGCCGGAGCCGATATAGGTCGAGATGTCTTCTTCATTGAGGCGCTTGAAGCGCACCTTGGTCTCGATCAGCCGCTGCCGGAAGCTTTCCTTGGGGGTGACGATGCAGACCGCCGTATAGACACGGTGGTTGCGGCCCGACAGCAGCCGCAGGCACTGCGAGGCCTCATCGACCAGTTCCGCCTTGGGCAGGATGCGACGGCCGACGGCGACCACGGTATCGGCCGCGAGGATGAACGCGCCGCGGAGTTCGTCGTCGAGCTGAACTGACTTGAGGGCGGCTTCCGCCTTGGCACGTGCCAGACGATTGGCGCAGGCGCGCGGCAGTTCACCCCGCTTCGGGGTCTCGTCGACATCGGCGGGACGCAGCGCATCGGGCTCGATCCCGGCCTGATTGAGCAGGCTGAGGCGGCGGGGCGAACCGGAGGCGAGAACGAATTTGGGGCGGCCGAGCATGCGGGGCGATGATCCTGGAAATGCGGCCGGAACCTATCGGAAGGGCTCTGCTTCGACAACCGCGGTGCGGTTATTTAACCGCTGGCAGCGCCGCCTTTGGCGAAACGTTTGCGGATGCGTAGCAGGAGCCCGTCGCAGACCTCGCGGTAGGCGGCCAGTTTCTGGTCGCGGTTACCTTCGGTTCCCGTCGGGTCCACCGTCGGCCAGTATTCGACCTCGGCGGCATCGGTGCGTGTCAGATCCAGCGCCTTGTGATGCGCCTCCGGCGACAACGTGATGATGAGATCGAAATTGAGCCCTTCCCAGTCTTCGAGTTCCTCGAAGGTCATGGGCTTGTGTCTGGAGATGTCCTGGCCGAGTTCGGCCATCACGGCCACTGCGAAAGGATCGAGCTCGCCCTTCTTCACCCCGGCGGATTTCACATACAGCGCCTGCGGGAACATCTGCTGCAGCAGGCTGGCGGCCATCGGCGAACGCACGCTGTTCTGGCCGCAGGCAAACAACACCGCCTGCGGCGTACGCGCGCGTGGCGGCGCGGCCATCAGCGACTAGCCTTTCCAGTGAAGGACGGAGATCAACGTAAACAGCCGCCGCGACGTCTCGAAGTCGACGCGTACCTTGCCGGCCAGTCTTTCCTGTAATGTCCGCGAGCCTTCGTCGTGGATGCCGCGGCGGCCCATGTCGATGGCCTCGATCTTGTCGGGCGTAGCGGTGCGGATCGCCTGATAGTAGCTGTCGCAGATCATGAAGTAGTCCTTCACAATGCGGCGGAACGGCCCGAGCGACAGAAGGTGCGCGACGACAGGCGTGCCGTCCTCGCGGCGGATGTCGAACATCAGCCGGCTGCCGGTGATGCCGATATGCAGCGTAAACGGGCCGACGTGCGCGCCTTCCGGCGCGAACAGATTCTGCTCGATCAGGTCGTAGATCGCGATCGCGCGCTCATGCTCGATATCCGGCCCGGAACGGCCGATCGATTCCTCATCGAGCGTCACCGCGACGATGCGGTTGTTGCTGTCATCCTCTGGTGGAGGGGCATTACTCATCGCAAATTGAGGCGCAATCCGACTGAACGTGCGTGAGCATCGAGGCCTTCGGCCTTGCCCAGCGTCATCGCAGCCGGTCCCAGCGCCCGCAGCTGATCCGGCCCGCACTTCAGGATCGATGTTCGCTTCATGAAGTCAAGTACGCCGAGACCCGACGAGAACCGCGCCGAGCGTGCGGTCGGCAGCACGTGGTTCGAGCCGCCGACATAATCGCCGATCGCTTCCGGCGTATGGCCGCCGAGGAAGATGGCGCCGGCATTGCGAATCTTGAGCGAGAACGCCTCAGGATCGGCCGTCATGATTTCGAGATGCTCGGCGGCGATGGCGTTGGCGAGCGGCACGGCGTCATCGAGCTTATCGACCAGAATGACCGCGCCGAAACTCTCCCACGACGCACGCGCGATCTCGGCGCGCGGCAGTGTGGTGAGCTGGGCCTCGACGGCAAGGATAACATCGTCCGCAAGGCGCTCGCTGTCGGTGATCAGGATCGACTGCGCATTGGCGTCGTGCTCCGCCTGCGCCAGCAGATCGGCGGCAATCCAGTCGGCATTGGCGGTGTCGTCGGCGACAACAAGCACTTCCGACGGACCTGCGATCATGTCGATACCGACCTTGCCGAACACCTGGCGCTTGGCAGCGGCCACATAGGCATTGCCGGGACCGACGATCTTGGCCACCGGCGCGATGGTCGCGGTGCCATAGGCCAAAGCGGCCACGGCCTGCGCGCCACCGACGCGATAGATCTCGGACACGCCGCCGAGCTTCGCCGCGGCCAGCACCAGTGGGTTGAGCTTGCCGTCCGGCGACGGCACCACCATCACCACGCGCTCGACGCCTGCGACCTTGGCCGGCACGGCATTCATCAGCACCGACGATGGATAGGCGGCGGTGCCGCCGGGCACATAGAGACCAACAGCTTCAATGGCGCTCCAGCGCCAGCCAAGCTCGACGCCCAGCGCATCGGTGAAGCGGTCGTCCTTGGGCAATTGGCGCTTGTGGAACAGCTCGATGCGATCGCGGGCGAATGTCAGGGCCTCGACGGTCTCTGCGTCGCAGGCGGCCACGGCGGCATCGATCTCGGCAGGGGTTACGCGCAGAGCCGAGGCCTTGAGGTCGAGCCGATCGAACTTACGGGTGGCCTCCAGCAGCGCTGCGTCGCCGCGAGCGGCGACATCGTCGACAATGGCGCGGGTGGCCGCCTCGATATCGGCCGCGACTTCACGCTTCATGGTCAGGAAAGCATTGAAGCGCTGGGTGAAATCGGCGCTGGCGGTATCGATACGAATTGGCATTCTGGTGTTCCGGCGGGGCCTTGCCGGCCAAGGCCCCCTGCTCAATGGCGCGGCGGCAAAGGGCCGTCAACCCTGTGCTGCCATGGAAAGGATGAATAGCGGATCAGGCGTCCAGACCGGAGGCCTCGGTGCCGGCATCGCTGGTCAGATCGTCCGGGCCGAGATCGGCCAGTTCGACCTCGAGACACTCGACATCCAGCCGGAGTGCGCCCCCACCGGCGAAGATCAGGACGACGCTACCGCCAGGAGGCTCGGCGGCATGGAATTCGATGCCGAACAGTTCCAGCGCGATGTCGGGCGTTTCGAGATCGATATCGCGGGACTTGCAGGCCAGCACGCGGTCGAAGCGCAGCGCCGAGACCAGCCGGCGCGGCGTGACTTCCCCTGAAATCGTCTGATCCCAGTCGAGCCGGCTCATGCCGACCACGAGCCGCTTCTCGCCCTGCCGCCAGATAATGTCGCCAACATTGACGGCCGCATCCTGAACATGCGCGGAAATCACCGCGAGGTCGTCGGCATCCAGTGCAATCAGCTTGCGTTGACCCGTCACGGCGACCCCTTTGAGAGAATCCTATCCGCTGATGCGCTCGATGGTAGCGCCGCAGGCGGACAGCTTTTCCTCGAGCCGCTCGAAGCCGCGATCGAGATGATAGATGCGGTTGACCATGGTCTCGCCTTCCGCAACGAGGCCGGCGATCACCAGAGAGACCGAGGCGCGCAGATCGGTCGCCATCACGGGCGCGCCGCGCAGCTTGGCCGTACCGTCGATGGTCGCGGTTTCACCGTCGAGGTGAATGCGCGCGCCGAAGCGGGCCAGCTCCTGCACATGCATGAAGCGGTTTTCGAAGATCGTTTCGGTGATATGCGAGGAGCCCGTGGCTGTCGTCATCAGCGCCATGAGTTGCGCCTGCAGATCGGTCGGAAAGCCGGGGAATGGCGCCGTCGACACGTTAACCGGCTTGATGCCCGCGCCGTTGCGCGAGATGCGGATGCCGTCGTTGTTCGGCGTCACCGTCGCGCCGGCCTCGACCAGTACGTCGAGCGCCGACTGTAGCAATTCAGGCCGGGCGCCTGAAAGTTGCACATCGCCGCCGGTCATGGCCACGGCCATGGCATAGGTGCCGGTCTCGATGCGATCCGGCAGCACGGTGTGGCGCGTGCCATTCAGCTTGGCCACGCCCTCGATCGTGATCGTCGTGGTGCCGGCGCCGGAGATGCGCGCGCCCATCTTGTTCAGGCAGTCGGCGACGTCGACGATTTCCGGCTCACACGCCGCGTTGTTGATAATGGTCGTGCCCTTGGCCAGCGTCGCAGCCATCAGCGCCACATGGGTGCCGGACACGGTGACCTTGGCGAAGTCGATCTCGGCGCCTTTCAGGCCGCCGGGGGCTTTGGCGATCACGTAGCCGCCGTCGATAGTCAGCTCGGCGCCGAGCTTCTCCAGCGCCATGATCAGCAGATCCACTGGACGGGTGCCGATGGCGCAGCCGCCGGGCAGAGACACCTTGGCTTCGTGCATGCGCGCCAGCAGCGGCGCGATCACCCAGAAGGAGGCGCGCATCTTCGACACCAGCTCGTAGGGCGCTGTCGTGTCGATGATGTTGGCGGCGGAGATATGCAGGGTCTGGCCCTGATATTCATGGTCGCCCGGGCGCTTGCCGGCCGACATGATGTCCACACCGTGATTGCCGAGAATGCGCTGCAACTGCGCGACATCGGCCAGACGCGGCACGTTGTCGAGAATCAGCGTCTCGTCGGTCAGCAGACCGGCGATCATCAATGGCAGCGCCGCGTTTTTGGCGCCCGAAATCGGGATCGTGCCATTGAGTTTGCTGCCGCCGACGATGCGAATGCGATCCATACCGATTCCCGCTGATTGCTGTGCCCCGACTATAGGGCGGATGGCCTCTTTAAAGCAAAAGCGTCGAAATTTGCGGTTTTTCGATGAGGCCGGCAGCAAATCTAAAAAAGGGCCGAATCGGCCCGTTTACGCTCCGACCTGATTGATATCCGGGGTTTCCAGGATTGGCTTGGAATAACCGTTACGAACCACCCGGATCATGGCGCGGCCGACTTTCTCCGTCGTGGTGACGTATTTTGGCGCGATCCGGACCAGCAGCGCCCAGAGAGGCGCGGTCGCGGTGTAGATCGCCTGAACCCACGCCGTCTTCGAGCGCACACCGTGCAGCGGCTGGATGCCACCGGGGCGAAACATATAGGCCGCCTTGAACGGCAGCTTGAGCAAGTCGTTCTCGGTTTTGCCCTTGACCCGCGCCCACATCACGCTGCCCTGCTCGGTGCTGTCGGTGCTCTGGCCGGTCACGTAGACGAAGGTCATGCCAGGATTGAGCCGCGCCAGCGTGTTCGCCACCGCGAGGGTGATGTCGTAGGTGATCCGACGATAGTCCGGCTCGCTCATGCCCAGCGACGAGACGCCAAGGCAGAACAGGCAGGCGCCATAGCCCGTCAAGTCGGGCGCGATGGCCGACAGATCGAAAAAATCCGTATGCGTGATCTCACGCAACTTGGCATCACATTGCCCGGTAGGACTGCGGCCGACCACGAGCACGGCCTCGACATCGGGATCGAGCAGGCATTCGCGCAGCGCGCCTTGCCCGACCATGCCGGTCGCACCGAACAGAATGACTTTCATGAGACTTCCTTTGGATGACTGACAGTCGATCGCGCGACGCAATCAGGCGGCAATTGCGACCTGATCAAACGACATGCCGGTGAGCGCAGCTGAGACCTCCCACAGCCGCGCGCCGACGGCGGCATCCTGAGCTCGCGGCATGATCTTCGCGGGAGCCGGCGGCCCCTTCATTTCGTAGACGCCGTTCGGGCCGTAATAGCCAGCTGGCTTCGCATCGGGTGAGGTGGCTGCAAACAATGTCGGCAAGGCACCGGCGGCGGCTGAATGGCTCAGCGGACGCAGCAACCGGCTTCCGAGCCCCATCAAGCCACCGCTGCCGGGGCCGTTCGGAATGAGATCGGTGAGCGCGAAACCGGGATGCGCGGCATTGCTCATCAGACCCCAGCCTGCGGCATCGCTGCGCCGCTGCAACTCGATCGCGAAGATCAGCATCGCGAGCTTCGACTGCTGATAGGCTTTCCACGGCTTGTAGAATGTCGCGCCCTGAAGATCGTCGAAATCGATGAGGCCCGAACGATGTGCAAGACTGCTGAGATTGACCACACGCGGCGCCTTGTTGCGGCGAAGCACAGGGAGCAGACGCGCCGTGAGCGCATAGTGACCGAGATAATTGGTACCGAGCTGCATCTCGAAGCCGTCGGCGGTGGTCTGGCGCGTCGGCAGCGCCATCACGCCGGCATTATTAATCAGCAGATCAAGCGACGCGTACATCGCATCGAAACGGCGTGCGAAAGTAGCGACGGCGTCCAGGCTGGCGAGATCGAGGTGCTCATAGCTGATGATCGCGTCGGGATGTCGCTCGCAGATGCGCTCGATCGCAGCGCTCCCCTTGGTGTCGCTACGGCCGGTCAGCACCACTTCGGCGCCGGCTCCCGCAAGCGCCATTGCCGTCTCGAAGCCGAGGCCGCCTGTCGCCCCGGTCACCACGGCCAGTTTGCCGGTCATGGGCGGAATGTCCCTAGTGGTCCAATCGCTCATCTCTGTCTCCCCACATCCGATCAGCGGCACGAACGCCTGCGCAAGGCTAAATGTGCACTCAGTGCAAATTTGCAATAGGTGCAGGCTAGCCTTATCTTAAGGCCGATGAGCACCGCCAAGCCTCTGAAATCAAAATTGAAAACGTCAGCGGCCGACATTGCGCCGGCCGCCGGGCTGCGCGAGCGCAAGCGTGAGCAGACCCTGCAGCGGCTGACGGAAGCGGCGATGAAGCTGTTTCTGGCCAAAGGCTACGAGGCTACCACGCTGGACGATATCGCGGCCGCCGCCGAGATCTCGCGCCGCAGCTTCTTCCATTATTTCGCGTCCAAGGAAGATGTCGTGGTGGCGTGGCAGGATCGCAGCGCCGATGCCCTGACCGCTGCCATCGCCGAACGCCCTGCTGATGAATCGATGATCACCGCAGCAGAGAATGCGATCCTGACCATGACTCGGCACCTCAACCCCGAGGATGCCATCGCCATTGCCCGGTTGAAGCGCGAAACGCCAGCACTGCAGGCGCGCGAGCAGCTCAAATACGAGAAGATGGAACGCGCGATGGCGGGGGCGCTTGCAGCGCGCGCCAGCGACAAGACCGGTCAGACGCGGGCGCGACTGGTGGCAATGATCACCACCGGCGCCATCCGGATCGCGAGCGAGAACTGGCTGACCCAAGGCGCGCGCGAAAAGCCGGACGTGCTGGTCAGGCGCATGTTTGCGGATATCCGGGCGGCCCTCGACGAGCCGCCCGCACGCAAGGCGAAAACCTGACGGGTGATATTAGCCGCCCGGCGATCAGGCGAAGCCGCCGGGCATCGGGCGAAACTTCCTGATCGCAAGGAAGGTCGTGACGACGAAGAACACCAGCACGATGCCCTGAACGATCGCAAAAGGCGGCTCACTCGGCGGCACGCTCGGTGCCAGCGCATGCAGCGGCGGGACCTTCAGGAAGCTCTGGATCACCAGCACGAACACATTGAGATAAAGCGAGATCATCGCGGTCAGCACGTAAATCCAGCGCCAGCGCCCCGCCAGCTTCTGGCCGTACAGCGCCAGACAGGCGACTGCCAGCAGCACCAGCGAAATGATGCCGATGACATGCGACGGCAGCAGTTTTTCGACCGGAAAGAAGAAGCCGGTCACGCTGGTCAGGATCGTCGTCAGCAAAAACAGACCGGTCCAGCCGGGCATCGGCTTTGACTTCAACAACCCGACCATTGCGACCAGGCCCGCGACGATGCCGATCAGGCTGACCACCACATGAAGCAACGTGAACGTTGCCAAGCTCATTCCTAGGACCATGATGCACCCCTGCTTTAGAACTTTTCAAATCTTAGGGTGCAGCGCGGGAACTTGCCAATAGTTTTTGGCTGATAGTCATCATATAGATTTGCGTGCAAGGCGCCGTTTCGTTCAAGACTTTCGCGTTCGATCAATAGAGCCGCGAAATCCTACTTGTTGAGAAACTCAACCAGTTTCGGGATCACCTGATCGGGGGCTTCTTCCATCAGCCAATGGCCTGAGCCTTTGACGATAACGCCGTCCACATTGCTGGCGACGAGGCGCCCTTGCTCGATCAGGAAAGACCCACCGGCCTTCTCACCGGAGAGAACCAGCATCGGCATTGGCAGTTTGGTCTTGGCAAGTTCGGCAAACTCGGCGGCATCTTTCTCAAAAGCGCGGAAGACCTCGAAACCGGCTGCCATATGGCCGGGCTTCGCATAGGCCTTGGCGTAAAACACGCGGTCCTTTTCCGGCACCGACTTCTTCGGGTTCGCGGCGAAATCATTCCAGAAGTGCTCAAGGTAAATGCGCTCGCGGCCCGCGACCAGCGCCAGCGGCGTCTTGCCGTAGAAATGGAAGTGCCAGAGGTCGCGCAACAGCCAGACATGCGTCCAGTCGCCAACACCAGGCAAAAAGGCATCCATCAACGCGATACGATCGACTTCGCTCGGATATTGCGCAGCATAGGCATAGGCGACCATCAGACCGATGTCGTGGCCGACAATTTTCACCTTGGGATATTTCAAGCCGGCCACCAGCGCATGGATATCGCGTGCCATCGCCGCTTTGGTGTAGCCATCAGCCGGCGCGTCGGAATCGCCGAAGCCACGCAGATCTGGCGCGATCACCGTATGACTGGCCGCAAGTTTCGCGATCAGCGGGCGCCACATATGGCTGGTCTCGGCATAGCCATGCAGCAGCACGATCGGATCGCCCTTGCCCGCAATGAGATAATGCAGCTTGACGCCGTTGATGGTGGCGAAGCGGCTTTGCGGAGCTTGCGCTGAAGCGGATACGGGGAGAAACGGCGCTGCCAGGACGGCCAGCAGCACACCCAACAAAGCCCGGCGTCCGATCGTAAAAATGTGCATGAAGTCCCCACTGAAACGTCGCCCGCGTCGGGACGATTGTCTCAGTAGTAGCGCGGAATCGGCCCGTTGTGCGGAGTCTTTCGATCCGACAAATCGAACATGACTTCATCGACATAGCACCAGCCCCAGCCTTCGGGCGGATCGTAGCCTTCGATAATCGGATGCTTCGTGGCGTGGAAATGCTTGGTCGCGTGCTTGTTCGGGGAGTCGTCGCAGCAGCCGACGTGACCGCAGGTCCGGCAGATCCGCAAGTGCACCCACATACTGCCCGTTTTCAGGCATTCCTCGCAACCGAGTGCGCTGGGTGTCACATCGCGAATGCCGGAAATATGCGTGCAGCCTTTCGGCATGATGATCTCCCGTTATGAGCTCAAAGGGTTGGCGTGGCCGTATCGCCGAGAAAACCATGCAGCGCCGCCACCACCTGGGCGCCCTCGCCGATCGCGCCGCCGACACGCTTCACCGAACCCGAGCGCACATCACCGACCGCAAAGACACCGGACACCGACGTCTCCAGCGCCTGCACGCTGCGGCCATTGGCGGGAATGCCGGTGATGATGAAGCCATGACGATCGAGCGTGACGCCGCAGTCCGCCAGCCACTCGGTGGCGGGATCGGCGCCGACGAACAGGAACAGATTACGGATGTCAGCGCAGGACTCCTCGCCGGACAGCCGACTACGGGTACAGATCCGTTCGAGCCCCGCCTCCTGCGTCCCCTCCAGCGCCACGACTTCGGTGTTGAAGACCAGCTCGATATTCGGTGTCGCCTCGATGCGCTCAATCAGATAGCGCGACATGCTGGCGCCGAGGCCGCCGCCGCGGATCACCATATGCACCTTGTTGGCCTGGCTCGCGAGAAACACCGCCGCCTGACCTGCCGAATTGCCACCGCCGACCAGGTAGATTTCCTGCTCCCTGCAGAGTCGGGCCTCGATCGGAGATGCCCAGTACCAGACGCCGCGACCTTCGAAATCGGCGAGCCGCTCGATGTCCGGCCGGCGATAGCGTGCGCCCGATGCCACCACGATGGCCTTGGCACGCATGACATCGCCATCGTCGAGTTCAAGAGCGAACAGTCCGTCCTTGCGTGAACAGTCCAGCGACTTCACKGCCGCCGGGATCATGATATCGGCGCCGAACTTCTGCGCCTGGTTGAAGGCACGCGCCGTGAGTGCCATCCCGGAGATGCCAGTCGGGAAACCGAGATAGTTCTCGATCCGCGCGCTGGCGCCGGCCTGGCCGCCGAATGACTTGGCATCGCACACCGCAACCGACAGGCCTTCCGACGCGCCATACACCGCGGTGGACAAGCCCGCAGGTCCGCTGCCGACGATGGCGACGTCATAGGTCTTGCCCTTGGCGATATGGCTGATCATGCCCATCGCGCGGGCGAGTTCGGAGAAGGACGGATTGCGCAGCACCGTGCCGTCGGCCACCACCACCAGCGGCAGATCCTCCGGCGACGGCGTATAGCGCGCGATCAGATCGGCGGCGTCCTTGTCCGTTGCGGGGTCGAGCAGATGATGCGGATAGCCGTTGCGGGAGAGGAAGCCCTGCAGGCGAATGACATCGCTGGAATTGGCCGTGCCGATGAAAGCCGGACCGCCAGCGCTGCCCTGCAGGAGGTTCACCCGACGCAGGATCAGCGCACGCATGATGCGCTCGCCCAGATCCGCTTCCGCGATCAACAGCGCGCGCAGCCGTTCCGGCGGAATCAGCAGTGTCTCGATATCGCCTTCAGCATGACCGTCAACCAGCGCGACGCGGCCCGACAGTTGCGCGATCTCGGCCACGAACTGTCCGGTGCACTGATCGGCCACCGGCGTGATGCGGCCGAAGCCGTCGCGCTGGGTGATCGCCACATGTCCGGACAACACCACGAACATGCCGGGACCGGGCTTGCCGGTCTCGAACAGGCAATCGCCATCCTTGTAATGCCGGATCTCACCGAAGCGGCGCATCCGCTCGATCTCCGCCGCCGTCAGCACGGGAAAAGTCTGATCGTGACGCGGCAGCGCCGCCCGCGGCGCGTAGGCCGGCAGCTCGGCGCTGGATGATGCTTGGGATTCTGATGACATTTAAACTCGCATGCTCACGCGGCGGACAGGTGCCATCAATCCCGATCGGGATCGACGGGTCTTGAACAGAAGTCCTGTGTCTTATCGTCATCCGATGACGCCTCGACTGCGACGGCATCGCTGGCCTGACTGGCGCGCCCGCGCATTTGCACCTTCCGGCGCTTGAGATTTTCACGCAGCGCCTGGCGCAGCCTGTCCTGACGGGCAGTTGCACTTTCCTTGGCGGGTTTGCTCGGCTTATCGGTCATGGGCAGTTATGGTCGATCGAATGGCGTGCACACAGATGCGCCCGATTGGATCCTGTGACCCCATACATAACCGCCTTCAACGCGTCAGGCGAGATGATCGACTTCGAGATGATGATCCGGCCAATGAAGGCTCTGCCGGCGGTTATCGAGGCCATGGGGAACCGGATCGACTCGCCAATGGCGAAGCGCAAGGCGGCTGCAACCGCAACAGGCCGACCACACCCCTGTTATAATGATGCATTCTAAGTGCCACCCGCGCTTGCGCCGCCCGTGACCTTGTGGCAAGGATCGCCCCGCTTGGTAGGCGCCCTCGAGGCTGATTCCTGCACCCAGCATGCTGCCGTAGCTCAGTGGTAGAGCACTCCATTGGTAATGGAGAGGTCGACAGTTCAATCCTGTCTGGCAGCACCATTTTTCCCCCGTTAAATCAATAAGTTCTCCCGACCGAGGCACCTGACAATCAGGCATCTCGCGGCAGAACAGAACGCGAATCGCGGTTCAATACGGGACTATCCGGGGCTCTGTTCCCTGCCTGTTCCAATCATCCGGCATAAGCAGCCGCGTCACCGGACTCAAACGAGCTTGAACCAGACCCCCTTCGCGGGGGCAGTACGCTTGTCGCTTTGAATGACGGACCAAAATCGAGACGACCGCCGAAGCCCGCCCTAACCGGCGGGTTTTTCGTTTGGCCCACATAATGCCTCTGCCGACCCTCGTCGAACCGTAGAAGACGCAGATGCGATCGGCCGGCACGTACCGCTCCAGCCGAAAATCGTGGAACGGTGCGGCCCGCGGCACACGAACGATTACACTCCATGCGGCAGCTTCGGAGCCGCGGCATCTCAATGTGACAGGAAATGCGCCGCCGAAGATATATCGCCCCTGCCCTGCTTCACCAAAGCATTCACGAGCGGCAATTCGGTCGTCGACTTGATCTGCTCCATCGTGAACATTGACGACACATCATGCAGATCAATCTTGGCGATCAGCCGCTGATAAAGATCGTCGTAGGCCCGGATGTCCGAGACCACAGCCCGGATCAGATAATCCACGTCGCCGCTCAGGCGATAGAAATCGACCACCTCGGGGAAGCTGACGACGATTTTCCGGAAACGCTGAACCCACTCCGCGTTATGCTGGTTCGTTCGCACGGCGATGAAAACGCTGACACCCAAATTCAGCTTGTCTGCATCGAGAAGTGCAACGCGTCGCTTGATGTAGCCAGAGCTTTCGAGCTTCTGGATGCGACGCCAACACGGCGTGGAACTCAGGCCAACACGATCAGCCAGGTCCTGCATGGAAAGGCTGCTGTCTACCTGGAGTGCCGCGAGAATTTTGCGGTCGAGCTCGTCGAGCATTGTGACCTCCGATGAAGGGTGTACGCAGAATATTTCTGCCGTTCATTGCCATCGTGACGCAATGCTATTGCGAGATTTGAAAGTTCGCGAGCATAAACAATTATCATCGCTGCGCATTCGAGCAGCAGGCTGGCGTCAAAAGCGACGCCTCTGCTAACGCAGTGCTAAGATGAATTCGCTACCGCGTGTCGTGATATCGGCTCGTTGATTGAACGCGTGGCCTCTTACAGTCGCTGGCCACCGCTGGCATCGATCTGCTGGCCAGTGACCCAGCCCGCTTCGTCCGACGCGAGAAAGGCGACGACCCTTGCGATATCGTCGGGTTGCCCGACCCGGCCGAGCGCGATGGTCTCAGCCACTGCGCGGCTCGCCACCGGATCGCGCGCGACGATGTTCATGTCCGTCGCGGTCGCACCGGGCATCACGGAATTCACGGTGATCTGTCGACCACCGAGTTGAACGGCCAGCAATCGGCTCAGCGCTTCCAGACCCGCTTTGGCCGGCGCATAGGCGGCCATGGTCGGATAGGCCGAACGCGTCCCCATCGACGAGATATTGATGATACGGCCACCATCGCGCAGATGCGACATCAACGCCTTGATCAGAAAGAACGGCGATTTCAGATTGGTCTGCAGCAGAAGGTCGAAGTCGTCCTCGGAAATATCCTCGATGGTCGCACGCTTTCCGACGCCGGCGTTGTTGACCAAAATGTCGAATGCAGGGCTGCCATGGCGCTCGGTCAGTTCGGCACCAAAATCCGCGGCCAAGGCGGCCGCGCCATTGCGTTCCGAGAGATCAGCCTTGATCGGAAAGGCGTCGCCGCCAACGGCGGCGATGGCCGCCACGGTCGCATTCGCGGCATCGACCGAGGCGTTGTAATGAACCGCAACGGTTGCGCCGTCCTTCGCCAAGCGAAGCGCGATCGCCTGACCGATCCCCCGACTGGCACCAGTGACCAGCGCGACCTTCCCTGCGAGCCCGCTCATGCGGACCAGCCGTGACTGGCTTCCAGGCTGCGCGCCCGATCGATCAGAGCCTTGCGATCGATCTTGTTGGTGCCCGCCCACGGCAATTCGTGGACGAATTCAACGCGGCGCGGGTGCTGATATGCCGGACCATTGGCGATGGCGAACTGACGGATATCGTCGAAGCTCGGCGTAGGCTGCTCCCGCGTGACAATAAACGCAACCGGCACCTGGCTCCGTTCCTCGTCGGGCAACGGCACCACCGCCGCCTGCTGGACCTGCGGGTGACGCTCCAACAGCTTTTCGACTTCGCCCGGATAGATGTTTTCGCCGGAGCAGACGAACATGTCATCCGCACGGCCCACGAAGAAATAGAAGCCGTTAGCATCGCGGCGCATCACATCGCCACTGTAATACCAACCATCGGTCAGCACCTTGGCGGTCTGCTGCGGCAGATTGTGATAGTGATCCAGCACCGCCGGATTGCGCATCAACAGCACACCTTCATTCTCGGTTCCATTAACGAGACGGACGTCCTCCACGCGGATCGGATAGCCCAACCCTAACGGCGGCGTCGGGATCTTGTCGGGATGCGGGCCGAACACAGCCGGCCCCGCTTCCGTGGTGCCGTAGCCCATCGTCATTACGACGTTGGGCAGCGCCTGCTTGATCCTGTCCCACAGACCCATGGTCATCGGCGCCGACCCAAGCATCAGGCGACGAACCGAGGTGATATCATTCTTCGCCAGCAGTTCCGTTTCCTTGACGACACGGGCCCACATGGTGGGAACGGCCGTGGCGGCGGTCACCTTGTACTTGGCGATGGCCTCAATATAACTGCGGGTCTCGAACGACGGCAGCACCACCACAGACGCATTCTGAGCGAAGATCGTCTTGATGGCGAACAGGCCATTCATGTGAAACAGCGGCTGCGCGATGATGTAGCGATCATCCTGATTGAGCGCGCCGCTGGTCCGTGTCGAGATCGCCCAGAGCTGTCCGTAATGCGATAGTGGTACGCCTTTGGGCCGGCCGGTGGAGCCGGACGTATAGAGCATTTGCCCGACCTCCTCCCGCGTGGTTTCTACCGCTGTGAACGAGGCGGGCTTGATCGTCGCGAAAAAGCCCTCTGGGCCGTTGTCGTCGAAATTGATGACGGGAATGTCGTCGCGCACCATCGGCCGATTGGCATTGTCGACGAATGCCAGCGCGATCTTCGCGTCGTCCATCACAAAATCGACCGTGTCGCGCGCAGCCTTGATATTGACCGGGACAGCGATGCATCCGGCGCGCATGATGCCGAAATAGCAAATGATGTATTCGGCGCGGTTAAACGACAGGATCGCGATATGTGTGCCGCGCTTGTAGCCACTATCGACAAGATACTGGGCGACCCCGTTTGCCATCTCGTCGATCTGACGGTGCGTGTAGCGCCTGGGATGCGCGGGATCGATCAGATCGATGACCGCCTCCCGATCAAGGTCACCGCTGCGATCGATCAGGTCACCGAGATTATTCCACCGCATTGGCAATACTCCACTTCTGAGAACTTAATTGGCTACCCGCGCAACCCGCGGCAACGCCGCGGGTTGTTCAAGCAGATCGTAATGACAAGCCACCTTGCGGCCATCGGAGACATCGCGCAGCATCGGTCGCTCCTCGCGGCAAAGCGCCTGAGCGTAGGGGCAGCGCGTATTGAAGCCGCAGCCTGGCGGTGGATTGAGCGGGCTGGGCAACTCACCCTGCAGCACGCTGCGGGTGCGGCTGCGTGCGGTGCGCGGATCGGCGATCGGCGCGGCGGCAAGCAATGCCTCCGTATAAGGATGCGCCGGTCTATCCCAGACATCCTCGCTGCGGCCTGTTTCGACGATCCGACCGAGATACATCACGATCAGCCGGTCCGAAATATGCTCGACGACCGAAAGATCGTGCGAGATGAACAGATACGACACGCCCGTTGCCTGCTGCAGGTCCTCGAGCAGATTGATAACCTGCGCGCGCACCGAAACGTCCAGCGCAGATACCGGCTCGTCGCAGATGATGACCTTGGGCTTGAGCGCAAGTGCACGCGCAATGCCGAGACGCTGGCGCTGGCCGCCAGAGAACTCATGCGGATAGCGCCGCATCGCATCGGCCGGCAGGCCCACCTGTCCCATCAGCTCGATGACACGATCCTTGATATCACGGCGCGACCAGCCGGCGACGCTGAGCGGTTGCCCGACGATGGTGCCGACGTCGTGGCGTGGATTGAGCGATCCATAAGGATCCTGGAAGATCATCTGCATCGACTTCCGCGAGGCCTTCAACGCGCCGGCCTGCATCCGCGTGACATCGTCACCATCGAGGAAGACGCGTCCGTCGGACGTCGGCACCAGACGCATGATCGCCTTGCCGAGCGTGGACTTGCCGCAGCCGGATTCCCCGACCAGACCTACGGTCTCTCCGGGTTCGAGGTCGAAACTCACATCGTCGACCGCCCGCACGACACCCTGCGCGCTCTGGTATTGGACACAGAGACTAAGCACCGATAGCAGCGGCATCGCGCGATAACTCCTTCTCGGCAGCAAAACATGCGGCGGAACGGTGCGGCAGCAACGGCGCCAGCTGTGGTCGCTCGGCACGGCAGCGATCGAGTACATCGGGACAACGGTTCTGGAAGGCGCAGCCCTGCGGCAAATCGGACAGCGCCGGCACGTTGCCCGTAATTTCGACGAGACGACTGCCACGTCGGCGCTGTGCCGACGGCGTCGCCCCCAGCAACCCCCGCGTGTAGCGATGCAGCGGCCGCTCGAACAATGCCTCCACAGGCGCTTCCTCGACCTTGCGGCCGGCATACATCACGGCCACCCGGTCGGCAACTTCGGCAACCACGCCGAGATCATGGGTGATGATGATGAGACCCATATCGGATGAGGACTGCAACTCCTTCATCAGTTCGATGATCTGCGCCTGGATAGTAACGTCGAGCGCAGTGGTCGGCTCGTCGGCGATCAGGAGCTTTGGCCCACAAGCAATCGCCATGGCGATCATGACACGCTGGCTCATGCCACCAGACATCTGGTGCGGATAATCATTGAAGCGGCGTTCCGCATCCGGGATACGCACCCGGCGCAGCAACTCGACCGCGCGGTCTCTCGCCTCGTGACGCGACACGTCATTGTGGCGCCGGATTGCTTCGATCAGCTGATCCCCAACCGCGACCACAGGGTTCAGCGATGTCATCGGATCCTGGAAGATCATCGAGATGTCCTTGCCGCGGACCCGCTGCATCTCGCGCTCGGACAAGGCAGCGAGATCACGCCCCATAAAGCGGACGGCTCCCCCGACGATCTTTGCCGGCGGGTTCGGCAACAACCGCATGATCGCCAGCGCCGTCAGCGACTTGCCACAGCCGGATTCACCGACGATGGCCAGCGTATCGCCGGCCGAGACCGTCAGCGACAGGCCATCGACCGCAGGCAAAATGCCACGGCGCGTGAACAACGACACCTCCAGGTTCTCAATGGAGAGGATTGGCGCTGGACCGGCTTTGCTGCCCATGATCATCTCAGCGATCCCGCAGCTTGGGGTTAAGCGCATCGTTGAGGCCGTCGCCTACAAGGTTGAGCGCCAGCACAGTGAGCATGATCGCAAGACCCGGCACTGCGCAGATGTACCAGGACGAGCGAATGAGCGTCCGGCCGTCCCCGATCAACTGTCCCCAACTGGTGACATTGGGATCGCCGAGCCCGAGGAATGCGACAGCGGACTCGAACAGAACGGCTCCAGCAACGACCAGTGATGACAGCACGATCACCGGCGGCAACGCATTCGGCAGTATCTCGCCGAACATGATCCGCAGACTGCCCATCCCCATGGCGCGGCACGCCTGCACGAATTCGCGGTCGCGCAGCGACATGAACTCGGCGCGCGTCAGCCGTGCGATCGGCGTCCAGGTCACGACGCCCACTGCGATGGTGACATATTCGATCTTTTGCCCGAGGATCGACACGATGGTCAGCACGAAGATCAGGTTCGGGATGGTCTGGAATAATTCGGTCAGGCGCATCAACAGCTCATCGACCCAGCCGCCGACATAGGCCGCAGTGGCGCCGACGGTGATGCCGATGATGGTTGCGGTGAGACTGGCGCAGAGGCCGATCAGAAGCGTGGTGCGGGCGCCGTGGGCAATCATCGCTGCAATGTCACGACCCAGAGAATCCGTGCCAAGCGGATAACGCGACGACATGAAGGGCCAGATCTCCGGCCGCCCGACAATACGAAGCGGGTTGCGCGGGAACCACCATGGCGCGGCAATAGCAACACCGACGACGACCAGGACGAGAAACAGACCGACCAGCGCCGCGCGGTTGCGGGCGAAGCGCCGGGCGAAGTCGAAGAACAATGTCAGCATGATCTACCTCGCCTTGATCCGGGGATCGAGCCGCAGATACAGCAGATCGACGGTCGCGTTGCAGACCGCGACCAGCAGCGAACCGAGGACGAGCACACCGAGCACCATGGGAAAATTGCGGCTCATCACGCTGTCGAACAACAGACTGCCGATGCCGGGCCAACTAAACACTGCTTCGATGACGACGCTCCCGCCAAGCATGGTGCCAAGCTGCAATCCGAGCAGCGTAACGATCGGCAACATCGCGTTGCGCATCACATGCGCCAGGACCACACGACCGCCCGACAGGCCTTTGGCACGCGCCGTCCGTACGAAATCCAACCGGGCCACCTCCAACATTGAGGCCCGCATCACCCGCGCGAAGGTCGCGGCGTAGAAAAGCCCTAGTGCCGTTGCAGGCAGGACGAGATGGTGCATGACGTCCAGCACAGCGCCGATGGCGCTCTCGTCCACACCAATGGTACGCATGCCGCCGACCGGAAACCAGCCGAGTTTCACCGCGAACATCACCGTCATCATGATGCCAAGCCAGAAGCTCGGTGCAGCGAAGAAGAATACCGCACCGAGCGAGATCAGATTATCCCAGATCGTGTTGACCTTGATCGACGCCAGCACGCCGGCCGTGACGCCAACGAGCAAAGCAATTCCGATTGCCGCCAGCATCAGGATCAAGGTCGCCGGAAGCTGCTGCATGATCACATCAAACACCGGTGCGTTCTGCCGGTACGAATAGCCGAGATCGAGCCGCATCACCGACCAAATATATTTGGCAAGCTGCACCGACACCGGCTGATCGACCCCGTAGGTGTGACGCAGCTGATCCAGCATCTTCGGGTCGGTGATCTGCTGTTCGGACGTCATGACGTCGAACAGACTCCCCGGCGCCAGATGGATCAGAATAAAATTCATCACAATGACCGCGAAGATCAGCGGAATGATTTGCACGAGCCTGCGGATGATGATGCGACGCACGTTTGCCTCCGCTCTCAGCGGTCCAGCCAGACCTCGGCCCAGCTTTCGCCCATGAAGTCCGCCGTCAGCGAATGATCGCGGACATCGGAGCGAGCGATCGTCACGGGTTCAAGGTCGACCATCGGCAGGACCGGCGCGTCGCTCGCTGCGAGCTTGTCGAACTCGTGCACCAGGGATACGCGTTTCTTCTCATCGGTCTCGATCGCCATCTTGCTGACGGTCTCGTCCATCTTCCGATTGGAATAACCGGTGGCGTTGCGGAAGGCTGCCCCCTTCACGATACCATCTGTGGTGTAGTATTGCGTTGTCTGCGGGATCGGCTCGATGCTCGCTGAATTGTTCGACACCGCGACGTCATAGTCATAGTCGGTGTAGATGCGTTTCAGTGAGGTCGCGCGATCGGGGATCGCCAGATCGACGGTGATGTCGACGTCCTCGAAAGCCTGCTTCAAATACTGACCGATCTTGACGTTTTCCTCGAACCACCCGGCCGATACCAGGCTCATCTTGAAGCGCGAACCGGCCTTCACCGGATAGCCGGCAGCATCGAGCAACGCGGCCGCCTTTTTAACGTCGAACGGATAATCCTGAACGTCCTTGGTGAAGAAGATTGAATTCGAGAAGTGGAGAGCACCAAGCGAGGGACGCGCGCGACCGAAGAAAACCGTATCCGCGATGAAGCTGCGGTCGATCGCATGAAGCAGGGCCTGACGCACCTCGCGCTTCTTGAAGATCTCGCGACGCTGGTTGAACTCGACACTCGTGATCCACGCCGAATTCGAATAGCCCTTGGTCTCGGCAACGAACTTCTTGGTGGCCGTCAGGCGCGCGATATCCGGCGCAGGAATCGGATTGAATGTGCCTATATCAAGCTGGCCGGCCTCGAACGCGGCCGACCGCGATGCCGGATCTCGCCACCAGCGGATCACCAACTTGTCGAGATAGGGCAAGCCCGAATTCCAGTAATTGTCATTGCGGGCATATTCGACATGGCTGCCGCGCACCCACTCCTTGACCTTGAACGGACCGGTGCCGATCGGCGTGTTGTTGATCGGGTTCGTAATGATGTTCGACCCGTCATAGATATGCTTGGGAATGACGAGACCGGCCTTGCCGGCCAGCACGGACTTGAGAAAGAACTCTGGCACCGGCACTTTGAATTTCAGCACCACGGTCAGCGGATCCACGGCCTCCGCGGTCAGCAGAGCATCGAGCGTGACGCCAGCGGAGATCGGCTTCCAGTATTGGATCGCATTGAAGACCAGATCGTCCGAGGTCAGTGGCTTGCCGTCATGCCAGGTGACGTTCGGACGTAGCTTGATCGTGTAGCTGCGGAAATCCTCTGCCGGTTCGATCCCGAGAGCCAGCACCGGCTCGAATTTGAGGTCGGCGGTCAGGCGGATCAGCCGCTCGAACACCTTGGTCGACGTGAAATACGGACTGGAGCCGCCCCCCGCTGGAACGAACAGCGATTGCGGCTCAAATCCGCCCCATGTGCCGACCAGCGTGCCGCCGCGCTTCGGGGCCCCGGTTGCCGCCTTGGAAGAACCGGCAAAGCCGGAGGCCAAAGCAGCACCGGCTGTCGTCATCAAAAAATCACGTCTGCTAAAACCGCTCATTGTTCTTCCTTTGTTGCAGACAGGAACCGGTCCGCCATCGTGCGCCGCCCGGTCCTGCTATTATTTTGCTTCAAGCGTCGAATAGGTGCCGCGGCCGATGGCCAGCAGCGCGCCCTTTTCGTCAAACACATCGACGTCAGCGACACCGACGCTCTTGCCGGCACGGCGCACCCGCGACACGGCGACCAAGGCGGTATCGACAGCCGGCTTCAGGTAATCGACCCGGAAGTTCACGGTCGGAAGGCCGCGCCCGACCATCATGCCGACGGCGAAATCGCCGACGGTGTCGATGACCGAGGCAATGACGCCGCCATGCCATTGCTTGGAGCCCGGTCGGCGTTCGAATTCCGGCCGCATCGGCGACCGCATCGTCACTTCCTGCGTTGCCGGATCGGCCTTGATGACCTCAAGGCCGAGGAACAGATTGAACGGCGACACGTCCAGCATCTGCTGAATCTCGGCAGCCGTCAGAATCTTGACGTCGGGCTTGCTCACGGCGTCACCACGACTTTGCCGAATACCGCACGGTCCTCAATGATGCGCACAGCCTCCTTTGCTTCCTCCAGCGGATAGGTCTTGTCGATCAGTACCTGCAGCTTCTTGGCGGCGACGAGATCAAACAGTTTTGTGATATCGTCACGTTCCCAGCCGTTGGAGCCCTTGATCTCCAGTTCGAAGGTCCAGATGAAGCGAAGATCTTCAGTAGGCGAGTAGCCGGCAGTCGCACCGCAAGTCAGAATGCGGCCTCCGAGCTTCAGACAGCGCAGCGATTTTACCCAGGTGTCGCCGCCGGTGAAGTTGACGACCACATCGACACCGCCGCCTTCGACGAAGCGCCGGCGATGCGGCTTTCCGTGGCGCTCATAGATCGTCTTCATGAAGTCGGACTGCGTGTAGAGGATGATCTCGTCTGCGCCGAGCTCCGTGAGCCGCTTGCCCTTCTCCTCGCTGCCGGCACAGGCGATCACATAAGCGCCGGCCAGCTTGGCGAGCTGCACGCAACACACGCCGACGCCGCCGCTGGCGCCGAGAATCAGGACCTTCTCGCCGGCCCTGATCTGGCCGATGGTGTTCATCATGCGAATTGCGGTGCCATAGGCGACCGGAAGTGCCGCCGCCTGCTCAAAGCTGACGCCTTCCGGAATCTTGACGAGCTGATGCGCCTTGGCGCGGCAGAATTCGGCGAGGCCGCCGTCCTGGGTCTCGCCCATCAGGCCGCCTTCGACGCGGTTGACCGGATCGATCAGCACGCGATCACCGATGCTCCAGCCAGTGACGCCCGCGCCAAGTTCGGTGATCTCACCGACCACGTCGAGGCCAATGATGACAGGCAGCGGCACCTTGATGCCGGGCATACCGCGGCGGGTGAAGACGTCGTGATAGTTGATCGACGATGCTCGCACGCGAATGACGACGTCGCCCTCGCCGGCCTTCGGCGTCGGATAATCCGCCGTGAATTGCAGCTTATCGTTATCGCCGTGTTCGTAAAGGACAACTGCTCGCATGATCTATCTCGCTCCGTTGGTTCAGGCTGCGGCAGAGAGGGACCAGCTTGCCAGCCCCTCCACCGCCTGTTGAGTGATGGAAATGGCTTGTTCTGTAGTCTCTTCACGCCAGTGCGACGACACGGGCACGAAGCAATCGTGCAGGTCTGCGCGCAGCATGCGAACGCGCTCGCTGTCTTTCTCGGCCTTGAACTTCAGCCAGAGATCGAGCTGCAGGGCGCGGCGGACCTTGGTACCACGCGTGCCAAATTCGATCACAGCGCCGACCATCGGTCGCGCGCCGAGAAACCTGGTCATGCCGTGAAACACGAGTCCCTGATAATTGGGCCGTGCAAAATTGTTCGGCTTTTGACCGACGATCCGGTCTTCGCCCCACCAGCGCACGGCTTCCGCATGAAGCGCGCCTCCTTCAGGGTTGAAGCACAGGAAGAAGGACTCGCCGAAATCACCGATGCCGGTATGCCAATCGATGAAGCCGATGCGCTCGGCCGCGCCGAGATGATCGGCGACGATGGTCTGCAGAGTCAGATTGGACCACTCGCGCCCAGAGCCGCCATAGTTGGAACCATCCGGGAAGTCGTACTGCCCGCGCGCCAGCGTGTCGAACAGACCGTCGTCTCCATGCGCCTCCTTGAAAGCTTCGACGGCGTCGGCGTAGATCTGCAGGGCTGCCGGCGTCCAGTCCTCCGGAAGCAGGTGCGGATAAAGCTTCGCATAACCCGGATTGGCCGGACGGGGAGCGGCGAAATCGATGAAGTTGCGATTAAGATCAACATTGTTCTCGGTGGTCCGCGTACCCCAGGCAAAGCCATAGGGGTTGATCGCGTGAACAAAGAGAACCGACACGCCGCGCGAAAGGGCGCGCGCAAAATTGCTCTGCATCCAACCGATCTGCGCCGCCGAACCGCTGAGGCCTTCAAGGCCGTGCGTACCACTGAGGATCACCAGTTGCGAAGCTGCGCGCGGATCACCGAGCCGCGCCACGTCGATGCACAGATCCTGGCCATTCGGGCCCTTGAGCGCCGGATGGGTGTAGGTGGTCAACGCAGCGCCGACATCATTCGCAGCGTTGCGAAACTTCACGCGCGCGCCGTCATAGTCGAGCGCAAAACTCCGGGTGAAATCATTGGGGAGCACTACCATCACGCCGTGAACCCCAGAGCGACATTGGCTGCATCGGCATGCGACACGATGATGCCATCAGCATAGGGCTTGAAGGAAACGCCGGCCGCATCGAATACGGCGCGCGGCGTGTCGAGCGCCGCGACCTTGAACACCAGCGCGACCATGCGGTCAGTGCCATCCGGGCTGACCAGCGCGGCCCCGACGTAGCGATCGGCCACGGCTGCAGGATCGAGTATGAAGATCGTCGCGGCACCGGCGCTGAACGAAAAGCCGCCATCCGTCAGCGTCAGGAGCGGTGCGCCGAACATGCGTTCATAGGGCGCTGCAGTTCGCGCCGGTTGCTGCGAGGCGATGACAAATTCGACGATTTCAGTAGCGCCATTGGCATGCGTCTGCCATTCGGGGCGCCACACCAGTTCCGGCGTATCATGGTGGCAGAAGAACGTGCGGCCGTTCTGCACTTCGTCGCCCGCCACGCGGATGACCTTGAAACGCGCGTCTTGGGCGCCGCCCGGCAATTCGACCGGCCGCGCGAAGCTCATTGGCTCCATGACGGGAACAGCGTTGTCCTTCAGTGTCGCATAAACCAGATCGGCATCGACGGACTTGAAAACCAGACCGCTCAATCCTGGCGGATGTGTCCAGAGATCTGCACGCATCGTTTCACGCCCCGGCAAATAGCCGAGAAGTTCGAGATAGTTCGTGCCGAAGATCGCGAGGTTATTACTGGAGCCGAGCGTATGGTGACCGCGCTCCGTCAACTGAAAGCCGAGGCGAGTATATTGCGCAGCAGGCTCATCAAGCTGGCCCATCACGTTGATGACGACGTGGTCGAGGACCGGCGAGATCTTACGTTGCGCAGTACGCATATCACTCATACGAAAGCCTCATTGCCTTCCAGGTTAGAGAGACGAGCAAGATCGATGCCAATCCAAAGATCAATCACGCCGATGTCATGCAGCACGTGGTCGCGGCTCTTCTTTCGACATTGAAAAAGCCAGCGCCGCATCCGCGTGCAGAATTGTTGAATTAAAGACGGGAAGATCGATATGCTCGGGGCCGACCAGCAGACATATCTCGGTGCAACCAAGAATTACACCGTCAGCGCCGTGCTCTTTTCCTCGTGCAATCGCATCGAGATAGAGACGGCGCGAATCCTCGCGAACAACGCCTTGGCATAGTTCATCGAAGATGATGTCGTGAATGAACACACGATCGGCCTCAGCCGGAATAACGGGATCTAGCCCGAACCCCTCGCGCAATCGCGTCACATAGAAGTCCTGCTCCATCGTGTAGCGCGTTGCCAGAAGTAGTGGCCGCTGCAACCCTGCAGCCTTCACGGCAGCACCAGTCGCATCGGCAATATGAAGAAGCGGGATCGACACTGCCTGCTGCACTTCGTCGGCAAGCTTATGCATCGTGTTGGTGCAGATCAGAATGCAACCGGCACCGCCTCCTTCCAGATCCCGGGCGATGTCAGCAAGAACCTGGCAGGCCTCGTCCCAACGCCCTTGCTTCTGCAGGCTCACAATCGCATCGAAGTTGATTGAGCGCATCAGAATATCCGCGGAGTGGAGCCCACCGAACTCCGTGCGGACTTGCTCATTCAGCCGGCGGTAGTAAACAGCAGTACTTTCCCAGCTCATTCCACCAATCAAACCTATCGTCCGCATCACCATTGCTCGCTTCTCCAGTCGATGTATTTGACGGGAACGATAGCATCGGTGCCGCGCAATCCGATTGCGGATCGCAGCGATCATACTCTGTTTGCCTGAGATGAAACTTCATAGTTCGAGCGATCGGCGGAATAGGATTTCAAATTTTTCATTCCGCCGCATCAACGTTTCTTCGCTCGGCCCTGACGGACCAGAATGATGCAACGACGTGCAGCGCCGGGAGTTGCCGTGTGTGTCGCGTGAAATCTCACTGTGTGAGAAGAATGCCGGAGTTCGGTCTGCACCAGGAGTAGAACTCAGTGCAACTTAACACGCATGCGAATCAGACATGTTCCGCGAACACTTCGCATGAGCCGTTCATCAGAAACAAACGAGGTCGCCTCCTGGAGGGAAAGGCGACCTCGTGGAGCGCGCGAATGCCCTCGCGCCGGTCCATGTGCTCTGGGGAAGAGCGCCATATTTGACCACGGCGCCCGCGCTGGTGTGTGACGACGACATGACACGGCATGTGACAGTTGATCGCATCGGCAGAGTCTTGCGTGTGGTCGCTCGACCTTATGCCTTCACCATCAACGCGATATTTTATTGTCCCGATGCATCGTTCGAGTTCTGGATATCCCGGCTAGGCATGACGGGCGTATTGCTCGATGCTCGCGCAGATTATCAAGCGGCCTGAGAACCCTCTGTTCAGATCTTCCACGTCGGCTACGCGGCGTGCAAGAACGGCGCGCTGATTGACGTAGCCCTTGTCAGTAATCTCGCCGCCATCGACAGATAGCGGCTCTGCCAGCAACAGCGCGCAAGTTGCATAGGTGGAAGACCCTCCGCCTGCCGCCTTCAGTCTTGCGAGCCCTTCCCCTATGGACGAACGCACATTTTCGCAGCCAAGCACGGCATCGATGCTCGCTGAATCCGGCAGGCCCGACACGGCACGGCAGGCAGCCAGATTGGGAACAAGAAGGAAGCGCACATCCTCGCCACCATGGCCGGCCACGACAATATCCTGAACCAGTGGCGCCAACGCGGAGATTCCTGCCACGCGCAGCGTTCCGACCTTGACCCATGTGCCCGATGTCAGTTTAAAATCCTCGGCGATGCGCCCGTCGAACAGCAAGCCCTGCTCGGGATGAGCCGGATCTGCAAATGCAACGGCATCGCCGATCAGATAGAAGCCGTCCGCATCAAAAGCTTTCGCGGTGAGGTCCGGCGCCTTCCAGTAGCCCGGCGTCACATTGGGCCCGCGCACCCGCACCTCGAACTTGCCGTCAGATGGTACGAGCTTTAGCTCCGTACCAGGAATAGGCACGCCGATATTGCCTGATCTTGGCGCCTGAAAATGACAATCGGTCGCAAGCGGCGATGTTTCCGTCGATCCCCAGGCGGAGACCATCGGCAACGGACGCCCGATTGTCTCGATGGAAAGTGTCTCCAGCGCCGACCATGTGCTCTGCGGCAGAGCCGCACCGGCATAGAAGACGAACTTCACCTCGCTGAAGAAGCGCTCTCGCAACCCATCGTCCTTCCGCAGGGCTGCAATAAGCATGTCGAAGCCACGCGGCACGTTGAAATAGACCGTCGGCATGACGCTGCGCAGATTGGCGATCGACGTCGCGAACAATCCGGGCGCGGGCTTGCCGCTGTCGATGTACAGCGTTCCGCCATTGCAAAGCACCATATTGAAATTGTGATTTCCGCCGAAGGTATGGCTCCAGGGCAGCCAGTCGAGAAGAACGAGCTCGCTCTGCGCGGCTTCGAGAAACGGCCAAGTCTGTGCCTTGGCCTGCTGGCTCGAGGTCAGCATGCGCTGGGTATTGATGACCGCCTTAGGCGCGCCGGTCGATCCCGATGTGAACAGGAATTTGGCGATCGTATCTGCATCGACCGCTGCGAAGGCATGATAGATGGCTGCGCTTACCGGCGTTGTGACCACATCAGCATATGACCATCCCACTCCGGCGGTCGCGCCACCACCGATGATGGCAGCAGTGTGAAACGGGGCGATCGCAGCGAGGGCCTGACCGAACCGATGCAAGTCCGAGACGTAGATGGCACCGGGATCGAGAAGCTGAATTGCGCCACGCAGCTTTTCGAAGTCCTGCGACATCAGCGAATATGCCGGCGAAATCGCAGCAACGGGCACACCGACATGCATCGCTGCCAGGGCGAGAACCGCATGCTCGATGCCGTTGTCCGATAGCACTGCGAGGGGCCGCTGCGCACTCATCTCCTGTGCAAGAATCCAGCTACCCGCGCCGCGCACCCGCCGAAGCGTCTCTGCATAACTCAGCGTCACCCAAGGCAAATCCGGACTGGACCGCTCCGCCAGAAAGATCCGCTCCGATGCCTGTTGTGCCCAATGTTCGAGCCAGTCCCCGACACAACGCGCATAGGAACGCAGTGCTGTATCGGATCGAAGAAGGATCGTACCGTCGGATCGCTGTTCTGCGTCAACCGACGGCGTCAGAAAAAATGGACTGCCTGAGCCAGCCGCATTGTCGCGGTCCAGAACCATCGCTTCTCTCCCCCACAACTTACCCGTCTTTGTTCTTATTCGGGCTGTTCAGTCGAACCGGTCGTTGCCAGTTCGGATGCAACATCGATCAGTAAGTCTCGACATGATATCTTCCACCGCCGCGCATCGCCGCTTTCAGATCCGACCAATCCATCGACGCGGCGCGGCAAATATCGGCGAAGGCCTCTTCAACGCCGCTTTCCATGCCTTTCAACCCGCAGATATAGACGTGGGTCTGCACGTCGCGCAGCAGCGATGTGATCGCTGCAGCTTCGCTGCGAATACGATCCTGCACATAGATCCGTGGCTCGCCCGGCACGCGCGAATAGCAGAAGTGCTTGCCCAGCAACTCCTCTGGGACCTTTTGCAGCGGACCGAAATAGGGCAACTCCTCGGGGCGGCGCGCACCGAAGAACAGGAGCAGCCGCCCGGGCGCGCCAGGCATCGCGCGCCGGCGGCGCTCCGTGAAGCCGCGGAATGGTGCAGAGCCCGTGCCAGTGCAGACCATGAGAACATTCGCCGAAGGATCGTTCGGTAGCAGGAAGGTGGCACCGAATGGCCCGGTGACTTCGACCTTTGCGCCACGCGGCAGATCGCACAGGTAATTCGAACACAGCCCGCCGGACTCACGTTTCACGGTCAGCGCCAGATTGTTGGTGTTCGGCTTCTCGCCATCGCGCGAACTCGCGATCGAATAGAGCCGCACCTGATGCGGCTTGCCGTCCGCGCCCAAGCCCGGCACGACGATGCCGATGCTCTGGCCTTCAAGGATGGGAAACGGCTGCTCGCCGAAATCCAGGATGATATGGCGCACGTCGGAGTCGGCCGTCGCATGGGTGAGTCGAAAATTGCCGGTTACCGTGGCCAGCGCGGGCTTGCCGCGGTTATAGAGATTGACCGACGCCTTGCTCGATGACAGCGGCGCGACGGGCTTGCCGCCCAGCCCTTTGCGTGCTTCTTCGAGCAACGCGCCGATCTCATCCTCGAGCGCCTCGATGGCGCCCGCCCCGGGGCTATTGTCCGCGATCTCCTCCTGCGCCGGCAGGTCACTCCAGGAGAACTGCTCGTCGAGCGAATATGGCGCCGCGACGACACGCCAGTTGTCGATCGCGCCGGTCGGACACGGCGAGATGCAATCCATGCAGTAATTGCAGATCTCTGCGTTGACGACATAGTTGTTGTCGTCATGCGTCACCGCATCGACCGGACAGCTCTCCTCGCAGGTGTTACACCTGATGCAGATTTCCGGATCGATCAGGTGCTGTTTGAAAGGGGCGTTCATGGCAGATCCCGCGCGTGCCATCGAGGACTGACAGCGGCGGAAGGGGGCTGGAAATCCCTCCGCCGCGTGTGCTTGTTTCAGGCTGCAATCTTTACATATTCGAAGTCGCCCGGCTTGTTATCGATGCCGACCTTCGGCGCCGATATCCAGCTGGCGAACTTGCCGGGCTCGCTGATCGGCGTCATCAACGACGCGATGAAATCACCGTCGTCAACGGACGGCAGATAGTCGTTCCTGGCTTTCGCCCAGGCGGCATCGCTCATAATGATGCCCTTCGGCGAAGCGTTCACATCGCGGAATTCACCGATCTGGCGATGGAACGCGGTGTGAGGCAGATCGAAGCGGAAATTGACGCCGGCCTTCTCGATGATCTTGTTCCAGCGCTCGACGCCCTTGGCACAATCCGCGGTGTAATCGTCGCGCAGGCGCATGTTGAGCGCGGTCAGCGCCGGCTCGTCGACCAGCTTGATTTCGCCATCGACGAATTTCAGGACCTGATAGATGTCGTTGGTGAGCTGGTGATCATCCTCGATCTTGGTCTCCTGGAAGCGGCCCTTCAGTCCGGAATTGTAGAAATTCGCGGCATTGGTCGAAACTTCCGAACCGAACAGGTCGAGCGACAGCGAATAGTGCAGGTTGATCTTCTTCTGCATGGTCGGCAGGTCGATCACGCCGAGCGCACGGATTTTCTCGATGGCATTAGGATCCTCGATCCCCGCCGCCTTCATCGCTTCGCAGGTTCGCTGCAACACGCGCCCGACGCCGGTCTCGCCGACGAACATATGATGCGCCTCCTCCGTCAGCATGAAGCGGCAGGTGCGCGACAGCGGGTCGAAGCCGGATTGCGCCAGACTCTCCAACTGCATCTTGCCATCGCGATCGGTAAAGAAGGTGAACATGAAGAAGGACAACCAGTCCGGCGTGGCCTCGTTGAACGCACCGAGCATGCGCGGCGCATCGGCATCGCCCGAGCGGCGACGGAGAAGATCGTCGGCTTCCTCGCGGCCGTCACGGCCGAAATATTTCTGCAGCAGATAGACCATCGCCCAGAGATGGCGCCCCTCCTCCACATTGACCTGGAACAGGTTGCGCAAGTCGTAGAGCGACGGCGCGGTCTGACCGAGATGACGCTGCTGCTCGACCGACGCTGGCTCCGTGTCACCCTGAATGACAACGAGGCGTCGGAGCATCGCCCGATATTCGCCGGGCACTTCCTGCCAGGCGGGTTCGCCCATATGTCGTCCGAAGTTCACCTTGCGCTCGGTGTCCTGCGGCGCCAACAACACGCCCCAGCGATATTCAGGCATCTTCACATAGTCGAACTTGGCCCAGCCTTTGGGATCGACCGATATCGCGGTGCGCAAATAGACGAGGGATTCCTGAAAACCTTCAGGCCCCATGTCGTTCCACCAATCGAGATAGCCGGGATGCCATCCCTCCAGCGCCTTGAGCACCTGGCGATCCTCGGCCAGATTCACGTTGTTCGGAATCTTCGTGCTGTAGTCGACATTCATGATGTTCATGACTGGGATCTCCCGCTGTATTTCTGATCGTTCGAATTGGGCAAGCCACCGACTTGCATTTATCCAAAGAGTGACACATGGCCGAGCTGTTCCAGTTGCAGACGCTACACGCGCGTCATGTCGAACTGCGCCTTTTGGCCGGTGCCGTAACGTCCAAGCGCGCCGTTCTCGCCGACCGCATTGGGCCGCTGGAAGATCCAGTTCTGCCAGGCGGTCAGCCGCGAGAAGATCTTCGATTCCATCGTCTCAGGCCCGACAAAGCGCAGATTGGCTTCCATGCCTGTGAGGCTATCGGGTGAGAAGCTGCAGCGTTCTTCGAAGAATACGCGCACCTCGTCATCCCAGTCGATGTCATCGAGCGCGAAGGTGACGAGCCCGAGCTGCTCCGCGGCTTCCGCATCGAGCGGCTCGCCGATCCGCGCTTTCGCGCGGGTGACATCCTCCGGATCGGCCTGGAAGCGCGACTGTAGCCGCGTCAGCCCGTGGCTCATCGGGTAAGGCCCGAAATTCATCGCGCTCAATACGATAGCCGGCGGCGCGCGGTTGTCGCCCTGTTTTTGGCCGACCAGCATGTAGGAGCGGTCCGCAGCGAAGACGAGTTCGGCCAGCGTGCCGACAAAGCACGAGCCCGGCTCGACCAGCGTCACCAGCGTACGCGACGTCACGTCGATACGCTTCAGCACCCGCTTCCAGTATTGCCGGATCTCATTGACCAGCCAATGTGCCTTGTGGGTTTCGAGGAAAACGTCATGAGCCAGTACATTGGCGCCGTCGCCATGCGACTTGAACACCAGCATGGCGGTCTCAAGTTCATTGATCCGCAGGTGCAGGATGGCATCGTCCAGCTCGCGCGCCACCTGCAGCGGCCAGAAGGCAGTGCCCCGCGCTATCATCCCGTCGATATCCGACGGCGCCGCAGCGTCAGGCGCCTTGATCGAGATGGTCGCAATTCGCTCTGCACGATTGATATCGACATTGACCATATCGTAGCGGATGCCGCTGTCGCCGAAGGCGCGATTCAGCGGTGCCAGCTTGAGGCCATCGCCGGCGCCATTACGTTTCGACGTCGCCAGAAACTCTTTGGCCCGTTCCGCGACCTTGGCTTCAAGCTTGCTGTTCGGAATGATGTCATCGATCAGCCGCCACGCCACTGCGCGCTTGCCTTTGATACCTTCCTCGATCGTGCAGAAGTAATCGGCGTGATCGCGGCGCACCTTGCGCTTGTCGACCACGCGGGTCAGGCCGCCGGTGCCCGGCAGCACCGCGAGCAACGGCACTTCCGGCAGCGCCACCGCCGCCGAACCATCGTCCGCCATGATAATGTGATCGGTGGCCAGCGCCAGTTCGTAGCCGCCACCCGCAGCGGTACCGTTGATCACCGAAATGAAGCGCTGGCCGGAATTTTCGCTCGAGTCTTCGAAGCCGTTGCGGGTCTCGTTGGTGAATTTGCAGAAATTGACCTTGTGCGCGTGGGTCGCGCCGGCCAGCATGCGGATATTGGCGCCAGCACAGAACACGCGGTTCTTACCGGAGCGCAGCAGCACAACCTTGACCTCGGGATATTCGAAGCGAAGCCGCTGCACGGCATCTGCCAGTTCGATATCGACGCCGAGATCGTAGGAATTCAGTTTGAGCTGATAGCCTTCGAACAGACCGCCATTCTCATCAACATCCATGGTGAGCGTTGCGATGGCCTTATCGACACTGAGCTTCCAGTGGCGGTAGCGCGACGGATCGGTTTGGAAGTCGATAAATTTGGCGCCGTTCGAGAGAACGCGTTGCTCTGCGGCCATGCTCCACCCTTTGACAGTCTTGATTCATGCGCTGTGCGCCTTGCTTATATGCACAATAATTCATGATATTGAGGGCGTCTAGGGAAATCCGATACAATTATGCATTTTCTTTCATGTTCCGGTGATCTTGACCGGACCCCGCTCGGCCTCGTCGATCGCCAGTTGATGCGCGAGCGCAGACGCCAGCATCGCGACCGGAAAGTGCTCGGAAAAACTTCCGGCAACACCCGCCAGCGGACGCATGGCGAGTTCATCGAGTTCGGACAGTGCGTCCTGCAGCAATCGATATGCCGCGCGCGGCCGCTGCAGACTGAGTTTCAGATTGGCATTGGCAACCTGAATACAGGCGCGAAGCAGAATCCGGTCGCGCCCTCTTTGCGGCGCCACCTTCCAGACAGCCTCGAGAATTTCGTGAGCCTCCCAGAAGAAGCCGGCATCGTTGAGCGCGAGCCCGTAGCGCAACGCCGGATCATCCGCCGGGACGAACCGGGCATAGCGCAGCGGGACCAGCGCCTTGGCCTGCGCCAGCGTGTCGTGATCAGCCTTCGTCTGCTTGCCTAGCCGATAGGGCCAGCGCGGCATCGCGAGAGAAGGAGTGACAGTCACGATCGTGCCCGCTTACGCAGCGCGTAATTCGCCCTCGCCGTGAAAATGCAGCAGGCGATTGGTAAAATCCGCCACGGCCCGCAAGGTTGCCTCGGGGGCTTCGCGATGGGGCGAATGCGCAGCGCCGGGAATGATCTCGACATCCACCGGGCAATAGCATTCGACCTCGGCGATCTCGATCTGCTTCATGGTGCCGTAGTGATCGTCGGCGCCCTGCAAAATCTGCACGGGCACGCGCACGTAAGCGAGATAGTCGGAAATATCCCAGTCGCGGAACTGCGGATCGAGCCAAGCGCCGTTCCAGCCATAAAACGCGTTGTCGACGTCATCATGCCAGCGCGCCAGTTTCGCTTTCAGGTCGTCCTGTTCGTAGGCCGTCTTGATGTCAGCGATCGACGTGACGGAAATATCCTCGACGACGAAATGCGGCGCGATCATCGAGACGCCGCGGATGCGATGGTCCTGAATGCCACCGGCATAGATCGCCGCGATGGATCCGCCATCGGAATGACCGACCAGCAAGCCGCGGCGAAAGCCGATGGCATCTAGCAGCTGCGGCAGCACCTCAAGTGCTTCGACATGCATGTAGTCCAGCGGCCGCGGCAGCACGACCGGCGTCGACGCGCCATATCCGGCGCGCGAATAGACGAAGACACCGGCCCCGGTCGCCGCCTGAAGCTTGTCCGGGAAGTCGCCCCACAGCGCGACCGAGCCCAGCCCTTCATGCAGCAGTATGATGGTCGGCGCCGCATCGGGTTGCGGACCGATCATACGGTATTCAAGTTCGGATGCACCGATGGTCAGCCGTCCCGCGGATTGCAATGCGCTCATCTTGTCATCCATCTCTCGGTTTCAGGCTGCCGTTCCATCGCGCAATTTGAAGCGCTGGATTTTTCCGGTGGCTGTTTTGGGAAGTGAATCGACAACCTCGATCCAGCGTGGATATTTCCACGGACCGATCCGTTGCTTGACGTGATCCTTCAAGGATTCGCGTAGGCCCTCGACCACGGCATTCGGCTTCAGCACCACGAAGGCCTTCGGCTTCAACAGCCCCTCGCCGTCGGCCTCCGGTACGACCGCCGCTTCGGATACGGCGGGATGCGCGATCAGCGCGCTCTCGACCTCGAAAGGGGACACCCATATGCCGGACACCTTGAACATGTCATCGGCACGTCCGCAGAACGTATAGCGCCCGTCGGCGTCGCGGACATATTTGTCGCCAGTGCGCGTCCAATGACCTTCGAAGGTGCGACGACTCTTGCTACGCTGATTCCAGTATCCCTCGCCGGCAGACGGCGCATCGACGAGCAACTCGCCGATTTCTCCATCGGCAATATCGAGCCCCGCGTCATCGACGAGCCGCACACGATAACCTGGCACCGGCCGGCCGGACGTGCCGTATTTGATATCACCGGGAGCATTCGACAGAAAGATATGCAGCAGTTCGGTTGAGCCGACGCCATCGAGAATATCGACGCCGAAGCGGCTCTTCCAGCCGTTCCCCACCGGCTCCGGAAGCGCTTCGCCAGCCGAGGTACAAATGCGCAGGCGCGGGAGGCGAGCCTCCGTTTTGAACCCCTCATCGTTCAGCATCGCTGCGAACAATGTCGGCACCCCGAAAAAGATGCTCGGCTGATATCGGCGCATCAGGCCGAACATGGTGGCCGGCGTGGGTCGCTCCGGATTGAGCACCGTCGTGGCGCCAACCGACATGGGAAATGTCATGGCGTTGCCGAGGCCGTAGGCGAAGAACAATTTGGCCGCAGACAGTCCGACATCGTCCTCGCGGATGCCGAGAACCTGCTTGCCATAGGTGGTCGCCGTTGCCTCCAGACTGGCGTGCAGATGGCGAACGCCTTTCGGCATGCCCGTGGATCCGGACGAATACAACCAGAAGGCAGGTTCGTCCGCATGGGTCGCGACCGTGGCGAAGCTTGTGCTCTCATTCCTGACTTCGTCAGCCAGACTCTTGCGGCCATTGCCAGCGCCACCGACAACAATCACATGCTCAAGATCCGGCAAACGACCGAGCATCTCGTCGACCGCCGGCAACAACGCCGCGGAAATGAACAACACGCGCGCCCGGCAATCGGCCAGCACATAGGCATATTGGTCCGAGGTCAGCAGAGTGTTGAGCGGCACCGGGACGATGCCGGCCCGGATCGCGCCGAGGAACACCACAGGAAAGTCGACGGTGTCGAGCATAATCATCGCGACGCGTTCTTCGCGCCGGACACCGAGCCGCTTCAGTAAATTGGCCAGTTGGCAGCTTTTTACCTGCAGGTCGCCATAGGTCAGTTCGGTCACGGTATCGGTGAAGGCGAGCTTGCTGCCACGGCCCTCATCGATGTTGCGGTCGAGAAGCCAGGTCACCGCATTGTAAGAACTGGACGGCCCACTCATGATGCGTCTGCACCTTGGGCGATTCCACAACCGTTGCTCACGGTGCTCTCCCTATCGTCTTTTTTGAATTATAATTCATATAAAGTCACCAACTCCGGTTGCTGTCAATCGCATCCGGAATTATCTTTCCTGAAATCCTCTGCGAGCACGCACGCCACATGACCGACCAGGCCGATCCCGAAACCGCCTTTCTTGAACAGCTCGGTCAGCGTGTCCGCACCATGCGCGGCCTGCGCGGCATGTCGCGAAAGGTGCTGGCAAAAGTGTCTGGAATTTCGGAGCGCTACATCGCGCAACTGGAAAGCGGCAAGGGCAACGTGTCTATCGTGCTGCTGCGCCGGGTGTCCGGCGCCATGGGTGCCCATCTCGAAGATCTGATTCCGGCGGACGAACCGACAACGGAGTGGCCGGTCATTCGCGACCTCGTTCGCAACGCGACACCGAACCAGATCGCCCAGGCCAAGGACGTTCTCGCCGGACGCGGGAACGGTCAGTTCCAGAATTATATGTCATTCAGCGGCATCGCCCTGATCGGGCTGCGCGGCGCCGGAAAATCGACGCTTGGCAAATTGCTGGCGGACAAGATCGGCTGGAGCTTCGTCGAACTCAATAAGGAGATCGAGCAGCACAACGGACTATCGGTCGCCGAGATCATCGCGCTCTATGGACAGGAGGGCTTTCGTCGCATGGAACAGGCCGCGCTGAACGGCCTGCTGGGACGCAAGGAGCCCATCGTCCTTGCGACCGGCGGCGGCATCGTCTCGGAACCTGTGACCTTCGATCGCGTATTGTCGTCGTTCTACACAATCTGGCTCAAGGCCAAGCCCGAAGAACACATGGCACGCGTCCGTCGCCAGGGAGACTTGCGCCCGATGGCCGACGACCGCTCCGCCATGCAGGAATTGCGCACAATCCTGCTGAGCCGCGAACCGCTCTATTCCCGCGCATCCGCCATTGTCGATACGGCCGGCCTCAGCAAGGACAAGGCTGCCGCACAACTAGTCGGCGCGGTGTCGCGCGTGTTGAACAGCAATGCCCAGGCTTTCGGGCTGAGAAGCGCTGCGTCGTGACATTGGGCGAGCTTCTGCAAGCACGCGGCTTCGATCCCGCCGGTGTCATGGCGATCCGCAACACCCTGCATTCCGAAGACGTCTCAAACGATTTCCGCGATCTCACCGATGTCATCAGCGCCAATGCGCTGCCGATATATGACCGGATGCAGGATGGCCCACGCATTGCGCATCAGACAGCCGTGCTCTCCTTTGCCGCAACAGACGGCGGGCAGGCACGCCTGACAAGCCTGCGAACCTTCCTGCTGCGCAAGCCGGGAAGCGTTCCCAGCGACATCGTCTATGACTATGATGCCGCGCACCTGCTACACAGCTTCATCGCGCGCGCCACGACGCCCTGTTTTTACGACGCCATTGACCGAGAAGAGCTCAACGATCTGTTCGGCCGCCTCGTGGTGCAATGGCCGGAACCGCTTTCCGACAATATTCTTGCGGCCAATGACGATGCGTTGACCGTCGTCGTGGTCTGATCGCTCAAACGCCGAGATGGCGCTCCAGCACGTCCGGCTGCGCAGCCAATGCCGCCGGCGTTCCGTCGAACACCACGCAGCCCTTCGACAGGATTACCATTCGGTCGGCGACTTTCGCGAGACTCCGAAAATCCTTGTCGACGACGATGGTCGCGATGCCCTCGCCCCGGACGATCGCCAGCGTCTGCCAGATCGACTGCGCCACCAGCGGTGCCAGACCTTCCGTGGCTTCGTCGATCATGATCATATCGGGATTGGTCATCAGCGCGCGACCGATAGTCAGCATCTGCTGCTCGCCCCCCGACAATTGGTGCCCTCCATTATTGCGGCGTTCATGCAGACGCGGAAACAGCTCGAAGATTTTCGGCAGGGTCCAGGACTGACGGCCGTGATTGCCTGGTCGCGCGGCCATCACCAGATTTTCGGTGACCGACAGCGAACCGAAAATGCCCCTGCCCTCCGGCACCAGCGCCATGCCGCATCGCGCGATCGTTTCAGGCGCTGCATTGCGGATATCATGGCCGTGGAAGCGCAAACTGCCGCGACAAAGCGGCATCAATCCCATCAGCGAACGCAGCAGCGTGGTCTTGCCCATGCCATTGCGACCAATCAACGCCACCTGCTCGCCCGGCGCGAAGGTCAGATCGATGCCGTGCAGAATCTGGCTAGCGCCATAAAACGCATCGAGCTTTTCCACCTCGAGCAAGGCCATTACGCGATGCCTCCATCAGCCCCGAGATAGGCGGCGCGCACGCTGGGATCCACGCGTACGTCCTGAGGCAAACCTGTGGCAATGACACGACCGTCCTGCATCACCGTCAACCGGTCCGCGAGTTCGAACACCGCATCCATGTCGTGCTCCACCACCAGCAGCGCACGATCGGCCTTCAGCGACGCAATCAATCCGATGATGCCCCGCGCTTCCCATGGCCCCATGCCCGCCAGTGGCTCATCGAGCAGAATGACCTGCGGATTGGTCGCCAGCACCATCGCGATCTCGAGCTGGCGCTGTTCGCCGTGACTGAGTTTATCGGCAACGATCTGCGAGCGTGCGGATAACCCAACCCGGTCGATCGCATCGGTGACCAACTGGAGGTATGGCCGGTCGGACCGCGTGCCGCCAAACATCCGGAGCGGCGCGGTTGAACGAGCCTGCGCCGCAAGACGCACATTCTCATGAACACTGAATTGCGCAAACAACGTCGTCTTCTGATAGGCGCGGCCGAGGCCGGCGCGCGCGCGTCGGTCCGGCGATAACGATGTAATATCCGCGCCATTCAACAGGACCTCACCCGAGGTTGGCAGAAGTTCGCCGGCCAGCAGATTGATCAGTGTGGATTTTCCGGCACCGTTCGGGCCGATCACCGCATGGATCTCGCCGGCGCGAATGTCGATCGACACATCGGAAACGGCCAGCAGGCCTCCGAAGCGCTTCTGCAATCCAGCGGCACGCAGCGCAATGTCATGCATGGCGGGCTTCCGCAGCTGCAGGCTTGATTTCGGCCGCGCGTTGCGGCGACGCCCCGAACACCATCAACCAGATCTGCCGGACACCGTTGGGTAGCAGGATAACGATGCCGATGATGATCAGGCCTTCGACAAGCTTCCAGTTGTCGAGATGCGCCTTCAGCACTTCTTCCATGCCGATCAGAACCAGCGCACCGACCAGCGGCCCGGTGACCGAGCGTAAGCCACCGATCAGCACCATGACCAGGATTGTCGCCGACTGGTGCCATCCAAGCATCTGCGGTGCGACGAAGCCGAACTGGGCCGCGGCCAGATAACCGGCAACGCCCGCCAGCGCGCCAGACAGGGTGAACGCCGTCAGACGGAGGCGAAAGATCGGAAAGCCGAGCGACCGCGCCCGGCGCTCATTGTCCCGGGCTGCCGCCAGCGCCCGCCCGAAAGGTGAGCGGACCACCATTATGAGCAGAGCGATCACGCCCACCAGGAAACCCAGCACGACAAAGTAGAAAGTCATGGGCTTGTCGAGATCGAGCAATTGGCGGCCGGCAATGGCGATCTCGGGCCGGATGTTGATGGAAATGCCGTCCGATCCGCCAGCGAATTTGGTATCGTGGAAGAAGAAGAACAGCATCTCGCCAAAAGCGAGCGTCACCATGATGAAATAGACGCCGCGGGTACGCAGCACTAGCGCGCCAATTAGCAGGGCCGCAGTGCCGGAGCACAGGATCGCAATCGGAAGCGTCGTTAACAGCGACGCCGCATCATAACGAGGCGACAACAGCGCAAGCACGTATCCCGCGAGGCCGAAAAAGGCGGCATGACAGAGGCTCACCAAACCGCCATGGCCGACCACGAGATTCAGTGACATGGCCAGCATGCCCATGATGAGCGCCTTGGCAAAGAATTGCGTGTAATAGGTCGATACACAGAATGGCAGCGCAATCGCCATAGCCAAACAGGCGATGCCGAACAACCGCGCCCGCAGATTGGGCATGCTCATATCAAGCATCCTGGCGTCCGAGAATTCCGCTGGGCCGCCACAGCAACACGGCTGCCATCACCACATAGATCAGAATGCTGGACACGCTGGGAAAGAACACCTTTCCGAACGTATCCGTGAGGCCGATCAGCAGTGCGCCGACGGCTGCGCCAGCGACCGAACCGATGCCACCGAGCACGACCACGACAAAGGACAGGATCAGCATGCCATCCCCCATGCCGGGAAACACTGTCGAGATCGGCGCGATCAGGATGCCGCCGAGCGCCGCCAGCGCGATGCCGGCGGCGAAGACGTAGCGATTGACCCGGTCGAACTTGATGCCGAGCACGCGCGCCATCTCACGATTTTCCGAGCCCGCCCGCACGATCATGCCGATCTTGGTGCGCGTGATTACGAAGAAGATGACGAGTGCCACCATCAGGCAGAATACACAGATCGCCAGCCGGTAGACCGGATAGGACAGATTGTCGGTCAGCTGGATCGACCCCGACAACCACGCGGGTGGAGCAACCGCGTGCACGTCCTTGCCGAACAGCAACTGCCTGATTTCATCGATGACCAGGATGAGGCCGAAGCTGAGCAGCACCTGCGCCAGATGATCCCGGCCGTAGAGAAGACGAACGAAGACGGTCTCAAGCAGAATGCCGGCGATGAAGGCAACCAGCACGCCGCCAAGCAAGGCGACCACAAAACTGCCGGTCATCAACGTGATCCAGTAAGCCAGATAGGCGCCGAGCATATAGAACGCGCCATGGGCGAGATTGATGACCCCCAGGATGCCGAACACCAGTGTCAGGCCGCTCGCGACCAGGAACAGGACTGCGCCATACTGAACCGCATTCAGCAACTGAACGCCTAGTGTGATGAGGTCCATCAGATCAATCCAGTCACGGCGGGCCACCTTCAGTCGCCGGCGCAATCAAGCATGAGGCCGTACCTGGCTTCGCAGCTACGCCTCCGTCACGGACGGTATTGCGCGTAACAGGCTTCGACGATTCGATCTTCATCGACAGACCGCGCAACGATGCGTCAGGTCATCTTGCAGCCCCGCGCGGGATCGTCGACATCGGCCTGGGCGATCGAGATCATCTCGTTACGCCCGTTGCGGACCTCGCGCAGATAGATGTTCTGGATCGGGTTATGCGCCTTGTTGAAGGACAGCGGCCCGCGCGGACTGTCGATCTTCGCAGCCCCCATCGCCGCGATCATCTTGTCGCGCGCATTGAAGTCGCCGCCGACGGCGGTCAGCCCGATATCCAGCAGCGCCGCGCCATCGTAGCCCTGTACGGCGTAGATATCGCCGTCCTTGCCTGTCTTGGCCTTGAAGGCTTTGAGGAAGGCGAGATTGGCGGGATTATCGAGATTGTCCGCGTAATGCAGCGTCGTCCTGATGCCCTTGGCGGCTTCACCCTGCGCTTCGATGGTACCGTCGGTCAGAAAGCCCGCGCCATAAAGCGGAATGGTCTTGTTCAGGCCGGCCGCCGCATAGTCCTTGACGAATTTCACCGCGCCACCGCCTGCAAAGAAGCTGAACACGGCATCGGGCTTCAACTGTGCTATCTGCGTGATCAGTGCCTGAAATTCCACCTCCGGAAATGGCACCGTCAGGTCAGCTACGATCTTGCCGCCGTTCTTGGTGAAGTTTTCAGCGAAGGCGCCGATCATCTCCGCACCGGCGGTATAACGCCATGTGATCGTGACCACGTTCTTGATACCGGCATCGGCCATCACCTTGCCCATCGGGTAGGTGCTCTGCCAGTTCGAGAACGACGTACGGAAGATGTTCGGCGCGCAGGCTGGACCAGTCGCATCATTGGCGCCAGCATTCGGAATGATCAGAAGTGTCTTGGTGTCGCGCGCGACCTTGACCATCGCCATGGCCACGCCGGAATGAACGGTGCCGACAACGACGTCAGCCTTCTCGCGGCCGACCAGCCGGTTCATGTTGTCGGTGGCTGATTCCGGCTTCGATTCATCGTCCACCTGCACGAACGCAATGTCGCGCCCACCGAGCTTGCCGCCCTTCTGTTCGACATAAAGGCGGAAGCCGTCATCGATGAACTGGCCAAGCTTCGCATAGGTCCCGGTGTAGGGAAGCATCATCCCCACCTTCAATGGCGCGTTCTGCGCGATGGCCGGGCTATGAAGCGGCGACGTCGCAATGAATGTTGCTGCACCGGCGGTCCCGGACAGCATGGCGCGCCGCGTCAACGGACGCAGAAACCCCTTGGTGGTCATCGGCTCGTCTCCCCTCGGAATAATTGATGACCGGTTGATCCGGCCTACCAATGCAGATTGACGCCAGGTGGGAGCATTGCCCTCCTCCCGCGCTCGCATCTCTGCAGCATAATGCACGAAATTGGAAAAGATCAAGAATTATAATTCATAGTCAGCGGCAGTGGGTAGCCACGCTCATTCAAATCAATCGCTGTTCACCATCATGGCGGCTGCTGGCGTTGCCGGCGCATAGTTGCGCAGGGCAGCAAGAATGGAGCGGGCGCCGCGCCGCGCACCCTCGGTCTGTACCCAGACCAGCGACAGGATAAGTTCAAGCCCGGGATCAACCGGCAGCGCCACGAGGCGTGCATCGAACGAGACGAGTGCGCTTTCGGGGAGTACTGACACGAAGCCGAAATCCAGCATCAGGTTGGCAATGATCGGGATCGAGTCGATTTCCGTGATTGTCAGCGCATCGATCTCTGCCTGAGGCAGCAATTGCGCCAGCAGTTTGTGCGCGGCTTGGCCGAGCCCGGTGCGTCGGCTGGGTAGCGCTAGCGGCTGTTGCCGAAGCACCTGCATGACATCGGGCTGGTCACCCAGCACCTCGCGCGCGCCAACGACCACAAGTTTCGATCGCACCAGCGCGCGGGACGAGACATCGGCCGGGATCGTGTCGCTGTCGATCAACGCGACGTCGCACCGTTTGTCTTTCAGGCCGGTCAGCAGATCCTCGGCCGTACCATTGGTGACAAACAGCGGCTGCGTCGGCCGATCCCGCTGCCAAGCGGCGACGAGAAAGGCCAGCAGCCGCGCGACATTGCTTTCATGGCCGAGCGGCATCACCGCCCCGAGCCTGATGGTGGCATTGGTCGAACGAAAACGCTCACGCGCACGCCGTGACAGTCGCTGCATGGCTTTTTCAAGTTCAGCCAACGACGTGACCAGCAACTGGCATGCCGGCGTCGGCGTGACACCGATACGGGAGCGATGAAACAACACGCTGCCGAGCTCATCTTCAACGCGTGCAATCTGTCGCGCGAGTTGCGGCTGACCGAGACGGATGATGCGTGCGGCACGACGAACGCTGCCGGTTTCCGCAACCAATGCGACACGCTGCAAGGCCGTGAGACTGACATCACACTCGGCGCAGAAAGCCCGTGCTGCATCGCCTGCCCTATCGGGCGCGATCATCCCCATCGCGATATCCGCTGCGGCTTCAATCTCGTCCAGCATTCGCCGTGCCTCAAGCGTGAGAAAGCTCGCGGCACCTACGCGATTCAACAACGGCGCTGCGATGGAGCGCTCGAACCGTTTCACCGCTGCCGAGAGCGTACTGGGTGCGCGTCCAAGTTGGCGCGCGGCTTCGCGCACATTGCCGCAACGAAGCACCACGGCTGTCATCACCAAGGTCGCAATGTCCATTCCATTGTCATCCGGGTCTGTAGTCGATTTTTCCGCGCTGCAGCGAGAGCGTATAGGATGTCCATCAAATGGGATATCCCCCCGATGCGCAATTGCGTTAGCCTTCATGACAAGGACCGCGGAGCCAGCTGCCGGCTTGGCCTGGCCGCACCAATGGAGGTGTTCGATGAAAGCAATGATCCTTGCCGCCGGGCTTCTGGCCCTTGCCAGTCCCGCACTCGCTCAGACTCAGGAACCGCTGAAGTCCGCGATCGACTCGACCTTCGCGCCGCATGCCATGCCCAAACTGTCGGGCGGCCTCGAAGGCTTCAATATCGACGTCGTTGATGAAATGTCGAAGCGCATCAAGCGCCCGATCACGATGGAAGGCGCGCAATTCGCCGGTCTCCTTCCGGCGCTTCAGGCCGGCACCTACGACTTCCTCGCTGCTGTGGTCACTGTCACGCCCGAGCGCGCGCAGCAGTTGCTGTTCATGGAAGGCTTCGTCGACGCCGACTATCGCTTCATGACGCTGGCTTCGGCACCTCCCATCACCAAGCTCGAAGATCTCTCCGGCAAGACCATCGCCGTGCAGAAAGGCGCGATCTACGAGAAATGGGTCAACGACAACGCCGCCAAATATGGCTGGAAGTCGGAATCCTTCGCCACCAGCACCGACGCGGCGCAAGCCGTGCTCGCCGGCCGTGCCGACGCCAACATCTCGGCCGCCACCGTCGTCGCCTGGATCGTGAAGAACAATCCGCGGCTGAAGAATGCCTTTCTCTACAAGACGGGCCTCGTCTGGAGCATGCCGCTGCGCAACGGCAATACTGAATTGCGCAACAAGCTCGAAGACGCACTCGTCTGCATGAAGCAGGACGGCACGCTGAAGAAGCTTTACGTGAAGTGGTTCGGTGTCGAGCCCGAGGCCGGATCGGCGACCACCACCATCTATCCCGGCTATGGCGCACCGGGTGTCGCCGGCTATGATGCGACCGAGCAGAAGCCGACCTGCTCATGAGCTCGACGGCAGCAACGTCTGCGTCCCGTTATCTGCTGGAAGCGCGCGGCGTCCGGAAGAGCTTCGGCCCAACCGAAGTTCTGAAGGGCGTCGACCTTCTGGTGGAGCCGGGCAAACTGGTGTTCCTCATCGGCCCATCCGGCTCGGGCAAGAGTACCTTGCTGCGCTGCTGCAATCGCCTTGAGGAGCCGGACGGCGGCTCCATCATCATGGACAATGTCGACCTTTTGTCGCCGCGCACCGATATCAATGCCGCACGGCGACAGATCGGCATGGTGTTCCAGAGCTTCAACCTCTATCCGCACCTCACTGTGCAGAAGAACATCACGCTGGCCCTGCGCAAGATCGCCGGCATGAGCACCGCCGACGCCAATGCCCGTGCCGCGGAGATGCTGGCGCTGGTGGGTCTGCCCGACAAGGCCGCGTCCTATCCCGCGCAACTCTCCGGCGGCCAGCAGCAACGTATCGGCATCGCGCGTTCGCTCGCGCTCAATCCCAAGATCATCCTGATGGACGAGCCGACTTCGGCGCTGGATCCGGAACTGGTCGGCAGCGTGCTCGCCGTCGTGAAGGACCTGCGCGACCGCGGCATCACCATGGTGATCGCCAGCCATGAGATGAATTTCGCCCGCGAAGCCGCCGACAAGGTCGTGTTCCTCGATGGCGGCTTGGTCATCGAACAAGGCAGCGCCGAAGACATTTTCCTGCGGCCGAAGGAAGATCGCACCAAACGTTTCCTCGCGCAGATCAGGCATTAGGTCATGACCGCCGCCGACGCGATGAGCAACTGGGACCGCTTCGTCTTCACCTTCTTCAATGCGGATATCGCGATGAAGTACGGCTGGGAGATTTTGCAGGGCGCCGGCGTTACCATTCTTGCCGGTCTCGCAGTGGTCATCACCGGTATCGGCGCCGGCTTCGGCCTCGCGGCGCTCCGGGCGATCGGCTGGAAGCCGGTCAATTTCCTCATCATGGTGTTCGTCGACATTTTCCGTTCCCTGCCGCCGCTCGCAATCATCCTGGTATTATTCTTCGGCTTCCCAAATATCGGCATCGTCCTGCCCAGCCTCATCGTGCTGTGGATGTCCCTCGGCGCGGTGCTTGCGGCCTTTGCCGAAGAGATCTTCTGGGCCGGCATTACCTCGGTGCCGAAGGGCCAGTGGCTGGCCGCGCGCTCAACAGGGCTCACCTTCGCTCAGACGCTGCGCTATGTGATCCTGCCGCAAGCGGTCCGCCTCGGCATTCCGCCGCTCACAAACCGCGCGATCTCCATCACCAAGAACCTCGCGCTTGGCAGCGCCATCGGTGTCAACGAGATTCTTGGCCGCGCCAATTCCGCGCTGTCGATGTCCGCCAATGCGACGCCGCTGACCATGGGCGCGCTACTTTACGTGCTGGTCTTCATTCCACTGGTGATCGCCTCCCGTACGCTCGAACGCAACTATCGGTGGGGTGAGCATTGATGGAGCAGTTCACGCAGGAATTCTTCAATCTCGACGTCATGGCGAAGGTCGCACCGTTCCTGCTGCAGGGCTTGCTGCAGACGCTTCTGCTATGCTCGTTCCTGATCCCGATCGGCCTCGTCAGCGGTATCCTCGTGATGTTGCTGACCACCAGCCCCTATCGCCTGCTGCGCTGGCCGGCGATCGCCGCCGTCGATTTCTTCCGCGCCTTTCCGCCGCTCGTGCTCCTGGTCTTCGTCTATGCGGGCCTGCCCTTTATCGGGCTGCGCGTGCCCGCGCTGGTGGCTGTGGCCGTCGCCTTCCTGATCAATTCGGCAAGTTACTACGGCGAGATCTATCGCGCCGGCATGGTTAGCGTGCCGAAGGGCCAGCGCGAGGCCGCGCGGTCGACCGGACTCTCCGCCACACAGACATTGCTTTACGTGACGCTGCCGCAGGCGATCCGCAACGTGCTGCCCGATCTGCTCTCGAACACGGTCGAGCTGGTGAAGCTCACGACGCTGGCCAGCGTCATCTCGGTGCCGGAGCTGCTGCATTCCGCCAATCTGGCGCGCTCGCTCACCTACAACTCATCGCCGCTGATCCTCGCGGCCATCATCTATCTGCTCCTGCTGTTGCCGATCGTGCGGCTGATCGCGCGGCTGGAGCACAGGCTCTAGGACACACGGTCCCGCGGGATCATCACGACAAGCCGGCTCGCCGGCGGCGAATGTGGAGTTGCACATGGATTTCGATCTGGTTCTCACCGGCAAGGTGATCGGTCACGACAGCATCATCGAGAACGGCTGGGTCGCGGTCCGCGACGGGCGCGTGGGTGCCGTCGGCGAAGGCACGCCGCCTGCCGCGCGCGAGCGGCAGGACTTCAAGTCAGGCATGATCCTGCCGGGCGCCATCGACGCGCAGGTGCACTCGCTGTCGCAGCGCAATCAGGAAGATTTCATCTGGTCGACGCGCTCCGCCGCAGCCGGCGGTGTGACCACCATCGTCGACATGCCCTATGATGAAGGCGATCTGGTCTGTTCAGCTGCTGCGGTCGAGCGCAAGATCGCCCATGCGAGCAAGCAAGCGCGCGTGGATTTCGCGCTCTATGGCACCATCGACCCCGAAGAAGGTCCGGCACGTATCGCCGAACAGGCTAAGGCCGGCGTCGCCGCCTTCAAGTTCTCCACCTTCGGCACTGACCCCAAGCGCTTTCCGCGCATCCCCGCGCCGCTGCTCGCCGACTGCTTCGCCGCCATTGCGCCGACCGGCCTCGCAGCCGGTGTCCACAACGAGGACGACGAATTCATCCGCGATGCCGTCGCCAAGGTGAAGGCCAAGGGCGTCACCGACTGGCGCGCCCATGCCATGTCGCGCCCGCCGCTCGCCGAAATCCTGGCGATGCTGCAGATCTATGAGACCGGCGCCGAGACCGGTTGTCCCGCCCATGTGGTGCATTGTTCTGTCGCACGCGGTTATGATATTGCGGCGTGGTATCGCTCCGAGGGCTATCACGCCACAGTGGAATGCTGCATCCACTATCTCGTGCTCGACGAGGAGAACGACGTCTCCCGCCTCGGCGGCAAGGCCAAGATCAATCCGCCGGTGCGCCCCCGCGCCGATGTCGAAGCGCTGTGGGCAGAGCTTGCAGCCGGACGCGTCTCGCTGGTCTCGACCGATCACGTCAGTTGGTCGGAAGATCGCAAGATCAATCCGGACATGCTTGCCAATGCGTCCGGCGTCCCCGGCTTAGAGGCCATGGTGCCGCTACTGGTAAAGGGCCTCGTCGAACGCAAATTGCCGCTGACCCATGCCGCGAAGCTGATGTCGTTCAATCCGGCGCGGCACTTCCGCATCGACGATCGCAAGGGCGCGCTGGCGCGTGGCCTCGACGCCGACATCACCGTGCTGGTGGACAAGCCCATCATCTATGACGGTGCCGCAAGCGGCAACAACGTGGTCGGCTGGTCCCCCTATAACGGCATCACGCTGCCGTGGACCGTGGCTGCGACCTATGTGCGCGGCCAGCTTGCTTTCGATGGCAGCAAGGTTCTCGCCGAACCTGGCAGCGGACAATTCGTGCGGCCACCGCTGCTTCTCTCAGAGCGACTGCCGGTGGCGTGACGCCCGCCGTTCCGATCACCGACCACGTATCGAACACAAGAACATCTGCCGAGGAGACATTCCGATGGGACGTATTCTGACCGAACGCGATATTGAAGCCGCCGTGCGCGGCGGCGGTGTCTATGCTGCCGGTGGCGGCGGCTGGGCGGATCACGGGCGCATGCTCGGCCGCGCCGCGATTCTCGTCGGCAAGCCCGAACTCGTGTCGATCGACGAACTCGACGATGACGACTGGGTCGCCACAGCCGCTGCGATCGGCGCGCCGGCATCGACCACCGCCTGGGAGATGCAGGGCAAGGATTACGTCCGCGCGGTGCAACTGCTGCAGGACGCGCTGGGTGAACCGCTGAAAGGCCTCATCATCGGCCAGAATGGCAAGTCGTCCACCATGAATGCGTGGCTACCATCGGCCCTGCTCGGCACCAAGGTGGTCGATGCCGTCGGCGACATGCGCGCGCATCCGACCGGCGACATGGGATCGATCGGCCTTGCCGGCTCGCCCGAGCCGATGATCCAGACAGCCGCCGGCGGCAACCGCGCCGAGAACCGCTATATCGAACTCACAGTGCGCGGCGCCACCGCCAAGGTGTCGCCGATCCTGCGTACGGCTGGCGACATGTCTGGCGGCTTCATTGCCTCCTGCCGCAATCCGGTGCGCGCGTCCTATGTGCGCGACAACGCTGCTCTCGGCGGCATCTCGCTAGCGCTGCGCCTCGGTGAAGCCATCCTCGCCGCCGAGCCGAAAGGAGCGACTGCCGTGATCGACGCGATCTGCAAAGACACCGGCGGCTCCATCCTTGGCAGCGGGAAGATTACTGCGAAGAATGTGGTCTATACACCGGAAGCCTTCGACATCGGCACCCTGACCATCGGCGAAGGCGACCGTGCCATCACGCTGCATGTGATGAACGAATACATGGCCATCGTCGACGCAAATGGTAAGCGTCTCGCGACCTTCCCGGACATCATCGCCACACTGTCCGACGAGGCTGAGCCGATGAGCGTAGGCCATCTCGAAGTCGGCATGAACGTGCATCTGTTCCATGTGTCGAAGACGATCATTCCGCTTGCCTCCAGCGTTAAGGATCCGGCGGTCTATCCCTCCGTCGAGCGCGCCATGGGCATCGAGATCGCGCGCTACGCACTGGCCTGAGACACGACAGGAGTCCGTCATGACATCAGCGAATCCACGGCACCCCGATTTTCCGATTCCTGGCGGCCCAAAGCTGCGCGCCAAGGGCTGGCGGCAGGAAGGTCTGTTGCGCCTTCTGGAAAACGTGCTCGCGGTCGGTGAGGATCCGTCGAACCTCGTCGTCTATGCGGCGCTGGGGCGCGCGGCCCGTAACTGGCCCGCACACAAGGCCATCGTGCAGGCGCTGATGACCATGGAGGAGGACCAGACTCTCGTCATCCAGTCCGGCAAGCCCGTGGGCCTGCTGCGCACCCACGCCAAGGCGCCGCTAGTGATCATGGCGAATTGCAACATTGTCGGTCAATGGGCCAAGGCCGAGATCTTCTACGAACTCGAGCGCAAGGGTCTGATCTGCTGGGGCGGACTCACGGCCGGCGCCTGGCAGTATATCGGCTCGCAGGGCGTCATTCAGGGCACCTACGAGATTTTCATGCGCATCGCCGAGCGCCGTTTTGGCGGCACGCTCGCCGGGCGCTTCGTCCTCACCGCCGGGCTCGGCGGCATGGGCGGCTCGCAGCCGCTGGCAGGCCGCATGGCCGGCGCCGCGATCCTCACCGTCGACATCGATCCGGAACGGGCGCGCAAGCGCAAGGAGATCGGTTATCTCGAAGTGATCGCGCCGGATCTCGATTCAGCGCTGGAGATGATCGGCGCTGCAAAGGCCGAGCGTCGCGCGTTGTCGGTCGGCCTCGTCGGCAATGCCGCCGATATCTATCCGGAAATCGCCCAGCGCGGCATCATCCCCGATGTGGTGACCGACCAGACCGCAGCCCACGATCTCGTCTACGGTTATGTGCCGCGCACGCGCTCACTCGAGGAAGCGCGCGCCATGCGCAAGTCAGCGCCGGAACAATTGATGGAGGAGAGCCGGGCGTCGATTGTCGATCATGTGCGCGCCATGCTGACCTTCCAGGCGCGCGGCGCGGAAGTGTTCGACAACGGCAATCTCATTCGCACCCACGCCAAGGAAGGCGGCGTCGCAAATGCCTTCGATATCCCCATTTTCACGGAAGCCTATCTGCGCCCGCTCTTTGCGCGCGCCATCGGTCCGTTCCGCTGGATGGCGCTGTCGGGCGATCCCGACGACATCCGTGCCATCGACGATCTCGTGCTGCGCCTATTCGGCGATAACCAGATCGTCTCGAACTGGATCAAGCTCGCTTGCCAGTACGTACCTTTCGAAGGCTTGCCGGCCCGCATCGCCTGGCTCGGTCATGGCGAGCGCAGCGAATTGGCGCTGGGCGTGAATGAACTCGTCGCCAATGGCACGCTCAAGGGACCGGTCGCCTTCTCGCGCGATCATCTCGATGCCGCCGGCATGGCGCATCCAAACATCATGACCGAGAACATGCGCGACGGTTCAGATGCCATCGCTGACTGGCCACTCCTCGACGCCATGGCATTGTGTTCGTCCCAGGCCGATCTCGTCGCCGTTCATTCCGGCGGCGGCGGCTATGCCGGCTACATGACCAGCGCCGGGGTCACCCTGATCGCCGACGGCACGGCCGCCGCGGCAGAACGACTCGCCATGAGCCTCGACAACGACACGGGCCTCGGCGTCATCCGCTACGCGGATGCGGGGTATGGCGAGGCCATCGACGAGGTCTCGCTCAAGCACATCCCGCATATACAACTCTAGAACGGTCGTTCCGAACACATTCTATGGCGTGTTGGGCGAGTGCCCGCGCCCGCGGACAGGCTTCGGGAACGTCGCCGAGCGCCAGCTCCCAGTCCGTATCGCGCATTATGCAACCGTGAAAATCGGAAAATTCAGGGCGTCAGGGGCTCACGCGCGCCGGCAGACGCCGACACCCCCAATTGCACAAAAGTCAGTCGCATCCGGAAGCGGGGAACACCGCTGGCAGGTGGTTGAAATTGCGGAGCTCTCTCTATAGACCGACGGAGCCAAAGCGATCCGCGGGCCCAGCCCGCCCTTTATCGCCTTGGCCTTTGGGGCGTCGCCAAGTGGTAAGGCAGGGGATTTTGATTCCCCCATGCGGAGGTTCGAATCCTCCCGCCCCAGCCAATATTTAACAATATTATCAGATGGTTAGGAATTATCGTCAGAAGCCGTTCTGACAACTCATCCCCCGCCCATTCTGACAACTCGTTTCCGGTGCGTTCTGCGGAGTGGTCAAAAAAGAGCGCCCGCAAAGGGGCGCTTTTCACTCGCATTCGGTTCGTATGCGCCTTCCGTTCAAAGGCTGGCGGCAACGATCACCGATGAAGGTTTGCGTCGGCGCGCGCAAGCGACTTCTGCCGGCAAAAGCTAGGAACATTTCACCGTATTGGCACGATACATACATGACCCATTCATCGCCGGGCTTCGGCAACGTGTACCTGTTTCAACAGACAGCGACGCAAGCCGATGAAGGCCATAATTTCGGTTTCACGATGGATAGGAAGAACTAGGGCAGCATCAGCGACACCACGTGTGGTTACACATGATCGTCTATTATCCACAAGGTGTGAACATCAACAGATCTGTCATTACAGCGTGTTGGCGCCGCCAAGCACGGCCGTAAATTCATGCGAGAAGGTGCAACCATTGCCATGAGCGATCGCGATCTCGGCATCCGCGATCTGCCGTGCGCCGGCATTGCCGCGCAATTGCTCCGTCGCTTCGATCAGCGTGAACAGCCCATACATGCCCGGATGTGCAAACGACAATCCACCGCCATTGGTATTGACGGGCAGAGCACCACCCGGCGCGATCCGACCACCGGCGACAAATGCACCGCCCTCGCCTTTCTTGCAGAATCTCATGTCTTCCAGGAACATGATGACGTTGATGGTAAAGGCGTCGTAGAGCTGTAACACATCGACATCAGTCGTGGTGATGCCCGCCATCTCGAACGCGCGCGGCGCGCATTCGGCAGTCGGCGTCGTACAGAAATCCGGGATCTGCGAGACCTCGCGGCTCCAGCTCGCCCCGGCGCCGCCGAGGAAATAGACCGGCTTGTGCTTCAGCGCTTTCGCACGATCGGGACTGGTGACGATGACCGCCGCACCACCATCGCTCATCAGACAGCAATCCAGCCGCGAGAGCGGATCGGCCACCAGTGGCGATGCCAGCACGTCGTCGATGGTCAGCGGTGCCTTCATCGTTGCGTCTGGATGCAGTTGCGCCCATTGCCGCGCGGCCACGGCAACTTCCGCCATCTGCGCGCGCGTGGTGCCGTATTCATACATGTGCCGCGCGGCGCACATCGCGTAACCGGGCAGCGGCGACATCAGGCCGTAGACTTTCTCGAAGGTCGGCAGTTCGTGGATGCCGAAGGTACCGGCCCCTTTGAGATTGGATCCATAAGCGATCAGCACCGTGGTGCAGAGCCCTGCCTCGATGGCCATGGTGGCCTGCAGAAGATGCGACAGGAAGGACGAGCCGCCGGTCATGTCCGAACACGCCCATTTCGGACGGATGCCGAGATACTCACCCATCGAGAGCGTCGGGAACATGTGATACAGCGTGCCACCGCAGATGCCGTCGATGTCCTTCAACTGCAGGCCCGCGTCCGCAACGGCGCGTGCAGTGGCGCCCGCCATCAGATCCATCGAGGACAGACCGGGCGCACGGCCGAGGCCGTAGGTGCCGATACCGACGACGGCGCTCTTGCCACGCAACGAGGATGCGGTCATGGCGCGGCTCCCACGGGACGAAACAGCACGATGGGCTGCTCGCCATTGGCATAGGTGCCGAAATCCACCGGCGCGATCACCGCCTGCACGCGCATGCCGATATGAACCTCATCCGGCGCGCACGCGATGACGCGGCTAAGCATGCGGACGCCCTCATCGAGCTCGACGACGCAGGCATTGTGGTCGCCGCCATGCTTCGCGGGCCGCCGCATGATGGTGGTCGAATAGACCGTGCCGAAGCCGCTGACTTCGACGAATTCGAGATCGTCTGCGCCGCTGCGGGGCGCGATCAGGCGCGGATAGAACACATATTCGCCGGTCGAGCGCGAACGCTGGATCATCAGTCTGCCCGCGCGCAGATGGGCCCAGAACTGTCCTTCGGGACCAAGCTCGGCCGCTGGCGAGGTTGCTGTCGTCATGTCCACTCCGCTTCCTGCAGCGACCGCCAGCTGATCTTGTTGCTTTCCGAGCGCGGCAGGCTATCGACCAGCACCACCAAGCGTGGCGTCTTGTAATTGGCCATGGCGCCACGCGCCCAGCCGATGATGTCGTCTGCCGTTGTCGACGCCTTGGCCGCATCATGCAGGACCACCAGAGCCTTCACCGACTCGCCGCGATAGCTGTCCGGCGTCGAGATGATGCAGCACTCCTTGATGGCGGGATGGCCATACATGATGGACTCGACTTCCGCCGGCCACACCTTGAAGCCACTGACATTGATCATCCGCTTCAGCCGGTCGACCGCGAAGAAATAGCCGTCACGATCGCGATAGCCGAGATCGCCGGTGCGCAGGAAGCGCTTGCCGCCCAGCGTGACGAATGTGGTCTCGTTCGCTTCAGGCTTGTTCCAGTAGTTTTGCAGCACCTGCGGGCCGTTGACCACGATCTCACCGATTGCGTCACTGCCGAGCTCGGTCAGCGTGTCTGGATCGATGATCCGCGCGTCGGTCTGGTGCACGGCGATGCCGAGGCACTGGCGCCTTGGTGCTTCCATCGGATTGATGTGGGTCGGCGACATGGTCTCGGTCATGCCGTAGCCTTCGACGAATTCGAGGCTAAAGCGGGTCTTCAGCCGCTCGGCCACCGCCACCGGCATCGTCGCGCCACCTCCGGTGATGACCTTGAGCGTTGCAAAACATTCTTCGCGGAATGTCGGGCTGGACAGCACGTCGACGATCATAGTCGGCGCCGCGTTCCAGAAGGTCACGCCATGGGCCTCGAACAGATCAGGGATCAGGTCTTTATCCCAGCGCGCCATCAGCATCAGCGTCGCGCCGACCGAGATCGCTGCATTCATCGAGCCCTGCATGCCCGCCACATGAAAGAACGGCTGCACGCCAGTCAGCACGTCGGCGCCACCGAGCCGGTACCAGCGCGCTTGCAACACCGCTGTGAACAGCACGCTCAAGTGCAGATGCATGCAGGCCTTCGGCTTGCCCGTGGTGCCGGATGTGTAAGGGAACAGGCAGAGATCGGCTGGCGTCACGGTCATCGGCGACGGCGTCTCGTTGCGCGCGATGACATAGTCCCAGGCGCGCCAACCCGGCGCCGTGGGGCACGATCCGTTTTGCGTCACACAGGCTGGCAGCGTGTAAGGCGATGTCTCGGGTACATAGTCGTGATAGTGCGCGACGATGATGCTGTTGATGGCGTTGCCAAGAAGCGGTGCAAAAACATCGACGAGATCGCTGCCGACGATCGCCACCGTGGCGCCGCTGTCGGACGCGATATAGTCGAGTTCGGCGGTCTTGTTCATCGGGTTGATCGGCACAACCACGGCGTCGGCCCGCATGACGGCGTAATACGCGATCACATATTGCGGCGAATTCTGCAGCGCGACCATCACGCGATCACCGCGCTTCACGCCGCAGATGTTCTGCAGATAGCCGGCGAGCGCATCGACCTGCCGTAACAATTCCGCGTAGGTGAGCACTCCGCCGTAGAACAGCGTGGCCGGATGATCCGGCCGCGCCGTCGCCGCCCGCACCAGCGCATCGTAGAGGACGCCCTCGGGCAAAGGCAGCGTGTGCGGCTCGCCGGGTGGCCAGAACGGAGAGACGTCACTCACGGCAAGCCTCCTGACAGGTACATTTCAGCAATTAATCAGGCGAAGAAGTGCCAGACCTTGGCGATGATCTGCCAGCGGCCATCGATCTTGATGAAGGAGAGTTCGTTGACGAAGCGCTTCGGCAGATACATGTCCTTGACGCGGGCATGGGCCGTAGTCGGCGATGCCACGGACACGCTCACGATCTCGTCCTCGCGCGGGTCGCCCCGCGACGCCGACGACGGTCGCGACGCGACCATGCCCATATAGGTTTCGAGATCGAGATTGACGAGCGTGCCATCGGTTGCCGAGGATAGCCGCACCTGCGGGTGCAACACCCGACGGAAGCCGGCGACATCGCCGTGATACAGCGCTTCGAAATAGCCGGCGATGACGGCGCGGATGTCCTGTTCGTCTTGCATCTTCACGTCTCTGTTGTCGTGTGTCAGTTGAGGCCGCCGGAACGCTCGTGTTCCTCATCGGCAAGTTTGAGTCCATGGTCGAGCGCTGCGAGCAGCCGCTCGGCATCCTGCTCGCTGATGATCAGCGGCGGCGCCAGGAACAGCGAGGTCTGCTCGCCGCTGGTGCCGATCACGGCGCCGGCTTCCATCGCCCGCGCAGCGACACGCGAGGCGATCGGATTCTCCATGGTGTCGGCAGCCCATGAGCGCCAGTCGGGCCCGTGCAGTTCGACGGTCCAGTGCAGGCCCTGCCCTGCAACGCGGCTGACGCTCGGATGGTTACGCGCAATTTCGAGCAGGCGCTTGGTGAAGAACACTTCCATGGCGCGCACGCGTGCCAGAATGTCCTCTTCCGTCACCACATTGAGATAGGCACTGATGGCGGCCATGCTGATCGGATGGCCACGCAGCGTGCCGTAGTTCTGCCAGCTCGATCCTTTGAGCTGCTCAACGATCTTCTTGGACACGATCACGGCCGCGACCGCCGCAGCGCCGCCGCCGAGCGACTTGCCCATGGTCACGATATCCGGACGGCTCTTGGCGCCCTGGAAAGCGAACCAGCGGCCGGAGCGTCCGGCGCCGGTGACGACTTCGTCGGCAATCCAGATCGAATTCGCCTTGGCGGCGTGACCAGCGACTTCGTCCTGATAGTCGCCGTCGTAGTAATTTCCACCCTGCGTATAGTCGATGATGGTCGCCGCCGTATCCGCCAGAACAGCGCCGGCATCGGCGAGAACGTCCTTGACCGGCTGATTGCTCAGCGGCGCGCCATAGATCGCGCCATCGGGCGCGGGCAGGATCTTCACCGGCGCCATCGGGGCCGGCAGACGCGAACCGCCGGCCTGCACGGCGAGCCCACCATGCCAGTGCGGTTGCACAGTCATGCTGCGCGAGAGACCGACGAGGCCGTGATAGGCGCGCTCGCGCGTCGCCAATGCCGTCTTCTGCGACAGGGCCTGGCACAACGATAGCGCCATGTCGTTGGCCTCGCTGCCGCTGATGCAGAAGCGCACGCCGCCGACCCAATCCTCTTCGCCCGCAAAGGCCGTGCCGATCAGATCATCGGCAGCTTTCTCGCGACCGATCCAGGTCCAGCCTTCGTTGACGACCGGCGTATCCGCGGCTGCACGAATGGCTTCCACCATTTTCGGGTGGCGATGGCCGAGACCGCCACCGGTATTGCTGCCGTCGATCAGGCGACGCCCATCCTGCAGATGGAAATAGACGCCCTCGCCGCCGACCACGGTCAGGGGGGCGCTGTCGCCGGCATTGAGGCCCGTCCGCAAAAGTCTGCTCATCGATTATCCTTTTTGTCCTTGCGGAGGCGCATCACGCGCGGCCATAGCCGCCGCCGCCGCACATCTCGATGGTGATGACATCGTCCCGTTGCAGCACGAGGTTCGACTTGCCCTCGACGTCGATCACCTCACCGCCGCGCGTGAGCGTAAGGCGTGCGGTCTTGCCGGGTGCGCCGCCCTTCAGGCCGAACGGGGGAATAAGCTTGCGCTCGACACAACTGGTCAGATGCATGCTCGGGGCAAGGATGCGGTAGCTGCGCACGACACCATCACCGCCCGGATATGCGCCTGCTCCGCCGGAGCCCCAGCGGATCGCCTGCTGCTCGACGCGAATATTGTAGTTGGCCTCGATGGCCTCGGCCGGCGTGTTGGAGGTGTTCGTCAGGTGCACGCGGGTCGCAGCGCAGCCGGCGCGGTTATGCCGCGCGCCCTCGCCGCCGGCATGGACCTCGTACAGCATCTTCCAGGAGCCATCCTGCCGCGGCTCGGCGAAAGAGAGCATACCGGACGTGGTGGCGCCGCCCGACGACAGCCGCTCCGGAATCACGTCCTGCATAGCCAGGAAGATCGCATCGACGATACGCAGCGAAGTCTCGTGATTGCCTGCCGCCACCGGTGCGGTGAGACCGGGTTCGAAGATCGAGCCCGGTCGGGTGATGATGGTGAGCGGACGCAACGCGCCGCCATTCTGCTGCATATCGCGCCCGCTCATGATGCGCGCGCTATAGGCCACCGCGGATTTCGCAATGAAGGACGTCGTATTGCAGAAATTCGAGACCCGGTCGCAACTGCCGGACAGATCGAACGTCGCTTCGTCGCCCTTGATGGTGATCTTGACATGGATACGCGCCGGCTCGTCGCCGGGGCCGCCGTCGTCGAGGAAATCCTCCCCTTCATAGACGCCGTCAGGTAGCCCGAGAATGGCTTCGCGCATCTCGGCTTCGGAGAGATCGTGCAGCCGCGACAGCGCCGCCACGAACATTGCCTTACCGTGCTGCTTGCACAATTCGACGATGCGCTTTTCGCCGGCCAGTGTGCAGGCGATCTGGCCGAGCAAATCGCCCTCGCAGGATTCGGGATCGCGGACATTGACCTTGAGGAACTGGACGATGGCATCGCTGACGCCTGCTGCCGTGGCGACCTTGATCGGCGGAATCCGCAGTGCTTCCTGAAAGGTGTCGATGGCCTTGGCGAGATAGCTGCCCGGCCACGTGCCGCCGATATCGGGCCAATGCGCCAGGCTGACAGCGAAAGCGACGATGTCGCCCTCGAAGAACACCGGACGGACGACCTTGACGTCGTTGAGATGATTGCCGCCGAGCGCGCCGAGATTGTAGATCAGCACGTCGCCTTCGCTCAGCGTCGCAGCCGGCACGACTTTCAGCAATTCGCGGATCGTGTAGGCCATGGCGCCAAGATGGACCGGGATGTCGCGGCCCTGCCCGATCAGCTCGCCCTGCGCATCGGTGATCGCCGAGGACAGATCGCCGGCCTCACGCAATAGCGGTGAGCGCGCCGAGCGCGTCATCACCAGGCTCATCTCTTCCGCTGCGGCCGACAGGCCATGGCGGATCACTTCGACGGCAAACGGGTCGAGCTTCATGATGCCACCTTCGCGAGATAAAGATTGCCGTTGCTGTCCGGCGTCGCCTGCCATTGCGGCGGCAGCACCACGGTGGACCAGGCATCTTCGATGATCGCAGGGCCAATAATGGTGTCGGTCATCGCGCTTCGATCGATCACATCGGTCATCACATCCGGTGCGCCATCGAACGAACAGCGGCGCCTGGGAGTCGCCATGGTGCGCAGCGCCGTCTTTGGACGGCTGACTTCGGTGGTCGAGGGCTGGCGGGCCTGCGCACGCACGGATTCAATCACGCAGCTCTCGCTGGTCGCATAGCCGAACAATTCGCGATGCTTGACGAGAAAGTCCTGCCGCAATTTTTCAGCATCGAGCGGCATCGTGAACGGCACCGGGATCGCATCGGCCTGCGCGGCATAGCGCATCAGCGCGACCAGTTCGATCTGGATCGACGCGCGCGGGATCGCATTGGCGAGCAGAGGCACGAGGGTCTGCTCGACCAGCGCTTCGATACGCTGCGTGACCTTGGCCGGATCGATGCTATCCAGCGCAACGCGCAGAGTCTGCTGCTGCAAGAAGCTGAAATCCGCAGTCAGACATCCCAGCGCGGAGAAGGCGCTGGACGCAGCGGGCACCACGATCTCGGTGATCCCGTAGAGTTCGGCGAGACCCGCCGCATGCATCGGGCCGCCACCGCCAAACGCCAGCAGCGTGCAGTCGCGACCATCGATGCCGCGCTCCACCGTCACGCGGCGCAGCGCGCGAGCCATGGTGGCATTCGCGACGCGAATGATACCGAGCGCAGTCTCGGTAAGGCTGAGCCCGAGACCCTGCGCGATCGGCTCGATGACGCGGGCTGCAGCATCGACGTCGATACCGATGCGGTCGCCGAGCTTGGTTTCAGGGTTGAGATAGCCGAGCAGCGCATTGGCATCCGTGATGGTCGGCTTGGTGCCGCCACGGCCATAGCAGGCTGGGCCCGGCTCGGAGCCGGCACTTTCCGGCCCGACAGTGAGGCCGCCCGCGCCGGCACGTACGATGGAGCCGCCACCGGCGCCGATGGAATGCACTGCCAGCATCGGCTGCCGCAGCGGGCGATCGCCAAGCATCTTGCCGTCGGCCATCTCCGCCTGGCCATCGACGATCAGACAGACGTCGGTGGTCGTGCCGCCCATATCGAAAGTGAGCACGCGGGATTTCTTGAGCTGGCGCGCGATGCTGACCGAGGCCGCAACGCCGGCGGCCGGGCCGGACATCGCCATCACCAGTGGACGGCGCTTGACGGCCGAGATCGGGATCATCGCACCGGCGGAGTGAAACACCTGCAGGCCCGGACCGATGGGCAGGCGCTCTTCAAGCTCGCTCAGATATTCCACCGCAATCGGCATCGCCGCTGCATTGAACGTCGTCGACGACGTGCGCTCATACTCGCGCGCCTCGGGATTGATCTCATGCGATAGCGAGACATGTGGCACGATGTCCTTCAACCGTTCGGCCAGCATCTGTTCATGGACGGGATTGGCATAGGCATGCAGCAGCGAGACAGCGACGCTTTCCACGCCAGTCTCCTTCAGCCAGGCGATCAGGCGCTCGATTTCGGCTTCGGCCAGTGGCTTCAACACCTGACCCTCGTGATCGAGGCGCTCGTCGAGCGCGAAGCACAGCTCACGCGGCACCAGCGCCTTGGCCTTTGGCGCGATATCCAGGCGATAGAGATCGCGGCGGCGATATCGTGCGATCTCAAGAACGTCCTCGAACCCCTTCGTCGCGATCAACGCAATCCTGGGCAGGCGTTCCTCGACAATTGCATTGGTGATCCGGGTGGTGCCGTGAATGAAGCGCTTCACGTCGCTCTTGCGCAGACCAACAGCCTCGATGGCTTCGAGCATCGCCTGCACCGGCGCGTGGGGGCGCGACGGCACTTTGGCGATCCGCGTCTCTGACGTGTCGCGCCGGATGGCGATGATATCGGTGAAGGTGCCACCGATGTCGGTTCCGATTTCCCAGATATTCGTCACGCGCGTTGGTCCCGCTTTCATTCAGGGCCGGCGATGCAGCACAAGGGCTACATCGCCGGGTCGTTCGTCTTCGCTTACTTGCGGGCGAGATCGCGGAAGTCGACCTGGCGGTGAAACCAGTAGGTGTAGCCATCGAGTTGCGGGATCATCACGGCGTCCTGATTGGCCTGCCACAGCAGAACCAGCGGCACTTCCTTGACGTATTCCGCGATCATCTGCTTGCCCATCTCGTCATACTTGGCCTGATCCTGCTCGAACCGAGCCTGATTGGCCAGTTTCACCACCAGCTCGTCATTCCAGGAGCTGTAATTCCAGCGCTGGTTACCGGTGAAGAAATTGCGGAAGAAGTAATCGGTGGTCGGCAGCCAGGCGGTGGAGCCTTCGGTGAAGAACGGCAACTTCTTCTCGGTGATCTGCGTCGACATCTGCGAGTCCGGAAGCTTCTGCACGTCGACCTCAATGTTGAGCTTCGCCAGCGCCTCCTTCAGCAGCGCCGCCATCGGCTCGGTGACCGCGGCGGAGCCGACATTGATGCTGAAAGTGGTCTTGAAGCCCTTCTCGAAACCGGCTTCAGCCAGAAGCTGCTTGGCCTTGGCCATATCGGTCTTCGCCGGCATCGGCTGCGGGAAGTCGGCAGTCGGCGGCGACATCCACGATGCACCGAACAGCGGAGAGCCACGCTTGAAGATTGCTGCGCTAAACATGTCGTTATAGGGCAGCGCCATGGCGATGGCCTGACGGACCTTGAGATTGTCGAACGGCGCCATTTGCGTGTTGAAGGCAATCATGGTGAAGCCGTTGGTCTGCGGTGACGACTCCACCTTGACCTTGCCGCGCTGCTGCAGCGACGGTACGTCGCTGGCCTGCAGATCGATGGCGATGTCGGCATCGCCCTTCTCGATCAGATTGGCTCGCGTGGCGGGATCGCCGATGGTCTGTTCGATGACGCGCTTGAAGTAAGGCAGCTTGCCGTCACGGCCGCTCTTCCAGTTCTCATTGCGCTTCAGGATCAACTGTTCGCCCGGCTTGAACATCTCGACCGTGTAGGCGCCGGAACCAGCGGTATTGGTCTTCAGCCATTCCTGAGCCCAGGGATCCTCGGCTGTCGCATGCTGCTTCGCGAGCTTGCTGTTGAAGATCGGCGCCAGCGGCGTGGCGAGATTGGCCAGCGCCAGACGATCCGCTTTGGGTAGTGTTACAGTGATCGTGCGCTCATCGACGATGGCGAACTGTTCCGCCTTCGTCAGGGAGCCAGTGCCCATCTGTCCCGCGGCAATTGATTTCGCGGTGACGGCGCGGTCGAGCGACCATTTCACGTCTTCTGCGGTGACGGGCGTGCCATCGTGCCACTTGGTATCGCGCAGCTTGAAGGTGATTTTCAGCCCATCCGGGCTGACCTCATAACTTTCCGCCAATTCGCCGCGGATCTTGCTGCGGTCGAATACCCAGACGCCGTTCTCGTCGCGCTTGCGGTCGAAGGCCACAAGGCGGTCATAGATGCTGGTCGAGACGCCAAAGGCCTCACGTGTCGCACCCGGGGTGGTCGGGTCCAGCGTCGGGATATTGTTGCCAGTCACCTGACGCAGCGTCTCGGCCCGCGTCTGCGCCTGTGCCGCCGCTGGCGTGAGCGCCATCAGCAGCACGGTGCCCGTCAATCTCAACAAACGCCCGCGATCAGCCATCATCTGCCACCGTCCCCTGTCGAACCTCGTTCTGCAAATCTTGGCGCGTCGCGCGCATCCGGATAGAGCCAGACTCACTGGAAACGACTAGGCCAGATTGCCGGACGCAGCGTAACGCGCGAGCGATGGGCCAAGGTGCTTGGTTACAGTGCAAATGCTGCACGCGAATGCAGCAACGATCTCATCGGCGCGCCGATCCATTCAGACGCAGGATGTGCGGCAGTTATCGCGCTATCGATGGTTCGACGAGATCGCGCCTGTGCGGCGGCAAGGGAGCTACCCGCCGAAGATTGCGCAATTCGCAGGCGCGCCCGCCATTGCTGGGAACCGCATATGGCGGATCGGATTATTTTTTCGCTGCAGATGGCTCCACACCGAGAATCTGCGCCATTTTCGCGATCAGACGCGTCGCATCGGTGGGCTTGAGGCGACCATAACCCAATACGAGGCCGGCATAGATCGGCGTCTCTAGATGATTCTGCGATAGCGGCTGCACGTGGAGACCCCCTTGCTTCAACAGCCGTGCCGCCTCCACATCGCTCATCCGCGCCTTCAGGCGCTCGGTGAACAGAGCGACGAGATGAAGACCGGTTGCACAGGGAGCGAGGGTGAGATCATCAGGCAAATACTGACGGATCGCATCCATCAGGGCTTGCTGCCGCTCCGCATAGACTTTTCGCATGCGGCGGAGATGGCGTAGCAGATGGCCCTCGCGCATGAATTCGGCGAGGGCGCGCTGGCCGATGCCGGAACTGTGCACGTCGATGCGCGCGCGGCCCCTGGTGAAGATCTCGACGAAGCGCTCCGGCGCGACGATATAGCCCAGGCGCAAGCTCGGCATCATGATCTTGGAGAAAGTGCCGAGATAGATCACGCGCTGCTCCCGGTCGAGCGACTTCAGCGAGGCGATCATGCTGTCCTGATGCCGGAACTCGGAATTGTAGTCGTCCTCGACAATCCAGACGTCGTTGCGATTGGCCCAGTCGAGCAATTCCAGCCTCCGCTCCAGCCCCATGCTGACGCCGAGCGGATATTGATGCGACGGCGTCACCACGATCAGCTTCGCATTCGGCGCGCGGCGAATGCCCTCGGTGACGCATAGCCCCTTGTCGTCCACCGGTATCGGCACCAATTTACCGCCCGCCGCCGTCAGCGACCACTGCGCCTCGACGAAGCCCGGTTCCTCCACCCAAACTTCGTCCCCATGATCGAGGATCATGCGGCTGCACAGGTCGAGCGCGCTGGAAGTGCCCGAGGTCACGACGATCTGCTCGGGCGTGCAGACGAGACCACGTACCGCGCCGAGGAAATCCGCGATCTCGCGCCGAAGCTCGGGAAGCCCGGCGGGGGACAAATCGAGGCATTCCTCCTTGTCGGGTTGCAGCGACGTCTGGCGCAGCAACCGAGCCCAGTCGCCGAACGGAAAGGTCGAGATATCGGGCGCACCGGGGCTGAAATCGGACGCCCAATTGGTCTCATAGGTGAAACCAATCAGCGACTGCCAGCGCTGAGAGATGGGACCGGCGATACGAGACGTATCCGCAGACGCGCCCGCCGGTGATGCCGCGTTGCGGCTGACAGCAGCGACCGAGACACCGCCGCGCGGCATCGATTCCAGATAACCTTCGGCGTAGAGGATGTCCCAGGCACTCAGCACCACCATGCGCGAGCACCCGAGTTCGCGCGCAATCTCCCGCGAACCGAGAAACTGGGTGCCCGCCGGCAGCGTCCCGTGCAGAATCCCGTCGCGCATCTGCGCTGCGATCTGATGGGGCAATGCCACTGAAGAGGCCCGGTCAAGACGGATGCCCGCCAGCGACATCCGTCTCCTCTGGCCAGTGGAATTCTGCATGCGAAACGGGGCCCGGACAAACGATCGAGATGAATGCGACCGAACACGTAGCAGCACGGAAGGCTGGACGTCCACATCGCACCGTACAGCCGAAATGGCCGAGCTTGCCAGGCGCCCTGCACACGGTTGAGATCGGAGCTAAAACGCTTCCAGCGCGCTAAAATCTCGATCGCAGTATCGGTCCTCGCAATACGCGAAATCCGGACCTCTACCTCAAGTCCTTCGAAGAGATCCGGAGCCTGGAGGCATCGGGCGTATCAACGATCTGCAATCACGGCCTGCACCAACGCCCCCCTCCACAAGGGCTCGGATTTACGAATGAAGGTCCGCTTTGCGCCAGGAGCGGTCATCCTTGACTTTGTTTTTCGTCAACGGCCACCATCGCTACATGAGAGGTGTTCCTTCAGGTCACGCGACGCGCCTTACTGTCCTCGTCATCTACCTCATCCATTCCTCCTTGCTGCATGAGCACTGCCCCAAAGCGAGCCAGGATTGATCCGATCGGGATATAGGGCGAGCATCCTATCATAAAGCTGCCGGGCAGTTTCGCTCTCGCGGCTGATTTCATCAAACTCGCGGATGTACTGGCACGTCGCTTCGATGTGGCTCGGGCTGTTATCGGGATCGAGCGGACCGTGGCCGACGACAACCGCCGCCGGATTGACCGCAGCGATCTTGTCGATGGCCGCGAGCCATGCCTGCCGACCGGTTTGGCCAGACTCCGCGAGAAACGGATGTGTCTCGTTGTAGATCGCGTCCCCCGCAATGACGAGGTCCAGCGACGGTACGTAGAGCGCCGTGGTATCGTCGGTGTCCGTGTGGCCGGTATCGATCACACGGAGTTCGTGCCCCTCCAATTCGAAGCTGTCGGCGTCGAGTACATCCGCGACTGTCAGGCGATCCGGGATCTGTCCGGGAAAGCGCCGGGACCAATTATTAGCGACGATTTCGGGGGAGGAAGCTACGTGCATCGCCGCAACAACGCGGGGACGCGCGATAGCACGCGCCTCCGGGAAGCGTTTCAACAGCAGAGTCAGGCCGAAGAAATGATCGGGATGCGCGTGCGTCAGGTAGATGGTGCGAAGCGTACTTCCCTTCGCCTCAATCCAGTCGGCGAGCTCTGCGTTGTGGGCATCGCTGAGTAACGTGTCGACCAAGACCGCGTTGTGTTTGCCCCATAATAGCGTCACCGTGTTCGCCACCCAATTCAGGCTTTCCTTTCCAGGTGGGAAACCCTGCGTCGCGCTGGGGCGTTTCTTGATAAACAGATCCCATTGAAGCTGCGTCCATTGCTTGCTGGTCTTAGTCATGAACTGTCCTCGTTTGAGAAGGGGTAAGTGTCAGAGATGCGCGCAAAACCAATCGACGGCGGCAGCAATCGCGGCGTCACGTTGGGCTACGTAAATGTCGTAGTGGCCACCTGGCAGCAGAGCGAGTTTCTTCGGCTTGAGCGCACGCTCATAGGTGGCAAGAGCAAGGTCCGTCGGCGTCGTCTTGTCGTCGCGGGCGACCACGAACAGGAGTGGCGTCGGCGAGACGCGAGGGGCAAACGCACCGGGTTCATACATCCGCGCCAGGCGGGACGAGCGCAGCGTCACCCTGTTCTCCCACGCGCCCTCTGGGACCGGCTGAAGCGTGAAGTCGATCGCATCCTTTGAACGGTACGCCGCGGGCACGTTCGGATCGGCACTGACAAGGGCCTGATAGCGGGGCTCGCCGTAGAGCTGCCCGCGCTCATCGTCCGACAGAGCTTCCTCTACGGCGGGAAGAAGTTCCGCCGGGATGCGGCGAAGGCCCTGCTCATAACCGCTGGTGGTCGGCACCTGCGCCACGACCGCACGGAGGCGCCGATCGGTCGCGCCGAGCATCTGGGCATGGCCGCCGGCATAGCTCGTCCCCCACAGCCCGATGCGCCTGGCGTCAACTTCCGGCCGCGTTTCCAGAAACGAAATGGCCCGCCGCCAATCGGCGATCTGCCGCCAGGGGTCAACGTCCTGACGTGGTTCTCCGCCGCTGCGCCCGAAGCCACGGTGGTCATGCAGCAGGACGACGAAGCCTGCCTCCGCGAATGAGACGGCGAACGGCTCAAGCCCGTGGTGGATCGAGTCGCCGAAACCATGCGCCATTGTCACAGCCGGGAAGAGCCCCTTCCCATCGGGCACGAACAGCCAACCATGCAGAAAAATGCCGCCTTCGGCCGGGATCGAAACATCGAGCTTGCTGGTCATAAGACAGCACTCATCCATGGAGGTCGCGAAATCAAAGTCCGGGGGGGGGGGGCTTCGCTGCCCCGAACTGGCAGAGCTCGGACTACTTCCGAAACTTCGAGATGTTTTCGCCCAGCCACCCGGCGACGGATCGAGGTTCGCGGCCCGTCAATGCCTTAAACGTTGTTGTCGTTTCAGCCATCACCGACTGGTAAAATAGGCGGTCTAATCCGAGCAGCACGTCAGCGACAAACTCGCTCAGTCCCGAGGCAAGGAGCTTCTCGCGCTGCTCTGCAGGGCTTCGCTGCTGATATGTGACGGTCCTACCAAGCAGTTTCGAGATTTCTTCGGCGACCTCGGGCATGCTTACGGCCCGCGGGCCGGTCAGATGGTAGACGCGCTGAGAAGTGGGGTGCGCGTTGTCCAAAAGCGCGACGCGCGCAGCATCGGCGACATCGCGTGTATCGATCAGGTTGACCACTCCCGAGCCGGCCGCGCCGCCCCATGCATCATCCGCGACTGGAGTGCCTGCGCGCGCCAGGATGTCGACGAACGTCGACGGCCGCAAAACCGTGTAGCCGATGTCGACGGTCGCAAGATGCGCCTCGATCTGCATGTGCCAATCCATCGGGTGCAGCCGCGAGGGCGGGCCCATCGTGGACAATTTCACGATTTGACCCACGCCTGCGGCGACCGCCGCATCGATCAGGGCGATCTCGTTGGCAACCTGCTGGGGGGACGTGCCATGAGCCAAAAACAGCCTGTCGGCGCCACGCAGAGCTTCGTCGAGGGTCGATGGCGCGTCGAAATCCACTGCCGCGATGGTAGCGCCAGCGGGTAAGCCTTCCACATTCGGATTTCTCGTTAGCGCCACTAAATCGAGAGGTTCTGACGCCAGGCTTGCGATCAGCGCGGATCCGACGCGACCCGTGGCGCCGGCGACGGCAATGCGGGGGCGGCTGCTGTTGGGCTGAGAGTGCTTGAACATGGGAGCATCCTTACGTATCCTGGAACGATCGGTCCACCATTCTTGGAACGATCGTTCCATAATGTCAAGCGAGTACCCGATGAGCGGAAAGCCCCAGTTCGATGACAGTGCAGTGATCAACTCCGCGATGGAGGTGTTCTGGCGGCACGGCTACGCAGCGTCGTCGATCGACCAACTGACGACGGCGATGGGTCTGTCACGATCCAGCATGTACAAGCGCTTTCAGGACAAGGACGGACTGTTCCAGGAAGTGCTTTCGAACTACGCGCAGCGCGTCCTAAAGCGGATGAACGCGGTTCAAGCTGGCACGAAGCGCCAACAGCTGGAGGCGCTACTTCACGAATTCCTGCCCACAGCCGATAAGGCGGCCCGCCCAGCCGGCTGCATGCTCGCGCGCTCCTGCTCGGAGATGACCGATCTGCCGCCGGCGAGCCAAGCGGTGGCGCGGGAGGGACTCACGGGCCAGCGCACCATCCTCAGCGGAATTTTGCGTGAAGCGGTCGCAAACGGAGAATTGGCCCCGGGATCCGACATCGACGGGCTGTCGTGGCACTTCCTCGGTGTCCTGCACGCTTCGATGAACCTGCCGCAGGCTGGCGCCACGTCTGGAGAGCTACGCCGTGTCGTCAACCTCGCCATGTTGGCATGGCCGTTGATAGAAGACGCCAAGATGAACCCACGTCGACGACGTACTAACAACTAGTCTCCTGACTATAAAAGAGTTTTTATAAGAAATCGGGAACGAGGCCATCAGACCAAAGCTGTGGTCAAGTCTTGGCGAGCGACGCAGTTTTAATAGCTGAGCAACGGCGCCAACCTTTGCAGATGTCCGCTTTGCGCCAAAAGCGGACAAGCCAACCATTGCTGATTCCGAAGTCAGAAACTCTGGGTAGTCCAAGAGACGAGCTCTTTGGCAAGGTTTGAGAAAGCGGAGTCGAAAGCCCGAACGGTTCCTGGTGCATCCAGCTTTTCGATCCTCTGGCTCTGGCGAAATATCCGTGAAGCTATGACCTTTCCATCCTTATCCAAAATCTTTGTAGACAACTCAATTTCTGCCGCGGGCGTTTCATCGGGCCCAACGTCAAATCGTCTGACATCGATCAAAAGCTGATAATCGGGCTGAACGCCGTCCAGCGGCCGCGTGGGTGCATGTGTTACGTCGTAGTTTTCGAAACTCTCCAAGATCTTCGCCTGGACGAGCTTGGGAATGCTGTCTGCCCACTGCGCGTCAGAGAAGGCCACCGTGTCCTTGGGCTGCGAAAACAAGAATCGTTGCGTCTGCAAAAGGACGACAGCTGTTGGCTCGGGTATCGCGAACTGCCCCTTAAGTATTTTGGTTGGTGCCGGGAAATCAACAGCAGCGCGAAGATTATAGGTCACCTTAGATACCGGAGAAGCGCCGCCGCCCGTCATTCGCTCCAGACCGCTGACAATTCCGTCGAGCTTTCCAGTGTTGCGAGCGAGTCCTTCTGAGAACACTTGAAGATTGGCGATCGTGATTTTGAGCGGCGCGGCATTGTCCGCCAGAACGCCGTCGACCCGCCCAAGGGCATCGCGTGCCGCTTGTGTCATACTGCGGCCAGCGCCGGGTTCGGCTACCAGCATCGTCACGGGAGCGGAATTCGTCAACAATTTACCTCCCTCCAATGCGATTACCGGCACCCCCGTCAGTCCCTGGAAGTCCAATCCCACCTTTGTGTCACTGCGAACGGGAGTGGTGTTCACAACCGAGATGCTTGCATTGACGCGACTGGGGCTATCGGCCGCCAAATCGAGACGCGTCACCTCCCCTACGCGAATGCCGTTAAAGAGCACCGCGGCGCCCACCAGCAGACCCGGCACAGAGCCGTCGAACTCAATCTGATAGGCAGTCCGCGGACCTGAATTTCCGGTGCTATGCAGCCAGAATATAAAGCCGAACACCGCAGCGATAGCTGCGAGAACGAATGCGCCGACGATGACGAAAGGAGCGCGCGTTTCCATATCAAATCGCCTTTGGTTGGAGCATGAGGGAGCGCTTGCCATGGAAATAAGCCTTAACCCATGGATGCTCGGATCGAAGCAACTCGCTCATCGGTCCGATCGTGACGATTTTTCCATCAGCCAGGGCGGCAACGCGATCACAAACGGTATTCAGACTGGCGAGATCGTGCGTGACCATGAAGACCGTGAGTCCCAGCGTCTTCTGCAACGTCTTGATCAGCGTATCGAAATCGCCAGCTGCGATAGGATCGAGGCCGGAAGTCGGTTCATCGAGAAAGACGATGGCCGGATCCAGCGCCAATGCGCGTGCAAGCGCGACTCGCTTTGTCATGCCGCCGGAAAGTTCCGACGGAAACTTGGCACCGTCTTCCGGCGCGAGACCCACCATTTCCAGCTTGGCACTCGCAATCTCGGTCATGAGCTCGTCCGAGAGCGTTGCATTCTCGCGAAGCGGAAACTCGACGTTCTGCAATGCCGTAAGCGACGAGAACAGTGCTCCCTGCTGAAACAACACTCCCCATTTTGCAGCGACATCCCTTGTCCGGCGCCCGGGCGTCAGACCGATATCACTCCCCATGACCTCGATCTTTCCGCTTTGCCGCTCAATCAAACCAATCACGGTCCGCATCAGCACCGATTTCCCGCCACCGGAGGCACCGACCAGCCCCAGGATTTCGCCGCGCCGAACATCGAGTGAAAGACGATCGATGACGATATGGCGGCCGAAACCGACAACTAGGTCCTCAACATGGATGGCAACATGCGTGTCTGTCTCCGGCATCGCTACATTCCTATCGATGCGAAGAACACCGCGAATAGTCCGTCGAGAACGATGACGAGAAAGATCGATTTCACGACAGATGTCGTTGTTTGTTTGCCTAGAGATTCGGCGCTACCTCTCACGCGAAGCCCCTCGCTACACGCGACGATCCCGATCACCAGCGCCATGAATGGCGCTTTGATGATACCCACTTCGAAATGCGTCACCGAAATCGCCTCATGTAACCGGGCTATGAATGTTACCGGCGACATTCCCCCATAAAACCATGCAACGAGGCCTCCCCCGTAAAGCGCCGCGACCGCCCCTACGAAGGCTAGGATCGGCAACGCGACGATCAACGCGACGACGCGAGGCAGGATCAGCACATCGACCGGATCAAGACCCATCGTCGATAGAGCATCAATCTCCTCGCGCATCTTCATGGAGCCCAGTTCAGCGGTGTAGGCGCTCCCGGATCTTCCGGCGACCATGATTGCAACGATCAGAACCCCCAGTTCACGCAACACCAGGATCCCGACCATATCGACCACATAGGCCTCCGCGCCGAACTTGCGGAAGTGGAAGATACCCTGCTGCGCGATAATGGCGCCGATCAGAAATGTAATCAGGACCACTATCGGAAGCGCCTGCCAGCCGACCCGATAGATCTGGTAAACCAGTGATGTCAGCCGAAACGATCTCGGGCGGCGAAGCACACCGACAGCGGCCAGGCAAATTGCGCCGAGCATTTGAAGGAAAGCCGACAGATCCAGAACTGCCGCCAGCGCCGCCCGACCTAGCATTTCGAATCTGTCGGCGATGGAGTTACGCTCTGTGGGACCCGGATTGCGTCGTCGATTGACCTGTCTTAATTCCTCGATCAGATCGATATAGTCTTCTGCAGCTCCCACAATGTGCGCGCGTTGGCCGCCGCTGGCCAAATGTCGCGATAATCGCTCGATCAGCCAAGCGCCCAACGTGTCGAGCTCCCGGACGCCGGACATGTTCACGGTTACCGACCGTGCCCGCGCGAGCTGCGGCGCTATGCTGGCAGATAGTTGCTCCAGAGTTGCCGCATTGACGACGGTCCAACTTCCTGTTGGGCGTAATTCGAGCTCATCGCCATTGGCGCTGGCTATCAGCAAAGGTGCACTCATCACGACGATCTCCTGCGCTTATGCCAAAACAGGCCAGTGGAGGCGCCATCGAGCGTCGTCAGCAGGACGACACGCGGATTGAAGTGGAGGCCACATGTTGGGTGACACGGATCGCCCTCAAATCATACAACGAAGTTCCTTCTGCCTGATCACCGGAACGAAATTCCGTTTATCGTCGGCCTGTAACTTATCTTCGGAACTTCCGCCGCTCTGGCGGTTTGGGTGAAGTGAACGAGGTCATCACGCGCGTTCTGGTCTTTTTCAATTAGATCGTTTCTGACGTGACGGCTGTTTGACGTATGTCAAACGGCCGCTCGCCGTTTGCCGTACTGTTCTGCGACGATATTCTGCAACAGCAAGCATGTGCCTCGCTTCTGCAGAGGATAACACGGCTGCAAGAGCAAGCTAGACGCGAGAGCAATTCGCAAACAAGGAAACAAGATGCATCATTTTCATGCGGTCGTTTGGATCGACCATCGCGAAGCGAAGATATTCCATGTCGGCCTCACCGGGACAGATCAACTCGATCTCCATCCGACATTCGAGACACGCCACATTCATCACAAGGCCAACGAAATCGGAAGCGGTCATGTCCACGAAGACAAGGGACTGATGAAAGACGTGGCGGACGCGGTGAGTGATGCCGGTGAGATTCTGATCATTGGTCCGGCGCAGGCGAAAACCGAACTGGCGACCTATCTGCGAGAGCATACGCATATCGGCAGCCGCATTGTCGGCGTCGAGGCCGTTGACCATCCCACCGATGGCCAAATCGTCGCTTACGCCAAGAAGCACTTCAAGATCGGTACATTGCGCGGCGACGCACCCGCAAGCCGCTGAAATTTGCGACCAAGCAATTGCGAATATTGGCGGCAGATATTTGTCGCGGTGCGGCGACTGGATCAAGGTGCAGCATATGCCACGTTATGGAGAAGCTTTCCTCAGCACCGACGAGGCTCAGCTAATTGATCGCTACTGGCGCGCCGCAAATTACCTGTCGGTGGGTCAGATATATCTACTGGACAACGCGCTACTGCGCGAGCCGTTGCGCAAGGACCACATCAAGCCCCGCCTGCTCGGCCATTGGGGAACCACGCCTGGGCTAAACTTCATCTACGCGCACCTGAATCGCGTTATTCGCGCCCACGACCTCGACATGATCTATATCTGCGGCCCCGGCCATGGCGGCCCGGGGATGGTCGCAAATACATATCTGGAAGGCACCTATAGCGAGGTCTATCCGGACATTACCCAGGATGAAGACGGACTGCAGAAACTGTTTCGACAATTCTCGTTTCCCGGCGGCATTCCCAGTCATGCGGCTCCGGAAACTCCCGGTTCCATCCATGAAGGCGGTGAACTCGGCTATGCGCTGGTGCACGCCTACGGCGCGGCCTTCGACAATCCCGACCTGATCGTCACCTGTGTCGTCGGAGACGGAGAAGCGGAGACAGGCCCCCTTGCCGCGTCATGGCACTCCAACAAGTTCTTGAGCCCGAAGCATGACGGCGCGGTATTGCCCATTCTTCATCTCAATGGTTACAAAATTGCCAATCCCACCGTGATGGGACGGATGAGCGACGACGAAATACGCCATCTGTTTCATGGCTACGGTCATGAACCGATGTTCGTCGAGGGCAGCGACCCTGCCGTTATGCACCCGTTGATGGCGCATACGCTCGAGCGCGCGATTGACAGGATTCGTGCGATCCAGGCTTCGGCCCGTGACGGTCGCGCAACGGTGGAGCGGCCGAAATGGCCTATGATCGTCATGCGCAGTCCGAAGGGTTGGACCGGCCCCAAGGAAGTCGACGGCTTGAAGGTCGAAGGTTTCTGGCGCGCCCACCAGGTCCCGATCGCCAATCCGCGCGGCAATCCCGAACATCTCAGTCTGCTCGAAGAATGGATGCGCAGCTACCGGATCGACGATCTGTTCGACAAAGCCGGTCGGCTGCTACCTGAGTTGCAGGCCCTGGCGCCGCACGGTCGCCGGCGCATGGGAGCGAATCCCCATGCCAACGGCGGTTTGCTAAAGCGCGAGCTGAAGCTACCTGACTTCCGCGCCTACGCCATCGATGTTCCCCATCCCGGCGGAACCGAAGGCGAAGCAACGCGCGTGATGGGGCAATTTCTGCGCGACGTCATCAAGCTGAACGCCGATGCGCGCAACTTCCGCATCATGGGTCCAGACGAGACAGCATCCAACAGGCTCGACGCGGTATTCGACGTGACCGAGCGCGTCTGGATGGAGGGCATCGAGCCGTATGATGTCCACCTCGCCCAGGACGGCCGGGTGATGGAAGTGCTCAGCGAGCATTTATGTCAGGGTTGGCTGGAAGGCTATCTGCTGACCGGCCGCCACGGGCTGATGTCTTGCTATGAGGCCTTCATCCACATCGTCGATTCAATGTTCAATCAGCACGCCAAATGGCTGAAAGTGTCCCGGGCTTTACCCTGGCGACGTCCCGTTGCCTCTCTCAACTATCTCCTTACATCCCATGTCTGGCGCCAGGACCACAACGGCTTCAGTCATCAGGATCCGGGCTTTGTCGACCTGGTCGCTAACAAGAAGGCCGACATCGTCCGGATCTACTTCCCGCCGGACGCCAACACACTGCTCTGGATCACCGATCACGTGCTTCGGACGTATGACCGCATCAACGTCATCGTTGCCGGCAAGCAACCCTCGCCGCAATGGCTCGGCATTGAGGAAGCTGCGACCCATTGCGACGCTGGGATCGGTATCTGGCCTTGGGCTGGCACCGAAGATACAGGCAGCGAACCAGACGTCGTGATGGCCTGTTGTGGCGACGTGCCTACCCTGGAAACCATGGCAGCGGTGGACCTGCTGCGTCAAGCCGTACCCGGCTTGAAGGTCCGCGTCGTCAACATCGTCGATTTGATGACGCTGCAACCCAAGACACAGCACCCGCACGGACTGGATGACCGCGACTTTGATGGCATGTTTACCCGGGACAAGCCGGTGATCTTCGCCTTTCACGGTTATCCCAACCTGATCCACCGCCTGACCTACAGCCGCGCCAACCATGCCGGCATGCATGTACACGGCTTCGAGGAGGAAGGGACGACGACCACGCCGTTCGACATGGTGGTGCTGAACCGGCTCGACCGCTTCCATCTCGCCATCGATGTCATCGAACGCGTTCCTGGCCTCGGCATCACTGCAGCGGCGATCAAGCAGCAGTTTCGCGACAAGCTGCTCGAGCACACAACTTATGTGCGCGCCCATGGCGAAGACATGCCGCAGATTCGCGATTGGAGCTGGCCAGACCACTTCACCAAGCACATAGCCGACTGAGGACAAGCGATGTCTGATGCCGTCCTTGTCGTGAATTCCGGCTCCTCAAGCATTAAGCTTGCGCTATTCGATATCGTATCAGATGGAGAGCCGAGATTGCTCTGCCGGGGGCGTCTGGACGAGCACGACGCCGAGCCCCGCCTGACGATCAAGCAAACCGACGGGGCCATTCTCTATGATCAGCATCGCAAGGTCGCGGACGGCCACGGAGAAGAACTGCTGCTTGATGCGTTGAATTGGATCGATGGCTACCTTGCCAGTGACGATCTGGTTGCAGTTGGTCATCGCGTGGTCCATGGCGGATTGGCCTTCGCAGCGCCGGTCCGATTGACGGGATCGATAGTCAATGAGCTTGAAAAGCTGACACCGATGGCGCCACTGCATCAGCCACGCTGTCTATCGCCGATACGTGCGATCATGACCGAACGGCCGGAACTGCCCCAGGTTGCCTGCTTCGACACGGCGTTCCACCACTCACTTCCCGCCTCCGCCACCCGCTTTGCCATTCCACGCCAGCTCCATGACGTCGGCATCCGCCGCTATGGATTTCACGGCCTATCATTCGAGTTCATTGCCGAACGATTCCTGGAACTCTCACCATCTCCCGACGAGAAACGATGCGTTGTCGCACATCTGGGCAGCGGCGCCAGCCTGTGCGCCATGCGCGATGGCAGCAGTATCGACACCACGATGGGTTTCACGCCGCTCGACGGCTTGGTGATGGCGACCCGCTGCGGCGCCATTGATCCCGGCGTGCTCCTCTATCTACAACAACAGCGTGGAATGTCGGCAACCGACCTCGAAAACCTGCTCTATCGAGAATCCGGGCTGCTTGGAGTGTCGGGACTATCAGGCGACATGCGAGCATTGCTCGCAAGTGAAAGCCCGTATGCCTCCGAAGCCATCGATCTGTTCGTGGATTCTATCGCCAGACAATCGGCGATGATGGTCAACAGTCTTCATGGTCTGGATTGCCTGATCTTCACCGGCGGGATTGGCGAGCACGCGCAGGAAATTCGACGGCGCGTTTGCGAGCAGTTGAGCTGGTTAGGTCTCGCCCTCGATTCAGACGCAAACGATGCAGGATCCGCATGCATCAGCACTAGGCATAGCAGTGTCGAAATCCGGATCATTCCGACGAACGAGGAGTTGGTCATCGCGCGTTATTGCGTAAGGAACCTAGCTGATGGCCTCTTCGATTCAGCCTAGGACACCGTCTCCTTCAAACTACCGAGAGACATTCGACGGGCTACCCGTCTGCACCATATAACCAACGAGGTCCCCATGATAAATCTTGAAACATACGCGCATGGCATCAGGGAAGCTCTGGACGAATGCCACGAGCACATGTCGCCTATGGAAGCTGGCGAACTGCAGATCGGCAAGCGCGCCACCGGTGGCGACTGGCAGGACATAACGGCCGAGACAGTCGATCGGCACAAGAAGATGATCACCACTTACGAAGGTATTCTGAAGGTGCTTTCTACCAAGCTGCAGGGCGGTTTTTAATGCAGGATCAGGCCACGAGCCACACATGAACGCGGTCGGTGGATCAACTCGTCCTTACCCGGTCGAATGGGAGCGACATCTCGTTCTCAATTCTGACTGGAGAATTTTTACGCGGCCGATTACGGCGGCGGATGAACCTCTGGTTCTGACGCTTCTCTCCCGCGTTAATAAGGGCGATCTCAGGCTTCGCTTCTTTGGTGCCATCAAAGAATTCTCCCACCCGTTTCTCGTAAGCTTGACGCAGATTGATTACGCTAAGGCCATGGCGTTCATCGCGTTCGATGAGGCGAGCCAGGAGCCGCTTGGCGTCGTCAGGATGCATCGCAAAGAAGACGGCGTTTCCGGTGAATATGCCATCCTCCTTCAATCGGACCTCAAAGGCAGAGGGCTCGGTTGGGCTTTGATGCAGTTGATTATTGAGTATTCCCGCTCCGAAGGGCTTAAACAGATCGTTGGCCAAATCATGCGCGAAAACACGATCATGCTTCAAATGTGCAGAGAGCTGGGTTTCGAAGTCATGGCCGACACAGAAGATCACGGAATTTATGATGTCACTTTAAACCTCTGAGTAAACGGAGCGGCTGCAACTCGGCATCAGAAGCATTTCATGATGATGTCCGCTTTGCGCCAAACGCGGACATTATTCACCCTGAAACGAAGGCTGCAAAAAGAAGTAGGTGCCAACGATCTCGCTTGGTTCTAAGGCGCCAAATACTGCAACAATCGTGGATCGTCGCGAATCTCGCCGGCCGAACCTGTCAGCGCAACCCGGCCGCGATCCAGCACGTAAGCGCGGCTCGCGACCCGAAGCGCGAGATCGAGATGCTGCTCGACGATGACAACGGCGATGTCCTTCGCCAGCAGGATCAGGCGCTCGGTAATTTCCTCGATGACACCGATCCAGACGCCTTCAGTCGGCTCGTCCAGCAGTAGGATTTTGGGATCTGACAGCATGGCGCGTCCGATCGCCAGCATCTTGCGCTCACCACCGGACAATGTGCCGGCAAACTGATCGAGCCGCTGGCCGAGCTTCGGGAAGATCTCCAGTACGCGGTTGACTGCCCCGCTGTCGCGATTGGTCAGCGCGCCGACGGCGAGATTGTCCCGCACCGAGAGTTTCGCGAACACCGAATGTTCCTGCGGGACATAGCCGACGCCGCGGCGGATGCGCTGCTCGGTCGGCAGTTTGCCGACATCGCGGCCATCGAGGCTCACCGCACCGCCGAGCACCGGCAACTCACCGACAATAGCCTTCATCAGCGTGGTCTTGCCGGCGCCGTTGCGGCCGAGAATGGCGACGCCGCCGCGCCACGGCACGCTGAGCGTAACGCCGAACAGCACCTGGCTGCGGCCGTAACCAGCATCCAGCGACTGGATATCGAGGAATTTATCGTCAGGCACGGCGGAGATAGACCTCCTGGACTTTGGGGCACGACTGCACATGCTGCACCGAGCCGGTCTGCAGGATTTGGCCCTGATCCAGCACCGTGAGGCGGTCGCAGATATCGCGGATGAAATCGAGATCGTGCTCGACGATGACAAGCGAACAGCACGCCTTGATCGGTTGCAGCAATTCGCCGGTAACGCGCCGCTCTTCCAGACTCATGCCGCCGGTCGGCTCGTCGAGCAGCAACAGTTTCGGCTCCGGCGCCAGCGCCATGGCGATCTCGAGCCATTGCTGCTGACCGTGCGATAGCGCGGAGGCCGGCTCGTGGGCGCGATCGACGAGACGAAACTGTTCAAGCATCGCCATGACCTTGTCATGCAGCACGCCGCGGGTGCGCGACAGCGCCAGATTGAGCAACGATGTCTGCGCCTGCAGCGCCAGCAGGATGTTGTCATACAGCGTCAGGGCCGGCAGCACGCTGGTGATCTGGAATTTCAGGCTCGTGCCGGCACGGGCGCGCTCGGCCGGCGAGGCCTGCGTGATATCGCGACCGCCGAAAGTGACGGTGCCTTGCGTCGGTGTCTCGGCGCCGGCGATACATTTCATCAGCGTGCTCTTGCCGGAACCATTGGGTCCGATCAGGCCATGGAATTCGTTGTCGGCGATGGTGAGATCGGCGCCGTTCAGCGCCGTGAGCTTGCCGAATATCTTGACGAGGCCTTTTGCTTCCAGAAGCGCCATGATTATCGCTTCCCCGGACGGCCGAAACTGCCGACGCGCTCGCGCTCTGACAACAACAGACTGACCAGTCCTGCGGGCCGGAACAGGATGACCAGCAGCAGCAATACGCCAAGAATGATCGGCCAGACGTCCTGATAGCTGTTCGACAGCCAGAAGCTGACGGCCTCAATGACAACCGTGCCGATCACGGCGCCGATCAGCGTGCCAGAACCGCCGAACAACACATACAGCACGACCTGGGTTGAGATCACCACGCCCAGCATATTCGGCCAGACGAAGCCTTCGTGAAACGCATAGAGACTGCCGGCGAGCCCGGCGATAGCCCCGCTCAGCGAGAAGATGATCGCCTTGAGGTGCTGCACCTTGTAGCCGAAGAAGGCGATGCGCTGTTCGTTTTCGCGCAGGCCAGCCAGCGCGAGGCCGAATTGCGAGCGCATCAGGAAACGACAGAGCAGATAGACCACGATCAGGAAGCCGATGGCCATGTAGTAATAGACAGGTCCCTCTGTGAGCTCATAGCTGCCGATTGTCATCGGCGGGATCGAGGGAATGCCGTTCTGGCCGCCGAGATAGTACCAGCCCCGCGCCAGACGATCGCAGGCATAGGAACCGGTCAGCGTGCCCAGCGCGACGAAGATGACGCTGGCGGGATGGCGACCAAGCAACAGAAAGCCGCCGAGCAGCAGCGCAAAGCCGAAGCCGATCAGAAGGCCGGCGGGCAGCACGAGCAGGATGGACGTAATGCCAAGATCGCGCGCCAGCAGCGCCACGCCATACCCGGCCGAGCCGAAAAACACGGCCTGGCCGAAACTCATGATGCCGGCATAGCCCCAGACCAGGTCGAATGACAGCGCGAACAGACAGAGGATCAGCACGCGCGTGGCATAGACGGTGAGATAATCCTGCAGCACCAGCGGCAGCAGCAGGCCAATGACCAGCACTGCGATCTCGATCATCGGCAGCACGCGCCATTGGCGCGATGCGCTGATGCCTCGCGTCAGAGATACGGCAGAGAGTGGCGTCATCTCGGTCATCAGGTCGCCGGCATGAGAGAAAGAGAAGCGGGAGTGATATCGGCCACTCCCGCGAGGTTCGGTTATCGACTCAGCATTCCTTGGGATCGACGAGACCGGCGCTGCGCGCGACGACCTCATACTTTCCGCCCTTGGCCACCGCCGTGTACATCTTCATCTTGCAGTGCCGCTGACCGGGGACCATCTCGGCCGGGCCGCCCGGGCCTTCGGCGATCTTGGCATGGTCGAGCGCCTTGGCAACTGCATCACGATCGACACTGCCGGCTTCCTTGACGGCCGCCTCCCACAGTTTCAGGCCGCGATAGGTGCCGGTCGCGGCACTGCCAGCCGCGAACAGGAAGTTGCCGGGAAACTGTTTTTCGTAGGCCGCCTGGAGCTTGGCACTGAACGGATCTTCCGGCGTCAGCGCCTTGAAGTAATCGAGGCAGCTTGCGAGGCCCTCGATCTCGGCCGGCTGATTGATGCTGAGCGTGTTCTCGTCATAGTAGACGCAGGCGAGCCGCCCGCCATTCTTGAGGAAGCCTGCTTCGGAGAGCTGCTTGAAGAATGGCCCGACACCTGGCGGAATGACGGTGTTGAAGACGACATCCACCTTGTTCGAAATGATGCGGTTCACGGTCGACGAAAAATCGATCTGGTCGAGCGGGTAGTATTCCTCGAACACGACCTCGCCGCCGTTGGCCTCGATCACCTTGCGTGCATAGACGTTCAGCGTATGCGGCCAGACATAATTGGCACTGGGCAGCGCGAATTTCTTGCCGCCATTCTTGATCAGCCAGGGAATGAATTCATCACATTGCTGCGCCGGCGTCGGCCCGGTGCAGAACAGATAGGGCGTGCATTCCTTGCCCTCATAGAGCTGCGGATAGATATAGAGCGTCTTGCCGCGGGAGACGATCACGTCCTTGATGGCGTTGCGCATCGACGAGGTAATGCCGCCGATGACCAGATCGACCTTTTCGCGCTGGATCAGCTTACGAACATTGCCGACCGCGACGGATTCATTGGACGCGGTGTCCTCGATATACAGTTCCAACGGTCGGCCCAGCAGGCCGCCGGCATCGTTGATGTCCTTGATCACCATCCTGGCCACATTGGCGTCAGCATTGCCGGCATAGCCCATCGGCCCGGTCAGATCGGTACCGACACCGACCTTGATCGGTCCGGCAGCCGCGTTAGCCCAGCCTGCGGGGATGACCCAGCTTCCGATACCGGTAGCGATGGCCGTCGAAGCAAAGGCGAAGTTGCCAAGAAAGCGGCGGCGGCTGAGAGTGTTGGCGTCATGAGACATTGGACTAAACCCCTTTTCCTGCAACGAGGCCCTGCGGCCGGAATTTGATGAAGATGATGGCGAGCACGAATACCGCGACGTCGGCGATAACGGGCGAAATCACCCACGGCAGCGCTGCACTGAGCGTGCCGATCAGGCCTGCGCCAGCCACCGGTCCGGCAAAGGAGCCGATGCCACCGACCATGACGGCGACGAAGCCCTGAATCAGAAAGCGAATGCCGAGATCGGCGAACAGCGTGAACACCGGCACGATCAGCGCGCCGGCCAGACCTGCGAGCGCGGCGCCGAAGGCGAAGGTTGCGCCATAGATTGCGTTGGTCGAAATGCCGGAGGCTCGCGCCAGCGCCGGGTTCTCCAGGGAAGCGCGGATGCGCAGGCCGAACGCGGTGCGCGCCAGAAGCAGATAGCTCCCTGCCATCACCAGTGCGGTGATCACGATGATCACCAGACGCCAAGTTGAGAAATGCATGCCACCAATGGTCACCGAGCCGCCGACCGGCTCCGGCACCGAGAGATACAGCCCACCGATCAGGCCACGCACGATCTCGCGAATGATGAGTCCGAGCGCATAGGTGCCGAGCATTGCCACGATCGGCGCGGCATAGAAGCGCCGGACAATCAGCCGCTCCAGCACGAAGCCTAAAGCACCGACCACGAAGGGTGCAGCGATCATGCCCAGCCACACCGGTGCGCCGGCGGAATGGACGATATAGGTGACATAGGCCCCGAGCAGAACGAACTCGCCCTGCGCGAAATTGAAGATACCCATCATGCTGGCGATGATCCCCAGCCCCAGCACGACCAGCACGACGATCGCCCCGAAACTGGCGATCTCGAAGATCGCCATGATCAGATTATCCATGCGCGATCACCGATCCCCGCTTCTGCATGGATTCCTCACATCGTCTTCCAATCAGCGGACTGCTCGAAAGCGTGCGCGGCGCGATAGATGGTCATCTCGTCGAAATGTTTGCCGACCAGCATTAGCCCGACCGGCAGACCATCGACCATGCCGCAGGGGATCGACATCGCCGGATGATGCGAGATGTCGAAAGGCGAGGTGTTGGAGATCATCTCAAAAGCGCGGCCGACGACTTCTTCACGCGGCGCGCCGGGCGCTGGCAGCGGTGTCGCCTTCATCGGTGTGGTCGGCATCAGCAACAGATCATAGCTCGCCAGCGCCTTGTCATAGGCAGCCGTGACGCGACGCGAGATGTTCAGCGCCTTGCCGTAAAAACGAGGCCCGAAGTTGTTATTGATGTAGGTGCCGAACAGCAGCAGCAGCTTGGTGGTTTCGGACAGCGAATCCGCCTGCCCGCGCCAGCCGCGATGGGCGTCCATCAGCGAGGTCGAATAGAGATCCGACCGACTGAGGCCATACCCGTCGCCCACCATCATGGTCTGGGTCATGCCTTCGGTGCCGATCGGGGTCCAGACCGCCGCCGCGGTAAGATGCATCGGGATCGAGATCATCTCCACTGTCGCGCCGAGATCGGCGAAGCGCTTGGCGGCTTCGCGAACGCTGCGGTTGACCGCGTCTTCGGCGCCGAGCTGCTCGAAACCCTCCTTGACGATAGCGATCTTCATGCCCTTGACACCGGCGCCGAGCGCCTTGGTGTATTCCGGCACTTCCGGCGACTTGATCCGCGGATCATAACCGTCATCGCCGGCAAGCACTTCCAGCAACAGCGCATTGTCGGCGACGTTGGATGTCATCGGGCCGGTGTGATCGACGAAAATCTCGATCGGCATGATGCCCGTATAAGGCACCAGACCCCAGGTCGGCTTCATGCCATAGGTGCCGGAGAAGGAAGACGGCATGCGGATGGAGCCGCCCTGATCGCCGCCGATTGCCATGTCGACTTCGCCAAGCGCCACGACAACGGCGCTGCCGGACGAAGACCCGCCGGCGGAATAGCCCATCTTGTGCGGGTTATGCACGTTGCCCGTCGAATTGGTGTGGCTGCCGCCGGACATGCAGAAGGATTCGCAATGCACCTTGCCCATGATCTCGGCGCCGGCGTCCAGCATGCGCGTGACGATGGTGGCGTCGAAATCCGGCACATAGCCTTCCAGCGTGGAGGAGCCGTTCATCATCGGCACGCCGGCCAGCATGATGTTGTCCTTCAGCGCGACGGTCTTGCCTTTGAGCTTGCCGCCGGGCGCACCCTTCACCACGGACTTCCGATACCAGGCGTTGCGCGTGTTCTCTTCCGGCGCGGGCCGATAGCCAGGTGTACGCGGATATTTCACTTCGGGTACTTCGTCGGGCATCGCCGCCACGACGTTGTAGGCATCGACGGATCCCTGCATCAGCGCGCGGAACGAGGTGACGTCCTCATCGGACAGCGCGAGGCCGCACTGATCGGCGACGGCGAGGAGTTGATCGGGAGTGGGAAGTGAAACGGCCACGATGATTTCTCCTGATATCCACGATGCAACCGGCGCGGCATTTCTTCGGGATGCCCACGCCGTCAAGGCGACGACGGTGTTGCCTTTCGCGCATCATTAGAAAGAGAAATATTTTCCTTTTCAAGTATTATTTTTCGGGGTCGTCCTGATCGGGTCTGCGACTGACCTAGAATGTCCGGATGAGCCTGAAATCCAGACCGTCTGCTTCGGCAAGATAGATCGGCATTTTCGCCCGCCCGCCGCGCATGCTGACCTCACCGCGGGCGCCGTGATAGGCCACGCTGGACGCCGCGTTCAGCATCGGCCGGACGTCGAATGAGCCCGCCTTGGTCGCCACGGATTCGAGAAACCGAAGCCCCTCGTAGTTCGACTGCGCGACCGATCCCGGCACAGGCGCACAGCGTCCAAACGATGCTTCATATTGCGCACGGAATGCATCATTCGCCGCCGACGCGCGGTCGACGAAATAGCCCGATGCACAATAGAGCCCCTCGGAGCTATCCGCGCCCATGCCGAGCAGCAGCGTTTCATCCATGGCACCCGCCAATCGGAGAACCTTCGACGAGAGACCATGTTCGGCGAAGGCGCGGTTAAACACGATGCTGTCGGTACCGATCAGCGAGATGACCACGACATCCGGCTTGGCGGCCCGGATACGGGCGATCTGGGCATCGTGATTCTGCTCGCCAAGCGCAACGAATTCCTCCCCCACCACGCGCCCTCCGGCGCCGGCGATGTATGTCTTGGTGGCCTTGTGGGCCAGCCACGGCCAGACGTAATCGCTGCCGATCAGATACCAGCGCGCCGCTTTCTTTTCACTCGCCAGCCATTCGATGGCCGGGCGCGACTGATCGCGCGGCGTCTCACCGATCGCCATCACGCCGGGCGTGCGTTCGCCACCTTCATAGACCGGCGTGTAGATATAGGGCACGCGCCCGGCGATCACCTTGCGCAGCGCGACGCGGACCGCGCTGATATGCGAGCCCATGACGACATCGACATCACCGGCTGCAATCAGGTCAGCTGCCGTGCGGACAACGCCATCGATATCGCCGCCGGCGTCATGAAACACCGGCTCGATCTCGCGCCCGAGAATGCCGCCGCGCCGATTGATCTCCGAAGCCGCGAGCATCATGCTATTGGTGCCCGCCAGGCCCCAGATCCCGGCCGGGCCGGACAGGCCGATAAAATTGACGACGCGCAGCTTTTCGCGATTGCGACGCCGCGGAAACAGATCGGGACGTACTATCGCGTCACGACCTCCCCCCCTGTCCTGAAAGCCCTTCAGCAACCATGGCGCCGGCATCGGCAGCGCGCCGGTCGTTGCAATCTGCAGTGACGAGAGCATGTCGCTCTCCTTTCGACATTGTCAGCGGCGGCGGCGGCATCAGTTGATCGGCAGTAAAATCGTGCGAAAGAAAATATCGTAGAGGAAAATATTGAATATTCAACGATTCCCGTGCATATGGATCAGGCAAAGTCGCCTAATATTCATCACCTCTTCCAGCAAAGTTTCCCAACCGTGGCCAAATCGCCGAGCACGCCCATCACCGAACACCTCGCTTATCTGCTGGCGCAGGCGAACCGGGAGATTAATCGCCAGCTCGATGCGCGCTTCAAGAAGGAAGGCGTGCCGGTCGAACAGTGGCGCATTCTGAAAGTGCTGTCCGACGGCAAGGGCCATTCCATGGGCGACCTCGCCGATGCGGTTCTGCTGAATCATCCGACTCTTACCAAGATGGTCGATCGTATGGTGTCTGATGCGCTGGTCTACCGAGTGCAGGACCCTGATGATCGCCGCAAGGTGGTGATGTTCATCTCCGACCGCGGCAAGACTCTTACCCAGCGGCTGAACTCGCTGGCGCTGAGCCAGGAAGCCCATATCGCCGAAAACTACGGCAACAAGGCAACGGCCGACCTGAAGCGCCTGCTCGAAAGCCTGATCGAAAAGGCGAACTAGGTTTTCCATCTCTTCGCACCGACCATTATCTGGGCCGTCGACAAACCAGGTCGATTTCGATCAGAGCGTCATAAGCGAGGTCCGTGACGCCGACACAGGTCCGCGCCGGCAGGCGATCCGGCGGAAAATAGCTGCGATAGGTCTCGTTCATCGCCACGTAGTCGCGCTTGAACTCGGTGAGATAAATCCGCGTCATGGTGATGTGCTCGAAGCCGAGATCGAGCCCCGCGAGCACTACGCGCAGATTTTCCATCACCGCTTCGGTCTGAGCCACGATGCCATCGGGCAGCACGCCCGGCATCGCCGGCGTGTCCGGCATCTGCCCGGTGACGAACACGAAGCCGTCGGTCTCCACAGCATGGCTGAACGGCGCGACCGGCTTCGGCCCGCCGGTGATCATGTGAAATTGCAACAGCGCGTCTCCTGGACCTTATGATTTTGACGTGTGGTCGAACACCCGCTTGCTCAGAATGGCGTGGACGCCCCAATTGCCATCGACGACCTGCGTCACGCCGAAGTCGACCGCGACCGACATCAACGCGATCGCCTCATCTTCGGTGAGACCTTTGATGTTCATCAGGAAGCGCCGCATCTTGCGAAAGGCATCCTTCATCGCAAGATCGAGCGACGAGGTCGCATAGACCTCGCTTTGCCCCTTTGCGCCGAATTCGGCGAGATAGTTCGGATGGCTGAAGCCCATCAGCACCCAGTCACTCTCGGTCTCGATCAGCGGATAAGTGAGATCGGCGAACGCCTGGCCGGCGAGATTGCCCTTCTTGTGCAAGACCACCTGGAAGGTTCCGGTCATCGAACATTCGATCGCCGTGCCGCCGAGTTCGCCGTCGCCCTGCGCGGCATGGGGATCGCCGACCGACAGCAATGCGCCGGGCACCGACACCGGCAGATAGACCGTCGATCCCTTGCCGAGCCGCCAATTGTCGAGATTACCGCCAAAATAGGCTGGCGGCACTGAATCGACGAGATCGGCCTCTCGCGGCGCCACGGCAATGACACCGAAATGCGGGCGCAGTGGAATGCGAATGCCGTCGAGCACGTCATGCCGACGCCGTACAGAGGCCGGCGTAATCGGAATGCCCGGATAATCGTAGGTGTTGTGCACGGTGCCGAACGGATCGGTCTGCGGCTCCCAGCGATACGAATAGAGCGCGCGCGCATATGGCAGGTCGTCGTGATCGAGAATTTCGTAGATCGTCACCGCTTCGCGCGCATTCTGCTCGGCGAGAAATTCCTTGTAGTGATAGCCCCACCATGCCGCGACACTGCTGCCAAAAACCTGACCGTCGAAATCCGGATTTCGACTGGCGCGCGGCACGATGTCGAGGATGCGGATTTCAAGCACGTCGCCGGGCTGCGCGTCCCTGATCGCCACCGGCCCGGTGCAAATGTGGACGCCAAAGCCCTCGCCGGCACCGCGGCCATAGATCGAGGCGTCCATCGGACCGGCACCGCGGCGATCAACATTCTTCTGATCGCGCGTCCAGCGGAACACGCTTTCAGCGCCGACATCACCCTTGATCATCCGCTCGGGATCGTCGGACGCGTGCTGCGTCAGTGTTTCGATGGTGATCGTGTCACCGGAATTGATCTCGATCTGCGGCGGCAACGAGCGGCTGAAATAGCCCCAGTGCACGCGAGATGCATCGGCGGCGAGATGATGATGCCGCTGATTCTTCGAAGCCTCCGCGATGCCGTGCGTGATCGTCGCGGCCGGCTCCGGCTGCGCAATCTTCCCCGTGGTCGACGGCGCGTGCTGGCTGCGCAACTGCGCCAGCGCTTCCTGCGGCCATCCGCGTTGTCCCGCCGCCGTGGCCGACGCCGTCAAGCGCTCGGCTTCATTCTGGCGGAATTCGCGCGGCGACAGGCCGAAGCGGTGACGGAACGTGCGGCTGAAATGCGCGGAGTCATTGAAGCCGGCACGAAAGGCAATCTCGGAAATCGAGTGATGCGCCTCGGACGGATTCGACAGATCGGCCCAGGTGCGCTGCAGCCGGCGTTCGCGCAGGTAATGCGTAAAGCTGCTGCCGGTGCCTTCGAATAGTTTCTGCAGATAACGTTCGGAGATGCCCTCGGCCTGCGCCACCTTGGCCGGCGTCAGATCCGCATCGTAGAGGCGTCGCTCGATGGTTTGGCACAGCCGATGCAAGGTCGCCGCCTTGGTCGCCGTGCCGCTGTTGAGATCGGCCGTCGGCTCGGCCAGTTGACGTGTAAAGGTCGGCAACAGATCGGCAAGACTTTGTGCGATCGCCAACCATTCGGCATCGGACAATGTTTCGAGGTTGCGGGCCGCCTGTTCCATCATACGCGCGAACACGTCGCCGAAGCCGCCGGGGCCTATGATCTGAACATCGGCGATGGCGGGTGCACTGGCGCGGCGGCTGTGCAGCGGATCGGACGTCACCGAGAGCACCACCGCGCGCATGTCGCGCTGGAATGCGACGCTCCAGTCCCCTTTGCGGGGCAGCAACAGCAGATGCCCGACGGCGACGATCTGATGCCCCGCAGCGGTCTTCAGCGCGACGCCATCCTCAAGCGGCAGCAACATCAGCGGATGGTCGCTGGCGAGATCGGCCAATGGCGAGATCGCCTGTGCGCCGGCAGACAATTTGGCCAGTGCAATACCTTCGAAGGTGCGACGAACTGCGGTGGCGTGGCCGTGATGCGTGGTCGTCGCAGCCGTCGGCTGCAGGCCAATCGAACCCAGGACGTCGCGCCATGCTTCGGGGCGGTCGTCTTCAGAGTAGGATTCACTGGTGAACGGACGGAGGCTCATGCATCGACCTTCATAGCCAAAGCGAAGCAACCTCCGTGCCATCCCGAAGGACGCAGCGCCCTGCCCTGCAACTTCCCGGATCACCGCGCCATCACCCTCATAGCCAAATTCAATGCAATTTCATCCGCTTAGTCGCAGCGGAAGACGTTCTTGCGGATTGTGCCATGGACGCCCCAATTGGCATCGACCACCTGCGTCACCCCGAAATCCGCACCGACCGACATCAGCGAGATCGCCTCGTCTTCGCTCATCTTGTGCACGGTCATCAGGAAACGCCTGAGCTTGCGGAACGCATCGCGCATGGCCCGATCGAGGCTGGAATGATTGGCGACGTCGAGCTGCGCATTGGCGCCGAGTTCGGCGAGATAGTTCGGGAAGGTGAAGCCGTAGACCGACCAGGCATCGGCGGTTTCCAGCATCGGATGCGTCAGGCCTTCGAGGGGCGTACCGCCGAGGTCACGATGCTTGTGCAGGATGAACTCGAAATCGCCGGTCAGCGAGGTCTCGATGGCCGTGCCGCCGAGCTCGCTGTCGCCCTGCGCGGCATGGGGATCGCCGACCGAGAAGAACGCGCCGGGCACCGCCACAGGATAGAACATCTTGGCGCCCTTGCCGACGCGCCAGTCATCGATATTGCCGCCTGTGTAACTCGGCGGGATCGACGACACGAAATCCTCCTCGGATGGCGCGAGGCCCATGGTGCCGAAATGCAGCCGTGCCGGCACCTTGACGTTGGGCAGGATGTTTTCGCGTTTCCTGATGGTCGCGTGATCGACGCGCACGCCGGGATAATCGATGGTTGGATGCAGGATGCCATCGGGGTCGGTCTGCGGCGTCCAGACATAATTATAGACCGCCTTGGCAAACGGCTCGCCCGATGTATCGAGTTCGAAGATCGTCACGACCTCGCGCGGCTTCGGTTCCTCGATCAGGTCGTGATAGTGGAAGCCCCAATTGGCCGCAACGTTGGAGCCGAAACACTTGCCGGCATAACAGGCCTTGCAGGCCGGTCGCGGGCGCACGTCGAGAATACGTACTTCCAGCACATCGCCCGGCTCCGCGCCTTCGATCGCCACCGGCCCGGTGAGCAGATGCACGCCGACGCCTTCGCCTGAGCCGCGAATGAACGGACCTTCCGTCGGGCCGGAGCCGCGGCGGACGATGGCCTTGTGCTCGCGGGTCCATTTGAACACGCTCTCGGCGCCGGGATCGCCTTCGATCATGCGCTCGTAATCGTCATTGGCATGATGCGTCAGCGTTTCGATGGTAGCGCGGTCGCCCGACTTCAGCGTTAGCGCGGGCGTGACCACCTTGCTGAAATAGCCCCAGTGAACGGTCTTCGGCGACACCGGAAGAAGATGATGCTTCATGCTGAGGCCCTCATAGACATTGAACGAACTTGCGACGCGTAGCGATCACGAGACTTCCGCCTCCATCGCATTGAGGAAACGCTGCGCGACGGGATTGCGCGGATTGGTCAGGACTTCACTCGCTGGGCCTTCCTCGATGATCGCTCCTCCGGCGAGCAGCACCACACGGTCGGCCACTTCGCTGGCAAAGCGCAGCTGATGCGTCGAGATGATCATGGTCAGGCCGTCCTCAACGGCGAGGCGGCGGATCACTTCGAGCACTTCATTGACCAGTTCGGGATCGAGCGCCGAGGTCGGCTCGTCCAGCAACAGCACGCTCGGATTGGGCGCGATGGCCCGGGCAATGGCGACGCGCTGTTGTTGGCCGCCGGACAGATGCCGTGGCAGCGCATCCGCGCGATGGCTGAGCCCGACGCGCGCCAGGAGTTCATCGGCCCGACGATCGGCATCGGCACGCGCTACGCCGTGTACCCAGCGCAGCGGGCCGGCGATGTTTTCCTTGGCTGTGAGATGCCCGAACAGATTGAACTGCTGGAACACCATGCCGACGCCGACTTCGGCGCGGGCATTCGCCAGCAAACGCGGCGACAACGGTTTACCGTGCTCGTTGAAGCCGAGCTGGCGGCCGGCGACCTTGATGGCGCCGCCGTTCCACAGTTCGAGATTGTTGATACAGCGGAGCAGCGTGCTCTTGCCGGAGCCACTTGGTCCGAGCAGCGCGATCACTTCACCGATCCGCACCGTGATGTCGACGCCGTCGAGCACTACATTCCTGTCGTAGCTCTTGCGGAGATCGGAGACCTCGACGGCGACATTGTTGCGCGCCAGCATCTCCGCGCGTTTGGTGCGATCGGCGCGTTCCGGCCGCATCCGCGGCGGCGGCAGTTCGGCGACACCGCCGTCGGGCAGGATTTCCGGCGACATGTCGGCCTGCGGCGCCAGCGGATCGTCGCTGCCAGGCGCGCGATACCACGGCATGAAGCGCATGAACTGGTTCTGCCTGGTCGTGCGATCGAGGTCGAACTTCCATTCCAGAAGCAATTGGATGCCGGCGATCGCCGCTGTGAGCAGCAGATAGATCAGACCCGACGCGAAGAAGATCGAAAAGAAATCGAAAGTCGAGGACGCCAGTTGCGTCGAGCGCAGCGTCAGCTCCTGCACGGCGATGACGGAGGCCAGCGACGAATTCTTCAGCGCGCTGACCGCTTCGTTGCCGAAAGCGGGGATCATCGAGCGGATCGCCTGCGGCGCGATGATCCGGCGCATCAGGACGCCCGGGGTCATGCCGAGCGCCTGGCCGGCCACCACCTGGCCGCGGTCGACACCGAGCACGCCAGAGCGCAACATTTCGGCGATGAACGGCGCTTCGTTACAGGCTAGTGCTAGGCTGGCAGCGAGAATGGCGGGAAGCTTGATGCCGATCTGCGGCAGGGCGTTATAGGCAAACACCATCTGCAGGATCAGCGGGGTGCCGCGAAAGATCACGGCATAGACCCGGGCGAAGGATGCTAGCGGCTTGAACCTGCTGAGCTGCATCCATGCCAGGATCACACCGAGGACCAGCCCGCCGCACAGACCGAGGGCGGTGACCTGCAAGGTCGCCTGGATGCCCTCGATCATATACGGCATGCTGAGATAGTGGAGGAACAGCTCCATGGAGGCAGAAAGCCCTTACGTGAGAGTGATCCTTGCTTGCGGACCGGCGTTACTTCACCGTCAGCAGGCCGGGCTCCATCAGGTTTTCCGGATCGAGTTTCCACTTCTTCAGCAGCGCGAGCTGATCACCGGACTTGTAGATCTCGGTGAGTGCGGCCTTCACTGCATCGCGGAACTTGGGCTTGTCCTTCGGCACGGCAATGCCGACCTGATAGGGGATCGTCACCGCGACCGCCTTCTCGAGCTTGTCCGGATAGGCTTTCACCGCGTTATCGACGGTGTTGACGTCGTTGATATAGGTATCAGCGCGGCCGGCAAGGATCGCCTGGATGCAGTTGGCATTGTTGTCATAGAGCTGGATGGTCGGCTCCGCTTTGCCTTCCTTCTTGCATTCCGGCCCCAGCGCCTGGATCAGCGGCACTTCGACATAGCCGGTGTTTTCCGCCGCAGCCGTGCCGCACAGCGAGGTGTTGATACCGGTGATCTTCTTCGGATTACCCTTGGCGACGAGCACGCCGTCGAACACCTTGGAATAGGTGATGAAATCGGCGGCCTTGGCGCGCTCCTCGGTGGCATAGATGTCGGATATCACGATGTCGGCCTGACCCGACGCCAGCGTGGTCAGCAAGGCCGCGAAGGTCACAGCTTTGTAGGTCAGCTTGAAGCCAAGGCATTCGCCGATCTGCTCACCGAGATCGATATCGAAACCGATATATTTGTTGGGATCCTTGGGATCGATCGATTCATAGCCCGGTGTATGCGGATTAATGGCGTTGACGAGTGTCTTGCCTTTCCAGTCCGGATATTTCGCCTGCAACTCGGCGCAAGCCGCCGGCACGGCCGCCTGCGCCGACATCGGGACAAAGGTGCCGACCGCCAATAGCGCGCCGACTGCCGCCGCGCGCCATCCGATCATCGCGCCCGTTTCAAGCCAAAGCCTACGGATGTCAGTAAAATGCAACTTGACCATTCGATCGCTCCTTCGACGTTGTCATGGCCTGAACCATGTTCCTAACCTCGAAGAAGCCTACGGGCGCATGTCCGCAGAAAGCTTGTCCCGGGACGTACAATAATTTGGCTCGTCCGCTCCCATGATTTGGGCAGAGCTGCCACATTAATGGGCGGCGAGGCTCTGCCGCATGTCGGCTGCCCGCCAGAAGCGGTCGTCGAGCCATCGACTCCGCCGTGCAGTCAATGCTGTGAGTATTGTCGCACAAAGCAGCGGGCCGATCGCAGCGACGCCGAAGCGCGATTATTCGGGTGACCCACAAAGTCGAAGCCCCTTGCCGGAGCAAATCTACCAATAGCAACGCCGGTGGCGACATGTCGCCACCGGCGGATGCTCATATGCTGTGTTGACTCAGGCCGCTTTGGCCGTTGCCACGTGATTGGCGAGGACATCCATCAGTGCAGGCGAAAGGCAATCATAAGGCTCAAGTCCCAGTTCCTTGAGGCGCGACCGTATGGCGGTCATGTCGCTCGGCTTCACGCCGGATTCAATCACCGACGAGACGAAGGCGGCGAAGCCCGGCGCGGCCGAGCCGGATTCTTCGAACAATTCGGGATGAATGAAGTCGAGGCCATAGAACGCATGTCCCTTGTTCTCGATGCGGCCGAACATATGGGTGCCGCATCCGGTGCAAGCATGGCGCTGAATGGTTGCGGCCTGATCGACGATGCGCAACTTGTCGCCGTTCTGCAGTATGGTGACGTTTTCGCGCGGGACGACCGCGACGACAGAGAACGTCGCGCCGCTCGGCTTCCAGCATTTGGTGCAGCCGCAGGCGTGATTATGAGCGACGTCGCCTTTGACGCCAACCTTGACCGGCTTGTCGCTGCATTTGCAGACCAGCGTTCCGCCGGCAAAATGGCCCGAACCTTGTTTGACACCGCCGTCAACGGACGGGTGGATATGAACAGTCATCAGTCTATCCTCCTGGTATGATGCGTCACTTGTGTGAAGCATTGTTGTATTGGCACTCTGGTGTTGCAGCCTGCATTCAGAACACGACCACTGATCGGATCGACTTTCCTTCGTGCATCAGATCGAATCCCTTGTTGATCTCATCCAGCTTGAGCACATGCGTGATCATCGGATCGATCTCGATCTTTCCGTTCATGTACCAGTCGACGATCTTGGGCACATCGGTACGACCGCGCGCGCCGCCGAAAGCTGTGCCTTTCCAGACGCGACCTGTGACGAGCTGAAATGGCCGGGTCGCGATCTCTTTTCCGGACTCCGCGACGCCAATGACAACGGAGACACCCCAGCCGCGGTGGCAGGCTTCAAGCGCCTGGCGCATAACCGTGGTATTGCCGGTGCAGTCGAAGGTGTAATCGGCGCCGCCATCGGTCAGCCCCACCAGATGCTGAACAATGTCGCCATCGACCTTCTTCGGATTGACGAAATGGGTCATGCCGAAGCGGCGGCCCCATTCTTCCTTGTCGTCATTGATGTCGACGCCGACGATCTTGTCGGCCCCGACCATCCGTGCGCCCTGAATGACGTTGAGGCCGATGCCGCCAAGGCCGAACACTACGACATTGGAGCCCGGCGTGACCTTCGCCGTATTGACCACGGCACCGACACCCGTGGTGACGCCGCAGCCGATATAGCAGCTCTTGTCGAACGGCGCGTCGTCGCGGATCTTCGCCACCGCGATCTCCGGCAGCACCGTGAAGTTCGAAAAGGTCGAGCAACCCATATAGTGGTAGATCGGCTTGCCCTGATAGCTGAAGCGCGAGGTCCCGTCCGGCATCACGCCCTTGCCCTGGGTGGCGCGGATCGCAGTGCAGAGATTGGTCTTCTGGCTCAGGCAGCTTTTGCATTGCCGGCATTCCGGCGTGTAAAGCGGAATGACATGATCGCCGGGCTTGACCGAGGTGACTCCGGGACCGACCTCACGCACGATACCCGCGCCCTCATGGCCGAGGATGGAAGGAAAGATGCCTTCGCTGTCGAAACCATCGAGCGTATAGGCATCGGTGTGGCAAATGCCGGTCGCCTTGATCTCGACCAGAACTTCGCCTGCCTTCGGCCCTTCGAGATCGACATCGACGATCTCAAGCGGCTTCTTTGCTTCGAAGGCGACTGCGGCGCGGGTCTTCATTCTCAACTCCCTCGGTCGTTTGATCTTGCGTCATCCGGTCCTGTGTGGTCCGAGCTCGCGTCATCCGGGATTGCAGGTCAGCGGCTTGCGATCCGCATCAGTGCGGTTTCCCCATGCAGGCGCTCTCGGCCTCCGTATAGGCTGCGGGTTTTTCCTCACGCTTGCCCGGGCGGACGCGGCCGACTGCATCATTGGCGCGCGCACGCAGATAGACGTAGAGATCGTCCATATAGCAGGCGACATTGGTATTATCGCCAAAGGCCGGCATGACGCTTTCCTGCGACGTGCTGACATTCTTGCGGCCGCTGGCGACAACGCCGAGGAAATCGCCGTAGCTCATCGTTTTCAGCGAGTCCTTCAGCGCCGGCGCGTAGGTCGATCCCATCCCATCGGGGCCATGACAAACGTGGCATTCCGAGTGATAGCGCCGGTAACCCGAATATGTGTACCAGTCGATGGTGCCATCGGCGGCAACGTTGAAGGTCGGATTGCCCTCCTTGTCCAGATACTTGCCGTCCTCGGATTTGACGGCTTTCGGATCGCCGGCATTCTCGGCGAAGCTCGTATTCCCGGAGGCCACGACAACAATCGTGGCAATGACAGACCAGATGTGACGCAATAGCTTGTCCTCGACATGCAATTTCAGAAAAGACCGGCGCATGGACGAAGCCATGCGCCGGTGACTGATGCGTCAGTTCACTGTGGGAGTGCAAAGACCGTCAGCGCGCCGCCGAGTGCGGTATAGTTGGTCAGGGCTGCGTAACCACCGACGGCACCGAGACCGGCAGTCGGATCCGTCAGACCCGCTGCGAGACCGATGCCGGCCCAGCCGCCGACGCCTGACAGGACGGCGATATACTGCCGGCCATTGTTTTCGTAGGTGGTGACGTTGCCGATGATGCCGGACGGAGTCTTGAACTTGTAGAGTTCCTTACCCGTCTTGGCATCGACCGCCTTCAGGTAGCCTTCCAGCGTCCCGTAGAACACCACGCCACCGGCAGTGGCGAGCGCCCCCGACCAGACCGAGAACTGTTCCTTGTTGGACCAGACGATCTTGCCGGTCTTGTTGTCCCAGGCAATGAAGTTGCCCATATGGGTTTCGCCCGGAGGTGGATACATCGACAGCGTCGCGCCCACATAAGGCTGACCGGCGGTGTAGTTCACCTTGAACGGCTCATAGTCCATGCAGACATGGTTGGTCGGCACATAGAACAGCTGGGTATCCGGCGAATAGGCCCCGGGTTGCTGATCCTTGGTGCCGAGTGCCGCCGGGCAGACGCCCTTGGTGTTGACGTCTTCACCTTGCTTCTCGGTGGAGTACTGATCGACCACTTTCGGGCGGCCATAGGTCGGCGACGACTTGTTCATGTCGACACCGGTGGTCCAGTTCACCTTCGGATCGTATTTTTCGGCAACTAGCAATTCGCCGGTGACACGGTCCATGGTGTAAGCGAGGCCGTTACGATCGAAATGCGTCAGCAGCTTACGGTTTTGGCCGTTCATCTGCTGATCGCTGAGGATCATTTCGTTGACGCCGTCATAGTCCCATTCGTCATGCGGAGTCATCTGATAGACCCACTTGGCCATGCCTGTGTCGGCATCGCGCGCGAAGATGGTCATCGACCACTTGTTGTCGCCCGGCCGTTGCTTCGGATTCCAGGTCGAGGGATTGCCCGAGCCGTAATAGACGAGGTTCAGCTCCGGATCGTAGGAGGTCCAGCCCCAGGTGCAGCCGCCGCCGATCTTCCACTGATCGCCTTGCCACGTCTTGATGCTGGAGTCCTTGCCGACGGGCTTGCCGAGTGCGGTGGTCTTCTCCGGATCCACCATGATCTGGTCGTCCGGTCCTTCCGAGAAGGCGCGCCAAGCGAGCTTGCCGGTCTTCAGGTCATAGGCAGTCATGTGGCACTGAACGCCGAATTCGCCGCCCGAGATGCCGATCAGGACCTTATCCTTGACCACGAGCGGAGACGACGTGCCGGTTGCACCCTTGCCAGGGTCGCCGTTCTTGACGGTCCAGACTTCCTTGCCGGTCTTAGCGTCGAGTGCGACCAGCGTGGTATCGGCCTGGTGCAGGAAGATCTTGCCATCCGCATAGGCAACGCCGCGATTGACGGTGTCGCAGCACATCACCGGAATGACGTTCGGATCCTGCTTCGGTTCATACTTCCAGACGATCTTGTTGTCCTGCGACAGGTCCATTGCGTAGACCTTGTTTGGGAACGGCGTATGCACATACATCATGTTGCCGATGATCAGCGGACCGCCTTCGTGGCCGCGCAGAACACCGGTAGAGAAGGTCCAGGCCACCTGCAGCTTGCCGACATTAGCCGCCGTGATCTGGTTCAGCTTCGAATAGCGCGTATTGGCGTAGTCGCCCGCTGGCATGACCCAGTCTTTCGGGTTCTGCGCCATCTTTGTCAGTTCATCATTGGCGATGGCAACACTCGCGGCAGAGGCCGCCATTGTGCCAAGACAGGTCGCAAGCAGCACCTTTCGCATCGTGATGTCCTCCCAGACATAATGCCGGGTCTCGTCAAGCGGCCCAGCTTCATTTTGGTATCTATGAGTAGCAAGATCCGCTGCTGCATACTTGCCCAAGAGCGAAGCAGGCTTGCTCGACAGAGAACCCGTGCAAGATAATTTTCTCGTACATTGACGAAAAACCTGAACGGTATCTGGAAAGCTCGCGCCTTTCGCACTGCACACGGATCGCCGCACTGCGACCTAAGGGTGATGTTTCACTTGACGGGGCTGGTATCGAGTCAGAGGATCGACAAGGAGAAGTGAGTTACTCTGACCACAATTCACGAGCTGCGGGCTGTGCCGTTACATATTGTTTCGCACATTTTTCCATATGTGCTTCGTTCGATATGTGCTTCGTTCTGTAAGTATAGTTCCGTCTCGTGACGAATTGTTACGTGATGACCTTTCATCGGTGAATTGTTCATGTCCGATACGCTTAGTTCTCTCAGCACATCCGGATTGACGCCGACAAGGCAGATCCAGGTTTGGTCAGATGCCCTGACCGATCTGTGCGGGCGTTTTGACATCGATCCGCTGGAAGCATCCACATTCGATGCACTGATCAGCTGCACATCGGTTTCGCGGCTGAAATTGTGTCACATCGAGGCAAGTCAGCATCGAATCGGCCACGCTGCCCCGCGAATTCGGCAAAGCGATCATCCATACGTAAAGATTGTGTTCCAAACTTATGGCGTCTCGCATTTCGAACAGGACAGTCGCCGGATCGATATCGGGCCCGGCGATTGCCTCGTCTACGATGTGTCGTGCCCGCATACCATCGTCAGCCCGGCCTTTACACGCCATGACGTCGTGATCGTGCCCAAGGAGTTGCTGCATGAGCGCGGCCTCGGAGCGGGAAATCTGGCCGCTTGTAAGCTGTCGGCGCGCGCCGGCACCGGGCGCATCGCACACGAATTTGTACAGGCCGCCTTCCACGAAGCGACCAGACTATCGCCAAATAGTGCCATCGGTGTTGCCGATTCACTGATTGATCTGTTGCTGTTGCCGTTGCGGGAAGTCGACATGACGCTCGATCGTGTCGGTCCGGAAGCCATGTATGTCCGTGCGCAGGGTTTCATTCGGGAACACTTGCGGGACCCCGAGCTCAGCATCGATCAGATTTCGTCTGCACTGCACTGCACCAAACGTTATCTGCATATGCTGTTCAGCGACCGCGGGATAACCGTCAGCGACTATATCTGGCAAGCGCGTCTGCAGAATTGCCGGCAGGAACTGGAAGCGCAGAACGGAAAGACGATCACGGACGTCGCATTTTCCTGGGGCTTCTCAAGTTCCTCGCACTTCAGTCGCGTGTTCCGGAAATATTTTGGCGTGGCTCCATCCGCGATACACAAGGCGCATCACGGCCATCAGCGGCCTGCTCTCACCGAGGAAGTGTAGTTACACTTCGGTTGCCTGCACATTTTGCGCCGCAACCTGAGGAGTTAAGTTGAAAGACGCCGCCTCACTGCTTATCGTGCGGCGGCGCAATCATCGCGCAAACTCTGAGGAGACCAAGATGAGCTGGAAGACTCCGAAGATCGTGGAAGTGCAGGTCGGCATGGAAATCAACATGTACGCCTGCGCGGCCCGTAAGTGACAGATTGATCGTCTTAATCGATCTCTCCCGGCTCGCAGACTGCGGTTTGTGAGCCGGGCAGAGGCCGATGAACGCGCGTTGCGGCTGTCAGACGTCCTTCGTGTCGAAGATCAGAAGATCTACGCCGCCATCCGCAAAATTCGCGAGATCGCCTGCTGCAGCCTGCCCTTCCGGCGAGGCCAGGCCAAGCTTGAGCGCCGCAACCGTTTCGAAATCCAGCGCCGCGACCAGATGAATATCGCTGTCTCCCGTCGGCGTTGTGACGCCCCCTGTGCTGACACCATAGTGTCTCAGCCCCGGAATCTTCTTTGCCAGCGGGATATGTACAGATTGATAGTATTTGTCGAAGGCTGCGGGCTTCTTCGGTGTTTTGTAGAGGACCAGGAGTCTCGCCATGGACATATCCTTCCCTGACTATTGGCACTAACGGCGCGCCGCATGCGTATAGCATGCCGATCCTGATGCGATGTTCAAGTCAATCGCAGGACGTCTTCGCGGCTGAGCCAATTTCGGCTAGGCTCGCGCGGTGCATTATCTCTATATATAATATATACGCCTCTCTTCGATGACAGGATTGGATGCAGGTGCAGCGCGGCGTCAGGACAGTCTACGCGGCGATTCTTGCATTCAGCACGCTGGCCGTGCCGCGCGCACAGGCCGGTGACATCGATACCGAGCATATTTTCGGCTTCATGATCGGCAGTGACGTCGGCCGGGTGGGCGAGCGGGAATTCCAGAGCGAGACGACCGGGCGATTCGGCAAATCCGGCGGTCGCTATCGCGCGGGCGAGCAAGAATTCGAACTGGAGTTCGTTCCCGCCAAGGACATCCGCATCGAGATCGGCAGCAGTTTCTCAGCCCATCGGATCACTGGTGTTCCCGGATTCGCCGATCAGCGCACGCTGGCCTGGCAGGGGGCATCGCTGGACTTTCGCTACAGATTTCTTGATCGCGAGACGGCCCCCGTCGGCATGACGCTCGCGATCGACGCGCAGTTCAACGGGATCGACGAAACGAGCGCAGCGCGGGTCAGGAGCTACGGCACTGGGCTGACGCTGGCCTTCGATCGAGAGATCGTCCCTGACGTTGCTGTTGCGGCACTCAATCTGATCTATCAGCCGGAATGGACGCGCTATGTCGATACCGGAACGCGGGAACGCGAGGCGAGCATCGGAGCGGCGCTCGGCGTCATGATGCAGGTGCGCCCCGGCATCCTTCTCGGCGGCGAAGCGCGCTATATGCGCCGATATGAAGGGATCGGCCTTGGCGAACTGGCTGGTCAGGCGCTGTTCGTCGGGCCAACGGCCTATGTCCAGCTTTCGGAGCGATCACGGCTGACCGCAAGCTGGAGCACGCAGGTATGGGGCCGCTCCGAGGTGCCGGGATCGTCGCTGGATCTGGTCAGTTTTGAGCGTCACCAGGCCCGTCTGGTTTATGGGATCAATTTTTAGCCTGGAAATCGCCGAAACTTCGCGCTGACGGGCGCGTATTTCAGATGTTATCGTCCGGTGAACGATCTGGGATGCCGACATGAATATGATCAATCTGGTCCTGACAGTCTGCGCGGTAATGTCGCCGAACACCTGCGAAGAGCGAAACCTGTCGTTCACGGCAGACTTCTCGCTGCATCAATGCGCCATGGCAGCGCCGCCCTACATCGCCCAGTGGGTCGGCGAACACCCGAAATGGACCGCGGTGAAATGGCGCTGCGAATATCCGCATAGCCATGACAAGGCATGATCGTTACTTGTTGCAGTCCTGCAGGTCCTTGTCCGCAATCGAGAATACCGCATCGGCCTTGATCTCGATATTCCTGACCACGCACTGGCGCGCCTCGGAATAGCTGACCTTGGCGTCGTAACTGCCGGGCTCTATCCCCGTGATGCGCAGCCGCTCGTCGTGATCGACTTCCTTATCCTTGTCCGCCAATGTCAGGTTGGCGCTCCATTGCTGCTTTCCAGCTGGAGATAGCTGGAACCCGGTAATGGTTGATGTCGTCAGGTTCCAGAGCCGGATGCCCTTGCCGGCTTTGCCCTGGGCATGAGCATGGCCTGCGATGAGCAGCAGTATGACAGCCATCGATAGAGATGCGCGTGACATGTCCCCTCCATATCTGTTCGGCTTATTGAGCCGTTTCGTTTTCTTAGTATAGTTTGCCAGTCGTCTTCGCCAGCTTTGCGAGGCTCTCGTGGGACCCGATCGAATGACAGGATATCTCGTCGCGTTTGCGGCCGTTACCGTTTTGTCGGGGTCGGCAAGGGCGGCGGAGGTCAACGACTATCCAACCTCCGCCCGCGCCGAGTATGTGTTTGGCTGCATGAAAGCGAATGGCGAGACCCGGCAATCGATCGAGCAATGCTCATGCTCGATCGATGTCGTGGCGTCGCTGGTGCCCTATACCCGCTACATTACGGCGGAAACGGCGCTGAGCATGTCGCAGGTGCGCGGCAATCTGAGCGCCCAGTTCCGGACCTCGGAACAGGCTAACAGCGCCATCAATGACGTCAGGCGTGCCCAGGCCGAGGCTGAAGTGCGCTGCTTCTAGCGCTATGCTCTGCATGATGCGCTGCGTTACATGCCGGAGCCATTGACCTTCCACTCATGCCTGAACTGATGTCCATCGGTGTCCTTGGCCTCGGCGCGGAACGTCTTTGCGCCATTTGAGACGTAAGTGAATCGAATATTCGGGTCTTCGGAGATCGAGATCCCGCCCTCCACCGACAGGACCGGGCTGTTGTCCTGCCAAAGCTGGAGCCGGTCGACATAGAGGGCCGGAATATAGAGTTGCGAGACCTGATCCATCTGCAGGCCGGAATTATTGGGGTGGCCGATCATGACCTGCGCCTCGCGCGTACCGCTTTTTTCCTCGTTTTGCGCTCCGGCAAACTCCCTGTAGCGCATCTGGCCCAACCGGCTCTTGGCCTCTTCGGCATTCTTCGCCGCAGGCGCAGAGCAGCCACCGGATGCCTTCACATAGGTTTGCACCACATGGAGTTTGCCGTCACTGGTCTCCGCGACGGCATGGACGTTGGTGTAATTGTTGATTCGAACACGGGTGGAAATCTCCGAGACATTTGCGTCCGCTCCGAGCTTGAATTTCGCCGCCATGGGCGCCGGGTTCTGGTCGATCACCAGTGTGATCGTCACCACCCGCGGGCGCGCGTCGAATATCGGCTTGAGGCGCAACGTCACCGGCACGATCGCGGCATCCTCCGCGCGCGTCGGCATTTCGAGTGCGATCAGGTTGCTGCCGTCTTCCATCGGTCGGCTGTCGAAAATATCCTGCACCAGCCCCGGCCATGGATCGTAAGGCTCCGGACCGGCCGCGGACACAGAATGCGGACTGAGTAAAGCGCTCAGCAGGATGGCGGCACAGACGCTGCGGATTGCAAATTCCGGCATGGTACGGCCCTCGCAAGGGAAGAAGCGACGCGCTTGATACTACCCCAACCGGCAGTCATTCCCATTCAAATTGTGAGTATGCTGCAGTTGCGTTGCGGACGTTATAATCATCAAAAAGCTCCCATTTGCCGCGTTCGGCTTCTGCCGCGTGTTTCGTAGCTTCCGCGATCGGTTTGCCATCGATGACGTCCTTCCGGATACCGGACGCGAGTGTTTCGAGATACCGGCGTTCAGCGGCGAGGGCTTGCGGCCAAATGCTCACCGGACCATGGCCGGGAACGACGCGTTCGGCCGGCAGCGCCGCGAGATCGTCCAGCAGCTTGAGCCACGCCTGGATGCTGCCATCGAGCACGGGAATATGGCGGAGAAAAACCAGATCTCCAGCGAACAACGTCTTCGTCGCCGTGTCGAATACCGTGACGTCGCTATCGCTATGGGCGGTGGGCCAGGCTTTCACGATAAGTGTGCGCCCGCCGAGATCGAGGACGAGCTCTCCATCGACAAGCCGGGTTGGCGGTACGATACGGACGTCATCGATCAGCGCGTCGCCCATGCTGCGCCTGAATGCGTCGAGATAATACTGCCCGCGTACGGCCAGTGCCTGCGGCAGCCTGATATGGCCGACGAACTCGGTTCCGTCAGCGACGAAGGCGGCGTTGCCGAACATATGATCGGGATGACCATGGGTGTTGATGACGTAACGAATGGGCTTGTCTGTATGTGCGCGAATGGAAGCCAGCAATTGTCGCCCTTCCCGCACGCTGCCCCCGGTGTCGATCACGGCAACCGCCCGATCACCGATCACGACGCCGATATTGGCGATGGCGCCGTCATTATCTGACGACATCAAGGCGATGCGCCCCTGATGCATGAAGACGCTTGGCGCGATTTCACTGATCGCCAAAGTCTGTTGTTGCGCGCGAGCAGATGCGAGCATTGCCAGCATGATGAGCGCTACATGCATCGCAAAGCGAGATGTCATTTGCATCTCCATATCACTCCGGGGCAAGCAGCGATTCTGCAATCACCCGGAAAGTGCGGCGCAACATCGGAAGCGCCCCATTGCATCTTGCACGCTTAAAACGAGAGGCCTAGGTTTTTGTCGTGTCACCCATCAAATGTGAACGGCAGGTAGCGCATGCACCACAGAGCGGAACGATCCGGAAAACGTCGCGCGCTACTCACGTCGCTCTTTGCGAGTGCGCTGTTGCTTGAGGGCATATGCACCGCGCTTAGCCAGACTGCTGCGACCGACGATCTCTCGATCGAGCTGGTCGACCCGCAGTCGCTGCGCGTTTGCGCCGATCCGCGTAACATGCCGTTCTCGAATGAGAAGGGCGAGGGTTTGGAGAACAAGCTCGCCGAGCTGTTCGCAGCCAAACTGAACAAGAAGCTCGATTACGTCTATTTTCCGCAGGCGACGGGTTTCGTTCGCATGACTCTCGGCGCGCATCGTTGCGATGTCATCATGGGCTTCCCGCAGGGCGACGACCTCGTCCAGGGGACCAATCCCTATTACCGGACGGCCTATGCGCTGGTGTCGAAGACCGGCGCCGGTCTCGATGATGTCACGACACTGGATGACGCCAGGTTGAAGAGCAAGCATATCGGCATCGTGGCGGGGACGCCGCCGGCCACCAATATGGCGGTCAACGGCCTGATGGTGAATGCGAAGCCCTATCCGTTGGTGATCGATACCCGCATTGATTCATCAGCACTGGCCATGATCAAAGATCTCACATCTGGCGATATCGACGCAGCGATCCTGTGGGGGCCTATGGCGGGCTTCTACGCCAAGAACGCGAATCCTCCGCTTCATGTCACGCCGCTGGTCAAGGAAACCACGGGCCCCCGCCTCGTCTATCGCATCGGCATGGGCGTGCGCTCCGCGGATCAGAATTGGAAGCGGCAGCTCAACCGGCTGATTCAGGAAAACCAGCCGGCCATCAACAAGGTCCTGCTCGATTTCGGCGTTCCCATTCTCGATGAGAACAATCGTCCGATCGGGCCGGAGGCGGCAGCCAAGTCGCCGTGACCATGCGTTACGCCATCCTTCTCGCGATGGCACTGGTGATGGTCACGTCGGCCCGGGCCCAGGATATCGTCCCCGAGCCCGATGACTATCGCACCGACAATTATCGCACGCCGGTGCCGGCGACGCTGAAAGGCGGACGCGTCATCACGACGAAAGACGCGGAGGCGATCTGGCGCGACAAACGCGGCACTTTCATTGATGTCATGCCGCGTCCGCCGAAGCCGGCCAATCTGCCGCCGGAAACAGTCTGGCGCGACAAACCGCGGCACAACATTCCGGGCAGCCTGTGGCTGCCCGACACCGGCTACGGCAGGCTGGCCACCGAGACTGAGGCCTATTTGCGGGATGGTCTCGCGCGCGCATCGGCCGGCAACCGTGCTGCCCTTCTGGTGATCTACTGTCAGGCCGATTGCTGGATGTCCTGGAATGCCGCAAAGCGCGCGGTGTCCTATGGCTACAGCAATGTCGTCTGGTATCCGGAAGGCACCGACGGTTGGGAGCTGGAGGATCTACCGTTGGCGGATGCGCAGCCTGAACCGCGGCCGCCGGCGAACTAGGGCGTGGACTCATAACGCGCAGCCAGCCACAGCCGAATAGATGCAAGCTAGACGAAGGCAAGATAATTAGCGGCGAGGCCGAAGCTCCTGCCTCTCGGTGCGATCTATGCGGAAATCGTGTTTGTGCCTAATATATAGAATGTCGCTCACCAGCCCTATCAAGCCTTATGATCCAACATGGCCTCAGCAGTACGCCGAAGAAGAGGCGCGGTTGAAACTCATTTTCGGTCTCGTGCTGATCGAAATTCATCATGTGGGCAGCACCGCTGTACCCGATTTAGCGGCCAAGGGAGAAATTGACGTGCTTGCCGTAGTGAAGTCAGATAGGGGGGTGGAAAATTGGAGCCGATCGTTGGCGGAACTAGGCTATCGTCGTGGAGGCGACCTCTCGCTGGGCCACCATTTCTTCAAGCGGGACTTGAACGGAATCCGCACTCACAAGCTTCATGTTTGCCTGGACGGGCACCGACAGATTGGACGGATGCTGAAATTTCGAGACCATCTGCGCAGGGATGGAGGGGACCGTTCGAGATATCAGGAGTTGAAGCTAAGGCTGGAGCACGAAAATGCCTCGGGTATTCAACAATACCTAGCTGCGAAAGACCCGTTCATCCGAGACGTCCTGGCCAAGCTTGATTGAGTGGTTCTTTAACGAGATCAAGCAATGCTGACATAGTGCTACCCGCTGTGACAAGCTCGCCGCCAACTAATTTGCCTTCATCAAGCTTACTTCGATCCATCTATGGATACGGGCTAATGAGTCCACGCCCTGGCGCGCGATATTATTCCATCTCCTGCTGGATGGTGCGGCTGAGTGCGAACAGCCGCTGATCGATCAGCGTCGGCACCTCGCAGACGAAGGTGACGACGCGGCGCCGGTCGTCGAAGATGCGGGCTTCCCATAGCAGCTTGTTGTTGAGTTCGTCGATCTTCGCCTGATCGGGCGGCGATGCGCTCTGCAATGTCTGCAGCGCGGCCGTGTCGGCGCGGACCCGGTCGGCGGCTTCACGCTGTTTACGCGTGACGCGTTCGAGACCGGCCAGCACCGTCGCGCGCTGCGCGTTCAAACTGTCGAACAGCCCGGCAAAGATCAGTTTGCCTGACCTGGCCTTGTCCGGCGATCGCGACAGAAAATCCGTGATCGCCTTCTGCGCTTCCTCAACGGGTACGCGCCGTGTCGCCAGACGTTCGACCAGCGCGCTGACCTCGGCGTCGTCCTTCCAGGCGCTGGCGACATCGTCGATCGGCGGTCCGGCCCAGACGGCAGCCAGCGAGATTTCCGGCACTTTGGCCTGAACGCACGGCCAATCGGGATAACGCGGATCGGCTGCCTGCGCAGTGCCCGACCAGATCAACAAGAGTGCTGTGATGATGCCGATCGGTCTGTTCATGTCTCGCCCCCGGCTGGTGCCCGCCGGGCAAGGCCGCGGCCGGGATCGTAAGCAATGATTGCACCGATCATGAATACGGCGGTACAGCCCGCGACAACGGCAAGGGAGACCCAGTTGACCTTGTCATAGAGCGCGAAGCGGATCAGTTCGACCGCATGGGTGAAGGGATTGAACAGGCAGAGATAATAGAGCATCGGGCTGCCCTCCTGCACGCGCCACAAAGGATAGAGTGCGGACGACGCAAAGAACATCGGGAAGATCACGAAGTTCATAACCCCCGCAAAATTCTCCAGTTGCTTGATGCGCGACGAGATCAGCATGCCCAGCGATCCCAGCATCAATCCGGACAGGATCAGTGCCGGCAGAACAGTGAGATAGCCAATGAGCGGCGGAGCGATGTCCCAGAACCAGGCGATCAGGAGAAACGCATAGACCTGCAGCAGGGAGACGACTGTCCCGGCCAGCAGTTTGCACACCAGCAGAAACCAGCGCGGCAGCGGGCTGACCAGAAGCGTCCGCATATTCCCCATCTCGCGGTCATAGACCATCGACAACGAGGACTGCATGCCATTGAACAATTGGATCATCGCGATAAGACCGGGCGCGATATAGACCTCATAGAGAATATAGGTCTCGTAAGGCGGGATGATCGAGATGCCAAGCACCTGCCGAAAGCCGGCGGCGAAAATGAACAGCCAGACCAGCGGACGCACCAGCGCCGAAACGAAACGTTCGCGCTGATGCAGGAAGCGCAACGCCTCCCGCCACAGGATGCCGTTGAGACAGGTGACATAGTTGCCGAAACCCAGCTTGCGACGCTCATGCGCGACGAATGTCGTACTCACGATGACCTCCCGTGCCGGTCGGCCGCCTCGGTCATGCTCCGGAAAGCCATGTCAAAATTGGGAGCGCCGGTTTCGCCGAGGATCTGCGTCACGGGACCTTGCGCGAGCACGTGGCCGTGATGCAACACGACGAGATCGTCGCTGGCAGTAATCTCGTCAAACAGATGAGTTGCCCACAGCACACCGATGCCTTGTTCCGCGACCAGCATCCGGACATGCGCAAGAATATCGGCGCGCGCCTGCACGTCGAGACCAACTGTCGCTTCGTCCAACAGCAGCAGCCGCGGCCGATGCAGCAGTGCGCGGGCGATCTCGAGACGTCGCATCTGTCCGCCGGAGAGATCGCGCACCCGGCTGTTCACCCGGTCGGCAAGACCGATGCGCGCGATCACCTCGTCGCCGCGCAGCCGGGCCTCGCGCCGCGCGATACCCTGCAGTGCCGCATGATAGAGCAGGTTCTGCATGACAGACAGATCGAGATCGAGCGTACGTGGTTGAAACACCACGCCAAGCAGCCGCAAGGCATCGCTCGGCGTATCGCTGATGTCGTGGCCGAATACGCTGATCCGTCCAGTTTGAATGCCGAACAACCGGGTGATCAGCGCAATCAGCGTACTCTTGCCCGCGCCATTGAGGCCGAGCAGAGCCGTGAAACTCGCCGGCGCGACATTGAAGGAGACATCCGACAGCGCCTGCCGACGACCATAGCAATGGCCGATGCCTGCGACCGACAGAGCGGGTGTCACCGCCGGCTCGTCAATCGGCTCCGGCGCGTCGTGCGCGACCTGTTCGGGGCGGGATGTGTCGATGGTGGTCATGGCCGTGCCATGGCGACGCCCCAGGGCAATTCGCCGACCTGAATGGTCTTGATGACCTTTTGTGCCGCCACGTCGATGACCGAAACATCGTTGGAGACACCATTGGTGACCAACAGATATTTCTCGTCGGGGGTAAACGCCATGTGCCAGACCCGCTGGCCCACCAGCAGATACTTGATCACCTTGTGGGTCGCCGCATCGACGATGGCGATCCGGTTGGCGGGGCCGAGCGCGATGAAAGCGATTTTGGCATCCCGGGTCATGCCGATGCCGACCGGCTGAATGGCTTCGCGCCGCAGACCGGGAATGTTGAACTCGATCTTGTCGGTCACGACCCGCTTGGCGGGATCGATCACGGACACCGTGCCGCCGATCTCGGAGGACACCCACAGTTCCGAGCCATCGCGCTTGAATTCGGCGAAGCGCGGACGCGCGTCGACCAGGACATTGGCCACGATCTCGCGCGTCGCGGTGTCGATGAAATGCGCCATATTGGTGGTTTCGGACGTATTGATCAGGATCTTGCCGTCAGGGCTGATCGCCATGCCTTCGGGCTCGACACCGACCTGCACGTCGCCCATGCGCACGCGTTTTTCGAGATCGATCACGGTCACCGTGTTGTCGTTCTCGTTGGCGACATAGAGAACCTTGCCTGCGGCATCCTGGGTGAAAAGCTCAGGATCAGGACCGGACGGCAGCGAGTCGACCACCTTCTGGCTGGCGACGTCGATGATCTGGATGGTGTCGTCGTCGCCGACCGCGACAAGTACCGATTTGCCATCGCGCGTCAGTTCGATGCCGCGCGGACGCTGACCGACCTTGATGGTCGCGGTGACGGTCCAGCTGTCGGTGTCGATCACCGAGACGGTGTTGCTCTTCTCGTTCGACACATAAGCGAGAAAGGCCGATGCAGGCGCCGCTGTTGCAAGCCATGTCACCGCTCCACACAGCCAGACACGACACAGCATCTTCGATCTGTTCATCATCATTGCAGCCTGCATTTGCTTTCCGGACGATCTATACCGAGCGTGTCGAGCTCCGAGACCTGATGCAGGAAGCCTTCCTGCGGCGAGACCGAAATCACCATGCGCCCGTCAACCAGCAGGATCGGCTGGCGTAGCTGCAGGTTCCAGTCGCGGATCGTGAGCCGCTGCCCCTTGAAACCGGCGATGGAAAAATCGGGCGACTTCAGAAACGCCAGAATGGCTTTGCCATCGCCCGAATTGGTGCGGGACGCGGCTTCGCCGATCATGCGGGTCGCGAGCCAGGCCTGCATGTCGCGCGCTGTCATGCGGCGCGCATTCAGTTTGGTGAAGCGGTTCTGGATCTGCACGGCGCCCCATTGATCCTGTGCCGCGTGCCAACTGGTCGGCACCAGCCCCGCCGATCCCGCCACCGGCCGCGGGTCCCAGGTGCGATACGGCAGATAGGAGGCGAAGACTTCGCTCTCGTCGGCGGCGATCATGACGTCATAGGCCGGTGCCTGTTGTGTAAAGACCGGGATCTGGCGCTGGATCAACGTGACACCGCTATCGGTGCGCCGCGCGCCGCCAGTGTCTTCGAAGACACGTTCCTGCACGATCTTTGCGCCGAACCGTGCGGCGGCACGGCGATAGGCGTCGGCTTCAAGCCGATCGTCGTCATGCGAGCCGACCACGAGCAGCCAGCGTTTCCACTGCTTCCACACCAGATACTGCGCCAGCGCATCCGCCAGCATCGATCGCGTCGGCGCGATATGGATCACATTGGCACGGCAGTCCGCCTCGCGCAGCCGATCGTCGGTGGCACCCACATTGAACAGGATGCCGCCGCGGTCACGCACCGCGTCGGCCGCCTGCAGCAATGCATCGGGCGGCAGGTCGGCAATGATGAAGGTGCTGCGGCGAGCGAGATCGCGTGCGGCTCCGGCGACATCGTCACCGCCCTTCACACGGACCTCGTCCAGCCCGAACTGCTGCTTCAGGAACTTGCCCGTGGTGTTGTTGTCCTCGATGGCGAGCCGCGCGCCGGCGATGCCATCGTTCTCGGACGGTAATTCGACCAGCGAAAGAGTTGCCTTGATACCGGCCTGACCGAGATAACCGATGCTGATCGTCAGCGGTTCGGCCGCCAACGCAGACGACGTCACGGCGCAGAGACTGATCGCGCCGATCAACCACCGTATCATGTTCCCTCCGGCTACTCCTTCCCGGCTTGGCGCTGGTAAAGGGTCTCGTGCTTGAAACATGAACCAATTATCGTAGCTTGCAACCTCGGATTCTGCCGACGCGTTGCATTTTAATGATGCGAGGTCCGCGATGAGAGCCCTATCGATCACCGTGCTGTTACTGATGATGACAGCGACGGCTCACGCCGCAGCGCCTAAAGTGGCGGTATTCAATTTCGAATGGCTGGATACGAGCCTCGAAGGCGAGGTGAGGGGACGGCGCAGCGACGAGCAGGCAAGACTGCTCCATGCTGCCGACCAGCTTCGCGAGGAGATGAAACAGTCCGGCCGTTTCGAGCTGCTGGACATGTCATCACTCAATGTTGCGGCGCAAGGCCGGAACTTGCAGGCATGCGGAGGCTGTGACGTACAACTCGCGCAGCAGATCGGTGCCGACCTCGTCATTACGGGGCTCGTACAGAAGGTCTCGAACCTGATCCTCAATATGAACATCACTCTGCGAAATGTTCACACCGGGCGGCTGGTCGCCACGATGAGCGCTGACCTGCGTGGCAACACCGATGAAAGCTGGTCGCGCGCGACGAGCTATCTGGTGCGCAACCGCCTGCTCGCACCGAATTACGGCGCCCCGCAGCCGCAGTAACGCAAGCCGCTGCTCACCCTTTGAGGCGCGCCGCGTGCCAGCGCAGATGATCGGCCATGAAGGTCGAGATGAAATAGTAGCTGTGATCGTAGCCGGGCTGGTGGCGCAGCGTCAGCGGAATGCCTGCCTTGTCGCAGGCGCTCTGCAACAGTTCGGGCCGCAATTGTTCGGCCAGAAAATTGTCGGCGTCGCCCTGATCGACCAGAAATTCGGGGAATCGCGCGCCGTCCTCAATCAGGGCAACCGCATCGTGCTTTCGCCAGGCAGACTTGTCGTCGCCGAGATAGCCGCGCAGCGCCTTGATTCCCCACGGCACTTGCGACGGCGCCACGATCGGCGCGAAAGCGCTGGCCGCGCGGTAGCGATCAGGATGACGCAGCGCAATGGTCAGCGCGCCATGCCCGCCCATGGAATGGCCGAGGATCGACTGACGACTGCTATCGATGGGGAATTGGTCGGCCACGAGCTGCGGCAGCTCCTCGGTCACATAACTCCACATGCGATAGTTGCGCGCATACGGCTCCTGGGTGGCATCGACATAGAAGCCGGCGCCCAGCCCGAAGTCATAGGCATTGTCGGCGTCACCGGGAACATCGGCACCGCGCGGGCTGGTGTCCGGCGCAATGAAGATCAGCCCCAGTTCGGCGCATGCGGCGCGAAAGTCGCCCTTTTCGGTGACATTGGCGTGGGTGCAGGTGAGGCCCGAGAGATACCAGACCACAGGCAGCCTGGCGCCATCCTGATGCGGCGGCACATAGACCGAAAATGTCATGTCAGTTCCGGTCGCGCGACTGGCGTGTTTGTAGACACCCTGTGTGCCGCCATATGATCGATTGAGCGAAACTGTCTGCATGGTCATGACTTTACAGGTTGGATGCGGCAGCGATGCGACATCGCCGAAACAAGTGACGTCTGGTCAGGAACGCCCGGTCAGGCGATGCCACGCTCGATGGCGAAGCGGACCAGTTCGACCGAGCTGCGGACGCCGAGCTTTTGCCGCATGAGTGACGATGTATTGGCGACCGTCTTGTAGGAGGCGTGAACCATCCATGCAATCTCGGCGAGGCTCTTGCCGGCACCGAGCAGTCGCAGGATCTCCATCTCGCGCGAATTCAGCTTCGACAGCGGACTTTGCGTCAGCGCAGGTCCGGCAAAAGCAAGGCTTCGCGCCATCGCCGGCGGGAGATACACGCCGCCGCGCGCAACCTCATAGACCGCCTCCAGGAGGTCGTGTGGGTCGCCGGTCTTGGAGACATAGCCCTTGGCGCCACTCTCGATCGCGCGGGCCGCGAAGATCGGGTCGTCATTCATGCTGAACATGATGATGCGCATCGTATCGTCGCGCAGCAGGATGCGCCGCGCCAGTTCATATCCGGAAACGGTCGGCAGATTGATGTCGATGATGCAGATATCGGGGTCCCCGGTCAGGAAAACCTGCTCCCCACTGGCGGCATCGGACGCTTCCAGCAGTTCGATCTCCGGATCGTCCGCGAACACCGCGCGGCAGCCCGATGTGACGATGGGGTGATCATCGACGATCAGAACGCGCATGGGTTAACCCCGTAAACTCTGTCGGCCAGAAACTCTGTCAGCAAGTCTCGACCTGCTCCTCGATTGCTGCGCTGCATCAGCCGCGCGCCTTTGGAGTGACATGATTGACAATCGAAGGTCGCCTCGATCCGATATGATCGCCGTCGAATTTCGCTGTCAAGTTCATAGTCGCGGCATGCAGGCGAGATGCGAGTGAAAGCATGGTCATGTGGCAGAATCTTTCGCTGCGCGCGCGGATCAATCTCCTGGTCGCGCTGGTGCTCGCGCTTGGCTTGATCGCCAATGTCGTGCGGCTCGCACTGGAAGCTGGCCCGCGCGTCCAGGCCGAGGACCAGAGCGTTATCCGGCTAACGCGTGAAGTTATCGAAAGTATTGGAACTGGCCTGAGCGAAGCGCAGGATCCGAATGCGCGGCTCGATAAAATTGTCGCCGATCTCAATCGATTGCGACATGTCAGTATCGTCAGGCAAAGCGATGGGAACATGCCGCCCCCGAAGAGTGACGGTCAGGATCGAAGCGACGGTGCAGGCTCTCCGCCATCGTGGTTCGTATCCTTGATTCACCCGGAGCGGATATCGGAGTCGGCATCGGTGATGGTTGGCGAGAAGCGGCAGACGCTGCTGATCACCTCGCATCCCGATGACGAGATGCGGGAGATATGGGACGGCATCGTCACCCAGCTGACACTCAGTCTGATCGTTGCAATGGTGTTGTTCGTCGTCACGAGCCTGGTCGTCAGGCGGGCGCTGGCGCCGCTCGATGCATTGTCGCAGGCCATGGTCGATATCGAAGCGGGGAACTATCAGGCGCGCGTCGCCCCCGCGGGCGCGCCGGAACTTGCCGCACTCTGCATCCGGCTCAATCATCTCGCAGCCACATTGGGCGATGTGCTCGAGGACCGGCGGCGTCTGGCGCAACGGGCCGTCTCGCTGCAGGATATCGAGCGCAAGGATATCGCACGCGAACTGCATGACGAGTTCGGGCCGTATCTGTTCGCCCTGCGCGCCCATGCGGGCGCAGTGATGCGCCTCGCCGATCACGATCCGTCGGGCACGGGTGCCTTGTCGAGGCATGGCACTGCCATTCTGGCGCAGGTCGATGTCTTGCAGCAGTTCAATCGCCGCATTCTCGAGCGGTTGCGGCCGGTCGGGCTGACGGATCTCGGTTTGTCCGGTGCTATTACGGTCTTGCTGCGTCTCTGGCGTGAATCCCATCCGGAGGTCATGATCGAGAGCCTGGTATCGCCAACGCTTGCTCCCCTTGGTGAGGTTGCCGAACTAACCGCCTATCGCGTCGTTCAGGAGGCACTCACCAATGTGTTCCGCCACGCGCAAGCCTCTGCCGTGAGCGTGATCATCGAACCGGTGATGGGAACGGCGGCGAAGCCTGAATATGACAACGTGCTGGTCCGCGTGCGTGACAATGGCCGCGGCCTCGATCCCGATCGCAATGGCGGCTTTGGTCTGGTCGGCATGAGAGAGCGGGTCTGGGCCCTGGGCGGGACGCTCACGGTCAGATCTGATGTGGACGGTGTGACTGTCGAGGCTATCATTCCCGTGACGGAGCCGCTGCCAAATCCGCCTGTTACGCGCGATCGGGAATTTGTCCCGACTTTATCGGGAAAATAACTGAGACGGATTTCGACATTTGCAGATAGCGCAGCCTCTCACACTCGCTAGTATCACGCTACCGAACGGTGCCATCAGAGCGCCGACGCGGAATGGGGTGAAACAGATGCGCGTAAGAGTGCTGGTCGTGGCTTCGCTGTCGACGGGTTTTCTACCGGTTTCCGAAACGGCTTTTGCGCAAAGTCCACCTGGAGAGCCGCAGGTGCTGCCTCCCGTGGTCGTGTCCGCCCCCGCCACCGCCAGCAAACGCGGCCCGCGGCGTCAGACCACCCAGCGGGTCGCCGAGCGGCCGCGTACGGTCTACGTCTATCCGACCACGCCGACGTCGCGTTCCGGCATCGACGTCGACAAGGTCACGGCGAGTATCAATTATGTCGATGCCCGCGCGATCGAACGTGCCAATTCCCTGAACGTCACTGATGCGCTGCAGCAGCAAGTGCCCGGCATTCTGATCAACGAAGTCGCGGGCAATCCCTTCCAGCCCGATCTGCAATTTCGCGGCTTCGTGGCGTCGCCGGTGGCCGGTACGCCGCAGGGGCTCGCGGTCTATCAGAACGGCGTGCGTATCAACGAGGCCTTCGGCGACACCGTCAACTGGGACCTGATCCCGACCGCGGCGATCCGCTCGGTCAGCGTGGTCACCAATAATCCCGCCTTCGGCCTCAACGCGCTGGGCGGCGCGGTCAACATCCAGATGAAGGACGGCTTCAACTATCAGGGAGCCGAGCTCAGCACGATGGGCGGCTCGTTCGGCCGCATCCAGGGCTCGGCGCAATGGGGCAAGCAGGTCGAGGGATTCGCCGTCTATGGCGCGCTCGAAGGGCTGCATGACAAGGGCTTCCGCAACTTCGCGACGTCGGACGTCCGACGCTTTTATGGCGATGTCGGCTATCGCAGCGACAGCAGCGAGCTTCACCTGAATATGGGCGTCGCCAACAACAAGTTTGGCGCCTCGGCGACCGTTCCGGTCGAGCTGCTGCAGCAGAATTATGGCGCCACCTATACGACGCCGCAGACCTCGAACAACCGCGTCGGCTATCTCAATTTCACAGGAAAGGTCGAGGCGACGCCGACCTGGACGGTGGAGGCGTCGGCGCATCTGAGATTCTTCCGGAACAAGACCCAGGATGGCAATCCAACCGGCACCCAGCCCTGCGAAGATCCGACCCTCTTGTGCTTCGGCGATGACGACACGCCGGCCAACGGCCTGAACGGCGCGCAAATTGCCAATCCCTTCGCGCCCGGCGCGGTTCTTGGCGAGAATGATCGTACCTCGACGCGCTCGACCACGGTGGGCGGCTCCCTGCAGGCGACCAATACCGATCAGCTGTTCGGCCATAACAACCGCTTTGTCGTCGGCGCCAGCTATTCGTCCAGCGCCAGTCACTTCACGGCCAGCGCCGAACTCGGCACCATCGGCCCGGATTACATCGTCACCGGCAGCGGGATTTCCCTCGGTCAGTCCGGCGATCCGATCGCGATCGGTCCGGTGTCGCTGCGGACCACCAATCGATATGGCGGCATCTACGCGCTCGACACATTCGATGTGACCAATGCGTTTTCGATCACCGGAGGCGGTCGCTTCAACACGGCGCAGATCGTGCTCGAGGATCAGATCGGCACCGCGCTCAACGGTGACCACACTTTCAACCGTTTCAATCCGATCATCGGCGGTACCTACAAGATCACGCCTGAGCTGACCGCCTATGCCGGCTATTCGGAAGCCAACCGCGCGCCGACCCCGCTGGAACTCGGCTGTGCCGATCCCGCCAATCCCTGCATCGTCGGCGCCTTCCTGATCTCCGACCCGCCGCTCAAGCAGGTGGTTTCGCATACGATAGAAGCTGGTCTGCGTGGCACCAAGGAGCTGAATGCCGGCACGCTGGGCTGGAAGCTCGGTGCCTTCCGCGCCACCAACACCGATGACATTCTCGCAATCCCGAGCCCGGTCCTGCAGGGCTACGGCTATTTCCAGAATGTCGGCTCGACGCGCCGGCAGGGTATCGAGGCGGAAGTCACACTGCGCGCGCCGACCCTGCAGCTCTATGCCAGCTATGCCTTCGTCGATGCGCGCTTCCTTGATCCGCTCGCGATCGGCTCGAACAGCCCGTTCAAGGATGGCGACGGCAACGTCCAGATCCTGCCCGGCAACCAGATCCCGGCGATCCCGCGTCACCGCGTCAAGGCCGGGTTCGACTATGCACTGACCGACGCTTTCAAGGTCGGGGCTGATGCGCTGTTCGTCAGCAGCCAGTATTTCGTCGGTGACGATTCCAACCAGGCGCCCAAACTTGAAGCCTATACCGTGTTCAACGCCCACGCGTCGTATCAGATCGACAAATCCGTGCAGGTCTTCGCCCGCGTCGACAACATCCTCGACCGGCGCTATTCGACATACGGGACTTTCTTCGAGACCGACTCGGTGCCGAATTTTGCCAATGGCGGCGCCCAGTTCACGGACGCACGTTCGGTTAGCCCGGCGCGGCCCCGCGCCTTCTATGCCGGTGTGAAGGTCAGGTTCTGAGGGGCGCGGGCGATCAGGTCTGCGTCCAGTAGCGATAGCCGAGCCACCCGAGCAGGAGTGCGCTGGCGAGCCACAATACGATGATGGCGATCATGCCCGATCTGCTGGTCGGGCGTTCCGCAGCCTCGCGCGCCTTGATCCGGTACTCGGCCATCACCTCGCCCGGGACCAGCGCCACCACGAGCCAGATACCCAGCGGCACGATGATCAGGTCGTCGAGATAGCCGAGGACCGGCACGAAATCCGGAATGAGATCGATCGGCGACAGCGCATAAGCGGCGACAGCGATCGCGAGCACCTTCGCAAACCATGGCACCCGCGGATCGCGCGCGGCGAGATAGACGGCATGCGTGTCCGTCTTGATGTTCCGGGCCCAGCTTTTGATCCGCATCAACATGGAGGCGTCGTATCGCACAAATCAGCTTCAAGATAGCCATTGATATTGCAGCAGAAGTTGGCGGATTTCGTTTCCCCATACGAAGACTCGGATCTTGCCGCCCCAGCCACAGAGGGCCCCGGATGCGCCCTTTGGCGTGTTGAGGAGCTGCCCGTTTCGTGGGAAGACGGCGGAAAGCTGAAAAAGTTTACCCAAAGAATTGCTGGGAGCGAGATGCCATGACCTACCGAGCACCGATCAACGACATGCTGCTGGCCCTGAATCATGGCGCCGGCCTGCAGGCGGCCCTGAAAGCCGGCCATTACGGCGATTTCGACGCCGATATGACCGCTGCCGTGCTCGAAGAAGCCGGCCGCTTTGCCAGGGACGTTCTGGCGCCGCTCAATACCGTGGGCGACAAGAACGGTATCAAGCTCTCGGATAATAAAGTCACCACCGCCCCCGGCTGGCCCGATGCCTATGCGCGCTGGACTGCCGCCGGCTGGAACGGCGTCTCCGGCCCCGAAGCCTTCGGCGGCCAGGGCCTGCCGCTGGCGATCAATGCCGCCTGCACCGAGATCTGGAGCGCGTCGAATATCGCTTTCGGCCTCTGCCCGCTGCTGACGCTGTCCGCCATCGAAGCGCTCGACGCCCATGGCAGCGATGAGCTCAAGAAGATCTATCTGGAAAAGCTCGTCACCGGCGAATGGACCGGCACCATGCAGCTCACCGAGCCGCAGGCCGGCTCCGATGTCGGCGCCCTGCGCTCGCGCGCCGAGCGCCAGGCCGACGGCAGCTATCGCATCTCCGGCACCAAGATCTTCATCACCTATGGCGATCACGACATGACCGATAACATCGTGCATTTCGTGCTTGCGCGATTGCCCGATGCCCCCGCCGGTACCAAGGGCATCTCGCTATTCCTGATTCCGAAATTTCTCGTCAATACCGACGGCTCGCTCGGTGAACGCAACGACATCCATGCCTCCGGCGTCGAGCACAAGCTCGGCATGCACGCCTCCCCCACCTGCACCATGACCATGGGCGACAAGGGCGGCGCGGTCGGCTACCTCATCGGCGAGGAAAATCGCGGCATGCTGTGCATGTTCACGATGATGAACCAGGCCCGGCTCGGCGTTGGCCTTGAAGGCGTCGGCATCGCCGACCGCGCCTATCAGCAGGCACTGGCCTTTGCGCAGGAGCGCAAACAAGGCCGCGGCATCGGCAGCAAGACGGCCGGCATGGACCCGATCATCGTGCATCCCGACGTCAAGCGCATGCTGATGCAGATGCGTTCCCTCACCGCCGCTGCGCGGACCATCTGCTACGCCACCGCCGTGGCGCTCGACATCGCCGCACGTTCGCCCGACGCCAAGGTGCGCACCGAAGCGGCCGCGCGCGGCGCATTGTTGACACCGATCGCCAAGGCCTTCTCCACCGATATTGGCAATGAAGTGACGTCACTCGGCGTGCAGATCCATGGCGGTATGGGCTTCATCGAAGAGACCGGCGCGGCACAGCACTACCGCGATGCGCGCATCACCGCGATCTATGAAGGCACCAACGGTATCCAATCGATCGATCTCGTCACGCGCAAACTCGCGGCATCGGGCGGCGAATCCGTATGGGCACTGCTGGACGAACTCGGCGGCATCGTGTCGCGCGTCGAGGCCTCCAACGATCCCGCCTTCGGCACCACCGGCGCAAAACTCCGCGACGCGCTCGGCTCGCTGGAGCGTTCAAGCAAGTGGCTGCTGGAGAAGCTGGCCTCGGCACCGAACGACGCGCTCTCCGGCGCGACGCCCTATCTGCGGCTGTTCGGCTCCGCGCTCGGCGGCTGCATGCTGGCCAATGAAGCCCTTGCCGCACGCGATCGCGACGGCGACGGCGACGCTGCACGCTATGTGACAGTTGCGCGGTTCTTCGCCGAGAATGTTGCGGTGCAGGCTGGTTCGCTTGAACGCACCGTGATGGACTCCAGTGAATCCGTAATGTCGGCCGACGCCGTTTTGCTGGCATAAACCATCGCCCGCCATATCGGCCGCAGCGGATTGATGTAATATCCGGCAGAGGAAACGTGCCAGCCGCGCTTTTTGCGGGGCGCTATGGGCTATGCCAGGGAATTGACATGACCGAACATCTGATCGTGACCGACGAAGAGGCCACGCGCGTGATCACGCTGCGCCGGCCGGAAAAGAAGAACGCGCTGACGCAGGACATGTATCACGCCATGTCGGACGCGATCGACACCGCGCAGAACAATCCCGATATCCGCTGCATGATCATCACCGGCGGCTCCGGCGCCTTCACCGCGGGCAACGACCTGCAGGATTTTCTGAAGGACAGCGCCGAAAAGGCCGAGTCCCCACGCGCGTCGAACGCCGTGAAGTTTCTGTATTCGCTGGCGCAGAACACCAAGCCGATCATCGCCGCGGTGGATGGCATTGCCATCGGCATCGGCACGACCATGCTGTTCCACTGCGACTATGTGCTGGCCTCGACCACCGCAACCTTCTCAACGCCGTTCATTCATCTCGGCCTGGTGCCGGAAGCCGCCTCCAGCCTGCTGTTCCCGCGCACCATGGGTCATCAGCGGGCCTTCGCCGCGCTGGTGATGGGCCGCACGATGACGGCGGAAGATGGCCAGGCCGCCGGTTTCATCAACGAAATCGTGCCGCCCGGTCACACCGAAGTCGAAGCGCGCAAGGTCGCCCGCGAAATCTGCGCACTGCCGGTGGAAGCCGTGGCAATCTCGCGCCGGCTGCTGAAGCTCCCGCCCGAGGATCTCACGCGGCGCATCGATCAGGAGAGCCATCTGTTCGGCGAGCGCATGAAGTCGCAGGAAGCGAGCGCGGCGTTCAAGGCGTTCTTCGCGCGCAAGAAGGCGTAATCTAACCTCTCCCCGTGTCCATGCGAAGCGCAGCTTCGCTAGGCGGGGAGAGGTCGCCGCGTCTTCGCGGCGGGTGAGGGGCATGGCACCATGCCAGCATCGATGGAGATCTAGCGGATCACATCGCTGTCGCACTGAGACGCCAAAGTCCTCAATCATCGATACAAGATGCTCAAAATCATGCGACCCGATAGCTCTCCCGAATGGCAATGCCCTTGCGCCGCCCCTCACCCGGATCGCAAGAGCGATCCGACCTCTCCCCGTAAAGAACGGGGAGAGGTTAAGAATGCAGCGCTCGCTGCGTGCAGTGTTCTAGCTGGCGCACTATTGTGTGTAGCATCGGCCGCCCTCGCCCAGACATCCCCCACCCCCGTCGACGTCACCGTCCTTGCCATCAACGACTTCCACGGCAATCTGCGCCCTGCCCCCGGCGGCATCGTGATCGACGATCCCGCCGACAAAACGAAGAAGATCACCGTGCCCGCCGGCGGCGCCGAGCATATGGCGACGCTGGTCAAGCAGCTCCGCGCCGGCAAGGCGAACAGCGTATTCGTGGCTGCCGGCGACCTGATCGGCGCCAGCCCGTTTCTCTCCGCGCTGTTTCATGACGAACCGACCATCGAGGCACTGTCTATGATGGGCCTTGAGATCGCCTCGGTCGGCAATCACGAATTCGACGAAGGGCGCGAGGAGCTGCTGCGCATGCAGAACGGTGGCTGCCATCCCGTCGATGGCTGCCAGGGCCCGCATCCCTTTGCCGGCGCGACGTTCAACTATCTCGCCGCCTCGACCATCGATACGAAGACCGGCCAGCCGCTGCTGCCGCCCTATCAGATCAAGACATTCGACGGCATTCCCGTCGCCTTCATCGGCCTGACGCTGAAAGGTACGCCCGGCCTCGTGGCGCCGCCGGGAATCGCCGGGCTGGAATTCAGGGACGAAGCCGACACGGTCAATGCGCTGGTGCCGGAACTGAAGGCCAAAGGCGTCGAGGCCATCGTGGTGCTGATCCATGAAGGCGGCTTCTCCACCGGCGACTACAATGAATGCCCGGGTATTTCCGGACCAATCGTCGATATTGTGAAGAAGTTCGACAAGGCGGTCGACGTCGTCGTCAGCGGCCACACGCACCGCGCCTACACCTGCCAGATCGACGGACGCCTCGTCACGTCAGGCGACAAATACGGCACGCTGGTCACCACCATCGACCTCAAGCTCGACCGCACCACCCACGACGTCATCAGCTCGAAAGCCGACAACGTCATCGTGCGCACGGCAACCTATCCCGCCGATCCCGCACAGACGGCCTTGCTTGCGGCCTATGACAAGGTAGCCGCGCCCATTGCCAGTCGCCCTGCCGGATCGGTCACCGCAACGCTATCGCGCATGCCCGACATGACGACCGGCGAAAGCCCGCTGGGCGATATCATCGCTGACGCACATCTCGCCGCGACATCGGCCGGCAATCTCGGCGCTGCCGTGATCGCCTTTACCAATCCCGGCGGCATCCGCGCCGACATCACCAAATCGGCCGACGGCAGCGTGACCTATGGCGACGTCTTCGCAGCGCAGCCGTTCCGCAACCAGCTGGTGACGCTGACGCTCACAGGCGCGCAGATCAAGGCGATGCTTGAGCAGCAATGGAACACGCCGAGCCGGCCGCGCATCCTGCAGGTCTCGAAAGGCTTCAGCTATGCCTGGGATAATACGGCGGCAGCAGGCCAGCGCGTCCCGCCCGGGCGCATGATGCTGGATGGCAAGGTGATCGATCCCGCAGCAAATTATCGCGTCACCGTGAACGGCTTTCTCGCCGTCGGCGGCGATGGCTTCACCGTGTTGAAAGAGGGCAAGGAGCCGCTGGTCGGCGTCTACGATGTCGATGCGCTGAACGCTTACATGAAGGCCAACAGCCCGGTGTCGCCGATGCCGCTGGGGCGGATTGCACGGGTGGATTAGCGGAACGCCTGTCTGCCGGAAGCTGTCATTCTGAAGCGATCATCTTGGCTCTTCATTCCCCGGCCCGGGATCTCGACCCAAGCTCGTCATTCCGGGGCGTGCGTCGCCGGCGAAGCCGGCAGAGCGCGAACCCGGAATCCCGGTGTGTTTGGCACGATCAGAGAGTCCCATGTCGAGATTCCGGGTTCGCGTTCGGCGAGAGCCGCCCGCGACCCGGAATGACGAGTGTGAGATAGACCCGCGCGGAACGCACCAAAACATTTATTCCTAAATCCCGTTGACAGCATCTCCATCAGGTTTATATTCCCCTCCGTCCTGCCCCACCGAGAGGGGCGATCGCGATCGTCACGTTCGCGGGGTGGGATGCGGTGGACGCCGGAGATGCGGCGTCACGCGGTTCATGGGGGACGTCTGTCTTCGGGCAGGACGGATCTGCGCCAGCACTGCCACTGGCAAGGAGACGGCCGGCCTTGGGATGGAAAGACTCCTGGACAGTGTGACGGACGACCAAGTCAAAACGCGTTCGGCTTACTCGCTTGAGGCTCCCTTCCCATCGCCTTGGGACTTTAATTCGCGATCGGAGCGTTCGTCGAGGCAAAGTGCAAGCAACCGAAAAAACACCGCAGGCGGAACGTCGGGCACTTGCTCGGCGCCTCCGAAAGTCCTGATGCACTCTCAATTGCGGAAGACCGCATTCGCATCAGGCCCAAGGGTGCAACGGGCACCCGGCGTTCCGCACGCCCTCTCATAAGGGGGCGGGGATGCAAGCGACGACGGCGCCCCCGCGCCGCAAACAACAGGGGTTATGACGCATGTCTGAAGAGCCGTGGCTGTTTGAAATTTGAATCTGCGACGGCGCGACGCGCTATCGGCGCCGCACCCACAGGTGTCATCCCCGGGCTTGACCCGGGGATCCAGCTTGGCCCGCACACCGTCGCACAAGAAAGATGGATGGCCGGGTCAAGCCCGGCCATGACGTGGGGAGAAGCCTGGGATTATTGCCAAGCTCGCTTCGCGCCATCCGGCCATGACGATCATGAAATTGAACGGCCTTCACCTTCTACGCCACGTTCCTCCGGTCGATCTCGCTATGGACATCGAACGGCTCCGGCCTGCCCACCGCATAGCCCTGCGCAAAGTCGACGCCGATCTGCGTGAGCGCCGTGATGATCTCGTCGCTCTCGACAAATTCCGCCACCGTCCGCTTGCCCATGATCTTGCCGATATGGCTGATCATCTCGACCATGGCGCGGTCGATCGGATCGGTGAGCATGTCCTTGACGAAGGAGCCATCGATCTTGAGATAGTCCACAGGCAGGTGCTTGAGATAGGCGAAGGACGACATGCCGCTGCCAAAATCGTCCAGCGAGAAGCGGCAACCGATCTGCTGCAGCGCCTGGATGAATTTATTGGCGTCGGCGAGATTGGCGATGGCGCTTGTCTCGGTGATCTCGAAGCAGATGATGGTCGGCGGTATCCGATAGATGCGGAACTGCTCGCGGACATAGTCCAGAAAGCTTTCATCCTTGAATGTCGCGCCGGACAGATTGATGGCGCAGGTCGAGACCGGCGTCGCACCTTCGACCAATCGCGCGGCGAGAATGATGAACGCATTCCTGACCACCCAGCGATCGATCAGCGTCATCAAACCATAACGTTCCGCCGCGGGAATGAAATGGCCGGGCGCAACCAGTTGCCCCGCCTCGTCGCGCAGCCGCAACAACAGTTCGACATGCAGAGTGCCATCCTCGCGCTCGCTGAGCGGAATGATCTTCTGGGCATAGAGACAGAAGCGATCCTGCTCCAGCGCATCGTGAATGCGCTGCACCCAGTTCATTTCGCCGAACCGCTGCAGCAATTCGGAATCGCTGGGCTGATGCAGTGTAACGCGATTGCGGCCTTTCTCCTTGGCCATGTAACAAGCTGCATCGGCCGCGCGCAGCGCCTCTTCCAGCGTCACCTCGGGCTGCGCGATACAGACGAGGCCGATACTGACGGTGACGTTGAACGAACGTCCGTTCCAGACGAAGTTCAGCTCTTCGACCGTCCGCCGCAATCGCTCGGCGGTCGCCGCCGCACGATCCGGCTCGCAGCGCTCCAGCAGCACGGCGAATTCATCGCCACCAAGGCGGGCCAACAGATTGTCCGGGCGCAGATGTTTTTTCAGTATGCCCGAGACCTGCCGCAGCAGATGATCGCCGGCAGCATGGCCGCAGGTGTCGTTGACGATCTTGAATTGATCGAGATCGAGGAACATCAGCGCATGCGGCCGCGCATCGGCGTCGATCCGCGGCAATGCGTATTGGACCCGACGCTCGAATTCGCGGCGATTCGCCAGCCCCGTCAGTGCATCATGCGAGGCCTGGAACGCGAGACGTGAGATGTATTTCTGTTCACGCTCCTTCTCGATCTTCAGCGCCGTCTCGAAGCGCTGACGCTGGATCAGCAGATTACGTGTCCGCCAGATGCCGAGCAGGATCAACAGCGCCGCGGTGAACACATTGGCGACCAGCAGAATGCCTTGAATGGCGCGGGAGCCGATGCCGAGGCGCCGGGAGAACTCCACTGCCAGCGGCGAGGTCTGTTCATTGATCTGGTCGATTTGCGCCTTCAGGGCTGCGAGGCGCATCAATCCCACCTTGCCATCGATGACGCTGGCGTGAATGGCGTCGGCCGTATCGACCAAACTCTGGATCACGGGATCGGTGGCGTGCCAGGTCTCGATGGCTCGGGCGAGATAGACGACCTTGCTGAAATTGCGAAACAGCGAGATCATGCCGGGGATGTCTGCGGCATCGTTGCCGCCTTGCAGGAATCCGTCATAGGCAGCCCGCAGATCCGGCACCGGCTGTTCGAGCGCGCGGCGCGCGATGAGATCCCCGAGCGGCACGGCGATGCTCGCCTGATAACGGCGATAATATCTGTCGTCGCCGGTCTCGGCATAGAGGCTGAGTGCATGCACCGCCTCCATCTGCCCCTTCGACCATCGGCTTTCGCCGGTGACATAGGCGCGGACCGACGACAGGATGTGGATGCTGGTGCCGGCGAGAAATGCCTGCAGCAAGACGATGGCAACGAACGGCCACACCGAACGCAAGAGATGGGGTACGCGCCTTGGATATTTCGATTCACTCATCGCGTACGAACCCACCCCAGACGCGAGCGCAACTGCGGAGTCCGACGATGGAATATGCGCACCTTCTCCGCAGAATGCCGCGGCCTCCACCGATAGCAGCCGCGACTTAACGCGCGTTTCAATTCCGCGGCGTCAGGCGGTGTCGATGAAACGACATGAATCGAATGTGAAGAAAGCGATCCATAATTCTGATCGGTAGCTCTGTTAGGGGACGACCGCACCAGCGATGCCCCCCTATCGGAACCTGACCTGACCGGCTAGGTTATCGTCTCATCATACCAGCGCCCCCTGCGCTTGCGGACCATTTGCATGACGACACTTCTTCTGAGCCATCCGGCCTCGCTCGATCACCTCACCCCGCCCGGCCATCCTGAACGCCCCGACCGTATGCGCGCGGTGGCGCAGGCACTCAGCGAAGACCGCTTCAACGCGCTGGTGCGGGGCGAAGCGCCGGAGGGCAATCTCGACGTCGTCAGCCTCTGTCATGACAATCATTACATCGATGAATTGCGCCATGTCGCGCCGAGCAGCGGCCTCGTCTATCTCGACGGCGACACGTCGATGTCCCCCGGCACCTGGGAAGCGGTGATGCGCGGCGTCGGCGGCGCAATCGCGGCGACCGACGCGGTGATGAAAGGCGAGCACAGCAATGCCTTCGTCGCGACCCGCCCGCCCGGCCATCATGCCGAGCACAACAAGCCGATGGGCTTCTGCTTCTTCGATCAGGCCGCGATTGCAGCGCGGTATGCGCAGCGCACCTACGGCATTACCCGCGCGGCCGTCGTGGATTTCGACGTCCACCATGGCAATGGCACGCAGGACATTTTCTGGGCCGACCCCACAGTGATGTATTGCTCGACACATCAGATGCCGCTGTTTCCCGGTACCGGTGCATCCCAGGAGCGCGGCGAGCACGACACGGTCGTTAATGCACCGCTGCATGACGGCGACGGCAGTGCAAAATTCCGCTCTGCCTTCGACAATCTCATCCTGCCGCAACTGCAGAAATTCGCACCGGAACTGCTGATCATCTCCGCCGGCTTCGATGCGCATCGCCGCGATCCGCTCGCGTCGCTTAATCTGGACGCCGAGGATTTCGGCTGGGTGACGCGCAAGCTGATGGATCTCGCCGACAGCACCGCCGGTGGCCGCATTGTCTCGGTACTCGAGGGTGGTTATGATCTGCAGGGCTTGAAAGAATCGGCCGCGGCCCATGTCTCTGCGCTGATGGGGGCATCGCGCTGAAAGGGGGCAGGTCGGAAAACGTACCCGCCACAATACGCCCTCAAACATATCTTTGACTCCGTCCTTCCAAAATGCGCACACGGGAAACCGAATGGCCGAGAACACCCATGCTGACGTCAAGAAGCTGACGTTTGAGACCGCGATCGAAGAACTGGAATCGATCGTGAAGCGCCTCGAAGACGGCAAGGTGCCGCTGGAAGAGTCGGTCGCCATCTATGAGCGCGGCGAGGCGCTGAAGCGGCGCTGCGATGAATTGCTGCGTCAGGCCGAAGCGCGCGTGGACAAGATCACCACGGATTCGAACGGCAAAGCGATCGGCACCGAACCGCTGGACGTCCAGTAGGAAATCGCGCGGGCTGAGACCTCGCACCACCCCGCGGCCGAATTAGCGCTTGGCGCATGGCGCGGCCTGTTTATAGTCCGCCGTCAGTCCGGGGAACCAGCGTGCGCGTCCAGCACCGTCATGTCATCTATGTGCAGGGATACGATCCGCGGGGACTCTCGCAGTATTACCGCATGTTTCGGACCGAACTGCGCAAGTTCGGCCGCCTTTATGGCCTGACCACCTCGGTCAGCCGGCCGAAAGGCCATACCGACGGCGAATTCGCCCATGAATCCGCCTCCTGGCGCATCGAAACCTCCGGCGACGGCTGGCAGACCACGACCGATTACGACTTCCTGCGCTGGGAAGACATGATTCAGCGCGATCTGGCCGTGCCGATCTGGCGCACGCTGATCCACGCCATCGCCATCTATTGGGGCCTGGTCTTCTCCGGCACGATGGGCCGGTTCTGGAAGGCGCATTGGCGCTTCGCCACCTTCATCAGCTGGCCCCACGTCCTGCTGCTCAACGGCGCTATCTGGTCGGCGGGCATCGCCTGGCTGTTCGCGTTAGGGCTGCAGGCGCTTGGAATACACGGATTTCTGGTGGGCTGCGGCGCTGCGGCGGTGTTCGTGGCCGTGCTTGGCTCGCTGCTGAAATACACCGAAAAGCACACCTATCTGCTCTATCTGATGGCCGACACGATCTTCACCTGGCAGTTCTCCCACGGCAACCGGCCGGACTGGGACGCCCGGATCGACCGCTTCGCGCAGCATCTGGTCCAGGTCGCCAAGTCAACCAAAGCGCAGGAAATCGTGCTGGTCGGTCACAGCTCCGGCTCGTTCCTTGGCTCCGAAATCCTCGCCCGCGCGCTGAAACTCGATCCGGAACTCGGTAGCCACGGCCCTCGCGTCGTGCTGCTGACGCTCGGCGGCAATATGCCGATCGTCGGCTTCCATAGAGTCGCGCAAGGCTTTCGCGACAATTTGCGGCTGCTGGCCGTGGAGCCTTCCATCGACTGGATCGACTGCCAATCCCGCAAGGACGTGATGAACTTCTTTCCGTTCGATCCCATCGCCGGTCACGGGATCGACGCCGGCCCGGCCCGGCGGAATCCCACCATCGTCCCCGTCCGGTTCCGCGAAATCATCCGCCCGGAACATTACAACCGGTTCCGCTGGAAGTTCTTCCGGGTGCACTTCCAGTTCGTCATGGCCAATGAGCGGCCGCATGCCTACGATTTCTTCATGATCGTTTGCGGGCCTGTGCCTCTCAGGGGGCGTGTCAGTCAGCCGGCCACAACTTTGGCGTTGGTGGACGGCACCCCCACTACCCGCGAAAACGCATGGAAAAAGCTCGATTTGGGCGCGAAGAGCCCTACCCACACGGGTTCCCATGAGACGGAACCGGTCGCCCGGCGCATGCGCTAGGCACACCGCGCGAATGTCCATAGCGCCTTTGTGCTGCCACCCCCGCAGGCACAGCGGTTGGCTTTGGCCATCGCTTTGGTGTAAAGGGACTAGGACTATGCGCTGACGAGCAGGCTGAAACGCCGGCCGTTAACGTAGATAAGCGCTTCATTCATCTGGCAAAAATGATCAGATGAAGTCGCCGCCAAGCATGTTAGATATCACACTGAAAAATCGAAGCCCATTATAAGGCCTCGAAACAGGCTTCCCGGTTCTGGAGGCTGCGGTTGTCCGGTGGGCGCGCGGAAACGCGACGGCCCCGAAGCCAGACGCAGTCCCGGACATGTAAAATTGGAATAGTGCCGTGACCGATTTTAGTAAGACACCGTTGCTCGATACCATCAAGACTCCGGAAGATCTCCGGAAGCTGAAGATCGAGCGGGTTCGTCAGGTTGCCGACGAGCTTCGTCAGGAAACCATCGATGCGGTGTCCGTCACCGGCGGCCACTTCGGCGCCGGCCTCGGCGTTGTCGAACTGACCACCGCCCTCCACTACGTCTTCGATACGCCGCGCGACCGCATCATCTGGGACGTCGGCCATCAGGCCTATCCGCACAAGATCCTCACCGGTCGCCGCGACCGTATCCGTACGCTCCGCACCGCCGGTGGCCTGTCGGGCTTCACCAAGCGCAGCGAGAGCGAATACGATCCGTTCGGCGCCGCGCATTCCTCGACCTCGATTTCCGCTGGTCTCGGCATGGCGGTGGCCCGCGACCTCTCCGGCGGCAAGAACAACGTTATCGCCGTGATCGGTGACGGTTCGATGTCGGCCGGCATGGCTTATGAAGCCATGAACAACGCAGGCGCGATGAATTCCCGCCTGATCGTCATCCTCAACGACAACGACATGTCGATCGCGCCGCCGGTCGGCGCCATGTCGGCCTATCTGTCGCGCATGTATTCGGGCAAGACCTACCGCTCGCTGCGCGATGCCGCCAAGCAGCTCGGCAAGCATCTGCCGAAGCTGATCGCCGACCGTGCCGAGCGCGTCGAAGAATATTCGCGCGGTTTCATGGTCAATGGCGGCACGCTGTTCGAAGAACTCGGCTTCTATTATGTCGGTCCGATCGACGGTCATAACCTCGATCATCTGCTGCCCGTGCTGCAGAACGTTCGCGACATGGAGACCGGCCCGATCCTGCTTCACGTCGTGACCCAGAAGGGCAAGGGCTACGGCCCGGCCGAAGCCGCCGCTGACAAATATCATGCGGTCGTCAAATTCGACGTCGCCACCGGCACCCAATCGAAGTCCAAGCCCAACGCCCCGGCCTATCAGAACGTGTTCGGCCAGAGCCTCGTCAAGGAAGCCGAGAAGGACGACAAGATCGTCGCCATCACCGCGGCCATGCCGTCGGGTACAGGCGTCGACATCTTCAACAAGGCGTTCCCGAACCGCACCTTCGACGTCGGCATCGCGGAGCAGCACGCGGTGACCTTTGCCGCCGGTCTTGCGACCGAAGGCTACAAGCCGTTCTGCGCGATCTACTCGACCTTCCTGCAGCGCGGCTACGACCAGATCGTCCACGACGTGGCGATCCAGAACCTGCCTGTGCGCTTCGCTATCGACCGCGCCGGACTGGTCGGTGCGGATGGTGCGACCCATGCGGGCTCATTCGACAATGCCTATCTCGGCTGCCTGCCGAACATGGTCATCATGGCCGCCTCCGACGAAGCCGAACTGGTGCACATGGTCGCGACCCAGGTCGCCATCAACGATTCACCGAGCGCCCTGCGCTACCCCCGCGGCGAAGGCCGCGGCGTCGAGATGCCTGAAGTCGGCATCCCCCTGGAAATCGGCAAGGGCCGCATCGTCCGCGAAGGCAGCAAGGTTGCTCTTCTGTCGTTCGGCACGCGCCTCGCCGAATGTGAGAAGGCCGCCGACGAACTCGCCGCCCACGGCCTGTCGACCACGATTGCCGACGCACGCTTCATGAAGCCGCTCGACACTGACATGATCCTCAAACTCGCCCGCGATCACGAGATCCTGCTGACCGTCGAAGAAGGTTCGATTGGTGGGTTCGGCTCGCATGTGATGCAGCTGCTCGCCGACAACGGCATGCTCGACGGCGGTCTGCGCATGCGTTCGCTGGTGCTGCCCGACATGTTCCAGGATCACGACACGCCGGCAGCGATGTATGCCCAAGCGGGTCTGGACTCCAAGGGGATCGTCAAGAAGGTGTTCGAGACCCTCGGCAAGGATTTCAAGGCCGAGACCGTCAAGCTCGCTTGATCTAAACGCGACATCGCGTTTGCAATTGCGAAGAGAATACAACGAGGCAATTCGGCAGGAACCGCCGGATTGCCTCGTTCTCGTCTGAATTGGCTCGTCAATGTCGGCGCGGCTCACCATGAGACGGGGACTTCATGAATATCTATCTCGCAGGCCCCGACGTGTTCCTGCCCAATGCCGCCGAGATCGGCCGGCAGAAGGTCGCGCTCTGCAAGCGCTACGGCGCGCACGGGTTCTTCCCGCTCGATAACGCCATCGACATAAATGCCGGCGACGCCTCGCGCCAGATTTTTCACGGTAACGAGGCGATGATGAATCACTGCGACATCATCATCGCCAATCTCACGCCGTTCCGCGGTCCAAGCGCCGACGCCGGTACGGTGTTCGAGCTCGGCTATATGGCGGGCCACGGCAAGCTCTGCTTTGGCTATTGCAATGACCCGACGCTCTATATCGACCGCGTGCGCCGCATGACCGAGGTCACCGATCGGGACGGACATCTGGTGGATGCGGATGGGCTCACCGTCGAAAATTTCGGCCTCGCCGACAATCTGATGATGATCCATGCGCTCGATCTCTATGGCGCGCCCATGATCGTCCCCCGCGAAGCACCCAATGATCTCTGGCAGGATCTGACGAGCTTCGAAGCCTGTTTGAAACTTGCTGCATCGTACTGACCATGATGAAATCTCAGAACACTGCTGCCGCGCCGCGCAAACGCGCCGATACGCTTCTCGTCGACCGCGGAATTTTCGAAAGCCGCGCGCGTGCGCAAGCCGCCATCGAAGCGGGGCTTGTGAAGGCCAACGGCAAAGCGGTCGCCAAAGCGTCAGAACCGCTGCTGCTCGACGCCGCGATCGAGGCTGAACCGGCGCATCCCTGGGTCTCGCGCGGCGGCGTCAAGCTGGCCGGCGCGCTCGAGCTATATCCGATCGAGATCGAGGACCACGTCTGCCTCGACGTCGGCGCCTCCACCGGCGGTTTTACAGAAGTGCTGCTCGCCAACGGCGCCAGCATGGTGTTCTCCATCGATGTCGGGCACAGTCAGCTTCATCCATCGCTGCACGGCCATCCGAAAATCATCTCGATGGAAGAAACGGATATCCGCAACTATGAGAACAAGCGCCTGCCGGCGCGGCCCGACGTCGTGGTAATCGATGTCAGCTTCATCTCGCTCAAGGCGGTGCTGCCTGTCGCGCTGTCGCTCGCCGCGGCGCCGATGAGCCTGCTGGCGCTGATCAAGCCGCAATTCGAGGCCGACCGGAAGCAATCCAAGCGCGGCATCATCAAGAACGCTGCCGTGCATCAGGCCATCTGCGACGACATCACGGATTTTGCCAGGACGCTCGGCTGCACCGATATCGAGGTCTTCCCGTCGTCGATTACCGGCGGTGACGGCAATATCGAGTTCTTCATGGGTGCTCGGCGTGGCTGAACACCTGACCATCGATCATGTCGGCCAGCGCGGCGACGGCGTCAGCCTCACCAGTGGCGCGTCGCTGTTCGTGCCCTACACGCTGGCGCATGAGATCGTCGAGACGGAACGCGACGACGAACATCCGGAGCGTCGACGACTGCTGCAGATCGACAGCGCCAGCCCGGAACGAATTGATCCGTTCTGCACCTACTTCACGCGCTGCGGCGGCTGTGCCATCCAGCACTGGCAGCCCGATCCCTATCAGTCCTGGAAGCGCCAGATCGTGATCGACACGCTGGCGCAGGCGAAGATCACCTGCCCGGTCGATCCGATCGTCGATGCTCATGGCGCCGGCCGCCGCCGCGTAACGTTGCATGCCCGGCGTGGCAGCGATGGCGGACTGCGTGTCGGCTTCGCGGCATCGGCAAGCCACGCCATCATCGCTATCGACGCGTGCCCGATTCTGGATCCCGCGCTGGATGGCGCGCTCGATGCCGCGCGCGCGCTGGCCGAGGTGTTGAAGCCGGTCAGCAAGCCCTTGGACATTCAGGTGACAGCGGCCACCAACGGACTCGATATCGACGTCCGCGGCACCGGGCCATTGCCGACCGCTATCATCACAGCGCTGTCGCGCATCGCCGAGGCGCACAAACTGGCACGCCTCACGCGGCATGGTGAACTCGTGCTGATGCGCGTACCGCCTGTGGTCACGATGGGCAGCGCGCAGGTTACACTGCCGCCGGGCTCATTCCTGCAGGCCACGGCCGCCGGTGAAGAGACATTGGCGGCGCTTGTGCTCCAACTCTGCAAAGGCGCGAAGAACATTGCCGACCTGTTCTGCGGCATCGGTCCCTTCGCGCTGCGGTTGGCCACCAAGTCGAAGATTACAGCTTTCGATAGCGATGCAGGCGCCATCACCTCGCTGCAGCAGGCCATCAAGGACACCAAGGGCCTGAAGCCGATCAAGGCGGAGATGCGCGACCTGTTTCGCCGTCCGCTGGTGCCGCAGGAATTGCGCGACTTCGACGCTGTCGTGTTCGATCCGCCGCGTCAGGGCGCGCAGGCACAAGTCGAACGGCTCGCGGCCAGCAAGATCCCCGTCGTCGTCGCCGTGTCGTGCAACGTCCAGACCTTCGCACGCGATGCAAAGATCCTGATCGATGGCGGCTACAAGCTCGACAGCGTCACACCCGTGGACCAGTTCCGGCATACGCCCCATATCGAATTGGTGGCCCGCTTCAAACGCTAGTTGTCTTTTCACGGTGCTTGCGCTGGAGTGCGCCCACGCTGCCAGACAAGTGCAGCATGGAGGCGACGTGACACCCATCGATCCCAACATTCTGCCGGCCGGAATTCGCTCGCGCTTCGTCGAGGGCATCAACGGTTTGCGTGTCCACGTGCTGGAGGCCGGCTTTGAAACCAAAGGCCGGCCCTGCATCCTGCTGGTGCACGGATTTCCCGAGCTGGCCTTCAGCTGGCGCAAGGTAATGCCGCAGCTCGCCGCCGCCGGCTATCACGTGATTGCGCCGGACCAACGCGGCTATGGTCGTACCACCGGCTGGAGCGCAGACTATGATGGCGATCTGCGTCCCTTCAATCTGCTCAACCTCGTGCGCGATGCGGTCGGCCTCGTCGCCGCCTTCGGCTATCGCCATGTCGATGCGGTGGTCGGACACGACTATGGCAGCTCAGTCGCAGCCTGGTGCGCGCTGGTGCGGCCGGATGTATTCCGATCCGTTGCCCTGATGAGCGCGCCCTTTGCCGGACCTCCATCGCTGCCTTTCGGCACCGCCGATCAGCCGGCACCGCCAAAGACCGATGATCCCGTGCATCGCGACCTCGCAGCATTGCCGCGGCCGCGTATCCACTATCAGTGGTACTACGCGACGCGTGCTGCCAACGCTCATATGCAACACGCACCGCAAGGCGTGCATGATTTCCTGCGCGCCTATTATCATCACAAGAGTGCGGACTGGCCGGGCAACACGCCCACTCCATTGCAGGGCTGGACGGCGAATGAACTTGCGAAACTGCCGACCTATTATGTGATGGACCGCGACCAGACCATGGCCGAGACCGTCGCGGCAGAGATGCCGACGCCTGAACAGATCGCATCATGCAAATGGCTGCCGGACAATGAACTGGCCTTCTATGCCGGTGAATATGCCCGCACCGGCTTCCAGGGCGGATTGCAATGGTACCGCTGTAACACGACAGGCGCGTTCAATGCCGACTACGAGACCTTTGCCGGTCGCACCATCGACGTCCCTTCAGCTTTCATTTCGGGCAAGCAGGACTGGGGCATCTATCAGCGTCCCGGCGCCATCGAGACGATGCAAAACAGCGCCTGCACGAATATGCGCGCGGTGCACCTGATCGACGGCGCAGGCCATTGGGTGCAGCAGGAACAACCACAAGAGGTCGGCCGCTTGCTGCTCAAGTTCCTGAAAGATAACGGTCCGCGCTCATAGTCCCTGCGATCAGGTCAGGCCAGCATCAGCCGACTGGCCTCCTCCATGCTGACATCGCGCTCACCCAGCAGATGCGCGACGATCTGCTTCTGGGTTTCGCTTTCGATGACCGCAAACGGATCGGGCACCATCAGGCGATGCTCAATTACGAGACGTGACATCAACAGGCGCCGCGCATCGCCGCGTCGTGCATGAATGCGATGCGCTTCCCAAGTGAGTGCCACGGCACTGGCCACATGATACAGCGAACTCGTTGCGCGGCGCGCATCTCCTTCGTTATCCGACCGCGCGGCAACCTCGCGCGCGAAACCAATGGCCTTGTCGGTCAGACCGCGCAGACGATCCCGCCATGCCTGCGGTACGCTCGGAGAATCGTCCAGCCGCGCATGCAAATCGGCGGCAAGCGCGGCTTCCGCGCCATGCCGCCCAACCGCACGCGTCAGCGCATCGAGCGCAACGATATTGCCGGTGCCCTCCCAGATCGAGCCGAGATGCGCATCGCGCAGCAGCCGCGCGGTGGCGAATTCCTCGATGTAGCCGACACCGCCACGCATCTCCATCGCGTCGCCGCAGACCTTGCGCGCGTCACGCGTCGCACGGAATTTCAGAGTCGGCGTCAGGATCCGCAGCAGTGCTGCAGCATCCTGGCTGCCGGCCTCGGCACGGTCCAGCGCATCCGCGCTGAGAAAGCTCATCGACAGCGCCTGCTCGGTCGCCACCACGATCTTCATCAACTGCCGCCGCGCCAGCGGCATGTCGATAATGCGCTGGCCGAACACGACACGTCCACGCGCGACTGCCATCGCATCGTGCCAGGCGCGGCGCATCAGCGAGGTCGACTTCACGCCATTCGACAGGCGCGACGAATTCACCATCTCGGCCATCTGCACGAAGCCGCGATCGAGCTTGCCGACGGCATAAGCGATAGCGCCCTCAAGCTTGATCTCACCTGATGCCATCGACCGCGTGCCGAGCTTGTCCTTCAGGCGCACGATCCGGTAGTGATTGGGCGTGCCGTCATCGAGCGTCCGCGGCATCAGGAACAGGCCGACGCCCTTGGTGCCGCCGACCGCACCTTCCGGCCGCGCCAGCAGCATCACGACCTTCGCATCGGCATTGGAGCAGAACCACTTTTCTCCATACAGCCGCCAGTGATCGCCCTCCTGCACGGCCCGCGTCGTCAGCTTGCCGACGTCGGAGCCGCCTTCCTTCTCGGTCATGAACTGGCCGCCCTGGGTCAGCTTGCTCATGTCGGTCTGCGTCAGCCCGTCGAGATATTTCGCCTTGAGCGCATCGTCGCCGTAATTCGACAGCAGCTTCGCAGCACCGTCGGTGACATTGATCGGGCAGCCCATGCCGAACTCGGCCTGGTTGAACAGGAACGTAAAGGCGTGTTTGGCCGCCACTGGATAGGTCGAGGGCCAGCCCATAATGCCCTTGCGGTGCGACAGCGCGTGAATGCCGAACTCGCCGAAGGCTGCGTTCTCCAGTTCGCGATAGGCCGGGTGATATTCCACCCACTGAACGTCCTGGCCGAACTTGTCGCGCTGATGCAGCACGGGCCCATGCTTGTCGGCCATCCGCCCGGCTTCATCGAGCGGACCACCGATAAGGCCACCCAGCCGATCGAGATGCGGCTCGATATGCTTGAACAGATCCTCCGGCAGATGAATGCGCAGCAGATCGGTCAGCGCCGGATCGGCGCGGTAGAAATTCATGCCGGACGTGTCGGGTGCGATCAGATTGGCGGCGATCTGGGCATGGGCGTTCATGACGGCCTCTTGTGTTTTGCAGTTGCGTTTCCATCTTCATCATGCGCCTACCGCGCCAGCGAATAAAGTGCCCAGCCGGAGATTTGATCCATGGAAATTCCGCATTACGAAACCGCTTTGATCGTCGGTGTCGGTGAGGGCATCAGCGCATCGCTGGCGAGGCTGCTGTCCAAACAGGGCATCCGCGTCGCACTCGCCGCCCGCAATCCCGTCAAGCTGGATGCGCTGTGCCAGGAGACCGGCGCCAAGGCCTTTGCCTGCGACGCGACCCAGGCTGGAGATGTCGCCAAATTGTTTGCAGATGTCGAACGCCAGATCGGCGCGCCCGATATCGTCGTTTACAATGCCAGCCAGCGCGCCCGCGGACCTTTCATCGAGCTCGCACCTCCCGATGTTGCACAATCCATCGCAGTTAGCGCCTTCGGCGGATTTCTGGTCGCGCAACAGGCATTGCAGCGCATGTTGCCCAACAAGCACGGCGCCATCCTGTTCACCGGTGCCTCCGCGAGTATCAAGGGCTTTGCGCAATCGGCTCCCTTCGCCATGGGCAAGTTCGCTTTGCGCGGCATGGCGCAGTCGTTGGCCCGCGAGTTTGCACCGCAAGGGATCCACATCGCCCACTTTGTCATCGATGGCGGCATTCGCAGTTCGGTGCGAATCGAGCCCGTGGACAGGCCGGATTCGATGCTCGACCCCGATGCCATCGCCATGAATTACTGGAACGTGCTACAGCAGCCGCGCAGTGCCTGGAGTTCGGAGCTCGAAATCCGTCCATGGGTCGAGAAATTCTGACGCGAGAACGGGGCGAGATACATGAGTGAAGCCGTAAAGGTCATCGACACCGGCACCAGTGAACTGCTGTGTGAGATCCGCGAGCGCGTTGCCGTCATCACCCTGAACCGGCCGGAAGCGCGCAACTCGCTGTCGGACCATCTCACGCCCGCATTGCGCACAATGATCCGCACCTGCGGCGAAAACCCCGATGTCGGCGCGCTACTGATTACAGGCGCCGGCACGGCCTTCTGCTCCGGCGGGGACGTGAAGGGCATGGGCGCTCATCGCAAGCAGTCCACGCTCGATATGTCCTTCGACGAACGCGTTGCCGACCTGCAGGAGCGCCAGCGCCTGCTGACCGGTGCGCTGGTCGCCGTACGCAAGCCGACCATTGCCGCCCTGCCCGGCCCCGCTGCAGGCGCCGGCCTTGCCATAGCCATGGCCTGCGACATCCGCATCGCGGCGCAATCGGCTTTCGTTTCCACCGGCTATCTGCGCGTCGGCCTCAGCGGCGATTACGGCATCGCCTGGCTGCTGACGCGTCTTGTCGGCACGGCCCGCGCGCGCGAGCTGATGTTCACTGCCGACAAAGTCGAGGCAACCCGCGCCGAAGCCATCGGGCTGTTCAACCGCGTGGTGCCGGACGACAGGCTGCAGGACGAGGCTTTCGCACTGGCGCGCGGCATGGCGCAGGGGCCGACGCTGGCGTTGCGCTACATGAAGGACAATCTCGATGAGGCACTGGCCTTCGATTTTGCGACGGCGCGGGACCATGAGGCCGAGCGGCTGATCCGCACGACCATGACGGCAGATCACCGCGAGGCGGTGCAAGCCTTCATCGAGAAGCGTAAGCCAAACTTCTCTGGCAACTAGGGGAATAGCCTCTCCCACGTCGTTGCCGGGCTTGACCCGGCAATCCACCTGTCGGAACGGCGCGCATGCGGTCAAGATGGATACGCGGGTCAAGCCCGCGTATGACGACTGAGAGCAAAGCGCATGAAACTTCAACCCACCGTTTTGGCGAAATCGACAAACGCCCGCAATGCCGCCGGCAGTTGTCGGCGGCTGGGATAATACATGAAGAAGCCGGGATAGGCCGGGCACCAGTCAGCGAGGACCCGCACCAGCTTGCGCTTGGCGATCAACTCCTCGACCTGCCCTTCGAACACGTAAGCCAGTCCGGCTCCGTCCAGCGCAGCGTCCACCATCAGGTCCTGATCGTTCAAAGTGAGCGTGCCCGCGACATCGATCTCGACCTCGATGCCACCGCGCTCGAACTCCCAGCGATACAGCGCGCCACCCCAGAAGCGATAGCGGATACACGGCAGGTCTTTCAGCTCGTGCGGCGTCTGCGGCGGCTTGTGTTGCTTGAAGAAGCCGGGTGACGCAACGACCGCCGATCGCTGCCGCGGGCCGATCGGCACGGCAATCATGTCCGCCGCAACAGTTTCGCCGAAGCGGATGCCCGCATCGAAACCGGCCGAGACCATGTCGACAAGACCGTCATTCACGGCAATCTCGACATTGATCTCCGGATAGGCTTTCAGAAATCGCGTGACGATCGGCAGCAGCACGAGCTGTGCGGATTGCCGGGCGGCGTTGAAGCGCAACGTCCCCGCCGGCTTGCCGCGAAAATGGTTGAGGTCCTCCAGCGCATCATTGATGTCCTGAAACGCCGGACTGACCCGCGCGAACAACCGCTCGCCCGCCTCCGTCAGCGCGACGCTGCGGGTGGTGCGATTGACCAGCCGGACATCAAGACGCTCCTCGATGCCGCGCAAGGCGTGGCTCAGCGCGGAGGCGGATACGCCCAGCTCAATGGCGGCATTGCGAAAGCTGCGATGCCGGGCAATCGCCAGAAAGGTGGCGAGGTCGGCCGGGCCGATCAGGCTCATTGTTGAATCCAACTCATGAACACATGGAACAAATAGAGGATTATTTCAGTTCTGGCGAGCCGCTAGTTTCCTCCCATCAGCCCTGCACTAACGCGGGGCCAACACAGGAGAGACCACCATGCGTGTCTGGTTCATCACAGGAGCATCCCGCGGTTTCGGCGCCCTCATCGCGGCAGAAGCCTTGGCCCAGGGCGATGCCGTCGTGGCAACGGCCCGCGATCCCAATGCTGTCACTGCACGTCTCGGCACCCATGAGCGCCTGCTGGCGACGCGGCTCGATGTCACCAGCGAGACCGAGGCCCATGAGGCCGCAGGTCAGGCCGTGAAGAAATTCGGCCGCATCGATGTGCTAGTCAACAATGCCGGTTATGGCCTGCTCGGCGCGATCGAGGAAGCCAGTGCCAAGGAAGTCGAACGTCTCTATGCCACCAACGTATTCGGCCTGCTCGGCGTCACCCGCGCCGTGCTGCCGCATATGCGCCGACAGGGCTCCGGTCACATCATGAACATTTCATCCGTCGGCGGATATGCAGGCTTTCCGGGCTGGGGCGTCTATGGCTCGACCAAGTTCGCGGTCGAAGGCATCAGTGAAGCACTGGCCGCCGAAGTCGCGCCGCTCGGCATCCATGTGACCGTGGTCGAGCCCGGCTTCTTCCGCACCGACTTTCTGGACGATAACTCGCTGGTGCGCACCGCACTCGAGATCAGCGACTATCACGCCACCGTCGGCAAGACTCGCGGCCATGCCGCCGACGCCAATCATGCGCAGCCCGGCGATCCCAGCAAGCTGGCAAAGGCCTTCATGCAGCTCGCGGCTGCCAAGACCCCTCCAGTCCGCTTGCCGCTGGGCAGCGACACGGTTGCGCGGATTGAGAGCAAGCATGCTTTTGTCGAAAAGGAACTGGCTGCGTGGCGCGACGTGGCCACATCAACAGACTTCGCGAAAGGAACGGCATAGGCGCCGTCTTCAGGACACGCAGATGCGACGAAGCAATCCTGAGCTAGAGAGGGATTGAATTGCTTCGTCGCATCATACCTTGCCTGAACGTGGCGAGCGTTGCCGCGCTTAGGCAAGTATCTGCTGCAGGGATTGCGCTGCGAGGCGCCAGACCGCACATGGGTTTGCGGTTGGCGCCGCATCGATCTGCTTTACGAAGCGCACCTGCTTCCAATCGCCCGGCGTCGGCGCGAATGTGAAGCCGGCCTTGCGGGCCAGTGCGAGCATTGCCTCGTTTGAGCGCAATGTATCCCCGAAGAGCTGGTCGGCTCCGAGCGCAGCAGCACGGCATTCCAAATTGGACATAAGTGCCACACCGATGCCCTGCCCTTGCATGGAATCGGCTACGGACAGGCCCAATTCGAAACGGGACGTCGCTTCATCGAACGCGTAGCGGGCCTCGCCGACAATGATCTCCGAGCCATCGCGCGAGATCGTCGCGACGACCGAGAAACTGTCGGCTTCGCCGACATGGATGAACTTGTCGAGTTGCCCGGCCGGCAATTCGCTGGCGGCGCCCATCAGGCGATTGTAGCGCGACCGCACCGACAGGCCTCGGAAATAGGCCTGCAACGCGTCCGCATCGTGAAGCTCGACAAACCGAACCGTCACCGCAGCGCCGCTGCGTGACAACACCACATCGGAATACTGACCGAGGTCATCGAGGTTGAGATGTTGCATGACAGTTGCTCCCGGACGATCGGACCGTCCTTACGCGCGCCAGAACGGCTTGCTGGCCTCGGCCATCACGTCGCCCACCGAAAGGCCGGCGTCGTGAATGTCACGCTCGCTCCAATGGGCCAGTTCGCGGCGTTGATGGGCGCGCTCCCGCCAGACGTGGAACGTCTCGGCGATGGCCGCCACGCTGAGCGGAGCATGATGATTTGTCATCGATTCATGGGTGCAAGTAGACATTTTGCTCTCCTGAAGCTAAATTTACTTAGGAAATATCGGCTTCATTCTCACATTGCACAAACGACATTGTGCACCGCGTCACATGAGACAAACTCATGGATAGGCCGAGGAGTGAGTGGCCAGGGAGAGAGCGTGGATGAGCACCCGGTTGCCGTCACTCAACGGACTGCGCGCCTTCGAAGCAGCCGCACGCCATCTGAGCTTCACCAATGCGGCAAGCGAGCTGAACGTCACGCAGACGGCGATCAGCCATCAGATCAAGCGGCTGGAAGAAGAGCTCGGTCTCAAACTGTTCATTCGGCAGAATCGCGCCCTCGCGCTCACCCCGCAAGGACACGACTATCTGCCGGGCGTACGCGCGGCCTTCAACGATCTGCGTCTTGCCACAGACCGGCTCAAGCGCCGCGACAATGACCACGTGCTGACGGTGAGCACGCTCGCATCGATGGCATCGAAATGGCTCCTGCCGCGCATCTCAGCGTTCCAGAGAGCCCATCCCGATATCGATGTGCGCATCACCACGTCGACAAGCATGGTCGATTTCAAGAGCGGCGATGTCGATGCCGCGATCCGTTACGGTCGCGGCCAATGGCCTGGCCTCCGCGCCGACTGGCTGACGGCGGATGATCTGTTTCCGGTCTGCAGCCCGGCGCTTCGCACCGGAAAGAACGCGCTGCTGAAGCCGCAGGATCTCGCGGACTATACGCTGCTGCATTCGAGCGGCGGCTATGACGATGATTGGCGACTCTGGCTCACCGCAGCTGGATTGCCGGCCGATATTTCGAAACAGCCGGGCCTGACCTTCGACATGATTTTCATGACGTTGCAGGCGGCGATCGACGGCCTCGGCGTCGCCATCGGCCGCACCACCTATGTGGAGGGCGATCTCGCCAAGGGCCGGCTGGTGGTGCCCTTCGACATGCGCATGCCCGCCGATGCCGGCTTCTATCTGGTGTCGCCCGAGGCCTCTTCGGACTCGCGAAAACTCAAGGCTTTTCGCGACTGGCTGCTCTCCCAGGTCCCGCCGGAACGTGACCGTCCTGGCCGCTGATCGGCATTGTCGACATCACGTGTTCGCGAGCAGATCGCCATCCGAAACATGCTAGAAGTCTGGCCTGTTTCGAAATGGAGCTTGCGATGAATCGGACGACACTGGCTGCGGTTTTCACCCTTCTGGCGCTGGCGCCTGCGCTCGCACAGCAGGCGTCCACACCGCCGGCAGCACCGCCGCCGCCCGACTTCTCAAAGGTCGAGATCAAGACCACCGACCTTGGTGACGGCGTTTACATGCTCGAAGGCCAGGGTGGCAACATGACGCTGGCCACGGCCAAGTCGGGCGCGATCCTCGTCGACAGCCAATTCGCGCCGCTGCACGACAAGATCAAGGCGGCCATCGCCGCGGTGACACCGCAGCCGGTCAAGTATCTCGTCAACACGCATTTCCACGGTGACCACACCGGCGGCAACGAGGCCTTTGCCAATGAAGGCGCGACCATCGTCGCCAACGTCAAGGTCAGAACCCGCCTGAAAAAAGGCACCACGAACTTCCTGACCGGTGCACAGAATCCGCCTGCGCCGAAGGCGGCGCTCCCGACCAACACCTACACGCATCAGCTCAAGCTCAGCCTGCGCGGCCGCATCGCTGAACTGCGCCATCCCGACAACGCGCATACCGATGGCGACACCTATGTCTACTTCAAGAGCGCCAATGTCATTGCGACCGGTGATACATTCACCAACGGCCGCTATCCCAATATCGACGTCCTCAACGGCGGCAATATCAAGGGCATGATCGCGGCGACCGACGCCTATCTGAAACTGGCGAATGACACCACCAAGATCGTTCCCGGCCACGGTCCACTCGCGAACAAGGCTGCGCTGGTCGACTATCGCACCATGCTGGTGACGGCGCGCGATCGCATGACCAAGCTGATCAAGGACGGCAAGACCGAGGACGAGGTTCTGGCGGCCAAGCCATTCGCCGATCTCGACGCCAAATGGGCGCCGAACGAAACCGCCAGCAAGAATTTCATTCGCGCTGTCTATGGATCAATGGCGAAGAAGCCTTGGATCAGGCCCTGGTCAAAACCTTGGGGGAAGAAGTCATGAGAGATCTCATTCCCCTCGCCGAGAAGATCGCGATTGAGCTGATCGCGCGCAAGCAGACCATCGGCATAGCTGAATCCTCGACCGGCGGTTTGATTTCCGCTGCACTGCTCGCAGTGCCCGGCGCCTCCGCCTATTTCATCGGCGGCGGCGTGATCTATACGCGCGATGCGCGGCGTGTGCTGATGGATATTTCCGATGATGCGTTTCGGATACCGGGCATGCGCTCATCTTCAGAGCCCTACGCACAACTGCTGGCGACGCAGATCCGCACCCGCCTCGGCTGCGACTGGGGACTGTCGGAGACCGGCGCCACCGGCCCCTCCGGCAATCGTTATGGCGATGCCGCCGGCCATAGCTGCATGGCCGTCGCCGGCCCGCGAAACGAGGTCATGACACTGGAGACCGGCAGCAACGACCGCTCCGGCAACATGCACAGTTTCGCGCAGACGGCGCTGACGTTCCTGCTGAAGAATTTGGCGGGTTAGGACAGCGTCAGGCCGGCACTGCCGCTGCCGCCTGCTCCGCGAGAATACACCGCACCACACGATTGTCGGCGAGTTCGACATTCGGCGGCGGCGCCTCGACGCAGCGCGGCTGGGCGAATTTGCAGCGCGGCGCGAAGGAGCAATTCACCGGCGGCTTGTCGAGCGACGGCGGCGTACCGGGAATGGTCTCAAGCCGTGCCCCGCGCTTGGCGCCGTGCACGGTGGAGGCCAGCAGCCCCTGCGGATAGGGATGCACGGCCGAGCGTACGATCTGGCTCAGCGTGCCCTGTTCGACGATCTGGCCCGCATACATCACCGCGACCCGGTCGCAGATCTCGATGGCCACGCCGATATCGTGCGTCACGAAGATGATCGACATGCCGAATTCGCGCTGCAGCTCGCGCAGCAGCAGCAGGATCTGGATCTGCACGGTGGCATCGAGCGCAGTGGTCGGCTCGTCCGCGAGCAGAATCTTGGGCTTGCAGGCCAGCGCCAGCGCGATCATTGCGCGCTGCCGCATGCCACCGGACATCTCGTGCGGATAGGCATCGAGGCGACGCTTGGCGGAGGGGATACGCACGACTTCGAGCATTTCGAGCGCGCGCTTCACGCCCTCGGCCTGGCTCTTGCCCTCGTGCCGCATCACGCTTTCGGCGATCTGCTGGCCGATCGTATAGACCGGGTCCAGCGCCAGCGCCGGCTCCTGGAAGATCATCGACACCGTCTGGCCACGAAACGCCGAAAGCTCGTCGTCATCGAGCGCCAGCACGTCCTTGCCGAGCACATTGACCGTGCCAGTGATCTGCGTGCGCTTCTTCGGCAGTAGCCGCATCAGCGCGCGCAAGGTGACGCTCTTGCCCGACCCGGACTCACCGAGCAGCCCGAGCACCTCGCCTTCGCCGAGCGTGAGGTTGAGATCGTTCACCGCATAGACGGTGCGTTCGCCGCCGAACCGGACGTTGAGATTGCGAACCTCGACGAGATTGCTCATGCCAACTCCGGGCACTGTTTGTGGAAGTCGGTAGCGCGCTGGAATGCGGCACCGATGGTCAGCAGCGTCGATTCATCGAACGGACGGCCGATCAGTTGCATGCCCACCGGTAGCTTCGCCTTGGTGAAGCCGGCCGGGATCGAGAGACCGGGCAGACCGAGATAGTTGATCGGACGCGTGAAGCGCGTCAGCCGCTGGATCATCGCTTCGGCGCCTGAACTGTTGCCCACATCGGTCTCGGCAATGGTGGGCGCCGCACCGGGCGAGACGGGTGCCAGCACCGCATCAGTGCCGGTGACAGCGGCGAGATAGGCTGCAAGTGCAGGACCGCGCCAGCGCAGCGCCTCGATATAGGAGACGCCGGTGATCGCGAGACCGTTCTGCAGCCGCATCAGCACCTGCGCGCCATAATCCTGCGGGCGCTCGATCATCCAGCGCTTATGCATCGCCGCGGCTTCCGTCGCGAGCACGAACTGGCAGGCTGCCGTGAGCTGACCCTGATTGGGCAGATCAACCTCGACGATCTTGACGCCTTCATCCTTCAGCGTCGCGATGGTGTTCTGCAAGATCGCAGCCGTGTCGGCGTCGAGGTCGTCGACATAGAATGCCTTGGGAATGCCGACCGTCATGCCTTTGGCGGACGCACACGTCGCCGCCATGTAGTCCGGCACAGGGCGCGTGCTGGTGGTTGGATCGAGCGGATCGGCACCAGCCATCAGGCCGGTCAGCAGCGCGCAATCCTCGACGGTCCGCGCCAGCGGGCCGACCGTATCGAGCGATTGCGACAGCGGCATCGCACCGGCGCGGCTGACCAGACCGACGGTCGTCTTCAAACCGGAGACGCCGCAGAAATGCGCCGGCAGGCGGATCGATCCGCCGGTGTCCGAGCCCAGCGCTGCAAAAGTCAAACGCGCCGCCACGGCGGAGCCCGAGCCCGACGATGACCCGCCGGTGACGTGATCGACATGCCAGGGATTATGCACGGCGCCGTAATGCACGTTGTGACCGAGCGGGCCATAGGCGAACTCAACCATCTGCAGCGAACCTAGCCGCACCGTGCCGGCATCCTTCAGGCGCTGCAGCGAGGTCGCCGTGGTGGTCGCAACCCAGTCGCGGCGAATATGCGAGCCGCAGGTCACGACGTGCCCTTCGTCGTAATACATGTCCTTGTGCGCCAGCGGCACGCCGTGCAGCACGCCGCGGCTTTGCCCCCTGGCGAGCGCGGCATCGGCTGCATCAGCCGCCGTCAGTGCTGCATCGGCCTCGATCGACATGTAGGCGTTGAGGCTCGGCTGCGATTTTACGGCGCGATCGAGGCACGACTGCGTGGCTTCGCGCGACGAAATCTTCTTCGTGGCGATAGCGTCAGCGACGTCCGTCAGCGACAGCAATGCGGGTTCGGTGACACTCATTTGGCAGCCTTCGTATTCTGAACAGCGAGGAAGGTCGCGGGCTCGAGATCAAATGGCAGGGTCCCGGCCACAGCCGCGAAGCCTTCAAAGGCTGGCCCGATCGAATTGGCGATGCGCTCGGCGACCTCGTCGGATGCGGGAAGGCCGCTGACCTCGGTCAGCGCCTTGATCTGCTTGGCAGTCGGTTTGGTCATGTCAGTGCGCTCCTGCAGCAGGTGCTTTGCTGTGTCCCGAACCCGGGATCGCCATGTAACAGGCGGCCTGGTGGCCGCTCACAGTGATTTCAGTCAGCTTCGGCGTCACCTCGCCGCACATCGCTTCGGCAAAGGGGCAGCGTGTGTGGAAACGACAACCGGACGGTGGATCGATCGGGTTCGGCGGGTCACCGGTGATCGGCGGCGTTTCCGTGCGCTTGTCGGGATCGGACGACGGCATCGCGGCCAGGAGCGCGCGCGTGTAGGGGTGCGCCGGCCCGTCCCAGACCTCATCCACCGGGCCGAGTTCAACGACCTCGCCGAGATACATCACCAGCACGCGATCGGAGATGTAACGCACCACGTTGAGATCGTGGCTGATGAACAGATAGGTCAGGCCGAATTCGCGCTTGAGATCGACCAGCAGGTTGAGCACCTGTGCCTCGACCGACTTGTCGAGTGCCGAGACGGCCTCATCGAGAATGACGAGACGCGGCGACAGCGCCAGCGCACGCGCGATGTTGACGCGCTGCCGCTGGCCGCCGGAGATTTCATGCGGATAGCGATTAGCGAAGGTCTCCGGCCGCAGGCCGACCTTCCCGAGCAGCTCCCGCGCCAGCAGTCGCGCGGCCTTATCGGCCATGCCGTGCACCTTCGGTCCGAAGGCGATCGATTCCTCGATGGTAAGACGCGGATTGAGTGAGGCATAGCTGTCCTGAAACACCATCTGCATGCCACGGCGCAGCTCGCGTAACGAGAGCTCGCGCCCGACAGTGCGGCCGTCATAGATGATATCGCCGGAATTGCGCGGCATCAGATGCATCAGCAACCGCGCCGTCGTCGACTTGCCGCAGCCGGACTCGCCGACGATGCCAACGGTTTCGCCCTTGGCGATGGCGAAGGACACATCGTCCACCGCGCGCACGGTCTTGCTCGGAGCGAACAATCCGCCGCGCACGGGGAAGTGCTTGGTCAGACTGACCACCTGTAACAGCGGCTGTGCAACACCGCCGATATCCTCCAGCGGCTCCAGCTTGTCGATTTCTTCTACAATATCACTCATGCCATCAGTTCCGGATGTCCATGGCACTGCGCATGCCGTCGCTCAGCAGATTGAAACAGATCGACACCGCGAAGATCATCGCGCCGGGAAGTGCTGCCACCCATGGATTGACGTAGATCGCGGTGCGCAGGGTGTTCAGCATCAGACCCCATTCCGGCTCCGGCGGCTTGGTACCGAGACCAAGGAACGACAGGCCCGCGGCGAGGATCATCGACACCGAGATCAGCCCTGTCGCGTAAACGAAAATGGAGCCCAGCACGTTACCGAGCATGTGCACCCGCATGATGGTGAAGGCATTCGCGCCGGAGGCACGCGCGGCTTCCACATAATCCATGTTTCGCACGCCGGTGGTGACGCTTTCAGCGACACGCGTGATCTGCGGCACGAAGACGATGGTCAGCGACACGATCGAATTGACGATGCCGGCACCCAGCGCGCCGGAAATCGCAATGGCCAGCAGTACCGACGGGAACGCGTAGAACACGTCGACGGTACGCATGATCGCGGTATTGAGCTTGCCGCCGACATATCCGGCCACAACGCCAAGCCCCGTCCCGATGAAGAAGGCAAGGATCACCGGCAGGATGCCGATCAGCAGCGACAGTCGCCCGCCATAGATCAGGCGCGCCAGCATGTCGCGACCGAGTTCGTCGGTGCCGAGCGGATAGTTGGGTGTGCCGATGAAACGCAAACGGCGGATCATCGAGCCCTGATAGGGATCTGCGAGATGCAGATAGGGCGCAAAGATCGCCGCCAGGAAGATCAGCAGCAGAATGAACGCGCAGGCCATGCTGACCTTGTCGCGCACGATGCGGCGGCCCACCGTGGCCCAATAGCCGCGGGCCTTGGTGGCAGGCGCCGCCTGCAGTGCAGTGTCGGTCATTGCGGTCATGAGAGGATATCCAGCATGGTCAGCTCCGCTTGATGCGCGGATCGATCGACGCCTGCGCGATATCGACCAGAAGATTGAGGAACACGAAGAACAGCGCCAGCACGAGGATCGTGCCCTGCAGCAGCGGCAGATCACGCTGGAAGATCGCGGAGTTCAGCAAAAGCCCCGAACCGGGCCATGAGAACACTGTCTCGATCAAGATAGAGCCGCCGAGCATGTAGCCAAGCTGCAGGCCCATCACAGCAAGCGCCGTGGGTGCCGCATTCTTGATGACGTGACGGAACACCTTAGTTTCCTGCAGACCCTTGGCGCGCAGGGCCTCGACGAAATCCTGCGACAGGATATCGCCGGTCAGCGCGCGCACGGTGCGTGTCACGATGCCCATCGGAATGACCGAGGTCGTGATCGCCGGCAGCACGAGATATTTGATGTGCTCCCAGTCCCAGGCCCATGAGCCCGAACCGCCCGGCCCGGCGCCGACCGCAGGCAGCCAGTTGAGCTGCACCGAGAAGATGATAACCAGCACCATGCCGAGCCAGTAATGCGGCACGGAGACGCCGGCGATGGCGATCGAGGTGGCAACCTTGTCGACCCAGGTGTCGCGGAAATAGCCGGCGATCAGCCCGAAAAACAAACCGAGCGTGAAACCGATGGCGGCGGCCGCGATGGCCAGCGTCACGGTGTTGCCGACGGCTTTCATCACCTCCGCCAGAACGGGGCGCCCCGTGGCGATGGAGCTGCCGAGATCGCCGTGTAGCGCGCGCCACAGCCAAAGGCCGAACTGAACAGGTAGCGGGCGATCGAAGCCGTAAGCGACGCGCAGCTGCTGCGCCAGCTCCTGCGACGCGTCGGCGGGAAGAATGGCAACGAGAGGATCGCCGGGCGTAATGTGCACCAGCAGGAAACACACCAGCGCCACGCTGAGGACGATAGGAATCACATAGACGACGCGTCGCGCGATGTAGACGAACACTGATCACCTTCGATTCAGAAACTCTGCCCCCTCGTTCGTCTTGCCCGGGCTCGACCCGGGCATCCACGTCTTTGCAGCGAAGAAGGCGTGGATGGCCGGGTCAAGCCCGGCCATGACGTGGAGAGGTTCGTGCGAATATCGGCTGCACAAAGTGCGGCCGATATTCACTTGTTGCTTACGGCGTGATCGACACCGGCGAGAAGTCGACGAACCAGCTCTTCGGCTGCACGAAGCCCCTAATCTTCGGGCTCAGCGCACGCGGACCGACGTCGTGGGCCACGTAAAGGAAGGCTGCGTCGTCGACCGAAGCCGCGTGAAGCTCGGCCAGCGCCGCATCACGTGCCGTCGCGTCGAAGGTGGTGCGTGCCTTGGTCACCAGTTCATCGAACTTCGGATTGTTGATGAAGCCCCAATTGTTCGAGACCGGCGGCGCCATCGACGACTGCAGGAAGCGAACCAGTGCGAAGAACGGATCCATCGCCGCATAGGTGACGTTGGTGGCGTTGGAGCCGTTCGCCGAGGGATCCTTGACGCCGCGGCGCCAGTTGGTGAACAGCGTGTTCCATTCGATGACGTCGAGCTTGACGTCGAAGTAGCACTCCGCCAGCGCCTGCTGCAGATATTCGTTCATCGGCAGCGGCAGCATCTGGCCGGAGCCGGACGCCGAGGTCTGGGTCTTCACTTCGAGCTTCTTGGTAGGACCGTAACCGGCTTCCTTCATCAGCGCTTGTGCAGCCTTCAGGTCATACTTGATCTCGAAACTCGGCTTGCCGCGCCAGGGGTGCCCCGGCTCGAAAGTGCCGCTTGCCGGCACCATCAGGCCAGCGAGCAAACCATCCTTCAGGCCTTCACGATCGATGCAGAGATTGGCGGCCTTGCGGACGCGGATGTCGTTCCACGGCGAGCCTTCGGCACGGGAGAACTGCCACGGCCAGACATGCGGCTGCTCGTTCTTCTCGATCTTGAAGCCGCGTGCGGTGATTTCCTTGACCGCGTCAGGCGCCGGCGCCTCGACCCAGTCGACCTGACCGGACAGCAGCGCAGCGGTGCGTGCGTTGGCTTCCGGCATCGGCAGCAACACCATCTTGTCGGTCTTCGGAACGCGGTCCTTGTTCCAGTAGGCGTCGTTCTTCACCAGTTCGAGACGCTCGCGCGGCGTGAACTTCGACATCTTCCACGGGCCGGTGCCGGAGGCTTCGCGCGCGAAGGCCGCCCATGCGGCCTGCGACTTGGCCTTGGCATCGGCGCCTTCGGCCTTGTCGAACAGCGCCTGCCACTTGGTGGGGCTCGCGATAAAGAGGTTGGTAAGATTGATCGGCAGGAAGGAGTCCGGCTCCTTGGTGGTCAGTTCGACGGTCATGTCGTCGATCTTCTTCGCGGACACCAGGGTCGGCATGCGCGAGGCGGTTACACCGACCTGGCTGGCGTCGAACTGGACTGCATCTTGTTTGAGCACCTTGTCCACATTCCAGACCACGGCATCCGCATTGAAGGCCGAACCGTCGTGGAATGTGACGCCGGGACGCAGCTTGAAGGTCCATTTCTTCTTGTCGGCGTCGTCCACTGCCCACTCAGTGGCGAGCGCGGGAATAACAACGCTCGCCTTGGTCGCCGACGACAGATCCCAGCCGGTCAGGCCGTCATACATCGTATTGCCGGTGAAACGATTGCCTTCGAAGCCCTGATCGGGCTGGCCAAGCGTGCGCGGAATATCGGCAGCGGTCATGCCGATGCGCAGCACCGTCTCGGCGCGCGCCACCTGTGGCAAGGTCAGGGCCGTGGCGAGCGTCAGCAAGGTGATTGCTGCCGCGAGACGGCTCTTTGTCGGCTTTTCGATACGCATCGTAATCAGTCCCTCTTGGCTTTGGATGACACGTTGGCTTTGGCCAGTGTTGGTTTGTTCTAAACTGGCTAATTCTTATGCAACGCTTGTGCCAAGGCCTGCAACCTTGCAGCGCAATGACTCAAACTGCGGCACTGCAGCACACCAGCACACACCGACCGTTCCGCCTGCCCAATCTGGCATCAGGATTGCAGGTATCTGGCAGACAATATCCCACCATACGGAGTCTGGTTTATGCGCGTTCGAAGCTCGTTATTTGTTGCGGCCATCGCCGCCGCCATAGGTGCAGCCGCGCCGGCGCAAGCCGAAACGGTGGTGCGCTATGGCATCTCGATGGCGGACGTGCCGCTGACCACAGGCCAGCCTGATCGCGGCGCCGGAGGCTACCAGTTCACCGGCTACACGATCTACGATCCGCTCGTCGCCTGGGAAATGGATGTCGCCGATCGTCCCGGCAAACTCATTCCCGGCCTCGCCACCGAATGGAAGGTCGACGACACCGACAAGACCAAGTGGCGCTTCACCTTGCGCAAGGGTGTCAAGTTTCACGACGGCAGCGACTTCAACGCCGATGCGGTGATCTGGAATCTCGACAAGGTGCTGAACGAGAAGGCGCCGCAATTCGACAAGCGCCAGAGCGCGCAGGTAAAGACCCGCCTGCCCTCGGTCGCCAGCTACGCCAAGATCGATGACGGCACCGTCGAGATCACCACCAAGAGCGTCGACAGCTTCTTCCCCTATCAGATGCTGTGGTTCCTGGTCTCCAGCCCGGCTCAATATGAGAAGGTCGGCAAGGACTGGGACAAGTTCGCGTCGCAGCCCTCGGGCACCGGCCCGTTCAAGCTGACCAAGCTCGTTCCGCGCGAGCTCGCCGAGCTCAGCAAGAATCCGGATTATTGGGACAAGAAGCGCATTCCGAAAGCGGACAAGCTCGTGCTCGTCCCGATGCCGGAAGCGCTCACCCGCACCAATGCCCTGCTCGCCGGACAGGTCGATCTGATCGAGACCCCTGCTCCCGACGCTGTGCCGCAGCTCAAGGGCGCCGGCATGAAGATCGTCGACAACGTCACGCCGCATGTCTGGAATTATCATCTCAGCGTGCTGCCGGGTTCGCCTTGGACCGACGTCCGCCTGCGCAAGGCGCTGAACCTCGCCATCGATCGCGATGCCGTGGTCGCGCTGATGAACGGTCTCGCCAAGCCCGCCACCGGTCAGGTCGATCCGTCAAGCCCGTGGTTCGGCAAGCCGACCTTCAAGATCAAATATGATCTGGCCGAAGCCAAGAAGCTCGTGAAGGAAGCCGGCTATGGTCCGGAGAAGCCGCTGAAGGCGACCTTCATCATCGCCAATGGCGGCACCGGCCAAATGCTGTCATTGCCGATCAACGAATTCCTGCAGCAGAGCTTCAAGGAAATCGGCGTCGAGGTCGAATTCAAGGTCGTCGAACTCGAAGTGCTCTACACCGCGTGGCGCAAGGGCGCGGCCGACGACAGCATGAAGGGCATCACGTCCAACAACATCGCCTACGTCACCTCGGATCCCTTGTACGCCATCGTCCGCTTTTTTCACTCCGGCCAGATCGCACCGGTCGGCGTGAACTGGGGCGGCTACAAGAATCCGAAGGTCGATGCGCTGATCGACGAAGCCAAGAACACCTTCGATCCGAAGAAGCAGGACGAGTTGCTGGCCGAAGCCCATACGCAGATCGTCGACGACGCCGTACTGGTCTGGGTCGTTCACGACACCAACCCGCATGCGCTGTCGCCGAAGGTGAAGAAGTTCGTGCAGGCCCAGCACTGGTTCCAGGACTTGACCACGATTGGTCTGGACTGAGCGCTTCGTCTATGTGACGACGATTGAGAAAAGCGCCGCCGAGTAATCGGCGGCGCTTTTTCTTGCCATGCATGTGGTCGCGGAGCGCGGATATCTACCGCAGCCTGACGATCACGCCTTCATTGCTCGATAATTCCAGCGCGCCCGAAACATTCTCACCATGGCGATCCAGTCCCGTCGCCAGCAATATTTCGCCGCCGCCCACATGCAATGACGCCGGCTCACCGCTGAGATTGAGGGCGATCAGCACCGTCTGCCCGTCATAGACGCGCCGATAGGCCAGCACATCGCCCGCAGCGTCCACAGGCTCATAGCCGCCGAACACCAATTCAGGCATCTGCTTGCGCAACTCGATCAGCTTCACATAGAGGCTGAGAATCGAATGGGGATCGGCCGCGAGAGCAGCCGCATTCTGATGGTGGTAGTCCGTGTCCAGCGGCAGCCAGGGCTCGCCGGTCGTGAAACCCGCATGGTCGGTGGCACCCCATTGCATCGGCGTGCGGCATCCGTCGCGGCCGAGACCAATCCCAGGCACGTTCTTTTCGAACGGATCCTGAACCTGATCCGGCGCAATAGGCACCTGCTTCATGCCGATCTCGTCGCCATAATATAGCGTCGGCGTCCCACGCAGCGTCAGCAACAACATCGCGGCGACGCGCGCCTGAGCCATGCCAACCCGGCTGGCGACGCGCGGCCGGTCGTGATTGCCGAGCACCCAATTCGGCCAAGCGCCGAGCGGCAGCGCGGCTTCGTAGCGCGCGATCAATTCGCCGATGGCGAAAGCATTCCACGGCGCGGAGAGCAGCGCGAAGTTGAACGGCAGATGAGCGCCCGACAGGTCACTGCCGTAATAGGCGACCAGCCGATCGAAGGGCAGATAGATCTCGCCGATCAGCACGCGATCGTCGAATTCATCGACAACGCGGCGCATTTCGGCGACCACATCCAGCGTCTCCGGCCGATCGGTCGAGTAGAGCGGCAGGAAAGCCTCGTGTGGCGGGCGCCCGGCCGTGAAATTCGGATTTGTCGGGTTGTCGCGAAACTCCTCGTCCTTGATCAGATGCCAGATCACGTCGACGCGGAAGCCGTCGACGCCGCGTCGCATCCAGAACCGCATCACCTCATAGATGGCGTTGCGAACAGCAGGATTGCGCCAATTCAGGTCCGGCTGTTTGTCGAGAAAGGCGTGATAGTAATATTGCCCTGTGGCCTCGTCATACTGCCAGGAGCTGCCGCCGAATTCGGACATCCAGTTGGTCGGCGCGCTGCCGTCCGGCTTCGGATCGTGCCAGATATACCAATCGCGTTTGGGATTATCGCGTGACGACCGGCTTTCGACAAACCACGGATGCTGATCCGAGGTGTGGTTCGGCACCAGATCGAGAATAATCTTCAGACCATGACCGTGAGCCGCAGCCACCAGCGCGTCGAAATCGGCCGATGTACCGAAGATCGGATCGACGCCGATATAGTCTGATATGTCATAGCCGAAGTCTGCCATCGGAGACGGGAAGATCGGCGACAGCCAGATCGCGTCGATGCCGAGCCGCCGCAGATAAGGAAGCCGGCCGACGATGCCCGCGAGATCGCCGATACCGTCTCCATTGGAGTCCTGAAACGATCGCGGATAGATCTGATAGATGGTGCCGGCCTGCCACCAGACTGTCGCTGCAGTTGCCATGGTCCTGTCACTCAATGTTCTGAGGCTTCCATCACGCACGAAAAAACGGCCCTTCCGAGGAAGGGCCGCTCTCGTTCGGCGCAATATTAGTAGCGTTCGATGACAGTACGACGTTCGACGCCGCCATCGTAATAGCCACGGTCACGATCACGGCTGCGCTTGATGATCACGGTCTCGTTGCGGTCACGGCGATCGCGGTAGTAACCGCGGTCATAATCGTCGCGATAGCGGTCGCGGCCGACGGCGCCGACCGTAACGCCTCCCGGACCGACGCCGACGCCGATGTCCTGGGCCTTTGCTGGAATTGCGCTGCTGATGCCCGCCGCAGCAACGGCGATGATGGCAAGATGCTTAATCATGACGTGCTCCTCGTGTGTGAACCATGAGGGAGCAATCCCGCGCTGCAGGGTTAGTTCCGAGACGATAACAAAACGATCATGCGTAACGCGCGCAAAGACCCGGAACCAATCGAGGTTTTGCCGACCGCGAGCTAGCCGGGCGGTATAATTGCGTTGCTGGGCATTGGCCGGTCGGTGATCTGCTGCCCGAACAGACTGCCGACCAGCTCCACCATCACCCGTGCCGTTCGCCCGCGCTCGTCCAGAAAGGGGTTGAGCTCGACGACATCCAGCGAGCACATCAGCCCGGAATCATGCAGCAGCTCCATGATCAGATGCGCCTCGCGATAGGTGGCGCCGCCGGGCACCATGGTGCCAACGCCGGGCGCTGCCGCGGGATCGAGGAAGTCCACATCGAAGGACACATGCAACACGCCGTTGCGCGCCTTGACCCGCTCGATGACGCGGCGGATCAGGACGCCAACACCGAACTCGTCAATCTGCCGCATGTCTGCGATGGCCACCTTGCGCGCGTGCACCAGCTCTTTCTCGAGCTTATCGATGGAGCGGATGCCGAACAGGTCGAGATTATCGGGCGTGATCGATGCGCGCGGCTCAGCGCCGAGTAGTCCATCCAGACCGGACTCGCCGCACAGAAAGGCCGCGGACATGCCGTGCATGTTGCCGGTGATGGTCGTGTGCGGCGTATTGTAATCGGCATGCGCGTCGAGCCACAGCACGAACAGTTCGCGCCCCTGCTCGTGCCAGTGCCGCGCCACGCCATTGACCGATCCCATGGACAGGCTGTGATCACCGCCCACGAAGATCGGCAGCGCGCCCGATTTGGCAAGCGTGTAGGCGCGCGCACTCAGCGCCTGGATCCAGCTCTGGATCACACGGTAATGCTTGGCATTCTCCGGCGGCGTGTCGGTCGACAGAGGCACAGACGGCGGCATGAGGTCACCGTGGTCTTCCACCTCGAAGCCAAGCTCTTCCAGCAGCGCCCCCAGGCCTGCCGTCCGCATGGCCGCCGGCCCCATCAAAGTCCCGCGCTGCGAGGCCCCGACTTCGACTGGCGCGCCCAGCAATGCGATGCGTTTGTGATGGGAGACGTCGGTCATAAGCAAAACTCCGGGCTAGCGACCCTCGCAGGCCAAGATATATTCCGAAACAGCCTGTTTGCATTGCAACGGAAATGCGGCGGCGCAGTTATCCCGCGCATTTTCATCACCAGACAGTGGGGCAATCGTGACGCACAGAGTAGTCGAAGAAGGTCTCCCCTATCCCTTTGGCGCGCATTGGGACGGAAAGGGCACAAACTTCGCGCTCTTCTCGGCCAACGCCACCAAGGTCGAGGTCTGCCTGTTCGACGGCGACAAGGAAACGCGAATCGAGCTGCCGGAATATACCGACGAGGTGTTTCACGGCTACATCCCCGACGTCGGCCCCGGCACTTTCTATGGCTATCGCGTCCATGGCCCCTATGAGCCGGAAAAGGGCCATCGCTTCAATCCGAACAAGCTGCTGCTCGATCCCTATGCCCGTGCCCATGCCGGGCAGCTCGAATGGAATCCGGCCGTGTTCGGCTACAAGATGGAGAGCGGCGACGACACCACCTTCGACGAACGCGACTCGGCACCCTTCATGCCGAAATGCGTCATCGTCGATCGCGACTTCGATTGGGCCGGCGAGGCCGGCCGGCAGCCGGTGCCGTGGGACCAAACCATCATCTACGAGACCCACGTCAAGGGCTTCACCAAGCTGAATCCCGACGTGCCCGAGAAGCTGCGCGGCACCTATGCCGGCTTCGGCAGCAAGCCTGTGGTGGATTATCTCTGCGGCCTCGGCATCACCTCGGTCGAGCTGCTTCCGATCCATACTTTCATCAATGACGACTATCTGCTGAACAAGAAGCTGGTGAATTACTGGGGCTACAATTCCATCGGCTTCTTCGCACCCGATCCGCGCTACGCCTCAGACGTGCCGAACTCCCTGCGCGAGTTCAAGGAGATGGTATCGACGCTGCATGCCGGCGGGCTCGAGGTCATCCTCGACGTGGTCTATAACCACACCGCTGAAGGCAACGAGCTTGGCCCGACCCTGTCGTTCAAGGGCATCGACAATGCCAGCTACTACCGGCTGATGCCGGACAAGCCGCGCTATTACATCAACGACACCGGCACCGGCAACACGGTCAATTTGTCCAATGCCCGCGTCATCCAGATGGTGGCGGACAGCCTGCGCTACTGGGTGCGGGAGATGCATATCGACGGCTTCCGCTTCGATCTCGGCACCATTCTCGCGCGCGAAGTCTACGGCTTCACCGAACAGAGTGGCTTCCTGAAAGCCGTCGATCAGGACCCATTGCTGACGACAGTGAAGTTGATCGCCGAACCCTGGGACATCGGCCCCGGTGGTTATCAGGTCGGCGGTTTCCCACCCGGCTGGGCGGAATGGAACGACAAGTTTCGCGATACTGCGCGTGACTTCTGGCGCGGCAAAGCGCCGGTCTCGGCACTAGCACCGCGTCTCGTCGCGTCTGCGGACATGTTCAACCATCAGGGTCGCCGCGCCTGGGCCAGCGTCAATTTCGTCACCGCTCACGACGGCTTCACGCTGAACGATTGGGCGAGCTACAATGAGAAACACAACGAGGCCAATGGCGAGAACAACAAGGACGGCTCCTCCAACAACGCCTCATGGAATTGCGGCGTCGAGGGCCCGACCGACGACAAGGCCATCATCGCCCTGCGCGAGCGCCAGAAGCGCAATATGCTGGCGACGCTGCTGTTCTCGCAGGGCACGCCGATGCTGCTCGGCGGCGACGAATTCGGCCGCACGCAGAACGGCAACAACAATGCCTATTGCCAGGACAGCGAGATTTCCTGGTTCAACTGGAGCCTGACGACCGAGGGCAAGGACCTGCTCGCTTTCACCAAGCGGCTCATCAAACTGCTCGGTGGCTGCTCGGTCCTGCGTCGCAGCCGCTTCCTGACCGGCGAACACGACCCCGACCTCGATGTTCGCGACGTGACCTGGATCAACGCCAATGGCGGCCCGATGGAAGACGCACATTGGAAAGACGGCAACATGAAATGCTTCGGCATGCTGCTGGACGGCCGTGCGCAGAAGACCGGCATTCACAAGCCGGCCGAGGATCAGACCATGCTGATGATTCTCAACGGCTTCGAAGGACTGGTCGATTTCACGATGCCCGAGGCGTTTGGCGGACAGGCCTGGGAACTTCTGGTGGATACCAACATTCCCGATACGAAGGGTGGCGAGGATTTCCCGTTTGGCCATATGTATCAGGTGACCGCCCGCTCGCTGCTGCTGTTGTCCCTGAAGAAATAGCTTATGACGCAGCGGGGCTGGTGCGGCCTCGCTGCCCACATTTTCTGCACATTCCTGTCACTGAACCTCGGAACGATGTTTGGTGACTACACTTGTCTGGCAACGATGAATTCCTGATTTGCCGAGCTAGTGGAGACGTAAAAGTGAAGATTCGCGCGGGCTACGACATCGCTTTCCAGTGTTTGCAGGAAACGCCCATGATCCTGATGCTTAGCATCCATCCTTCGCGCGCGAAGGATCTGCAGAGCCCACATCGCATCCAGTTTTCCCACGACGTACAGGCGCATGACTATCTCGACATGTTCGGCAACACCTGCACGCGCATCGTCGCACCGCCCGGACTGATCGAGATCAAGAATGATTTTCTCATCTCCGATAGCGGACTGCCGGATGCGGCTCCGCCATCAGGGCCGTTGCAGGCGGTTGGCGAACTGCCTGACGATGTCATGGTCTTCCTGCTCGGCAGCCGCTATTGCGACACGCAGAAGCTGTCCGATCTGGCCTGGTCGCTGTTCGGCCATATCGAAGACGGCGCGGCGCGCGTCCAGGCCATTGTCGATTACGCGCATCAGCGCATCGAATTCGGCTATCACCATGCCCGCAACGATCGCACCGCCTTCGAAGGCCATGAAGAGCGTATCGGCGTCTGCCGCGATTTTGCGCATTTGGCCGTCACGCTATGTCGCTGCATGAACATTCCGGCGCGTTATTGCACCGGCTATCTCGGCGATATCGGCGTGCCCATCGATCCCGCGCCGATGGATTTCAGCGCTTGGTTCGAAGTTTATCTCGGAAACAAGTGGTACACATTCGATGCGCGTCACAATCATCCGCGCATCGGGCGCATCGTGATGGCCCGCGGTCGCGACGCTGCTGACGTAGCGATCTCCACCAATTTCGGCCCGACGCCGCTGGTGCGTTTTACCGTGGTCACGGAAGAGGTTTTTAGCGAAGCCACCCCCGCCATCGCGCCGATGTCGATGGTGGCCTGATCGTCGTCTCGAGGCCGTTGTTAGTTTCAAAGCCACCCGTATCCGCGGGTGGCTTTGTTGCTTCAGGTCCTGACCGGACTGATCTTCCACGTCAGCGCCATGAGACCTGCCGTCATGGCACCCGAGATCACCGAGGCAATCGGCAGCACCAGTGCCAGCGCCGCTGTCGCAGCCCAGCCGATCGACGAGAAGGCTTCGGCGAAGGTCGCAATGCGTGATGACGTCTGACGTCGCCTGAACTGGCTGCGCCGTGCCTGCACCCTGAACCAGAGCTGGATAGCCGTCGCCGAGGCTGCCGCCACGACGGTCGCCAATGCCGTCACAGCGGCCAGCCGTAGCGAAACGAGCGCGAGACCGCCGACCATTGGCGTGAACACCACGGCGATGATCACCAGCACGACTTCGACCTTGGCCGTGATGATCGTGTTTGCCGGAAGCGGCGCGGTCGTCACCAGATCCGCGGCGTCCTCACCGGAGATGGTCAACCAGGCCAGGCCGCCGGCGAGCTGACCCGCGGCCATCACGATCACTGGCGCCAGCACGATGAAGGCACCCGCGCCCTCGCCGAAACTGCGCCACAGCATCAGGGCTGGCGGTAACAGATACAGCAGCTGCATCAGAGTTTGCGAGACCAGCCACGGATCGCGCCACAACAGGATAAACTCCTTGCGGCGCAAGGCGTTACGTCGAGAGCCCGGTCGAAACCGTCTTGCGACTTTCTTGCGTCGAACTTGCGCCAATGGCACGGCACTGGCCACGTAGTTGCTGAAGCGCGGCGAGAAGATTGCCATGGCGCTTCCCAGCAGGATCAACCCGGCCGCCAGCAGCGGCACCAGTGCTGCGATATCGCCAAGCATCGCGCGCGCGGGCCACCACACCACGCTGTCTGCCTCCGGCGCAAACGCGGCTGCGGCATCGGAGGTCAGCACGGCGAAACGCGACAGCGTGCCGTAAGAGAGAATCGCCGCAACCTGCAATGCGATGACAAAGCCTGCGCCCGTGACCGCCGAAATAATCTGCGCAACCAGCCGCGTCTTGGCGGGGCCGCAGAGCTGAAACAGTCCGACCGTGATGGCGATGGCGCACGCCGATGCAGAAAGGCCCATAGCAATGACGACGGCATAGGCGGAAAACCAACGCGCACCGCCGCCGATCACCAGCACGTTGACAAAAGGCGTCGCCAGCAACATCGCCATCAGGGTCACCGTCAACGCGATAGCTGCGATGCGGACGGAGAACAGGTTGGTGAGCGGCACTGGCGACGACATGATGAGATCGAGATCGGCGCGCGCGTAGAATACGCGGGTGACGGACTCAATTGCCTGCGACAGAACGAGCGCCCAGGCGAGGAAGACACTTGCGGTGATGACAATCGCCGTCGATTGATCCAGTGGCGTCTGTACATCTGCGAAACGGCCGACCACCGCATAGGCCGGCAAATGCAGGAAGATCACGAAGACAATCAGCAGAAGCGACACGCTGCGCGGACGCCAGCGACGGCCCGCCGTGAGCATGCCCAGCATCTCTCGCCACGCCAGCCGGACTTCATGGCCGGCAAACCACATCACGCTGGCGGATGGCGTCATGCGGCAACCGGCGCGCCGTCCACCAGCGCCACGAACATGTCCTCGAGGCTGGTGTCGCCCTGTCCGTTCTGCTGACGTAATTCGGCAAGCGTACCTTCGGCGATCAGCCTGCCTGCGGCGATCACACCGATCCGGTCGGCCATGCGTTCGGCGACTTCGAGAATATGCGTGGTCATGATCACGGTGCAGCCGGCGCGCACGCGATCCTGCAGCAGGCCTTTGACATGACGCGCCGACACGGCATCGAGCCCGGTCAAAGGTTCGTCGAGAATGATCAGCCGGGGTTCATGCACCAGCGCGCCGGCCAGCGCTACCTTCTGGCGCATCCCCTTGGAGAAGCCTTCGCATCGCTCATGCAGATGTGGACCAAGACCTAGCGATGCCAACAATTCATGCGACGTGCGCTCTGCCGTTTCAGCATCGCAGCCCCATAGACCGGCAACGAATTCGAGATATTCGAGCGGCGTCAGCTTGTCATAGATCATCGGCTCGTCGGAGACCCAGGCCATGATCTGTTTCGCTGCAACGGGATCGGCGAGCGCGTCGATACCAAGTATCGACACCGATCCGGCATCGGGACGCAGCAATCCCGCGACCATGCGCAATGTCGTCGTCTTGCCGGCTCCGTTGGCACCCAGCAGCGCATAGAACTCGCCAGCACGAACCGTGAGATCGAGTCCGTCGACAGCTGGCCGATCGAAACGTTTCGTTAACCCTCGCAATTCGAGGGCAGCGTGTGTTGCGGACATGACAGACGATCTGCGCGTTAAGTTGCGTAGCAACATGGAGGGAAGTTGTTTCAAGGCAGTGAATCCGATGACGTAACTACGCCGCCTCACGCGCCAGGTGGTATCTATATGCACATCGGGATTGATGACCCCATCAATCCTCCCACTCACGCATGTGCGTTTTGATCTCTTATGCCGGCAATTTAACTAGATCTGGCGGGAACAATACAACCCTGAATAGATTTACGCTGACCTGCAAAGATCGATCTCCGGAGATTCGCGATGACACGGCTAGCTGCCTTGAAGGTTCCTGCTGTAGCCGAGTTCGATGCGCCGTATTTTCTGACCTGTCCCGGCATCGGAAGGGTTACGACCGACTACAAGAAAAACCAGAACATCTTTTGTCAGGGTGAGACGGCAGATTCTGTTTGCTACATCCTGAGCGGACGTATCAAGCTCACGGTCCTGTCTGAACAAGGCAAGGAAGCCGTCGTCGGCCTGCTCGAACCCGGACAGTTCCTCGGTGAAGGTTGCCTGAATGGTCATCCGCTGCGCACCGTCACAACGACGGCGATGGAAGACTGCACGATCGTTACCATCAACAAGTCGGCTATGCTCGCCCATCTGCGCGACGAGCCGGCTTTCGCAGAATTCTTCGTCGCCTATCTTCTGTCGCGCAACAACCGCATCGAAGAAGACTTGATCGATCAGTTGTTCAATTCAAGCGAGAAGCGCCTCGCGCGCCTGTTGCTGATCCTCGCTCACTATGGCGAGGGAGGCGCCAGCCATCCCATCGATATCGACATCAGTCAGGAAATGCTGGCGGAGATGATCGGCACCACGCGGTCGCGCGTCAGCTTCTTCATGAACAAGTTTCGTAAGCTCGGTTTCGTCAGCTATGACGGACATATTCAGGTCCACAGATCGCTGCTCGATGCGGCGTTTAACGAGAAGCCACATTTACAACGTGGCATGTAGCGATGCGTGCGTAACCAGACAACCATGCTCCGCACTGGCGCGACGGCATCCGGGGGACCGGCAGATGGCAAGCATCCTGATCGTCGACGATGACAAGGTCGTTCAGATCTTCACCAAATTGATGCTTGAGCGCGAAGGCCACCGCGTCACCTGCGCGAGCGACGGCCCGCGCGCGCGCCACATTCTCCGCAACACGGATTTCGATCTGCTCATCATCGATATCTTCATGCCCGGGATGAACGGGCTCGAGACGATGAAGCTGGCGCATCGGTGCCGTCCGGAGATCCCGATCATCGTCATGTCAGGTCACGCGGCCTCACCGGCAGGCGTGTCCGCGCCCGATTTTCTCGCGATGTCCACCGAGCTCGGCGCCGTCTGTCGCCTCCAGAAGCCCCTCAAATCGGCGGTTCTTCTCTCGCATGTGGACCGGTGCCTTGCGCCGGGGAATGGCTCGTCTCGGCTCCACTAGTATCGTCGCACATTCGATCACGACTGATGCTGGCATCGCCCGAAGCCAAAATCTGCTGCGGCATAATGGAATCATGATACCAGGATACCTACACATCAGAGGTAATTAAGGGCTCCTTCACTCGGCTTCCCTATTTTCACGTGGAATTTCAGTGCCGCAGCAAAATTGCTTGTCGCGGTCCAAGGGGCATGTCGATGCAAGCACTCAATTCTATTTCAGCACGTATGATTGTCGCCATCACGCTCGTCGCTGCCGGATCGTGCGGCGCGCTCGCTGCCTTCAGCATGTGGCAGCAACAGGCGATCATCGATACAGCCCTTAGTCGCGAAGCGCATGATGACTACGCCAATCTCACGGCAGCGCTGAATGCCGAAACGCGCACGCTGCTCGCAGTTGCCGAGTCGATCGCGTCGTCACAGCCGATCAAGGACGCCATCAAGGGGAACGATCGTGCCAGTGCGCTCGCGAATCTGAAGGAGGCCCATCAGCGTATCAAGCCGCGCGGCCTCGAACTGATCACCATTCAAACACCGCCGGCCATCAGCTTCGCCCGCATCCACAATCCCGGCACCTTCGGAGACAACGTTTCCGAGCGCCGCAAGATGGTGGTGCAGGCGATGACCAGCAAGAAGTCGGTCGGCGGCATCGAGCCCGGCCGTGATGCGCTCAACGTCTTTGGCGTAGCACCGGCGATGGATGGTGATACCATTCTCGGCACGATCGATGTCGGCGCTCCGTTCGGCAAGACTTTCGTCGACACCATGAAGTCGCGTTTCGGTGTCGATGTCGGCATTCACCAGATCGACGGCCAGGCCGGCAAGACGCTGGCGTCCACCCTGAAGTCGGCTGCTCCGGGTGTCGATATGCTGCGTCGCGCGCTTGCCGGCGAAGTTGTGACCCAATATGGCGAACTCGACAACAAGCCCGTTGCCACGACCTTCGGCGCAATCAAGAGCTTTTCGGGCGACAACATCGCCGTCTTCGAAATCACCCGTGATACCAGCGGATATCACAGCCTGATGCGATCCTCGCTGAATTGGCTGGCCATCATTTCTGCCTGCGTGCTGCTGCTCGCCGGTGCCATCGCAACCTTCATGGGCCGCTCGATGGCGAAGCCGATCCGCGCACTCGAAACTGCGATGCGGACCATTGCGGGCGGTAATCACACGATCGCGGTGCCGGGTGCAGGCCGCAAGGACGAGATCGGCTCGATGGCCGGCGCCGTCGAAATCTTCAAGACCGGGCTGATCGAAACCGAGCAGCTGCGCGCCGCCCAGGAAGAGCAGCGCGAGCGCGCCCAGCTTGATCGCCGCGACACCATGAGTGCTCTCGCCTCGCGCTTCGAGGGCAGCGTTGGTACCGTAGTCACCGCCGTTGGTTCGGCTGCCGGCGAACTCCGCACAACCGCGCAATCGATGGCGGCCACCGCCGAGGAATCGACCCGGCAGACCGCAGCTGTCGCGGCAGCATCCGAGGAGGCCACGCAGAGCGCTCAGGCGGTCGCCGCTGCTATCGAAGAGCTCAATGCCTCGATCAGCGAGATCGCACAGCAGGTCAACGAATCTGCCCGCGTCGCCGGCGATGCAGTATCGCAGGCCAACGTCACCAATAGCGAAGTGCAGAGCCTTGCGGAGGCCGCGCAGAAGATCGGCGACGTCGTCAAGCTGATTAGTGAGATCGCTGCGCAGACCAACCTGCTCGCACTCAATGCCACCATCGAAGCGGCCCGCGCAGGTGAAGCCGGCCGCGGCTTCGCCGTCGTCGCTTCCGAAGTGAAGGCACTGGCCACCCAGACGTCGAAGGCAACGGACGAAATCTCGGCACAGGTCGGAGCGATTCAGAGTGCCACGAAGCTCTCGGTGGGTTCGATCCAAAGCATCACCTCGACCATCGGCCGCGTCAGCGAGATCGCAAGCGCCATCGCCGCCGCCGTCGAGGAACAGGGCGCAGCCACGCTCGAAATCGCCCGCAACGTCGCCGAAGCCGCCCGCGGCACCGGCGAGGTCTCGCAAAACATTGCCGGCGTCAATGACGCCGCCCGCGAGACCGGCCTCGCCGCGTCGCGCGTGGTGGAGTCGGCCGCGGACCTGTCACGCAACGGCGAAGACCTCCGCACGCAGGTCGATGTGTTCCTCCGCGAAGTGCGGGCGGCTTAAGCCGCTACAAATTCGGATGTCATCGCCCGGCTTGACCGGGCGATCCAGTACAAGGCGCCGTCAGCGCATTTCGCAAGCAACCGCGTTTACTGGATCACCCGCTTTCGCGGGTGATGACAGCTGAGAAAAAAGCGCCTCAAACCGTCCATTGCGAACAAAGCGGGAATCAGCGAGCGTGATTCGTCACCTCGGATACACGCCTTGCTCGCCCAAGCCTCTTATCTCGACGCCCTCAATCCAGAACAACGCCGTGCCGTCGAGCATGGCGTGTTCCCGCATGGGAACAGCATCACGTCTGCTCCGCTGTTGGTCATCGCCGGTGCCGGTTCCGGCAAGACCAACACCCTCGCCCATCGCGTGGCGCATCTGCTCGTCAACGGCGCCGATCCGCGCCGCATCCTGCTGATGACCTTCTCACGGCGCGCGGCCAGCGAGATGAGCCGCCGCGTCGAGCGCATCGCGCGCCAAGTGATGGGCGACAATACCGGCGTCATGACCGATGCGCTGGCCTGGGCTGGCACATTCCATGGCATCGGCGCGCGGCTCCTGCGGGACTATGCCGAACAGATCGGACTCGATCCCGGTTTCACCATTCACGACCGCGAGGATTCCGCCGACCTGATGAATCTGGTCCGGCACGAACTCGGCTTCTCCAAAACCGAGACGCGCTTCCCGACAAAAGGCACATGCCTCGCGATCTATTCCCGCTGCGTGAATTCCGAGACCGAGCTCGATCAGGTGCTCGGCGCGTCCTATCCGTGGTGCGCGGCGTGGTCAGCCGAGCTGCGCGAACTGTTCGCCGGCTATGTCGAAGCCAAGCAGAAGCAGAACGTGCTCGATTACGACGACCTGCTTCTGTACTGGGCGCAGATGGCGAGCGAACCGCTGCTGGCTAGCGATATCGGCGGTCGCTTCGATCACGTGCTCGTGGACGAATATCAGGACACCAATCGCCTGCAATCGGCAATCCTGATGGCTTTGAAGCCCAACGGTGCGGGCCTCACCGTTGTCGGCGATGACGCGCAGTCGATCTATTCGTTTCGCGCCGCCACCGTACGCAACATTCTGGATTTCCCCGGGCAGTTCAGCCCGCCGGCTGACATCATCACGCTCGACCGCAACTATCGCTCGACGCAACCGATCCTGGCGGCGGCCAATGGCGTGATCGATCTCGCGCGTGAACGCTATACGAAGAATCTCTGGACCGATCGCGTCTCCTCCGCCAAGCCGCAACTCGTCACCATCCGGGACGAGACCGATCAGGCCCGCGCCATCGTCGCGCGCGTGCTCGACAATCGCGAAGGCGGCATGAAGCTGAAGGACCAGGCCGTGCTGTTCCGGACGTCGTCGCACAGCGGATCACTCGAAGTGGAGCTGACGCGGCGGAACATTCCATTCGTCAAATTCGGCGGCCTGAAGTTTCTCGACGCCGCGCATGTCAAGGACATGCTGGCGCTGCTGCGTTTCGTGGAGAACCCACGTGACCGGGTCGCCGGTTTCCGGCTGATGCAATTGCTACCCGGTGTGGGACCAGCTTCCGCACAGCGCGCGCTGGATCACATGATCGCGGCACCCGATCCGATCGACGCCCTCGCTCACGCGCCGGCCCCGCCCCGCGCAGCAACCGACTGGCGCGGCTTTGTCGAGGTCATTAGCGAGATCAAGTCACGCCGTGCGGGCTGGCCCGCCGAACTGGAACTGGCGCGGCGCTGGTATGAGCCGCATCTCGATCGCATTCATGAGGATTCGCTGACGCGTCGCGCCGATCTGATCCAGCTCGAAGCGATCGCGTCAGGCTATCCGTCGCGCGAACGTTTTCTCACCGAACTCACGCTCGATCCGCCCGACGCGACCAGCGATCAGTCCGGCGTGCCGCTGCTCGACGAGGACTATCTGATCCTCTCGACCATCCATTCCGCCAAAGGGCAGGAATGGAAGTCTGTCTATGTGCTGAATGTGGTCGATGGCTGCATGCCGTCGGATTTGGGCACCGGGACATCAGCGGAGATCGAGGAAGAGCGCCGGCTGCTTTATGTGGCGATGACGCGCGCCAAGGACGATCTGCATCTGATGGTACCGCAGCGTTTCTTCACCCACGGCCAGCACGCACAAGGTGACCGACACGTCTATGCGTCGCGCACCCGCTTCATTCCGGAAGCGCTGCTCGGCCTGTTCGAGCGCACAACCTGGCCGCAAGTGGCCGCCGCTGATCCCGCGCGCGCGGCGGCGCGGGGTGTGCGCATGGACATCAATTCGCGGATGCGCGCGATCTGGCGCTAGAGCTTCTCATCCCACTCCGGCACGCCGCTGAAGCGCGCCACCAGGAAATCGATGAACAGGCGCACCTTCACGGCGAGGTGCCGCGTCGGCGGATAGATCGCATAGAGCGTCAGCGGCGGCGCCTTGTAGGCGGAGAGTACACTGCGCAACGTCCCCGCACGCAACGCGTCGCCGGCAATGAAGGTCGGTAGCAGCGCGACGCCCCTGCCCTTGATCGCGGCATCGCGCAGTACTTCAGCATTGTTGACGCAGAGCGTCCAGCTCGGCTGGATCCAATGATCGTTGCCATCCCTGCCGGTCAGCTTCCACTGATTGCCCGTGAGTAGGAAGCCATAGGTGAGCAGCGCGTGGCTGCGCAGATCCTCCGGCAGCTTCGGTGTGCCATGTTGCTTGAGATAGTCCGGCGACGCGCAAACCGCGCGATCGATGGCGACGATTTTTCGCGCGATGAGACTTGAAGACTCCAGGTCGGCGATGCGAAGCGTCACGTCGAAACCGCCCTGCATCGGGTCGACCTGATCGTCCGACAGCACAAGCTGGATCTGCAGCTCCGGACACTGCGCCATGAAATCGGCAATGGCAGGCCCGAGCTGCAGCGTGCCGAATGACATCGGCGCATTGACGCGCAGCAATCCGCGCGGCGTCGATTGCGCCTGCGCCACCGCCTGATCGGCGGCATCGAGATCGGCGAGGATGGTCAGCGCGCGCTCTAAATAGGCCTGACCGTTCTCGGTCGCGCTGGCATGGCGCGTTGTGCGGTTGAGCAATTGCACGCCGAGGTCCTGTTCGAGCTCGCCGACATATTTCGAGATCGCCGAGCGCGACAGCCGCAGCTGCCGCCCTGCTTCGGAGAAGCTGCCGAGTTCGACGACTTTGACGAAGGCGCGCAGGCTGTTGAGCTTATCCATGGGGCATTCCTGACTGTCCCCAATTCATAGACAGTCATGTCACAAATGGCCAGATTGTCTTTGAACGGGGATGACCCAATTATCCCGGCAACGGAAGACGAGACGCCTTCCCAACCAGGAGACAGACCATGTCAGGCATCCACCATGTCACCGCAATCGCCGGTAACGCCTTGCGGAATTTTGATTTTTACACCCGCGCGCTGGGCATGCGCTTCGTCAAGAAGACCGTCAATTTCGACGATCCGGGCACCTACCACTTCTACTACGGCGATGAGACCGGCAAGCCGGGCACCATCCTGACCTTCTTCCCGTGGGAGCATGCCGCCCCCGGCCGCGGCGGCGTCGGCCAGACCCAGCAGACCTCGTTCAGGGTCCCGGCCCGCTCGCTCGGCTACTGGACGCATCGCTTCATCGAGAAGGGCATTGCCCATGAGGCGCTCGAAAAGCGCTTCGGCGAAGCCGTGCTGCCCTTCACCGATCCGGACGGCATGAGCCTCGCTCTGGTCGGCGTTGCCGGCGCGGAGAACGAGCCCGGCTGGAGCAGTGGCGACGTTCCGGCGGAGCACGCGATCCGCGGCTTCCATGGCGTGACGCTTCTGCTGGAGAAGGCCGAGAAGACCAGCGCGATCCTCACCGACGTGTTCGGCTTTAAGGAAACGGCGCGCGAAGGTTCGATCATCCGGCTGAGTGCCGACAGTGTCGAAGGCGGTATCGTCGATATCTATGAGGCCGGTGGTTTCCTGCCGGGCCGTCAGGGCCGTGGCTCGGTGCATCACATCGCCTTCCGCGCCGTCGATGATGCCGATCAGCAGGTGATGGCCAACAAGCTGGTGAAGACCCACGGCCAGCAGCCGACGGAGCAGAAGGATCGCAACTACTTCCGTTCGGTCTATTTCCGCGAACCCGGCGGCGTGTTGTTCGAGATCGCCACAGACATCCCCGGCTTTGCCGTGGACGAGCCCGTCGAATCCCTCGGCGAGCATCTGAAACTGCCCGCTTTTCTCGAAAAGCATCGCGGCGAGATCGAGCGCGTATTGCCGTCGCTTGACACGGAGAAGGTGGCGTCATGAGCAACGACCTGTCCCACATCCATCGCTTCGCGCCGGGCAACCGGCGCGAGGCAACGCCGCTCCTGCTGCTGCATGGCACCGGCGGTGACGAAAGCGACCTGCTCCCGCTCGGCGAGGCGATTGCGCCGGGTGCAGCACTGCTCTCGCCGCGCGGTCAGGTGCTGGAACACGGCATGCCGCGCTTCTTTCGCCGGCTCGCCGAAGGCGTGTTCGACGAGGACGACGTGCGGCGTCGGGCCAATGACCTTGCGGACTTCGTCACCGAAGCACGCAAGCGCTACGGGCTCAAAGCACCGATCGCGCTCGGCTATTCCAACGGCGCCAATATCGCCGCGGCAATGATGCTGTTGCGCCCCGAGGCGCTGGCCGGCGGCATATTGTTGCGGGCGATGGTGCCGCTACGTGACGCGCCGATGGCAGATCTCGCAGCCAAGCCGGTACTGATCGTGTCGGGCCAATCCGACCCGATCATCCCGCCGAGCAATTCGCAACGGCTGGCTGTGATGCTGACAAACGCGGGGGCCGATGTGCAGCATCGCACGTTGCCCGTCGGGCATCAGCTCTCGCAGGCGGATCTGACCATTGCGAAAGAATGGTTGGGGAATGTTGAAGCAACGAACCAAACCGCGGCATAACCTCTCCCCGCCAGCGGGGAGAGGTCGAAGGCGAGCGCAGCGGAGCCTTCGGGTGAGGGGGAGTTAGTGGTTTGCGCTTAAGTGTATCATGCGCTCCCCCTCACCCGGCTTTCACGCGCTCCGCGCGCTTCAGCCGACCTCTCCCCGCCAAGCGGGGAGAGGTAAGAAGGCCAATTACAAGTTCGCGCCGCTGAACATCTCGCTATACCAATCCGCGATCAGCTTCGGATTGATCCGGCCGTCGACGATGAACACCCCCTGCGCGCCATCGGCAACCCAACGCTTTACCGCATCGAGATCGGCGAGCGTCCGCACCACCACGCCATCGGCGCCATATCCGCGCGCGATGGCCGCAAAGTCGGTCACCGGAAACTGCGCCATGCCGGCGTTGTAGCCTTCCGGCCCGAAGTGATGCACTTCGGCGCTATAGGCGCTGTCGTTATAGATGAAGATGCAGATGCGCTTCTTCAGCCGCACCGCGGTTTCCAGCTCCGCAATCGACATCAGGAAGCCGCCGTCACCGACCGCGAGCACTGTCAGCCGCTCCGGCTGCGTCACTGCCGCACCGATCGCGCCGGCAAGGCCGAGGCCGATCGACTGGAACGCAATCGGAATGCACCAACCCTTGTGGTCCGGCGCGGAAATATAACGCGTCACCCAGCCGACGAAATGGCCGCCATCGACAACGACGGTGCGATCCTTCGGCAGGATATCGTCCATCGCCTTGCTCAGCGTGCGCGGATCGATGTGGTCGGCCGTGCTGGTGTCGTCATAGGCCAGATTATGATTCCCTCTGGCAGTCATCACCGCGGCAACCTCGGGCGTGCGCCAGCCGGCCTCGCTGGGCGGCGTCTTGTCAAACGCCTGCAACACGGCAGTGGCCACAGCGGAGGCATCGCCTTCAAGTTCGAGATCTACCGGACGATGCACGCCGATGCGGCCCTTCTCGACATCGATCTGCACGAGCTGGGCATAGTCCGAGATCAACTTGCCCTTCTTCGTGGTCCACATGTTCAGCGACATGCCGAAGGCGAGGATCATATCGCTCTGCGCGATCAGCTCAGCCGTCGCCTTCGACGAGAAGCCACCGGCCACGCCCAGATTCCATGGATGACCGGAAAACATCCCGTGCGCCTGCAGTGACGTCGCCAGCAACGCGCCAAGTCTGTCTGCCAGTTGAACCAGTAACGGCTGCGCATCGGCGACGACAGCGCCATGACCCGCCAGAATCAGCGGCCGTTTCGACGTCCGGATCGTCGCAACAAGTTCATCCAGCTTCGCCGGATTGATCGTGATCCGCGGCATGATAGGAAGATGCTTCTTTCCCATCGTCGCCGCGACCTGCATTTCCTGCACATTGATCGGCAAGCTGAGCACGACCGGCTTGCGCTCACGCAGAGCAACCGAGGCTGCTTTCCAGGTGTCGGCGTAAGCGCTCTGTGCATCGGTGATCTGCCGCCATTCGCCGCCGACCGCGTGAACGAGTTCCGACTGATTGAAGGCAAATGCCGACTGCTTGTCGCCGAGCACAACGTCACCTGCGAGAACCAGCAGTGGCGTGTCGCTCTTGGCCGCTTCGCCGATGCCGGTGATCGCATTAGTCAAACCCGGCCCGGCCGTTACGCTGACGATGGTCAGGTCGCGCGTCAGACGCGCCGCCACATCGGCCATGCTTACCGCACCGCCTTCGTGGCGCGCAGCGACAAACTCGACACCGAACTCGGTCAATCCGAGCGTCACCTTGAAGTTTGCGCCACCGACGAGACCGAAGCAGCGCTTGGCGCCGATATCGGCGATCGCGCGTGCAACTTCGCGCCAGACGGTCGAATTGGCCGGGGTGTGGTCGAGAACTGCAGCGGATGAGGATGTCATGAGGTCACTTTGCACCGATCGCGATCTCCTCGACATTCAAGGATCGGGCCAAAGTAGTTTAGGTCTAAAGGAATTGCCATATGTTGATCGCGCTGGCCCAATCACGTGACCGGGAGAGCGGAACAGACGCAAAAATGCCATCTGCGGTAATCCTCAGTGGCCAATTCCGCGTAAATGCAGCCTTATTTGAGGGCAGATCGACTGGCGGCTACGCCCGTCCGGCGATCACCATGCTGTGCAAATCGTCAGCCATCTTCGGCGCAGCAGCGCCTTCAAGCGACGATCGCAGGGCCTCGATATCGGCATCCGGGACCGGGCGCCATCCGCAGGGGCACTGGCCGTCCTGATGGGCAGCAGCAACTTCGCGATAGGTCGAACCGATCGCGGTGGCCAGAAGACGCATCACCACATCGGGCGCCAGACGCGAACTGTCGAGCACGCGGCAGAATGTCGTCATGATGGCCTGGTTGAGATAGGTCTGTGCCGAATTCTCATCGGTGATATCGGAGACCTTGACCTGCTGCGGAAGCATGCGCGTATCCTTTGCGACCCCTGCGTTTGTCTAGGCCGCGGTCGCGTCATGCTCAACCCGTTTCGGGACCACGGGCCTTAGAAGCCCTCAAGCCTATCATGTTTTGAATGGATCAAAACAGGATGTGTAGTGCAGGCCCTATCTATTCTGCTGCGGCCTGCGCTTGTCCCGCGCTGGCATCGAGATGCATGGCCTCGATACGTCTCACCTTGCTGATCGAACCCATGATCAACGGCACGCGCTGATGGATTGCCGTCGGCGCAAGATCGAGAATACGGGTACGGCCCGTGGTCGCGCCGCCGCCGGCCTGTTCGACGATGAAGGCCATCGGATGCGCTTCATAGACGAGACGTAGCCGGCCATCGGCATAGCCCTTGCGCGCATCGGACGGATAGAGAAACACGCCGCCCCGGATCAGGATGCGATAGGCCTCGGCGACCAGGGCTGCGATCCAGCGCATATTGAAATTCTTGCCGCGCGGGCCATCGACGCCGGCGAGGCACTCTTCGACGAAGTCGCGCACCGGCGCTTCCCAGTGGCGATGGTTGGACGCATTGATGGCATATTCCGAGCACTCGGCTGGGATCTGCACGCGCTGGCGAATGCGCTTGTAGCTCCCAGCGGCGCGATCGAGCGTGAAGATTTCGACGCCATCACCAAGCGTGAGGACCAGCGATGTCTGCGGACCATAGACGACGAAGCCGGCAGCAATCTGCGCGCTGCCCTTCTGCGTGAACGGCACAGCGTCCTTCGACGTCGGCATGATCGAGAAGATCGTTCCGACGGTCATATTGGTTTCGATATTCGACGATCCGTCGAGCGGATCGTAGGCGATCTCCAGCAGCCCGCCGCCGTCGCGGATATCCGCCGTCTCGGCTTCCTCGGAGGCCAGCGCGGCCCAGGACACCGGCTTCAGCGCGGTACGAACAATCTCGTCGGCGCGGACATCAAGATCCTTCTGCACGTCGCCATCGGCATTCTGCGCGCCCTGCGCCTCGCCGGTAATTCCGGCCAGCGCGCCGCAGCCGATCAGGTCGGAGATTTCGATGGAGGCCTTGGCGAAGGCATCGACCGCAGCAGCCACGGCCAGCCGCAGCGGGTCCTGTCCGGCGTAGTCAGCCGTATATCGGGACAGGGGCATGTGGTCGGTCATCGCAATCTCCGCAAAATACTGGGCTCCTTCTGGCACATGGCCGCGTCCGGAAGGCCCGGGAATGGCAGAAATGGGTCATTTTGCCCACAGATATTGACCCGCTGGGCCAAATAAAGGAACTTTCGTAAAAATCGGGCGGCGAAAGTTTTCCTTATATGACGAAGCGCTTCCGCGACATCTCGATCCGCCAGCTGCGTGCACTGACCGCGGTTGCCGCCAGCGGCAGTATTACGGCGGCAGCTTTGAAGCTGCGCCTGACACAGCCGGCTGTCACCTTGCAACTGCGCAACCTGCAAGGCCTCGCCGGCCTGCCGCTGATCCAGCGCACCGGCGACGGAATGGTCCTCACCGATGCCGGCCGTGAGGTGCTGGCGCTGTCGGAACGGATCGAGGCGGCGATGGCGGCCTGCGCGACATCGCTGGACATGATGGCCGGCAAGACCGGCGGGCGCATCTCCATCGGCGCCGTCAGCACCGCGAAATACTTCGTGCCCTTCGCCATCTCGGCCTTCGCGAAGCTCCATCCCAAGATCGAGATCTTGCTGACGGTCGGCAATCGCGAAGAGACCATCGCAGGCCTGCGCAACTACGATCTCGATATCGCGATCATGGGCCGGCCGCCGGCCGGAATCGACATGGATGTGAACCTGATCGGCGATCATCCGCATGTGATCATCGCGCCGAGCGACCATCCCCTCGCGGGCAAGGCGCGCCTCTCCATGAGCGATCTTGCAGGCGAGACTTTCCTGACGCGTGAGCCCGGCTCGGGCACGCGCGGGTTGATGGAGCAATTGTTCGAGAGCGCAGGCTTGCGCGCCACGATCGGCATGGAGATGGACAGCAACGAGACCATCAAACAGGCCGTGATGGCCGGGCTCGGCATCGCCTTCATCTCCGCGCATACGGTGGCCACCGAACTGGAGCAGCGGCGACTGGCGATGCTGGACGTGATCGGCCTGCCGATCATCCGGCAATGGTTCGTGCTCAACCGCAAGGACAAGGTGCTGCTGCCGCCGGCGCAGGCGATGCGCGCATTCCTCGCCGCTCAGGGCGCGCAGTTCCTGCCTGCGACGGAAGCCGGCAAATCTGCGCCGGCGCGCCGCAAGTCTCGTAGCCGCGCGGCGCTATAGCGACCGACCTGGCCTCACCTTGTAGCATCCGGCGAGGGTGATATGGTGTCGCCAGCCCGAGCGCCAACACATCCCTTTATCAGTCATCGGAGAATTCAATGCCTGCTGCCTCGGCAGATAGCACTGCGCCCGTCAGCGTCGTGACCGCCCTTTATCTCGGCACCAAGGTGCTTCACACCGAAGCCGAGCGCTCCGGCATCATCAAGGACATGTTGCGCGGTGACGTCAGCCGCAAGGGCTATGTCCTGCTGCAGCGGAATCTGCTGGCCGCCTATCAGGCGCTGGAAGCCGGACTTGAGAGCCATCGCGACACGCCTGTGCTCGCCGCACTCGCCCAGTATCGGCTCGATCGTGCATCGGCCATGCAAGCCGATCTCAATGTGCTGTGCGATGGCGATTTCTCGGCAGTGCCGATACTGCCTGCCGGCGAAGCCTATGCCAAGCGCATCGCGGATGCCGCCAAGGGCGACGGCGAATTGCTGATTGCCCACGCCTATACGCGCTATCTCGGCGATCTCTCCGGCGGCCAGATTCTCAAGCGCCTGCTCGCCAAGAAGCCCGGCCTCGCGCCGGAGGAATTGTCGTTCTACGATTTCCCGGCCTATGCCGATCTGGCTGCATTGAAGTCGGACTATCGCAACGCGCTCGATGAAGCCGGCAAGCTCTCCAAGAATCCGCAGGCGATCATCGATGAAGGCTCGGTCGCGTTCCAGCTCAACACGGATCTGTCCTGGGCCGTGCAGGGTGCGATCGAACAGGCGCCGAGCGCAGCCTGATCGACCTTACTTCCAGCTGACCAGCGGCGGCATCGAGCTCAGAATGTTCTCGACGTTGCCGCCGGTCTGCAGGCCGAACATCGTGCCCTTGTCGTAGAGCAGATTGAACTCGACATAGAGGCCGCGCGTTTCGAGCTGCTGCGCGCGCTCTTCCTCGGTCCAGGCTTCCTGCATCCGTGCACGCACGATGCGCGGATAGACATCGAGGAAGGCGGAGCCGACATCGCGCGTGAACGCGAAGTCCTTCTCGAAATCACCTGTGTTGAGCTGATCGTAGAAGATGCCGCCGACGCCGCGCGCCACGCCGCGATGCGGCAGGAAGAAGTAGTCGTCGGCCCAGGCCTTGAACTTCTTGTAGTAAGCGGGGTCATGCGCATCGCAGGCGCCGCGCATCGCATCATGGAACGTGATCGTATCCGGCGCATCGGCCTTGCGCTGCTCGGGCAGCATTGGCGTCAGATCTGCACCGCCGCCGAACCAGCCCACCGCCGTCGACAGAAACCGCGTGTTCATGTGCACGGTCGGCACGCGCGGGCTGCGCGGATGCATGATCAGGCTGATGCTGCTGGAGACGTAATCGAGCTGCGATCCGCCGCCGGGCATTTGCCGCGCCATTTCCGGCGACAGCTTGCCGTTCGCGCTTGAGGTGTGGATGCCGATCTTCTCGAACAGGCGACCGCCCGAGAGGAAGCCGCCGACGCCGCCGCCGATGCCCGTCGCGCGGGTCCACGGCTTGTAGGTGAAGGTGGCCGGCGCGCCTGGGAACAGCGCCTGCGGCGCCTCGCGCTCCAGCGCCTCGATCTCGGCGCAGATGCGGTCGCGGAGGGATTCGAACCAGACCTTGGCGCGGGTGCGGTTCTGTTCGATTTCTGGACTGACGATCGGGGTCATGATGTTCATGGTCTTTTCGCTCATGATGTTCGTACAGTCTATATGCCGCCTGCGGCGCGATGACACCTTGAGATGCGTCAAAACGTGAGGTGAATCGCCGGTTTTGCGGAATTGCCGCGCCTCGCCAAGAGCGAAGCGGCGGTGTATCAGAGGCGGCAAAATCATGCCTTTCGGCACCAGTTTCCGGAACCCAAGCATTTGACCCAGTCCACGCCCCGCAAGCCGTTCCTCGATGTCCTCGCCGGCCAGCGCCAGGCGGTGCCGCCGCTCTGGATGATGCGACAGGCCGGGCGTTATCTGCCTGAATATCGCGAGGTCCGCGCGCAGGCCGGTGGTTTCCTCGACCTGTGTTTCAATCCGGATTTCGCCACCGAAGTGACCCTGCAGCCGATCCGGCGTTTCGGCTTCGATGCCGCGATCATCTTCTCCGACATCCTGGTGATCCCTTATGCCCTCGGCCGCTCGGTCCGCTTCGAGGTCGGCGAAGGCCCGCGGCTCGATCCGCTGGATACGCCCGAGAAGGTTGCGACGCTTTCGCCCGAAGCGGATTTCAACAAGCTCGAACCGGTGTTCGAAGCGCTGCGCCGCGTGCGCGCGCAGCTCGATCCGAAGATTACGCTGATCGGATTCTGCGGCGCGCCCTGGACCGTTGCGACTTACATGGTTGCCGGCAAGGGCACACCGGATCAGGCGCCAGCGCGGATGATGGCCTATCGGCATCCGGAGGCCTTCGCAAAAATCATCGACACCATCGTCGAGAACTCGATTACCTATCTGCTCCATCAGTTGAAGGCCGGCGCCGATGTGCTGCAGATCTTCGACACCTGGGCCGGCGTGCTGCCGGCAGCGGAATTCCAGCGCTGGTCGGTGGAGCCGACCAAGCGCATCATCGCCGGCGTGCGCGCCAAGGTGCCGGATGCGAAGATCATCGGCTTCCCGCGCGGCGCGGGCGCACTGCTGCCGAGCTATGTCGGCGCAACCGGTGTCGATGCTGTGAGCATCGACTGGGCCGCCGAGCCGTCCTTCATACGCGAGCGGGTGCAGAGCCACGTCGCCGTGCAGGGCAATCTCGATCCGCTGGTACTGATCGCCGGTGGCGCCGCGCTCGATCGCGCTGTCGATGACGTGCTGGCGAATTATGCCAGTGGACGCTTCATCTTCAATCTCGGCCACGGCATCCAGCCGGAGACGCCAATCGCCCATGTGGAGCAGATGGTGAAGCGGGTGCGGGACTATCGCGGATAACACCCCGCGCAACTCGTAGGATGGGTAGAGCCAACGGGTCGCGCAAAGCGCGCCCGATGATAAACTCCGCGAAACCCATCGCTTTCCTGGCTTGCAATTGATGGGTTTCGCTTCGGCGCAAACGCGCCTGCGCTCTACCCATCCTACGCATCACTCTCTCGTTCGTCATGGCCGGACTTGTTCCGGCCATCCACGTCTTCTTTTGTGGCCAAGGCGTGGATACCCGGCATGCGCCGGGCATGACGGCGTTTGGTTTTGGCGTTCGCGTGTCACGCTAGTTCAGATTCAACTCTCAAACAGCCACGGCTCTTCAGACATGCGTCATCACCCCCATTGTTTGCGGCGCGGGGGCGCCGTCGTCCTTTGCATTCCCACCCTCTTGTGAGAGGGCGTGCGGAACGCCGGGTGCCCGTTGCACCCTGGGGCCTGATGCGATGCGGTACTCCGCAATCTAGAGTGCATCAGGACTTTCGGAGGCGCCGAGCAAGTGCCCGACGTTCCGCCTGCGGTGTTTTTTCGGTTGCTTGCACTTTGCCTCGACGAACGCTCCGATCGCGAATTAAAGTCCCAAGGCGATGGGAAGGGAGCCTCAAGCGACTGGGCCGAACGCGTTTCGAGTTGGTCGTCCGTCACACTGTCCAGGGGGTCTTCCATCCGAAGGTCGGTCGTCTCCTTGCCAGTGGCAGTGCTGGCGCAGATCCGTCCTGCCCGAAGACAGACGTCACCCCATGAACCGCGTAACGCCGCATCTCCGGCGTCCACCGCATCCCACCCCGCGAACGTGACGATCGCGATCGCCCCTCTCGGTGGGGCAGGACAGAGGGGAAAATAATCCATACAGGGATATTGTCAATAAGAAATAGGAAAAAATATTTGGTACTGGCTTGCCGCCCAAACTGTCATTCCGGGGCGGGACCGGCGCCGCAGGCGACGGGACCGCGCCCCGGAAGGACCGCAGGAAACTTGCGCTGTGCCGGCGAACCTACTTCGCCGCCTGCTTGTCGTCGACGAAGCTGACTTCCACACCCTTCTTCACGGATGCACCGAGGCGCTCCACGTCCCAGTTGGTGAGACGCACGCAGCCATGGGAATCGCTCTTGCTGACGCGGGACGGATCCGACGTGCCGTGGATGCCATAACTCTTCTCCGACAGGCCGATCCACATGGCACCGACGGGATTGTTGGGGCCGCCATTGATGGTGAAGGGCTTCGACGATTCCACGCCCTTGAACTTGTATTTCGGATCGTAACGATAGATCGGGTTGGCGTGAACCGACGTCACTTTCAGTGCACCCGATGGCGTCGGCTTCTCATCGCTGCCGACGCTGGCAGGATAGAAGGCGAGCAACGCGCCATCCTTGGCGAAGGCCTTCACGGTCTGCCGGACCTTGTCGACCTCAAGGCGGCTGACCCTGTCGGGCTTGCGATCCGAGAGCTTGACGATGGTGATGGTGTCGCCAGCCTTGTCGAACTTCGCTTTGGGATTGAGCGTCTCGAGCAGATCCTGGCTCATATGGAAGCGTTCGCCGAGGGCTTCGCGGGCGCTGGTGTAGTCCAGCTTCTTCAGCGATTTCATCTCTTCCATCTTGACCGGAAGCTTGTCGAGGAATGGGCCCTTCACGTCCTTCTCGGTCAGCACATAGTCGGTCATGACCGGGTCCGATGATCCCGCCTGCAGCTTCGCCCAGATCTCCGGCGTCAGCGCCTTGCCGGACGGCAGGCTGTTGGCTTCCGCGAAAGCCAACAGTGCCTTCTCCACATTGTCGCCGAACATCCCGTCGATCTCGCCCGGCGAGAAATGCGCGCGGTCGAGCAGCACCTGGAGCTTCACCGCCAGCGGGCTGAGCTTCTCGTCGGGCGGCAGCTTGCCGGTGAAATTGGCGGCGTTGATCGTCTCGGCATTGAAAGCCCTGGACGGCTTGTCGGAATCCTTGGCGAGGGCTGCGCCCTGCGCCAGCAGCGACAGTCCGACCGCGACGATGAGGCTGCGCATAGCGTCTCTTTCCGGCTGAGTGATGGATGATGCGCACCGGCGCACCTCTCCAAGACAAAGCCAAGAACCGCCTCTGGTTCCATCCTGACGCGAAGCACGCGTGATCGCGCTCTACCGCCCCTTCTCTTTCCGCCACGCTGCGAAATCCACCAGCGTTTGCTCATCGGTCGCCGGATAGAGCCCGAAGATGCCCTTGCCCTTCTGCACCTGTTCGGTGACGAAATCCTCGAAGGCGGTCATCTCGAAGGCCTCGTTGGCGATCTCGTCGGCAAGATGCGCGGGGATGACGATGACGCCATCGCTGTCGCCGAGGATCACGTCGCCGGGAAACACCGGCGCATCGCCGCAGCCGATCGGGCCGTTGATCTCGATGGCCTGATGCAGCGTCAGATTGGTCGGTGCGCTCGGACGATGGTGATAGGCGGGGAAGCCGAGCTTGGCGATCTCGGCGGAGTCGCGGAAGCCGCCATCGGTGATGACACCGGCAACGCCGCGCTGCGCCAGCCGATTGATCAGGATCGCTCCAGCGGAGGCCGCACGCGCATCCTTGCGGCTGTCCATCACGAGCACCGCGCCGGGCGGGCAGTCTTCCACCGCCTTGCGCTGCGGATGCGATCGATCCCGGAACACGTCGAGCTTGTTGAGATCCTCGCGCGCCGGCATGTAGCGCAGCGTGAAGGCCTCGCCCACCAGTGTCGGCTGGTTCGGTCCGAGCGGATGGACATCCTGGATGCACTGATTGCGGAAGCCACGCTTGTAGAGCGCGGTGGCCACGGTGGCGGTGGAGATGGTCTTGAGTTTGGCGCGGGTCGCGTCGCTGAGCTTGGTCATGGGATCACTCACTCAATAAATCACGGGTTCTTTGACCGGCGCGCCGAAGTCGGTACGCAGGAAGTCGAAGTCGCAGCCTTCATTGGCCTGCTGGATATGTTTGGTGAACATCCAGCCATAGCCGCGTTCGTAATTGCGCTCCGGGGCTTTCCACGCCGCGCGGCGCTTTTCCATTTCGGCATCGGAGATGTCGAGATTGATCGTCCGGGCATCGACGTCGAGGGTGATCATGTCGCCATTCTCGACCAGCGCCAGCGGACCGCCGATAAAGGATTCCGGCGCAACATGCAGAATGCATGCGCCGTAGCTGGTGCCGCTCATCCGCGCATCGGACAGCCGCACCATGTCGCGCACGCCCTGCTTCACCAGCTTCTTCGGGATCGGCAGCATGCCCCATTCCGGCATGCCCGGCCCGCCCTGCGGACCCGCATTGCGCAGGATCAGAACGTGATCGGCCGTGACATCGAGGCTCTCGTCGTCGATCGCCTTCTTCATGCTGGGATAGTCGTCGAACACCAGTGCCGGACCGGTATGCTTGAGGAAGCGCGGCTCGCAGGCGGACGGTTTGATGACACAGCCATCCGGCGCGAGGTTGCCCTTCAGTACCGCCAACGCACCCTCCGCATAGATCGGATCTTTGACGGTGCGGATGACGTCGTCGTTATAGACTTCAGCGCCGGCGATGTTCTCACCCAGCGTCTTGCCGGTGACGGTCATCACGTCGAGATGCAGATGCTCCTTGATGCGGCTCATCAGTCCCGGCAGACCGCCCGCATAGAAGAAGTCCTCCATCAGATATTTGTCGCCGGACGGGCGCACATTGGCGATCACGGGCACCTTGCGGCTGGCGATCTCGAAATCGTCGAGGCCGATGTCCTGGCCGGCGCGGCGCGCCTGCGCGATCAGATGGATGATCGCATTGGTCGAGCAGCCCATCGCCATCGCCACGGTGATGGCGTTCTCGAAGGCCTTGCGCGTCTGGATCTTCTGCGGTGTCAGATCTTCCCACACCATTTCGACGATGCGGCGGCCGCATTCGCTGGCCATGCGGATGTGACCGGCGTCTGCAGCAGGGATCGACGATGCGCCCGGCAGCGTCATGCCGATGGACTCCGCGATCGCCGTCATGGTCGAGGCCGTGCCCATGGTCATGCAGGTGCCGTAGCTGCGGGCGATGCCGCCCTCGACCTCGACCCATTCCTTGTCGGAGATTTTCCCCGCACGGCGCTCATCCCAGTATTTCCAGGCATCGGAGCCGGAGCCGAGCGTCTTGCCCTTCCAGTTGCCGCGCAGCATCGGGCCGGCCGGCAGATAGATCGCGGGATAGCCGGCACTGGTGGCGCCAAGCAGAAGCCCCGGCGTGGTCTTGTCGCAGCCGCCCATCAGCACCACGCCATCGACGGGATGGCCGCGCAGCAATTCCTCGGCATCCATCGCCAGCATGTTGCGATAGAGCATGGTGGTCGGCTTCAGGAAGCTCTCCGACAGCGACAGAGCGGGCAACTCCATCGGGAAGCCACCGGCCATCAGGATGCCGCGTTTGACGTCATCGACGCGAGTCTTGAAATGCATGTGGCACGGCTGCGCTTCCGACCAGGTATTGAGAATGGCGATGACGGGACGCCCGGCCCACTCCACCGGCGCATAGCCTTGCTGCATGGCGCGCGAGCGATGGCCGAAGGCACGCAGGTCGTCCGGCGCGAACCAGCGTGCGCTGCGGAGTTGATCGGGAGTCTTCTTGTGGCCCGGCATAATTCCATCCCTGTTTCTTTTTGCTTTGGCACGACTTACTTTTGCACGATGCGAACCAGTCAAGCCGGTCGAGTGTGCCGGATTCGACTGTAGCGGTTCAAGACCGCCTGGCCAATGTCCGGTCCGGCGTCTGTGCGTCTGCCAGCCGATGCGCTTCCAGTGCCTCGGCATAGAGCGCGAGACCTTCGGCCACCTTCTGACGCTGGGCCGGGGCCAGTTGCTGCAAGGCATTGGTGACCTGCCGCTGCCCATAGGCCTCGATCGCCTCGCGGGTCCGCCGCCCCTTGGCCGTGAGCAACAGCCGCTTGACGCGGCCGTCGCCGGCACTGGCGGCTTCCTTCAGCTCGCCGGCGTCGATCAGCTTGCGGATCATCCGGCTGACGCTGGATTTCTCCAGCCCGAGAAACGCGGATAATTCGACCGCGGTCATCGCCTCGCGCGCACCAATCTCCAGCAGCGTATGCACCGCCGATGGCGGATAGTCGGTCGCTGCAACCGTTGCCTGCATGAAACCGAGTTCGCGCACCATCAGACGCGACGCGGCGCGGATGTGATCAATCAAATCGGCGTCAATATCGGACAATCGCAGGCTCCTTGACGATAGTTGCATGGTACAACTATATTGCTGGCAACGAATAACGCCCGTGTTAGCACGATCCGTGCAAGGAATGATCATGACAACCAGCGCTGCCCAGTTCCGCCCCCGCGACCGCATGGCCGGACGCATCTGCCTCGTGACCGGCGGCGGCACCGGCATCGGCCGGGCGGCTGCGCTGCTGATGGCGCAGGAAGGCGCAGCTGCAGTGGTGATCGCAGGCCGTCGCGAGGCCGAGGGACAGGCCGCCGCCGACGACTGCGGCCGGTTCGGTGCCAAAACGCTGTTCGTGCGCACTGACGTAACCGAGGAGGCCGAGGTCGCCAGCCTGGTGCAGGCTGTGATGTCCCGTTTCGGGCGGCTCGACGTGGCCTTCAACAATGCCGGTTATCAGGAACGGCGCGCGCCGGTCGAGCAGCAGACAGAGGCGGTCTATGACACCGTGTTCGATGCCAATGTCCGCTCGGTGTTTCTTGGCCTGAAGCATCAGATCCAGGCCATGGAACTGAATGGCGGCGGCCGCATCGTCATCAACGCGTCGGTGAGCGGCATCCGCAATCCCAATCCCGGCCTTGCGCTATATTCCGCATCGAAAGCGGCGGTGATCTCACTGATGCGTTCGGCAGCGATGGAATGCGGGCCGCGCGGCATCCGCATCAATGCGGTGGCGCCGGGCCGCGTCGTCACCGACATGATGCTGGCCTCGGGGATCGCCGACATGTCGGCCGTCGCAGCCGGCCTGCCGATCCGGCGTATGGGCCAACCGCATGAAGTGGCCGAAGCCGTGGTGTGGCTCGCGTCCGACGATGCCGGCTACATCGTCGGCCATGTGCTATCGGCAGATGGCGGCTTCAGCGCGACCTGACGACGGCGCGCATCATTGCGTTGCAACAGACGAGCGAGACTGCAGAGCAGCACCGTGTGACTTGCAACGACTACGCCCTTGGCAACGTCCTTGCCATCGTCAAAGATCACAAGCCGATTGCCAAAGCCACCGCGACAGGTCAGCCTGAGGCGATGGAGATGGATTTGCGCGCCGCGTTCTGCCACCGCGCAACATCGGCATATATCATGACGATCCGGAGTATCTGACCGACCAACGACATCACCCACATACATAATCCGGCAACGACCGGGCGGACGAAACGGATGCCTGCATCAATGACAGGCACCGCAAAGGGAAAACACAGGGAGGAAGTCAAGATGAGCATTTCTCGTCGTGGAATTCTGTTGGGCGGCGCCGGCGCACTCGGCGCAGCAAGTTTTCCACTCGCACGTCCCGCCATTGCGCAATCGTCCGAACCGATCAAGATCGGCTGGCTCGCCGCCATGACCGGACCGAGTTCGGCGCCGACCGTCGGCTTCAACCGCGGCGTCACATTTGCCACGGAAGCCATCAATGCCGCCGGCGGCGTCAAGGGCCGCAAGATCGAGATCATCACGCGCGACACGCAGGGCGATCCGACCAAGGCCGTCAACGCCACCCAGGAACTGATCAGCCAGGCCAAGGTCCATGCAATCTGGGGGCCGGTGAATTCCGGCGAGGCACTGGCCACGACGCCACTGATGGCGCGCGCCAAGATGCCCGACCTGCATCCTTGCGTCGTCGACACGCTGATTGATCCCGCGAAATTCCCCGCCGCGTTTCGTATCGCGCCATCCAACGGCCAGTGGGACGACGCCGTCCGCAACTACTGCCTCAAGGTGCTGAAAGTCAGCAAGATCGCCGTGATCGGCGACACCACGGGCTACGGCGTCACCGCCGTGAAAGCCTCGGTCGAGGCCTTCAAGAAAGACGGCGCGGACGTGGTCTACAGCGCCAATATCGACGCGACCCAGCCCGACATGACGCCGGACATGCTGCGCGCCAAGAATGCCGCTGCGCAGGTCATCGTGGTGTGGAGCGTTTCCACCGGCATGGAAGCGCGCATGTTCAACACCCGCGCATCCATGAACTGGGACGTTGCCTTTGTCGGCCATCCCTCGCTGGCATCCGGCGAACTCGCCAGCCTGATCGAGAAGCCCGCCAACTGGGAGAAGGTCTACGCCATTGGCTACAAGAGCTGCAGTTACGATTCAGCCGGCAAACTGCCGCCGAAGAGTCAGGATCTCGTCGATCGCCTGAACAAGGCCAAGGTGCCGCTGAACGACACGCTGCTGTGGTGGATTGCCGGCGGCATCGACGCGGTCGAGCTGATCGCCAGGGCTGTCGAGGCCAGCGGATCGACCGACAGCGAGGGCATCGTCAAATACTGGAACTCGCTGTCGAAATATCCCGGCTATTTCGGCAACTACTCGTTCTCACCCACCCAGCATAACGGCTATCCGACCGACGAGATCGTCATGTCGGAAGCGCGTTCGGCCAAGAACGGCACCTTCGCCCTCGCCCCCGGCTACTCGTAAGCCGGCGCGAGGACGACACACATGCTCGGCTCGATCATAGCTTCAGGCCTCGCGGCGGGCGCAATCTATGCGCTCGTCGGCATCACCTACAACACCATGTTCTCGACCTCGCGGGTGATGAGCTTCACCGCCGGACAGCTCGCCATGCTTGGCGGGGTGTTCGGCTCGCTGTTCATGCTGAAAATGGGGATGCCGACTTTGGTCGGCTTCGCCCTCACACTGATCGCCTGCGCGATCATCGGCGTCATCACCGAATTCGTCGCAGTGCGGCCGGTGCTCAAAAGCCTCGAACAGCATCTCTATGTGCTGTCGACGCTGGCGCTGGCACTGATGATCCAGCAGGTCACCGCGATCAAATGGGGCACCGAGCCGCAGCCCTTCCCGCGCATCGTCGGTCTCGGCACTGGCGTGTGGGACGAAAAATTCTGGCTGCCGGTGGTGGCCTGCGGCCTCACCATCTTGGGCCTCGAATATCTCTATCGCCGCACATTGGTCGGCCATGCCTTCATGGCCATCGCGGAAGACAACTTCGCCGCGCGTGCGCTCGGCCTGCCGGAGCGTAACCTGCGCGTGGCGAGCTACGCGCTGGCCGGCGTAATCGGCGGCGTAGCGGGCTTTGCCGGCGGCGAACTGATGCTGGCCTTCTTCGCCAATGGCGCGCTGTTGAACTTCTACGGCTTCGTGCCCGTTGCGCTCGGCGGCCTCGGCAACAATCGCGGCGCGCTGATCGGCGGGCTCGCGCTCGGCCTGTTCCAGCAGGCAGCGAATTTCCTGGTCGGCGGCATCTTCTCGTCGGTCGCGGTGTTCGCGATCTTCATCATCGTATTGCTGGCAGCGCCGCAAGGGCTGTTCGGCTCCGCAACGGCGCGGAGGGTGTGATGACGGCAATCACCGATATCCCGACATCGCGCGAAGCAACGACGAAACATTCGGTGTTGCCCGCGCTGCTGCCGTTCCTCGGCGTGTTCGCGCTGGCGATGATCCTGCCTTTCGTCAGCAACGACTACTGGGCGCTGATCGGCACCCGCGCCGCGATCTACTGGGTGCTGGTGGCCGGGCTCAATCTCGTCGTCGGTTTCGCCGGCCATCTCGCCATCGGCTATGTGGCGCTGCTGACGCTCGGCGCCTACACAACCAGCGTGCTCGCTGCCGGCAACGTGTTGCCGCCCGTCCCGATCTATGGCGCGCTGATCATTGCAAGCTGCGTTGGCGCGGTGTTCGGCGTCATCGTCGGCCTGCCGGCGATGCGGCTGCGCACCTTCTACTTCGCCATGACCACACTCGGCTTCGCCACCATCGTGACGCAGATCGCGCTGGCCTGGCAGAGCGTCACCGGCGGCGGCATCGGCATTGTCGGCCCGGAATTCTCCGCGCCGTTCAACACGCCGTGGGGATTCTATTATCTGTGCATCGGCTTCGCGGCCGTGGCAACATGGCTCAGCGCCAATATCGCCTATAGCCGGTTCGGCCGCGCACTGATCGCGATCCGCGATGCGGATGTCGCCGCGGAAGCCACCGGCATTTCCAAGCCGAAGCTGCTGGTGTCGATCTTCCTGCTCGCGGGCGCGATGGCGGCCTTTGCCGGCGGATTGTTCGCCAGCCTGCAGACCTATATCACGCCGGACGCGTTCACCTTCGACCTCTCTGTGCTGTTCTTCATCGCCATTTTGATCGGCGGCCGCGGGTCAATTTTGGGCCCGATGCTCGGCACGATCATCCTCACCATCCTGCCGGAGATCGCCGCGCCCCTGGCCGCGTGGTCGACCTTCCTCTATGCGGTGCTGCTATTGCTGATCGTGCTGGTGATGCCCGGCGGCATCGCGGCGCTGCTGGATTTCAAGAGCCGCCGTCCGCTCGCCAGCAACCGCGCCATCGTGCCGCGCATCGCGGGGCTGTCAGACGTCCTGCGCAAGACGGCCACCACCAGGACTCTTACGTTGCGTGATGTCGTCCTGACTTTCGGCAATGTCCGGGCCATCGACGGGCTCGACCTCGACGTGAAGCCCGGCCAGATCCACGGCCTGATCGGCCCCAACGGGTCCGGCAAGACCACCACGCTGAATGTGATCTCCGGCTACTACGCCGCCAAGGGCGGCACCATCACGCTGGGTGACGACGCATTGCCGCCCGGCATGCCCGAGCTGCGCGCCGGCAAGGGCATTGCGCGTACCTTCCAGACACCCCGCGTGATCGGCGAAGCCTCGGTGCTCGAGAATGTGATGGTCGGCGGCACCATCGAGGGCGAGGCGACATTCGCCGAGGCGCTGCTGTCGCTGCCGCGGCATCACCGCGACGAACGCAAGCTGACTGCACAGGCGCGCGCGATGCTCGGCGTCGTCGGGCTGGAGGCGCTGGCGGATGTCCGTGCCGATCGCCTGCAGCACAGCGAATTGCGCTTTATCGAAATCGCGCGCGCGTTGATGCTGCAGCCGGACTTCCTGCTGCTGGACGAACCCGCCGCAGGCCTCTCCAGCGACGAAATCGCAAGGCTGGGTGCGCTGATCAAGGCGATCAGCCGCCGCGGCACGGGGGTGCTGCTGGTCGAACATCACGCCGACCTGATCTTCGACATCTGCGATCAGGTCACGGTGCTGAACCTCGGCAAGATCCTCGCCGCCGGCACCCCCGCCGAAATCCGCGTTCACAAGGAGGTCGTCAGTGCTTACCTCGGAGGCTGAACCGCTGCTCAGAGTCACCGCGCTGGAATCCGGCTACGGCAAGATCCGCGTGCTCCATGGCATCGACCTGCATATCGCCGCCGGCGAAGTGGTGACATTGCTCGGCCCCAACGGCGCCGGCAAGTCGACCTTGCTGCGCGCGATCTCCGGCCTGCTGCCGGTCAATGCGGCGAGCGTTCGCTTCGACGGCCGTGACATCAGCAATGGCACACCGCGTGAAGCTGCGCGCGCGGGTCTCGTCCATGTGATCGAGGGACACCGCGTGTTCACGCAGCAGACCGTGACCGAAAACCTGCTGCTCGCGGCCTATGACCTGCCACGCGGCGAGCGCCACTCGCGCGTCGACGAGGCGCTGTCGTTCTTTCCGGAGATCGCCGAGAAGCGCCATGAGCGCGGGGCGTCACTCTCGGGCGGACAGCAGCAGATGCTTGTGGTGGCCCAAGGTCTCGTGCGACGGCCGCGGCTGCTGATGCTGGATGAACCATCTGCCGGTCTGTCGCCAGTGCTGGTCGATCGCGTGCTGACGGTGATCGCGCAGCTGCAGAAGCAGGGCACTGCGGTGCTGCTGGTGGAGCAACTTGTGGAGAAAGCGCTCGCTGCGGCCAACCGCGTCTATGCGCTGTCGCAGGGACGCATCGTGCTGGAGGCGACCACGTCGGAAGCGAACCTGCCGCAGAGGCTGGAGCGGGCGTATTTTGGGCACGAGGAAGCGGCCGTTTAACACGCCGTCATGCCCGGGCTTGTCCCGGGCATCCACGTCTTTTGCACACGCTGCCAAGACGTGGATGGCCGGGACAAGCCCGGCCATGACGTTGTGAGAGAACGGAGTCTGTCAGTACATCTCCGAGCAAGCGCCCGGGCAGTTCGCGTCAATCAATAATCGCCACCGCCCGCGTCCAGCCCGCCGATGCCTTCTCGATTTTCACCGGGAAGCACGACACCATAAAGCCGGTGGACGGCAGTTGTTCGAGATTGTGCAGCTTCTCGAGATGGCAATAGCCGATATGACGGCCGGCCTTGTGGCCTTCCCAGATCAGGCTGGCATCTTTCGTCTCGGCATATTTCTTCGCGGTGTAGACGAATGGCGCATCCCAGCTCCAGCCGTCGATGCCGGTCAGGCGCACGCCGCGCTCCAGCAGATACATGGTGGCCTCATAGCCCATGCCGCAGCCGGAGATGACATAGTCCTGCTGACCGTATTTGACGCCGGCGGATGTGTTGACGACGACGATCTCCAGCGGGCTCAACGTATGGCCGATGCGCTTGAGTTCTTCTTCAACGTCCTTGGCCGTCGCGACATAGCCGTCGGGGAGATGCCGGAAGTCGAGCTTCACGCCCGGCTGCAAACACCAGTCCAGCGGCACTTCGTCGATGGTCCATGAACGCTCGCCGCGATTCATGGTGGGATGGAAATGATAGGGCGCATCGAGATGCGTGCCGTTATGGGTCGAGAGCTGCACCAGCTCGACCGCCCAGCCCTGCCCGTCCGGCAGATCCTCGGCCTTCAGCCCGTCGAAAAACTGCAGCATCCGCGGCAGGCCCTGCTGGTGATCGACATAATTGATGGTGGGATGATTACCCGGCGGATCGGCGGGGACGTCATTCTGCAGGGGAACGGAGATGTCGATGAGGCGACGGGGCATGGGATTCCTCGATTTTCGTTTTTTGTTTGATCCTATCGGTCGTCATTGCGAGGAGCCCTTGCGACGAAGCAATCCAGTCTGCGCTTGTTGCTTCTGGATTGCCGCGTCGCTTCGCTCCTCGCAATGACGTGGAGAGGCAGGTGCGTTACATATCCTGCCGCACCACATTGTTCTTCAGCACGCCGATCTTCTCGACCTCGAGTTCAATCTCGTCATTGTGTTCGAGATACCAGCCGAGTTCGAGGCCGCAGCCGTTGCCAACGGTGCCGGAGCCGATGAATTCGCCAGGCATCAGCGTCTCGTCCTGCGTCACATGGGCGATGATTTCCTCGAAGGAGAACAACATGCCTTCGCTGGTCGAGGACGAGCGCACCTTGCCGTTGACGCGGCATTCCATCTTCAGTCTGTAGGGATCGCCGATCTCGTCGGGGGTGACGATCCACGGGCCCAGCACATTGCCGCCATCGAAACTCTTGCCCTTGGCCGGGCCGAGACGGCCTTCCATCTCCAGCCGCTGCGCATCGCGCGCAGAGAAATCGTTGAAGATGGTGTAGCCGAAGATGTGATCCTTCGCCTTGGCCGCGGAAATATTCGCGCCCCTGTTTTTGGTGACGATGCCGAATTCGAGTTCGTAGTCCATCACCTTGCTGTAGCGCGGCCACTTCACCGTGGTGCCCGTGCCGCGCACGCTGAAACGGTTGGTGATGTAGTAGATCGGCTGGCGGCGATAGACTTCGGGCAATTCGCCGAGCGGCTCGGCTTCCAACCGTGCCAGTTCTTCCATGTCACCCTTCGCACGGGCAGCCAGCTTCAACTGGCCACGCGGCGACTGCCGGATATGCAGCGGAAACGACATGCCATCGCGCATCTGCCGCGGCTCGGGCAGCGGCGCGAGAATATCTGTGCCGGCGACATTCACGGACAGCGAGGCGTCACTGCCGTGTTTCTCGAAGGCACTGCGCGCCGCATCGAGCGCGCCTTCACCTGCATCGATCAGGGCCAGCATCGAGTCGAAGGCCGGATTGCCTCCATCGCGGGCCGCGGCGCTGGCGAGATCAAACAGCCTACCGTCATTGGCGTGAACGATACCGACCCTGGCTTGGCCATCCTGCTGGCCGCCGGCACGAAATGTCGCGAGCTTCACTGGCGTCTCCCACTTGCTTTTGTTCTTCGATAAAATATATGATCAAAAAAAATATCGATAAACAAGAGGCGATCGCAAAGATTGCTTCACGATCGAAAAATGCTCGGGTGAGGGAGACGACCATGACCAGGTGGACGGTGGCAGCCCTATTGGCCACGCTCGCTGTGGCGGGCACCGCGCATGCCCAGACCAAGCTCCAGATCGGTTGCACTGCAACAACGGACTGCGCCTCAGCGATGGTCGCGGTCGATGAAGGCATCTTCAAGAAGCACGGGCTCGATGCCGAAATGATCCCCATCGGCATCAACTCCAATATCCCGGCGGCCATTCTGTCCGGCTCGATCCAGATCGGCGGCCCGACCTCCACCGTCTTCCTGCAGGCTGCCGACGGCGGCCTCGATCTCATCGCGGTCGCCGGCGCAACGGTGATGAGCCCGACATCGAACGCCAATATCACCGCCTTCGTGCGTAACGGCATCACGATCAAGGAGCCGAAGGATTTCATCGGCAAGAAGGTCGGCGCACCGGGCCTCGGTGCATTTCTCCACGTGCTGTTCGTCAAATGGTTGGTCGACAAGGGCGTCGATCCCAAAAAGGTCAATTTCGTCGAAGTGACCTTCCCGACCATGCCGGACATCATCAAGTCCGGCGGTGTCGATGCCGTGCTGACCGCCGAGCCGACGGTATCGCGCATGCTGGCGGCCGGCAGCGGCAGCATCGGCGCGCGCTACGCGTCGGAGCTCGAGCGCAAGGAGCCGATCATCTTCTATGCGGCCTCGCGCGAATGGGCTGAGAAGAATCCCGACACCGTCAGGAAATTCCGCGCTGCCATCGCCGAAGGTGCGGCGATCGTGAACAGCGACAAAGACAAGACCTCGGCCGCGATTGCCAAATTCACCAAACAGACCATCGAACTGGTGAAGGCATCGCCGCCGAACAAGTCGGAGCCGGTGCTGAAGCCCGAGCAACTGGCATGGTGGATCGACGTCATGTCCTCGCAGAAAATGCTGGAGACCAAACTCGATCTCAACAAACTGATTCTGAAATAGGTCAAACTGAATGGCGGGCCAGCCCCTTAGCAGTCCAATCGATGTATCCGGTTCGGATACGCTGAGCGAGCGTGCAGCGACATTGCTCCAGCATGACATCATTGCCGGCAATCTCGCGCCAGGCACGCGGCTTGGCATCGTCGATCTCGTGCAGCGTTACGAGATCGGAGCCACGCCGATGCGCGAAGGACTGTCGCGCCTGATCTCACGCGGCTTGATTATCGGCATCGGCCAGCGCGGTTTTCGCGTCGCCGACATCAGCCGGGAGGATCTGGCCGACATCACACGGATGCGTAGCGTGGTGGAGATGGAGGCGCTGCGGCTGGCCATCGAACATGGCGACGATGCCTGGGAGGCTGGCATCATCAGTTCGCTTCACCAGATGCGCAGGCATATCGACCGGACCGGCGATGAATTCCGCGAAGGCGCGCCGGATTTCGACAAGCTCCATAAGGGATTTCACACCGCATTACTGGCGGCCTGCAATTCGAAGCGCCTGCTCTCGGCGCATTCGGAACTTTACGATCAGGCCTATCGCTACCGCAGGGTGATGATGCGCGGCTTCGACAGCGGCAGCCGCTTTGTCGCAGCCCATCAGCTTCTGGCCGATCGCGTGCTTGCGCGCGAAACCGGTCCTGCACAGGCGATGCTGACGTCGCATCTGCACTCGACGCTCGCTTTCGTCTATCCGCCCGGACAGGGAGATTGAGCGAGATGACATCCATTGCCCTCCGCAAGGACATCCCGTCGGCCGATCTCGAAAAGTCGCAGATCGCGTTTTCCCATGTCACGCTGGATCTCGGCGGCAAGACGATTATCGAAAACGTCAGCCTCGACGTGAAGCCCGGCGAGTTCCTCTGCATCATCGGTGCTTCCGGCTGCGGCAAGACGACGGCGCTCCGCCTCGCCGCGGGCCTGTACCAACCGACATCCGGACATGTCAGCTTCGACGGCGAGCCGATGCGCGCGCCGCGGCGCGATGTCGCCATCGTGTTTCAGGATTACGGCAAAGCGCTGCTGCCATGGCGCACCGCCGCTGGCAATATCGCGCTGGCGCTGGAAACCATCGGCATGCCCAAGGCCCAGCGCCCAGCGCGCATCGACGAGTTGCTGAAGAAAGTCGGCCTGCCTAATCACGCCGCGAAATATCCCGCCGAGATGTCCGGCGGCATGCAGCAGCGGCTGCAGATCGCGCGATGTCTGGCGCAGGAACCGAAAGCGCTGCTGATGGACGAGCCGTTCGGCGCGCTCGACGCCATGACGCGGCAGGGTCTGCAGGACGAGGTCCTGTCGCTGCTCGATGCCAGCAAGGCCACGGTGATCTTCGTCACCCACGATCTCGAAGAAGCCATTTATCTCGGCGACCGCGTGGTCGGCCTGCTGCCGCATCCCGGCCGCATCGGCATCGATCTTCCGATCAACCTGCCGCGCCCGCGCGATCAGTTGACCACGCGCGAGAACCCGGAATTCCTGCGGCTGCGCCGCGAATTGTTCGACTTCATCAAGGCATCGGAAGCATGAGATCCGAGCGCCTGAAAGCGGCGATCCTTCCGATGAGCCTGCTCATCGTGCTGGAAGCCTGGGCGCGCTCCGTCGATATCCACAGCGACGCGCTGGCACCGCCGAGCGCCGTGGTGCTGGCGCTGTTTCAGGCGTTCGGCGACGGTTCGATCCTGTCAGCCACACGCGACACATTGGCTTCGGCCTTTGCCGGCCTCGTGGTCGGCGGCGCCATCGGATTATTCCTCGGAATTGCACTCGGTATCTTCCAGCCGCTGGATCGGCTGATGGAAGTCACCATCGAATCCCTGAGGCCGATCCCCTCCATCGCGCTGCTACCAATCGCGCTGATCGCGCTCGGCTTCGGCTATCGCATGGAAATTGTGATCGTCGCCTTTGCCTGTGTGTGGCCGATCCTCATTCTCAGCCGCGCTGCGGTGCGCAGCATCGAGCCACGGCTGATAGAAGTCTCCCGCGCGCTGCGGCTGTCGCCAGGTGACCGCGTCCGCAAGATCATCATTCCCGCGGCACTGCCGCGCATCTTTCTCGCCTTCCGCCTCGCCGCCGGCATCGCGCTGATCGTCGCGGTGACCGTGGAAATCGCGATCAATCCCATCGGGCTCGGCGCCGGAATCATGATTGCGCAGCAAGCATTGCGCCCGGACCTGATGCTCGCTTATCTGCTGTGGATCGGCCTGATCGGCTATGCGCTCAATGCCGGATTGCTGGCAGCGCAGCAGCATCTGTTTGGCCCCGCAGCGCTGGCGGGAGAAGTCCGATGAACTGGGCACTCACCCTCTGGCGCCTTGCCAGCTTCGCCGTGGCTGCAGGCCTGATCGCGCTGTGGCAGTTGATCGCCAATCTGAAACTGGTCTCGCCGGTGTTCCTGCCGGGCCCCGATCGCGCATGGGCCGCGCTGATGCGCGGCTTCAGCAATGGCACGTTGCTGGACAAGACAATCGGCACCCTCGAACACATGTTCTATGGCTGGCTGGTCGCATCCGTCGTCGGCATCGCACTCGGCGCCATGATCGGCTCGTCCAAGGCGATGCGCAGCTATGTCGCTCCGTCGCTGGAATTCCTGCGGCCACTACCCGTATCGGCGATCATTCCCGTCGCCATCGCTCTGTTCGGACTGACCCAGGGCATGGCACTGTTTGTCATCGCTTTCGGCGCGATCTGGCCGATGCTACTTGCGACCGTTCACGGCTTCGGCGCAGTAGAGCCGCGTCTCTATGAGGTCGCGCGCTCGCTGCATATGTCGCGCCTCGCGGTGATCTTCAAGATAGCTCTGCCATCTGCCAGTCCCGATATCATCTCCGGCATGCGGCTCAGCCTGACCGTGTCGCTGATCCTGGCGGTGGTCTGCGAGATTCTCGCGGGGCTCGACGGCCTCGGCCACTGGGTGCTGCTCTCGGCACGCGCGTTTCGCTCGGCAGATCTATTCGCCGGCGTGATCCTGCTCGGCGTGATCGGCTATGTCACCGCGCTGGCGATGTCGCTGGTCGAGCAGCGACTGCTGCGGTGGCGGACGAGCGGGCATTGAGAAACATACTCGTCGTTCCGGGGCGCTCGCTCTTGCGAGCGAACCCGGAACCTCATCCTGTGAATCTCTGATCGCGCCAAACACCACGAGGTTCCGGGCTCGCGCGTGCCGCGCGCCCCGGAACGACGAGTGTGGGGTTGCGCGTGAGGCTATTTCGCAAACACCTTCGAGATCGCCGCCTGCGCGTCGCTTTGAATCTGCTTGAGATGATCCGCGCTGCGGAAGCTCTCGGCGTAAATCTTGTAAACGTCCTCCGTGCCCGACGGACGCGCGGCGAACCAGCCATTGGCGGTCGAGACCTTGATGCCACCGAAGGACTGGTCGTTGCCGGCCGCCTTGCTCTCGGTCTTGGTCACGGCATCGCCGGCGAGCTCGGTCATGCCGATCTGCTCCGGCGTGACCTTCTTCAGCACGTTCTTCTGCTCGGGCGTGGCCGCCGCGTCGATGCGCTCGTAATAAGGCACACCGAATTCGGCGGTCAGCTTCTCGAAACGCTGGCTCGGATTTTCCTTCGTCACCGCGGTGATCTCGGCGGCGAGCAGGCCCAAAATAAGTCCATCCTTGTCGGTGGTCCACACCGTGCCGTCCTTGCGCAGGAACGACGCGCCGGCGCTCTCCTCGCCGCCGAAGCCGAACGAGCCATCGACGAGGCCATTCACGAACCATTTAAACCCGACTGGCGTCTCGACCAGTTTGCGGCCGAGCTTGTTCACCACGCGGTCGATGATGGCGCTGGAGACGATGGTCTTGCCGACCGCCGCATCTTTGCGCCAGTTCGGGCGATGCGCGAACAGATAGTCGATGGACGCCGCCAGATAATGGTTCGGATTCATCAAGCCGCCGGTGCGGGTGACGATGCCGTGGCGGTCGGCATCGGTGTCGTTGGCGAAAGCGACGTCGAATCTGTCGCGCATGCCGATCAGCTTGGCCATCGCATAGGGCGACGAGCAGTCCATGCGGATCTTGCCGTCCCAGTCCAGCGTCATGAAGCGAAAGGTCGGATCGATCGCGGTATTCACGATGGTCGCATCGAGCTTGTAGCGCTCAATGATCGGCTGCCAGTAATGCACGCCGGCGCCGCCGAGCGGATCGATGCCGATCTTGACGCCTGATGCGCGGATCGCCTCCATGTCGACGACATCAGCGAGGTCGGTCACATAGGGCGTGATGAAATCGTAGCGCTTCACGAATTCGGATTTGCGCGCACGCGCGATCGGGATGCGCTTGACGCCGGCCATGTCGTTCTCGAGGAAGCCGTTGGCAGCTTTCTCCATGATGCCGGTGATGTCGGTATCGGCCGGGCCACCGTTCGGCGGATTATATTTGAAGCCGCCGTCTTCCGGCGGGTTGTGCGACGGCGTGACCACGACGCCATCGGCCAGACCAGACGAGCGGCCCTTGTTGTAGGTGAGGATGGCGTGGGAGATCACCGGCGTCGGCGTATAACCGTCGTCCTGGTCGATCCGCACATGCACGCCATTGGCGGCGAAGACTTCCAGCGCGCTGACCAGCGCCGGTTCAGCCAGCGCATGGGTGTCGATGCCGATGAACAGCGGTCCGTCGATGCCGGCACCCTTGCGGTAATCGCAGATCGCCTGGCTGACCGCGAGGATGTGGTTCTCGTTGAAGGAATTGTGGAGCGCGGAGCCGCGATGGCCGGAGGTCCCGAAGGCGACGCGCTGGGCGGGGATGGACGGATCCGGCTTGCCGGCGAAATAGGCCGTCACCAGCCGAGGCACGTTGACCAGCAGGGATGGATCGATGGTTTTGCCGGCCAGCGGACTCACATGAGCAGCCATTTGTTCTCCTTCGCACACCAAGAGCCCAGACGCGGCGCAACCGTCGCGGGGGTCAGGACTCATGGCATGTTTTGGAGGACAAATCAGCCGGTTATGAGGGGCATCGGCAGGCTGCCGAAGGGCTCAGGACTGCCCGAAGGTTCGGCGCGAGACCCAGGCCAGCGGCAGGGCGAAGCAGACGAACATCGTGACCACGGCGGCGGCGACCAGCATACTGTCGAAAGGCATATCTCTTCTCCTTGAGTAACGGAGAAGAGTTGTGAGCGCGGCAGGACACGCTCTCCTTGAGCTGCATCAAAATGCAGCGCCGCATTACGCCGCGGCGAGCTGATCCAGCCGGTCGGTGGACAGCAGCCGCACGCCATCGGGCACCACCAGCACGGTCTTTTCCTTGGCGAGCTTGGTCAGCGTGCGGCTGACGGTTTCGATGGTCAGGCCGAGATAGTCGGCGATGTCCTGGCGGCTCATGGGCAGCGGCACGTTCACCGACATCGCGCCGATGCGGCCATAGCGCGCCTGCAGGTTCAGCAGGAAGGCGGCGACCTTCTCATCGGCTGTGCGACGGCCGAGCAGCAGCATCTGGTCCTGCGCAAGGCTGAGCTCATGGCCGGCAAATTCATGCAGGCGGCGCAGCAGGTGCGGCTTGCCATCGACATAGCTGAGAAACTGGGCGCGGGAGAAACGGCAGACGCGCACCGACGTCACGGCCTCGGCGGCGACGCCGTAGCGGTCCATCAGCGCAAGTCCGAGGAAGTCACCGGGCAGCGCAAAGCCAACGATCTGGCGACGGCCATCGGGTAGCGACTTGTAGAGCCGGACGATGCCTTCGGTCACGTTGAACACGCTACCGGCCAGCGCGCCCTGATCGAACAGCATGGCCTTGGCCGGGAAATTCTTGACCTGGCTGAGGCGATCGAGCTCGTCGAGTTCCGCCGGTTCCAATGCGCCGCAGACGCTGAACAGGCGCACCTTGCAATCGTCGCAGCCATTGGTGCTGCGGCCGTGCTTGCAGTCGCGCTCTCCGGCACAGGTCTCGGCCGCTGGTTCCGCGAAGGTCATGGCACTGTCCATCTTCGGTTTGGTCATATGTGGCAGGTCTTGAAAATCACTCTACACCATTTGACATGGATCAATCGTGGACGCTTTGACCCATATCAATGCCGAACCAGCCCATCCCCGCCAATTTCGCAGGCCATGCGGGAATCCGGCGATGAATGAGGAATATCAGGCGCAACCAATGACTTGGGCGGACGCTCGCGCGGCCTATCCGCTCGTCTATCTGCATGATGCCAGCGTTACGCTGGACACATGGCTGGATTTCGTGCGCCGGCGAACCGATGCCGACGGCGGCGACAACGGGCTGATCGTGATCCGCGACCGGCGCGATATCGTCCATGCGCTGTTTGCCTACCGGGTCGATCTCGACCTGCGCGGTTGCAACCAGCTCTGTATCGCGCAGCTGATCGTGGCCCAGATCCCCGGCTCGCAGATCGACCATGCGGTGGTCGCCTCGACCAGCCAGGTCGCGGCGTCGCTGGGTTGCCCGAGCATCGTGATCGAGCAACCGTTTCAGCTGATGCCGGGCGTCACGTCGCGGACGTCGACCGCAGCGTAACGCGAAAGCGGCCGCGACGCCGGTGGCCGCGCGACGACACTCACATCGCGGACATCACAAGACGAAGTCACCTGCCTTCAAGACAGCGCTGTTCACCTGAACCGCGAAGTCGGCCGCACCATCGCCATCGACATCGCCTTGAAGAAGATGATCGGCGAAGCGCAATTCGCCGGCAATATGTGTGAAAGCGGCGCTTCCGACGAAGGCGAACGCTTGATCACCGGCGGCCTTGCTGTTGGCATCGATTGCCGACAGATCGATCCAGTCGGCCGTGTCTGCCGCGTTCGACGAAAAGTCGGTGATCTGATCGGCAGCTCCGGGCAGACTGTCCTGCATAGCTTTAAATACAAAACTGTCTGCGCCAGCCCCACCGGTCAAGATGTCGGCGCCGAGCCCGCCTGTGAGCGTATCGTTGCCGGTGCCGCCATCAAGACTATCGTTTCCGCCGCCGCCATCGATCAGATCGTTACCGCCGCCACCCGAAATGCGATTGTCGGCCGCGTCACCGGTCAGCAGGTCCATCGTCCCGCTCCCGATCAGATTTTCGATCGAACTGAGTTTGTCGCCCTCAGCATCTCCCCATTGAATGACACCCGTTGCGAGATTGATATTCACCTGGGCAATGGACGTGCTGTAATCGGCCGTATCGTTGCCTGCGCCGCCAGCAAGCATATCGGCACCTGCGCCGCCGGCGAGGATATCGTCACCCGCATTGCCCCAAAGCTGATCGTTACCGGCGCCGCCGTGCAGAATGTCATTGCCGGCGGCGCCGGTCAGGGCATCGTTGCCTTCGCCGCCGTCCAGCACGTCATTGCCGTCGCGACCGTCCAGAACGTCCTTGCCGCTGCCGCCTGACAACGTGTTGGCGGCACCGTCACCGATCAACGTGTCGTCGAAGCGACTACCAATGACGATCTCGATCGAACTGAAACTGTCACCGGCCGCATCGCCACCGCTGCCCGTACCGAGTGTCAGATCGACATGAATACCGGCAGACGATGTCTCGTAGCGCACCGTATCGATGCCGGACGCGCCGGCGAAAGCATCCGCGCCCTTGCCGCCGACGAAAATGTCATTGCCGTCACCGCCCCACATGCGGTCGTCGCCATCGCCGCCGAATAGAAAATCATTGCCCGCATCGCCGTAGAGAAAGTCATTGCCGCCGTCGCCATGCAGGACGTCGTTTCCCGCCGCGCCATGAATTGTATCGCGACCATCGCCACCGTGAATGATGTCGTTATCCGCGGTGCCGGGGAGCACGTCATCGCCGGGCGTACCATTGGTGATCGTGTTGAACGACATGATGCGGCCGTGGATGTCGTCTGCAGCCGGTCCCTGCTCAAACGAAGTCCAGGTCGCGAGAATACGTCCATCTGACAATGTCAGGAGATGCGGTCCGGTTTCCGCCAGGCCACCTGTCGAATTAACGAGGAAATCGTTGCCGATCGGAAAAGCGCCGGGAATCAGCAGGCGACCATAGAGATCACTGGCGCCGGTGACGGGATCCGTGGCGTGCCAGATGATCACGGCGCGGCCATCCGGCAGTGCGGCGATCGACGGGGAATCCTGACCGCCGTCAAAATTCGCATTGACGATATTATCGGACACAACCACAGACCCGTCCGGGTTCAGCAGGCGCGCATGAATGTTGCTGTCACCATCCGGTTCCTGCGCGGTCCAGGCCACGAGAATGCGTCCATCCGCGAGAACCGCGGTGGACGCGTCGCTTTGATTGAACTGGGCTCCCGCCAGGATGCGAAAGTCTGGCGCACTCGCGCTGCCATCGGGGTTCACGAACTGGCCGGAGACGTTGTAGCGCCCCTCGTCGGGATCGTACGACCTCCATGTGACGAACGCCCGCCCGTCGGGCAGCGCCGTTACCTTCGGATCATATTGCGTACCCCAGGTGGTCGTATTCACGGTGAAATCGTCGACAGCAACGGTCCCGTCGTCGTGGAGGATCCTCCCGCGGATGTCGCCAAGATATTTCGGATCCCCGCCGTCTGCGGACACGTAGGTCAGCAAGATCTGGCCATCAGCAAGCGTCGTGACGGAAGGCATCTGCGGCGAAATTGCCGTCGATGAATTGACCACCATATCGGCAACGGGATGCCCCTCCGCATCGATGAGGGTGCCGCGAACTTCGGTGACATTGTCGGCGGCGATATAGGACTGCCATGCGACAAAGGCGCGGCCGTCGGAAAGCGCCGTGACCGAAGGCGCTCCCGGATCCCCGCTACGGTCGATCGTGATCTGAAAATCAGGTCCTTGAGGCGTACCGTCCGCCGACAAATAGTGGCCCTGAATTGTATGCGGCTGATGACCGCCGACATCGGTCGCAGTCCATGTGACAAGAATACGTCCGTCGGACAACAGCGTTTGGGTTGCGCCCGCCTGATCATTGGCGGTGGTGGAATTGATGGGAAATTCAGGTCCGACAAACGCCATGATGCAGCCCCCAACTCATTTCGCCGGAGCGTGAATCTTTAATCGGACGAATCTGCGGCTGATATTTGTCGAGCGCGCGTTGTTCATCCTCGCATTGAATCAATTGCATCCCATCGCATGCGTTCGGCGCGGCTGCCTTGTCTCACTGCAACGAGCGCGCTGGCGATCACGTCGACGGCCCGTTCGGTCTCATCGCTTATCGCGATATTCGGTTTTCCACACGCAAGCTCACTCATGCGCGGCGCTGACGGCTGCGCGCACATGGCCACATCCTTCTTGCAGAGATCTCCTCCGATCGGCGGACGCATTGCGATAGCGGCGCGACCTAAACAGGTCGCTCAACGCCATCACCGCAATCGCATTCGTTCCGGAGCAACATGACCAATCACGCGATCAACCTGCGACTGGCACGTCCGAGCGACGCTGCCCCATTGCAATGCTACTTCAGAGCGCTGTCGAAACCCTCGCGCTACAATCGCTTCCTCGGAAATGTGGCCGATCAATCCATCAGCCACATCGATCGCATCATCGGCGGTACCGGCAGCGCCTTCTTCTGCGTGATTGCCACGACGCAATCGGAGAAATCGCATCACATCGTCGGTGAGGCCGTATGCGCCGCCACCGCGGAAGTCGCCCTATCGGTAGACGACGCCGTGCAGGGATGCGGCATCGGTCGTGCATTGCTAGCGAGGGTGGAGGCACTGGCGGCCCAGCGAGGCGCGCAGGAACTGTACGGCACGATCTTCGGCACGAACGATCGCATCCGCAAACTCGCTTGCTCGCTTGGCTATGCCATCGAACGTAGCGACGGCGATTGGACCCACCGCCTCCTGCGCAAGACGCTCCTGCCGCGCAGGACCCTTCCGTTCGTCGCGAATCCGGCCGTCGTCGCATCACCATTGCCATATCCGGATGGCGCGTTAGGCAAGGGGCTGGGCTAGGAATGACCTCATCTACATTCATCATTCTCAGCGCCGCCGTATTCCTGGGAGCATTCGTGTCCGGTCTGGCCGGCTTCGCATTCTCGGCCGTTGCGGGCGCTCTCCTGCTGCATATCCTGCCACCGATCGAGGCCGTTCCATTGATGATGGCCTGCAGCGTCGCCGTTCAGGCAACGAATCTTTGGGCCCTCCGCGACAGCATTGCCTGGAAGGAGAGCCTGACGCTTGTCATTGGCGGTGTTCTCGGTGCACCGCTTGCTATCTGGCTGCTACAGACCGCCGATGCGCGCATTCTCAAGGAAGGCTTTGGCGCACTGATCGCGATCTATGCCGCATATATGCTGCTCCGGCCGCCACTCACGCATCTGAACCGGATGACTCGAAATCGAAATGTCATGATCGGTTTCGGCGGCGGCCTCGTCGGCGGACTGACGGCGATGCCCGGAGCCCTGCCAACCATCTGGTGCGACCTGAACGGCGTGCCGAAAGCGCAACAGCGCGGCCTCGTACAGCCGTTCATCGCCGTGATGCAGATCTTCTCGCTCGTCCTGATGTTGTCCCGGCAGCAATTGTCGCCGAATATCGTCAGCGAATTCGCTTACAGCCTTCCCGCCCTGGCCGCGGGCGTCTGCCTCGGAATCTTTGCATTCCGCAACGTGCAGGACGCCACATTCCGACGCACCATTCTCGTCCTGCTGCTGTTCTCAGGCGTGGCCCTCATCGTGTGACGATGCCGTTGCCATGCAGGCCGCAACAGGCTGCCGATACGATCCACGTTCCGACAATTGCGACGTCATTCGGCTCGGGTCGATTTAAAATCGACAAATTCGATTTCAATCGCCAATAATATTCGTTTGTCAAAATTCATGGCAGTCCTACGCTCGAAGGAACCCGAGGAGCGATGCCGCCCCTCGATGATGCAGGAGCCGACCATGAAAACGATCATCCACCCCGACGTATCGGTCGCTCTCGCGCTGTTCGCCTTTGCTGCGGCGATCATCGCACGCCTGACAGCCACCAAGCGTTCCCGGCATAGCGCCGATCAGATCGCGGCGATCGTTGCGACATCGGGATATCCGTCCGGCACCTAGGCGCGCCTCAGCCCCGCATCACGTCCGCGTTGCCGGACGTTTCGGCGCCCTCGCCTGCCCTGCAGGCGCGGGCTTTTTGTTGGCCGCGTCACGCGCGAGGCGATGCATGAGTGCGACTGCTTCGGCGATGATCGCATCGTCGCGATCGCCGGGATAGACGACATAGGCTGGCATCGAAAATTCCGGCGCATCGGCGACGGCATGCAGCCGCCCAGCCTTCAGCTGGGGTGCAACGATGCGGCGCGGGAAATATCCGGAGCCGCCATTCTCCAGCACATGCTGCAGCCCGAGCCAGCCGATATTGGCGGTGAGCGATGGCCCGGCGAAATCCGGAAACAGCGCCATGTGGCGTGCGTAGAATTCCGGGCCCCAGTCGATATAGACGTAACCCGACTGCGGCTCCGGCGCACTGTGCGTGCTGGTCGAGACCAGAATGAGCTGTTCATCGAACAACTGCTCGACCTTGAGGCCAGGCCGGCTCTGCGGCGTATACATCACGCCGATATCGATCCTGCCTTCGACGAGGCCCTGCATCAATTCGGCTTCGAGAGCGCTCTCGGCGCGGATCGCGATATCCGGATGCTTCGCGCGCATCAGCGGCAACCAGTGCAGCAGATGCTCCTCCCACAGACCGATGCGACCGCCGACGGTCAGCGTCCCGCTGAAGCCTTTCGCAATTCCGACATCCTGCCGCGCATGTTCCACCGTTCGCACCAGCGTGGACGCGTGTTTCTGAAACTGGCGGCCTGCCGGCGTCAGCGTCGCACCGGCCTTGTTGCGAACGAACAGCGTCACGCGCAGCAACTGCTCCAGTGTCTGAATGCGCGCGCTGACCGTGGACTGTGTGACATGCAGCTTCTCCGCCGCGGTCACGAAATTGCCGGCGCTCACAACTGCAAGGAATGTCCTGGCCAGTTCAGTGTCCATGACAAATGCCTCCCGGCTACGCGCCCTCGTCGAGCGCGACCATCTCGCGCTTCTTGCGCAGTGCAGGTAACAGCGGCGCGATCAGCAGCACCACTGCCAGCGCAAGACACGCCGCCGAGATCGGCCGCTCGATGAAGGTCATGAGATTGCCTTGCGACAGGATCAGTGATTTGCGCAGATTGTTCTCCAGCAGCGGACCAAGCACAAAGGCCAGCACCAGCGGCGCGGGCTCATAGCCGAACTTGCGCATGAAGTAGCCGATCACGCCGAAGCCGATCATGACATAGACGTCGAACACATTGTTGCTGCTGCAATAGACACCAATGATCGTGAACAGGATGATCAGCGGGAACAACACATTATAAGGCAGCTTCAGCAGCTTCACCCACATGCCAATCAGCGGCAGGTTCAGCACCAGCAGCATGAGGTTGCCGATATACATGCTGGCAACGATGCCCCAGAACAGTTCGGGGTTCTGCGTGATCAGCAGCGGGCCGGGTTGCAACCCGTGAATGACGAAAGCGCCGAGCAGCAGCGCCATCACCACATTCGGTGGGATGCCGAGGGTCATCAGCGGAATGAAGGCACCGCCTGCTGCCGCGTTGTTCGCCGCTTCAGGTCCGGCAACGCCTTCGATGGCGCCATGACCGAAACGTTCCGGATGTTTCGACAGCCGCTTCTCCAGCGCATAGGACGCGAAGGACGCGACCACGGCACCGCCGCCCGGCAGGATGCCGAGGAAGAAGCCGAGGATGGTGCCGCGCCCGATCGGCCCGGCGCTGGCCTTCCAGTCTTCCTTGTTGGGCAGGAGCTGCGTGATCTTGGCATTGATGATGTCGCGCTTGATCACCTGCTCGGTGTTCAGCAGCACCTCACCGAGCCCGAACAGACCCATCACCACGGGCACCAGACCGATGCCATCGATCAGCTCGATCCGGCCGAAGGTCAGCCGCGGCTGTGCCGTGATACTGTCGAGGCCGATGAGGCCAAGCACGATGCCGATACAGGCCATTAGCAGCGCCTTGGCCATCGAGCCTTGTGTCAGGAAGGTCAGCACCACGAGGCCGAGCACCATCAGGCTGGCATATTCGGCGGGACCGAAGGCAATGGCGACCGAGGCGAGTGACGGCGCCACCAGCATCAGCATCACCAGCGCGAACGTGCCGGCGATGAAGGAGCCAAGCGCGGAGATGCCGAGCGCCGGACCGGCACGGCCCTGCTTCGCCATCTGATGGCCGTCGATACAGGTGACGACGGATGCCGCCTCGCCGGGAATGTTGACCAGGATCGACGTGGTCGAACCGCCATACATCGAGCCGTAATAGATGCCGGCCATCATGATGATGCCGGACTCCGGCGTGCCGGACAAAGTCACCGGCAGCAGCAGCGACATCGCCGAGATCGGCCCGATGCCCGGCAGCACGCCGACCAGGGTGCCGATGAAGACGCCGATGAAGCAGTAGAGAATATTGACGGGCTGCAGCGCGACGCCGAAGCCGTGCATGACATTGACGAGAACATCCATGATCTGTGTTTCCCGTCAGCCGATTTCAAACATGCCCGAAGGCAATTGGATCAGCAGGCCGCGTTTCAGCACCCACCACACACCAACAGGCGCCAGCACCGCGAGCGGGATCGCCAGCGTCCAGCGCACGGGATCGATCACGCGCAACAACACCAGCATCAGCGGGATGGTCGAGATCAGGAAGCCCAGTGGCTCGAGCGCGAAAGCATAGGCCGAGAGGATGACGATGATCGCGCCCGGCTTGCCCCAGCTCGCACCTTCCCATCGCGAGCCAAAGGTCGGTCCGCCTTCGGTTACCGAAGCGAGAATGATGGTGAGCGCGAAAGCGCACATCAGCAGGCCGATATAGAACAGCATGAAGCCGGAGCCGGGATCGTTGATGGTGCCGAGCTTCAGCTTGAGGCCGGAGCGAATGACGAACACGCCAAGCGCAATGCCGAGCACGCCGGTCCAGAGTTCTGAATTGTTGAGCCGGAATGGCGGGCGGGTTTGGTCAGTCATCGTTTCTGTCCCGGGACATCGACATGAAATGAAGGCGCATGCGATGGACCCCATCGCATGCGCCTGACGTCGCTATTCGACGATCAATTCGGCTTCTTGCCCAACCCGATTCCCTCGATCACCTTGCGCTCGGAATTGGTGACCTCGACAACGAATTTCTTGTAGTCCTCGGTGTTCTTGTAGTTCGGCACCATGTCGTATTTCGCCAGCGTCGCGATGACGGCGGGATCCTCGATGGCTTTCTTGAAGGCGTCATGCAGCTTGGCGACGATCTTCGGATCCATGCCCTTTGGCCCGGCGATGCCGAACGGCGAGTCATAGACCATCGGATAGCCGCTCTCCTTCAGCGTTGGCGCATCCGGGAAATTCGGCGACCGCTTGTCGGTCCACACCATCAACAGACGCAGCTTGCCGGCATCGACCAGCGGCCGCCAGCCGGTGGAATCCGCCTGCAGCATGGTGTGATTGCCGAGCACCGCGGCGTTGGTTTCAGCACCGCCCTTGAACGGCACCTGCGTGAGCTTGATTCCGGCCAGTGCCGCGATCTGCTCCATGCCGACATGTAGCGAGGTGCCGGTGCCCGGCGTCGCGTAAGTCACCTTGCCGGGATTGGCCTTGGCGAAATCGACCACGTCCTTCCAGGTCTTGAACTGCGATTCCGCATTGGTGGTGATGCCGAAGGTGTAGCCAGTGAGATGGATGATGTAGCTGAAATCCTTGTCCGGATTCCACGAGACTTCCTGCATCAGCGGCAGCCGGAACACGGTGATCGGGATCTGCGAGATGGTGTAGCCATCCGGCTTCGCGGCGGCGGCCATGGTGGCCGGGCCGACCGTGCCGCCACCGCCGCCCTTGTTGTCGATGGCGATGGGCTGGCCGAGATGCTTCGACGCGGCGTCTGCAATCGCGCGCATCGAGATGTCGGTGGAGCCACCGGCGGGCCATGGCACGATCAGTGTGATCGGCTTGGTCGGATAGTCCTGCGCCTGGACTGCACCACCGAACATGGTGGCAGCCGCGGCGAGCGCGACAGCAGCGGACAAGGCAAAGCGATTGCGTTGCAACATGTATTTCTCCCTCTGCGATTCCGGGGGTGATGCCCGGACCGGCTGTATTTTTATTGTCGTTCAGTCTAGCCCGGAACAAACCCAGGAAAAGGACATGTTTCGAACCGACTGCGAACGCATCTTGCGTCTTTGGCAATCAACGATGATTTCACCGCCGCCGCAATTCGCAATCAGGATGAGCCATGCGACATTCCGTCTGCACGCGGAGATCGCCCGGCTGACATATTGATCGCCGCGGACAAGAAATTCCGCCTGCAAAAATAACTGAGAAAATTTTGTCGGTGATGTCGGATCGCGGCGGGCCCACGCGTCCTATGCGGGACAGTCACCAAAGAGAACACCCAGAGCGTACCCACAGGAGCCATCCGATGAGCAAAATGATCTTCGTCAACCTGCCCGTCACCGACCTGCCCCGCGCGGTCGCCTTCTATGAAGCGGTCGGCGCGACCAAAAACCCGCAATTCTCCGACGATACCGCCGCCTGCATGGTGTTCTCCGACACCATTCACGCGATGCTGCTGACGCACGACAAATATCGCCAGTTCACCTCGAAGAAGATCGTCGACGCGAAGACATCGAGCGAAGTGCTCATCTGCGTCTCCGCCGACAGCCGCGACGAAGTCGATGGTCTCGTGAAGAAGGCCGTGGGTGCGGGCGGCAGCGCCGATCCAACACCCACGCAGGATTTCGGCTTCATGTATGGCCGCAGCTACGAGGATCCCGACGGTCACATCTGGGAAGTGATGTGGATGGACATGGCCGCCGCGCAATCTGCGATGGCTCAGGCCTGATCGAGAGAGGGATAGCAGCGATGTCAAAGATCTCACCCTGCATCTGGTACGAGACCGAGGCCGAGGAAGCCGCCAGATTCTACTGCTCGCTGGTGCCCAATTCCTCCATCGATCGCGTGCAGCGCGCCCCGATCGATTATCCCGGCGGCAAAGCAGGCAACGTGCTGGTGGTCGGCTTCACGCTGGCCGGCCAAAGCTTCATTGGCCTCAATGGCGGCAGCCCCGCCACATTCAGCACGGCCGTGTCCTTCACCATCCATTGCGAAGACCAGGCCGAGGTCGATCGTGTGTGGGACGCCATTTTGACAAGTGGCGGCAAGGCAAACGCCTGTGGCTGGATCAACGACCGCTGGGGCGTGCCATGGCAGATCGTGCCGAACGGCTTTACTGAAATGCTTGCCAGCGAGAATGGCGAGGGCGCCAAGCGTGCCATGACGGCCATGATGGGCATGGTCAAACTCGATCTGGCCGCCCTGAAAAAGGCCTTCGACGGCGGCTAGACGTGGCCATAAGTGCCTGATCGGGCGGCGATAGCTGCCCGATCTCCAAATCAGCGACCGGGTTGCGGGAACATCTATTCAGGTACCGATTTCAGGCGCTACTTTGCTTGACATCGAGTCCCTCGACTTCTTATATGCCGCGCATTCGCCGGGGGACAATTTGTCCCCTCCGGATGCCGTGGCGGGGTAGCTCAGTTGGTTAGAGCACGGGAATCATAATCCTGGGGTCGGTGGTTCGAGTCCACTCCTCGCTACCAAATTTTCTGCCTACCAAATCTTGCAGACATGTTTCCAAGGCCTTGCATGCGTCGCGAGGCCTTTTTCATGCCCGCAGAGGCGCTTGCTCGGCCTGCGTCCGTGCCCTCTACGATGCGGCGTCTTCGCCCTCGTGCAGTTCTGAGAAGATCTGCTTGTCCTGGAGAATGACTTCAGCGGTCTGCCTGTAATGCGCGGTGAGCAGATCCACGGCATGGTCCGCATCGCCGCTCAAAACAGCAGTCATGATCGCCTGATGCTCGTCCGTCACATGGCGTGACGGGAATGCCTTGCGGATCGACAGACGTCGATAGCGGTAGAGCTGGTCGGCGAGTTGTCCGCAGAACGCGATCAGGGACTGCGAACCGCAATTCCCGATCAAGGTGCGGTGATAGACGCGGTGCAGCCGCTCCCATTCCGGATTGTCTTCGAAGTGTTCGGCATTGAGCGAGCGCGGGGTTCGCCCGAGGCGATGTTGCGCGAGCAGAAGCTGCTCCTCCCATTGCGGCGTCGAGGCCGCCATGGATTCCCGCAGCGCCAGACTCTCGACCCAGCACCGGGTCTTGGTCAGTTCGGCCAGTTCGCTGCGGCTGATATCCGCGACATAGAATCCGCGCTGCTCGCGGCACTCCACCAGACCATCGGCGGTCAGCCGGTTGAGCGCCTCGCGGAGTGGCGTCTGACCGGTCTGATACAGTTCGGTCAGAAAACGCATCTGGAGTTTCCGGCTCGGCTCGAGCCGTCCGGACAGCAAGTCCTCCCGCAGCCGGTCATAGACCGTGCTGGCCTGGGTCGAGGACGGCGGCGGCGAAGCCAATTCAAGTGATGTTGTGTCCACGTTCCCAGATCCCGGAATCATCTGCCTGTCGGCTGCGATTTCTATACACTTTTTCTGATTTCATAAAAATATATAAATTTTTGTTGTACGATAAGATTTCTATAGATATTAGTTCCCCAAGGTCCTGAGAGATGACTGGCCGGGAGGCGCGACAATGTATGGCAAGGCTCCGCAAGCGCCTGAGGCATCGGCAGTTTTTGCAGCCGTCCGGCCGCGCATGGCCCGGTCACAGCCATGAGCGCCATCTCCACATGCAGCTGCGGGATCGATATCCACGCGCATGTCGTACCCGCCTCCTTCCCGTCCTATATGGGCGCAGCAGTGCCAGCCGACTGGCCGTCGATGGCGGATGCCAAACCCTGCCACAAGCATGTGATGATGGCCGGCCGCGTCTATCGCACGGTGTCGGATCGCTGCTGGGATGTCGCCAAGCGCGTCGCTGATATGGCGGAGATGGGACTCGGCGTGCAGGCCATTTCGCCGATGCCGGAGCTGCTGTCCTATTGGATGGAGCCCGAACCGGCCGGTGACCTGCTCCGCTACATCAACGACCAGATGGCCGAGATGGTCATGCATTCCGGTGGCCGGCTTGTCGGCCTCGGCGCGGTACCGCTGCAGGACATCGACCGCGCCATCACCGAGCTGCATCGGCTGAAACACGAACTCGGCTTTGCGGGCATCGAGATCGGCAGCAACATCAACGGCAAGCCGATCGGGTCTCCCGACTTCGACGGATTCTTCGCCGAGGTCGAGAAGCTCGACATGGCGGTGTTCGTCCACGCCTTGCGGCCCTGCGGCATGGACCGCCTCGTCGGCCCGGCGCAATTACAGCAGGTACTGGCCTATCCGACCGATGTCGGCCTCGCTGCCGCATCCGTCATCACCTCGAACCTCTTGCTGCGCCACCCGCGCCTGCGCATGGCGTTCAGCCACGGCGGCGGCACGCTCGCGTCGCTGCTGCCGCGGCTTCAGGAGGGCTATCAGGTGTTCCCCGTGCTGCAGGAGAGCATCCAGGAATCGCCGACCCTGCAGGCACGCCGCCTCTATTACGATGCGCTGGTCTATGACGATCCCACGCTGCTGCACCTGATCGCCAAGTTCGGCGCGACGCAGATCATCCTCGGCACAGACTACCCGTTCGCATTTCACGATCGCACGCCGGCAACGCGCGCCGCATCGGCCATCAGCGACGAGGCCACGCGCAATCTCGTCCTTCACGCCAATGCAAGACGTTTCCTCGGTCTTGACGAGCAGGCTTCGCAATGACCCATTTCCCGATCTCCGCCCTGCGCAGCGTCGATCTCGATACGCCGGATCTGCTGCAATCCGAGCAGTTCTACACCTCTGTGTGGGGGCTCGACCTCGTGACACGCCACGAAGGCGTCAGCTATCTGCGCGCCAGCGGTACCGATCACCATGTCGTCGCCTTGCGGCAGGGCGATCGCCCCGCGCTTCGGGCCATCACGTTCCGGCTGCATTCGGATGCAGAATTCGAAACGATCGCTGCAACATCGGTGAAGCACGGGGCCACGCTGCTCTCAGTCCCGGCTCCGAATCCGGAGCCCGATGGCGGAACGATCATAAGCATTCGCGCGCCGGACGGCGGCGTGATGCGCTTCGTTCATGGCGACCTGCAACATGCCGAAGCTCCGTCATCGGCCAACCGGCCGACGCGTCTCGCGCATGTCAACATCAACAGCACCGCTGTCGATGATCTCGCCGCGTTCTACGAACAGGCGCTCGGCTTTCGTCTCACCGACCGCTCGAAGATCATGGCCTTCGTTCGCTGCAACAGCGACCACCACGCCATCGTCATCGCCGACGCTGCCGTGAACGGGCTCAACCACGTCGCCTTCCTGATGCCGGATCTCGAAGCGGTGATGCGCGGCTCGGGTCGCATGATCGATGCCGGCTTTCCCATTGCCTGGGGCGTCGGCCGCCACGGCCCCGGCGACAATGTGTTTGCCTATTTCATCGATCCGGTCGGGACCGTGATCGAATACACCGCCGAGGTTCTGCAGGTCGATGACAGCTATGTGGTGCGCGGGCCGTCGGAATGGGTCTGGCCACCCGGCCGCACCGATCATTGGGGTATCGCCCCACCGAAAGCCGATCACGTCAAGGCAGCACAGACCGCGGTTCCTTATGCCGACTGGAGTGCCGCGTGACGCTTTCATCCGAACAGCAGCAGAATGATTTTCAGGTCGTCGTGGTCGGTCATGGCCCATCGGGCGCCGTCGCGGCCAGTCTTCTTGGCGACCGTGGCATCCGCACGCTGGCCATCGACCGTCAGCTAGAGGTCTATGACAAGCCGCGTGCGATCGCGATCGATCATGAGATCCTGCGTCTGCTCGACAATCTCGGCGCGGCAGAGCGCGTGCTGCCTTACGTTGCTCCGTTCCCCGCCTCCCAGCATTTCGGTGCCAAGGGGCAGCTGATCCGCCGCATCGACATGGTCGCGGAGCCCTATCCGCTCGGTTACACGCCCAGCATGGTGTTCACGCAGCCACCGGTCGAAGCTGCCTTGCGCGAACATGCCGCGGCCTATGACAGCGTCGAGGTCGAGCTGGGCACCGAACTGCTCGGCTTCACGCAACCGACCGACCGTGTGACGCTGCATTTGCGGAACGACCGCGGCGTGACGCGCGACGTCACCGCCGACTACGTCATCGCCTGCGACGGCGCATCGAGCGGCACCCGGCAACAGCTTGGCATCGCATTCGAGGATCTTGTCTTCGATGAGCCCTGGCTTGTCGTCGATCTTCAGGTCAACGACGCCTCCCTCAGCAGACTGCCGCAGACCGCGGCGCAATTCTGCGATCCGTCGCGGCCCACGACCTTCATCATCGGCCCCGGCAATCATCGTCGCTTCGAAATCATGCTGCTGCCCGGCGAAGATCCGCGCGAGATGGAAACGGCCGCGCAAGTCTGGCGACTGCTTGCGCGCTGGATCACGCCTGATGATGCCACGCTGTGGCGTGCTGCGAGCTACCGGTTTCATGCGCTCGTCGCGAAGGAATGGCGACGCGGCCGCATCTTCCTCGCCGGCGATGCCGCACATCAGCAGCCGCCCTTCATCGGCCAGGGTATGTGCCAGGGTATCCGCGATGTCGGCAATCTGGTCTGGAAGCTCGACCGCGTACTCCGCGGACAATCCAATGCAAAATTGCTCGACAGCTACGGCGAGGAGCGCGGCGAGCATGTGCGCCAGCTCACTTCCCGCATCAAGGCCATCGGTCATGTGATCTGCGAACGCGATCCCGACGCCGCAGCAGCACGCGACGAGCGCATTCTTGCGGAGGGTGGCGGCCAACCCCGCACCATCACCCGTCAGGAAATCGTGCCGCCCTTGCAGACGGGACTACTGGCATTTCCCCTCCACACGGCACACGGCACGTTGTTTCCACAGCCCTGGATCAGGACTGCAGAAGGACGGCGCCGTCTCGATAGCGTCGCCGGCACTGGATGGCGGCTTGTGCTCGATATGCGCAACGAACTGGAGCTCAGTCCCGATCTGCGAGCGATCCTGACTCGGCTGGACATCAGGCCAATTCGCATCGGCCCCTCCGCCGATGACGTACTTACTGAAGAAGATGGCGTTCTCGCTGCCTGGTTCGATCGCCACGGCTGCCATGCCGCCGTCGTCAGACCCGACCATTACGTCTTCGGCGTCGCCAGCGAGACCAGCGCACTCGACGCGCTGCTCACCGATCTTGCTGAGCGGCTCCGATGATCACGCCGGCCGCACAGCGTCGCCACACCACCATTCCCCACGGACACGCAGCTTCCACAGCGAGGACATCACGATGAAATTGGCAAGTTTTCAGATCGGCACCAGCAAGACCTGGGGTGTGATCGAGGGCGACGAGGCACTCGACATCGGCGCGGTTCTTGGAGCGCGCTATCCCGATCTCAAATCCGTCATTGCAGCCGACGCTCTGTCCGTGGTGCGTGATGCAGCGGACAAGGCCAAACGTATCCCGACGGCTGATATTACCTGGTTGCCGGTGATTCCGAATCCGGACAAGATTCTCTGCATCGGCCTGAACTACGAGATGCACCGCAAGGAAACCGGACGCGCCGAGGTCGACAATCCCACGGTGTTTGGCCGCTTCGCCAACAGTCAGGCCGGTCATCTCACCAATATCATCCGGCCGAAGGTCTCGACCCACCTCGACTTCGAAGGCGAACTCGCCATCATTATCGGCAAGCCCGGCCGCCACATCACGCAGGCCGATGCGTGGAGCCATATCGCCGGTTACGCCTGCTACAATGAAGGCAGCGTGCGCGATTTCCAGCGTCACACCCATCAGTTCACGCCCGGCAAGAATTTTCCGGAGACCGGCGGCTTCGGCCCCTGGATGATGACGCCGGACGAACTCGGCGACGTGGCGCCGCTGCGGCTGCAGACCCGCGTCAATGGCCAGGTCGTGCAGGACGCCACCATCGATCAAATGATCTTCGATATCCCGCGTCAGATCGAATACTGCTCGTCCTTCACCCGTCTTGAGCCGGGCGACGTGATCGCCACCGGCACGCCGGGCGGCGTCGGCGCCAAGCGCACGCCTCCGCTCTGGCTGAAGCCGGGCGATATCGTCGAAGTCGAGATCGATCGGCTAGGTGTGCTGCGCAACGGCGTGGCCGACGAAGCCTGATGCAAGCGGCAGCCCGCACCGCCAGCGCCGCGGGCTGCTTCGCACGACAAAGACCCGCTCGTTCAAAAAGCACGCCTCAACAAGCGATCAGAAATCGCAGGCCAACCATTTCAGGAGGAAGTTCATGCTCACATTGTCCCGTCGTATCTTGTTGACCGGTGGCATTCTTTGCCTCTCGCTGCCCGCCCACGCGCAATCATGGCCGCAAAAGCCGGTGACGATCGTGGTGCCGCAGGCGGCGGGCAACAGCCCGGATGTGCTGTGCCGCATCGTCGCCGAAAAACTCTCCCGCTCGCTCGGACAACAATTCATCGTTGAGAACCGCCCGGGCGCCGCGAACCTCGTCGGCGCACAGACGGTCGCGCGCGCCGCGCCCGACGGCTACACCTTCCTGTTCGCGACGTCGGCGGCGCTGGTCACCAATCCCTATACGTTCAAGAAGCTGCCCTACGATCCCGTGAAGGATTTCGTGCCGGTGGCGATGGTGGCGCGCAGCAACCACGTGCTGCTCGTCAATCCCGAAGTGAAAGCAAAGACGCTTGCGGAATTGATTGCGCTCGAAAAATCCGCCCCCGGTTCCCTGAGCATGGCGGTCGACGGCGCGCGCAACATTTCCGGCCTGATCGCACAGACCATCAACAAGCAGGCGGGCATCAGTTTCGTCCTGGTCCCCTACAACACCATCACCAACGCGATCCAGGACAGCCTGACCGGACGCACCCAGGTGACGATCCAGTCCGCATCGGTGGCTGAGTCCTTCATCAAGGCCGGTACGCTGCGGGCACTCGCCATTGCCGGCAACAAGCGCGTCGATTCATTGCCGGATGTGCCCGCAATTGCCGAGACGTTGAAGGGCGCGGATCTGCAAGGCTGGTTCATGATGATGGCCCCGACCGGGACACCTGCCGAGATCGTCGACAAACTCAGTGCCGAGATTGCGCAGGCACTGAAATCGCCGGACGTGCAGGAGCGCGCGCCCGTGCTAGGCTTCGATGTCGCCTCCGGTGACGTGGTGACGCCTGCGGGCGCGAAGCGCTTTTTCGACGCCGAGCTTGTCGCCACGGGCAAGACGATTCAGGAGCTCGGTATTCAGCCTGAATAACCGCGGCCCAGCGCTTGTGCCGAACAACGGCAGCATCTCCACATGAAAACGCCCGCTGTGAAGCGGGCGCTTTGACATATTCAATCGGGAACGAAGCTTACGCCTCGTTGCCGCCTTCCTGCTGCGACGCCTCGAACAGGAACCAGGTGCGGCGCTCGGTGTCGTCGATGTAGTTTTCAAGCAGGCTGGCGCTGGCGATGTCCTTGGCGTCGTCGCAGACCTCGTGAGCCTTGCGCATCGCCGCTGCCATCTTCTTGTTGTCGTTCATCAGCTCGCGCAGCATCTCCACCGGCGGCACATAAGCCTCGTCATTGTCCTTGATGGTCTGCAGCTTGGCGACTTCGCCGATCGAACGCAGCGTGCGACCGCCGATCTTGCGCACGCGCTCTGCCAATGGGTCAGTCGTCGCAAAAATCTGGTCGGACTGCTCGTCGAGCATCAGGTGATAGTCGCGGAAATGGCGCCCGCTGAGATGCCAGTGAAAATTCTTGGTCTTCAGGTAAAGCGCGAAAGCGTCGGCGAGCAACCCGTTCAGCGCCTTGGCCACCTTCTCCACGGCGTCGGCTGAGAGGTCAGTCGGGGTATTCATTTCGGCAGCGATTTTCGATGTCTTGGTGCTCACGTTACTTACCTTCCCGTGTCGGATGATTTGATGGCTGGAGGGTTGTCGTCAGGGCGGAAGATTTCAGGAAAAATCGGAGTGGTCTTGACGGAAAGCACTGCAAATTTCCGAAAACTGCGGTTCTTGAAGGAAAGGCGGTTTCCCACGCGCCTGAAAACGCTCTAGACCGTTTCAACGCATCACAAATATAGGGGTTCCCGACACGGGAACAACAATCGGGCCGGGCAGACGATGGAAGATTGGATCGATTATTACGATTCCACGCATACGATTTATGCGAGCAAGCTGCATCGTGACGTGCATTTCGAGGTCATCGCCCGCGATATCATTGGCTACATCGCCTCTCAGGATGCCGTCGTGCTCGACTACGCCTGCGGCGAAGCACTCTCGGCCGCCAAAGTGGCCAATGCCTGCAGCAAGCTGATCCTGGCAGAGCCCGCGCCTGGCGTTCGCGGCCGACTGGTCGCCCGCTTCGCGCCCAACACCAAAATCCGGGTCCGGTCGCTGGAAGAGTTGCGCAACATGACGGCGCAGTCGATCGACCTGGCTGTCATGAATTCGGTGGCTCAGTACATGACAGGCCCCGAACTCGACGATGCCTTTGCGATCATCAAGCGGCTGCTGGCGCCTGGCGGCAAGCTGGTAGTCGGCGACATCCTGCAGCCCGATGTCGGCATGGCGACCGACGTCATGGCGTTGCTGAAGCTCGCCCGGGAACACGGCTTTCTCTGGGATGCTTTCGTGGGCCTCGTGCGCACGGCCCTCTCGGACTACCGCCAGCTGCGCACCAAGGTCGGCCTGCAGCGCTACAGCGAGGCGGAGATGCTGGCCAAGCTGACCGCGGCCGGTTTCCGGGCCTCGCGGGCGCCGGTCAATATCGGCCACAATTCCTCGCGCATGACCTTTGTCGCCCATCACGCATTCTGAGGTATCGGCTGGGGCAAACGGACGATTAAGGTTAACGGACGGTTTACAAAACTTGAGGTGGATCGCCACCCCGTGATCGGTAACATTGTGCTCGGCCCGGTGGCGGAAATGTCTACGCGGGGGCGATGCATCGCTCTTTATCCTGGTTCAAGTCCAGGCTGGGCCTCCAACCTTTCAGACATTTACCAGTGGGTCGGCGCTGTCAGGCTTCGGTGAATTCCAGCACCGGAAGCTGCAGGCGCTCGGCATCGCGCTCAGCCGATGCGAGCACCGCATCCAGCAAACCCGGAAATCTGCTCTCGAGATCTTCGCGGCGCAGTTTCATCAACCTCGCCGTCCCCACCGCGCGCGTTTCCATCAGGCCGGCCTCGCGCAGTTTCGCAAAATGATAGGCGAGATTGGACTTGCCGCTGAGGCCGTAAAAATCGCCGCAGCGCAATTCTCCGACCTCTTTCTCGCGTTTGGCCAGATTGTAGACGATCGCCAGCCGGATCGGATCGCTCAGGCAATCCATCACGCCAGGCAATTCGATCTGTTCGCGCGTGGGATGCGGGAGAATGCGGCTCATGACTCCTCAATACTGATTCCGGCCGGCTGCCGCAATGTTCAATATTTCTTGAACCATTTGACATTCTGCACCGCCGCATCAATAGTTCAACAGACCTTGAACTAAGGATTTGGCGATGAGCGTTTTCTGGCTGGCCCTTGCGGCATTTGCGATTGGGACCGAAGCATTTGTAATTGCTGGTCTTCTTCCAATCATGGCAACGGACCTGAACGTCACGTTGGCGGCTACGGGACAATTGGTCACCGTTTACGCCATCACTTATGCCATCGGCTCGCCGATCCTGGCTGTGCTGTTCAGCAATTTTGACCGCCGCACCGTCGTCTCGCTGGCGCTGGTCTGTTTCATCGTCGGAAATCTTTTGGCGGCCGTTGCGACCACATTCGGCACGCTCCTGCTGTCGCGCATGCTGATGGCCGTGGGCGCCGGACTGTGCATGCCGACCGCCATGGCCGTCGCAATCGCGATCGCTGCACCGGAACGCCGTGGCCGCGCCGCGTCGCTGGTGATCTCCGGCCTGACGGTGGCGACGGTTCTGGGCGTGCCGCTCGGAACCTGGGTCGGCAGTCATTTTGGCTGGCGGTCGACATTCGTGATGGTCGCAGCGCTCGGCGCCGTCGCATTGGCCGGGCTGCTGCTGGGATTGCCCCGCGGTTTGCCGCGCACTGCTGCCACCCTCGGTCAGAGGCTCGCCGTTGCGCGCCATCCCGAAGTGCTGAAAACCCTTGCCGTAACCTGCATGTGGGGCCTCGGGGGCTTTACCTCATTCACCTATCTGGCTGTGCCGCTGCATCGGCTCGGCTTTGACGCCAACGGAATCAGTCTGGCACTGCTGGTCTTTGGCGTCGCCGCGGCCATCGGAAATACCCTGGGCGGCGCGATGTCCGACCGTATCGGGCCGCTCCGGACCTCGACGCTGGGCCTGATCGGCATGATGCTGTCACTGACGCTGCAATCGGTGGCCCTGACATTCGCGCCGCCCGCCACTGCGGGCGTGCTGTTTCTGGTCTTCATTTTTACCCAGGGCATTGCCGGCTGGATGTTCTATCCCGGACAGGTCGCACATCTCGTGCGCGTCACGCCGGAAGCCTCGGTCATCGCGCTCTCGCTGAACGCCTCGGCCATGTATATCGGCTTTGCCGCCGGCAGCGCGTTGGGCGGCGTGGTGCTGTCGACATTGAGCTCCAACCACCTCGGCTGGATCGGCGGCTGCGCCGAGGCGGCAGCCCTCGCGCTCGTCCTCGCCGGACACCTTCTGAAGCGCCCGAAACCGGCCCAAATTGCCGGTTGATGGCACCTTCAAAAGCCTTCCCCGCCCCGTTATAGTGGTCTAAAGACAGCCGCGCGCGAGGATCGGCCTATGGCTCCCTGAGGGGTCAATGGCTGGTTTGGCGCCCGGGCCCGAGGGACGCGCGTATGCGCGCCCTTTTTTTGTGCCGATTTGTCACCACCGCGAGTTTAAATGCCAAAACGCACCGACATATCCACCATCCTGATCATCGGCGCCGGTCCTATCGTGATCGGCCAGGCCTGCGAGTTCGACTATTCGGGCACACAAGCCGTCAAGACGCTCAAGGAAGAGGGCTACCGGATCGTTCTGGTCAATTCCAATCCGGCCACGATCATGACGGACCCGGAACTGGCGGACGCGACCTATATCGAGCCGATCACACCCGAGATCGTCGCCAAGATCATCGAAAAAGAGCGCGGCGACCGCTCCAAGGGTTTTGCGCTACTGCCGACCATGGGCGGCCAGACCGCGCTGAACTGCGCGCTGTCGCTGCGCCAGCAGGGCACGCTGGAGAAGTTCGACGTCGAGATGATCGGCGCCACCGCCGAAGCGATCGACAAGGCCGAAGACCGCCAGCTGTTTCGCGAGGCGATGACGAAGATTGGCCTGGAGACGCCGAAGTCGCGGCTCGCCAATGCATCCGCGCTGAAGAAGCAATACCGCGAGCAGCACCAGGCCGAAAAAGCCAAGCTGACCGGCGACGCGCTGGCCGAGCACGAGCGGCAGTGGGTGCTGCATGAAGGCGACCGCCGCAAGCGCTATCAGGAGCATGCCCTCGGCCAGGCGCTGATGGCGCTGTCTGAAATTGGTTTGCCCGCGATCATCCGCCCGTCCTTCACCATGGGCGGTACCGGCGGCGGCATTGCCTATAACCGCGAAGAATTCCTCGACATCATCGAGCGCGGCCTCGACGCGTCTCCGACCAACGAAGTGCTGATCGAAGAGTCAGTGCTCGGCTGGAAAGAGTACGAGATGGAAGTCGTCCGCGATAAAAAAGACAACTGCATCATCATCTGCTCGATCGAGAATCTCGATCCGATGGGCGTGCATACCGGTGACTCCATCACCGTCGCGCCGGCGCTGACGCTGACCGACAAGGAATATCAGATCATGCGCGACGCCTCGCTGGCGGTGCTGCGCGAGATCGGCGTCGAGACCGGCGGCTCCAACGTGCAGTTCGGCGTCAATCCTGCCGACGGCCGCATGGTCGTGATCGAAATGAATCCGCGCGTGTCGCGCTCGTCGGCGCTGGCCTCGAAGGCCACCGGTTTCCCGATCGCCAAGGTCGCAGCGAAGCTCGCTGTCGGTTACACACTCGATGAAATCGCCAACGACATTACCGGCGGCGCAACGCCTGCGTCGTTCGAGCCGACCATCGACTATGTCGTCACCAAGATTCCCCGTTTCGCCTTCGAGAAATTCCCCGGCGCATCGCGCACGCTGACGACGTCGATGAAGTCGGTCGGCGAAGTGATGGCCATCGGCCGCACATTCCAGGAAAGCTTGCAGAAGGCGCTGCGCGGACTTGAAACCGGCCTGACCGGTCTCGACGAAATCGAGATCGAGGATCTCGGCCGCGGCGACGACAAGAACGCGATCCGCGCTGCTCTGGGTACACCGACGCCGGACCGTCTGTTGCAAGTCGGTCAGGCCATGCGTCTGGGCTGGACCGATGAGGAGATCTTCAACTCTTGCAAGATCGATCCGTGGTTCCTCGCCGAGATGCGCGGCATTGTCGAGATGGAAGCCAAGGTGAAGGCCAATGGCCTGCCCGCCAACGCCTTCGGCATGCGGACGCTGAAGGCCATGGGCTTCTCCGACGCGCGCCTCGCCGTGCTCGCCGGCAAGACCGAGGCCGACGTCAAGACCCTGCGCCGCTCGCTCGATGTGCGACCGGTGTTCAAGCGCATCGACACTTGCGCCGCCGAATTCGCCTCGCCGACCGCTTACATGTATTCGACCTATGAGTCGTCCTTCGCAGGCGCCTTCGCTGACGAGAGTCAGCCGTCGGACAAGAACAAGGTCATCATTCTTGGCGGCGGCCCGAACCGTATCGGCCAAGGCATCGAGTTCGACTATTGCTGCTGTCACGCCTGCTTCGCGCTCGCCGACGCCGGCTACGAAACCATCATGGTCAACTGCAATCCGGAGACCGTGTCGACCGACTACGACACCGCGGATCGCCTGTATTTCGAGCCACTGACCGCCGAAGACGTGCTCGAAATCATCGACACCGAACGTCAGAACGGCACGCTGCACGGCGTGATCGTGCAGTTCGGCGGCCAGACCCCGCTGAAGCTCGCGCGCGCGCTGGAAGCCGCCGACGTGCCGATCCTCGGTACCTCGCCGGATGCCATCGATCTTGCCGAAGATCGCGATCGCTTCAAGCGCATCCTCGACAAGCTCAAGCTGAAGCAGCCGAAGAACGGCATCGCCTATTCGGTCGAACAGGCCCGCCTTGTCGCAGCCGATCTCGGCCTGCCGCTGGTGGTGCGTCCATCCTACGTGCTCGGCGGCCGCGCGATGCAGATCATCCGCGAGGAAAGCCAGCTCGGCGATTACCTGCTCGGCACGCTGCCGGAGCTGGTGCCTGGCGACGTCAAGGCGCGCTATCCGAACGACAAGACCGGCCAGATCAATACGGTGCTCGGCACCAATCCGCTGCTGTTCGATCGCTATCTGTCGGATGCCATCGAAGTCGACGTCGACTGCCTGTGCGATGGCAAGGATACCTTCATCGTCGGCATCATGGAGCATATCGAGGAAGCCGGCATTCACTCCGGCGACTCGGCTTGCTCGCTGCCGCCGCATTCGCTCGACGACGACATGATCGCCGAGCTCGAACGTCAGACCCGCGACATGGCGCTCGGCCTCGACGTGGTCGGACTGATGAACGTCCAGTTCGCGGTCAAGGATCGCGACATCTACGTGCTCGAAGTCAATCCGCGCGCGTCGCGCACCGTGCCTTTCGTTGCCAAGGTGATGGGCATGCCGGTGGCCAAGATCGCCGCGCGTATCATGGCCGGCGAGAAGCTCGCCGACTTCAATCTGAAGAAGCGCAAGCTCGACCATGTCGGCGTCAAGGAATCGGTCTTCCCGTTCGCGCGCTTCCCCGGCGTCGATACGGTGCTCGGCCCGGAGATGCGCTCCACCGGCGAAGTGATGGGCATCGATCGCTCGTTCGAAATCGCCTTCGCCAAGAGCCAGCTCGGCGGCGGCACCCGCGTGCCGCGCAGTGGCACCGTGTTCGTGTCGGTGCGCGAAAGCGACAAGACGCGCATTCTCGATGCCGTGAAGCTGCTCTCGTCGAACGGCTTCAAGGTGCTCGCGACATCGGGGACCCAGCGCTTCCTGGTCGACAACGGCGTCCCCGCCGAGAAGATCAACAAGGTGCTGGAAGGCCGGCCGCACATCGTCGATGCCATCACCAATGGCGAGATTCAGCTGGTTCTGAACACCACCGACGGGCCGCAGGCCCTGGCGGACAGCCGCTCGCTGCGGCGGGCTGCCCTCTTGCATAAAGTACCGTATTACACCACTCTTTCGGGTGCCGTGGCGGCTGCACAGGGCGTCCGGGCCTATCTGGGCGGGGACCTTGAGGTCCGCACATTGCAGAGTTACTTTTCCGAAGCCTGAATTCGGGCGGACTGCAGGTCCGACGAGATCAGCTAGGCAAGGCACGACCGGAACTCACCGGTCGCGTCTTTGTTTTGTTTCGGCACTCGAAGCCGGCGTCTGAACTGGCTGCAAGCGCAGCCAAGCCGACATCTTGCAGAACGAATGGTTTCATGCGCGCGCCGCCGCGTTCCGCATGACGTTAGAGGACGAAGAGAATGGTTGAGAAGGTCCCGATGACAGCAGGTGGCTACGCTGCGCTGGAGGTCGAGCTGAAGGAACGTCAGTCGGTGCACCGTCCGCGGATCATCGAGCAGATCGCCGAAGCGCGCTCCCATGGCGACCTCTCGGAAAATGCCGAGTATCACGCCGCCAAGGAAGAGCAGTCGCATAATGAAGGCCGCATCAGCGATATCGAGGACAAGCTCGCCCGCGCCGATATCATCGATATCTCGAAGCTGTCCGGCGATACCATCAAGTTCGGCGCGACCGTGACGCTGATCGATGAGGACACCGAGAAGAAGGCAGTCTGGCAGATCGTCGGCGAGCCCGAGGCTGATGCCAAGAAAGGTCGCATCTCGATTACCTCGCCACTGGCGCGTGCGCTGATCGGCAAGAGCAAAGGCGCATCGGTCGAAGTCGTCGCTCCCGGCGGGGCCAAGGCCTATGAGATCACCAAGGTCGAGTGGCGCTGATCGACAGCGCTCAACGCGAAACAAGAAAGCCGCGCATGATGCGCGGCTTTTTTATTATCCCCTGATGGCGGTATCCAGCCATCGCTACTCACGAAAACTTCTGGAATACTTCCACAGCTCACGTGTTTTCACACGAGAGTGACCAGCATTTTGCATTGCAGTAATGCTAGAAACGATGGTCATCACAGGGGGACTAATGACATGGACCAAGCCTTCGCTAAATTTCAGCCTGCTGCACTAAGCCTTTTCCGCTTCATCACGGGCCTGCTGCTGCTGCAGTATGGCATCGCCAAGATCTTCAAATTTCCGGTTCTGCCCTATTTCGCGAATATCCCGCCGTTGATCCAGGTCGCGGCAACGCTTGAACTCGTCGGCGGTGCGCTGCTGCTGCTCGGCCTGTTCACGCGCCCAGTTGCGTTCATCCTCGCCGGCGAAATGGCTTTCGCTTACTTCCTCGGTCACATGTTTAAAGGCGCGGATCCGGTTTTCCTGCCGCTGCTCAACGGCGGCACCGCTGCCATCCTGTTCTGCTTCTCCTGCCTCTATCTTGCGACGTCAGGCGGAGGCCCGATCAGCCTCGACGCGATACTGCGCAAGAAGAGCTAAGCTCGACATCACGGCAATAAAAAAGGGCGCTCACCGCAAGGTGGGCGCCCTTTGCTTTTAGCGCTCGCTGCTAATCCGCGGCCCTCAGCTCGAGCGGCACCGCGGCTGCGTATTTCGAATTCTGCAAGACCAAGGACGTGCGGACGTTGCGGACATGCGGTGCGGCCGTGAGATGGCCGACGAAATCCTGAAAGGTCGCCATATCTGGCGCCACGCATTTCAGGATGAAGTCGATCTCGCCCGACAGCATCCAGCACTCCCGCACCAACGGCTCCTTGCGGACGAAATCCTCGAACGCCTTGAGATCGGCATCGGCCTGGCTCGACAGGTGGACCGAGGCAAACACGGTAACGTCGAAACCGAGCAATCGCGGATCCAGCAACCCGCGGTAGCCCTGGATATAGCCAGCCTCTTCCAGCGTCCGGACCCGCCGCAGGCAGGGCGGCGGCGAGATGCCAACGCGCTTGGCGAGTTCCACATTGGTGATTCGGCCGTCGGCCTGGATTTCGCTGAGAATTTTGAGGTCGATGTCGTCTAGGCTTTTCGGCACGCGGCGCGGATCCTGGCTGGTATTCAAAGAAACCGTTTGAACTCTCTTAGCGCAGGAGCCGCAACTTGCGCAATTTTATTGCGCGTGCATCGCAGAAATTAAGTGTCTCCGGGGGAAAAATTGCCGGGACGAATTGCAATTCTTGCATGGCTCGCCAGATATTCTACACTAGCAGACAAGACTTTCGACGCCGCAGCGACGTGTTCGCCGGCACATTTCGCCTCAGCAATGACCAATTTCCCTTCAGAAAGGGACTCGACCATGGCCGCCCCCATCCATGCCAAAGTCGTCATCATCGGCTCAGGCCCGGCTGGCTACACTGCCGCTATCTACGCCGCACGTGCGATGCTCGAGCCCGTCCTGATCCAGGGGATTCAGCCCGGCGGCCAGCTGACCATCACGACAGATGTCGAGAACTATCCGGGCTTCGCCGACGTCGTCCAGGGTCCCTGGTTGATGGAGCAGATGGAGAAGCAGGCGCATCACGTCGGCACCAAGATCGTCACCGATCTGGTCAGTGACATGGATCTGAGCCAGCGCCCGTTCCGCCTGACCTGCGACAGCGGCGATGTCTATCTGGCCGAAACCGTGATCCTGGCCACCGGCGCGCAGGCGCGGTGGCTCGGCATCCCCTCGGAAGAGAAATTCCAGGGCGGCGGCGTATCCGCCTGCGCCACCTGCGACGGATTCTTCTATCGCAACAAGGAAGTGATCGTGGTCGGCGGCGGCAACACGGCCGTCGAGGAAGCTTTGTTCCTGACCAATTTCGCCTCCCAGGTCACCATCGTGCATCGCCGCGACCATTTCCGCGCCGAACGCATCCTGCAGGAGCGATTGTTCAAGCACCCGAAGATCAAGGTGGTCTGGGACTCGGCGCTCGATGAGATCTGCGGCACCGAAGGCCCGGCCAAGGTCACCCATGTGCGCCTGAAGAACGTCAAGACCGGCGCCATCACTCAGGTGTCAGCTGACGGCGTCTTCATTGCCATCGGCCACGCGCCCGCGACCGAACTCATCAAGGGCCAGATCAAGCTGAAGCCCTCGGGCTACGTCGAAGTGGCTCCGAATTCCACCGCAACCTCGATGCCCGGCGTGTTCGCCGCCGGCGACGTGGCGGACGAAACCTATCGGCAGGCGGTCACCGCCGCCGGTATGGGCTGCATGGCCGCCCTCGAAGCCGAACGCTATCTTGCCGCGCATGCTCATGACCGCGCAGCGGCCGAATGATGATCAAACGAACCCGCGACGGATTTACAGATATGGACTGGGACAAGCTGAAGGTGTTTCACGCGGCGGCGGAAGCGGGGAGCTTCACGCATGCAGGCGAGCAACTGGGCCTGTCGCAATCGGCAGTCTCACGACAGGTGAGCGCGCTTGAGCAGGAACTGGCGGTCTCGCTGTTCCACCGCCACGCCCGCGGCCTGATCCTCACCGAACAGGGCGACCTGCTGTTCCGCACCGCCCATGACGTGTTCATGCAGCTCCAGGCGGCCCGCGCAAAGCTGACCGACAGCCGCGAGCGGCCGAGCGGCGACCTCAAGGTCACCACAACCCCGGGCGTCGGCATCAACTGGCTGATCCCACGCCTTGGCGAGTTCACCGCGCTCTATCCGGAAATCCGCATTTCGCTGATCGTCACCGACGAGGAACTCGACCTGTCGATGCGCGAGGCCGATGTGGCCATCCGCACCCGCAAGCCGACCCAGCCGGACCTGATCCAGCGCAAGCTGTTCGCCATGGGATTCCACGCTTATTGCTCGCCGGAATATATCAAGCATTTCGGCACCCCGCGCACCCTCGACGAACTCGACGGGCACCGCATTATCATGCTGAGCGACGCCCAGGTGTCCCCGCACCTGCAAAACCGCAGCTGGCTGATCGATGCCGGGCGCAACGGCTCCGGCCCGCGCGAACCCTACTTCAAGGTCAACAATATTCTGGGCCTGATGCGCGCCTGCCAGCAGGGCTTGGGCATTGCAGCATTGCCGGACTACCTGGTCGAAGAAAACGATCGTCTGGTTCAGCTCTTCAGCGAGTCGGACTCGATTCAACTCGACACTTATTTTGTCTATCCCGAAGAGTTGAAGACGGTCGCCCGTGTGCAGGTGTTCCGCGACTTCATCGTCAGCAAGGCGCAGCGCTGGCCGTCCTAACCCGCAATATTTCAGGGCAGATATGCCCACGCTTCCCAGCATGTCAGACATGCCAAGTGATGCGTTGCTGCATGCCACCTTCAGGGATCATACTTCTCAGACGCTGAGATTTTGCGCTGCGCATTTGTCCCCCTCCTCCAGTGGTGCGAAGTCTCAGTAATCCCTCTTGGAAGGTGATTGTGTCGGCCTCTCGAGGCCAATACCTCAGAGCCGGACTCGTTTGAGTCCGGCTTTTTTTTTGCGCCCGCGAATTGTCAGTCCAGCTTCACTTTCGCCAGCCGGAGCGCATTCCCGATCACGCTCACCGAGGACAGCGCCATCGCTGCAGCGCCGAGCATCGGCGACAGCAGGATGCCGAAGATCGGATACAGCACACCGGCCGCAATCGGCACGCCGGCCGCATTGTAGATGAAGGCGAAAATCAGATTCTGACGGATATTACCCATCACAGCCTTTGATAGTTCGCGCGCGCGCACCAGCCCCATCAGATCGCCGGTCAGCAACGTCACGCCAGCACTCTCGATCGCGACATCGGTGCCGGTCCCCATGGCGATGCCGACATCCGCAGCAGCCAGCGCAGGTGCATCGTTGACGCCATCGCCAACCATGGCGACCCGGCGGCCTTCGCCGCGCAGACGTGTGACCACGTCACTCTTGCGCTCCGGCAACACACCCGCCTCGACCTCATCGATACCCAGTGTCTTTGCGACGGCTTTAGCCGTCGTCGCATTGTCGCCGGTGAGCATGACGATGCGCAGGCCGTCGGCGCGCAGCTTCTTCAACGCGTCCTGCGCCGATGGCTTCACGGGATCGGCAATCGCCATCACGCCGGCGACGCTGCCATCAATGGCCACGAAGATGGCAGTCGCACCGTTCTGCCGCGCCAGTTCGGCGACGCCGTCGGAGCGCGTCGTGTCCACTTTCAATTCGTCCATCAGCATCGCATTGCCGAGCGCAACGCGCTTGCCATTGACCACACCCGATACGCCTTTGCCGGACGGCGAGGCGAAGTCACTGGCATCGCTCAGCACCACATTGCGTTGCTTTGCTTCATTGACGATGGCTTGCGCCAACGGATGCTCGCTGGAACGTTCGATACTTGCAGCAAGTTGCAGAATCTCACTTTCGTTGAACCCTTCCGCCGGCGAGATGCTCACCAATTTCGGCTTGCCTTCCGTCAGCGTGCCGGTCTTGTCGATCACGATGGTGTCGATGCTTTCCAGGCGCTCCAGCGCCTGCGCGTCACGCACCAGAATGCCGGCATGGGCGCCGCGGCCGACGCCGACCATGATCGACATGGGCGTTGCGAGACCGAGCGCGCAGGGGCACGCGATAATCAGCACAGTGACCGCAGCAACAAGCGCGAACGAGAGCCGCGGCTCCGGCCCGAATGTCGCCCAGGCGATGAATGCGATCACCGCCGCGGCCAGCACGGCCGGCACGAACCAGCCGGCGACACGATCCGCGAGACGCTGGATCGGTGCACGCGAGCGCTGCGCCTTGGCGACCATGTCGACGATGCGCGACAACATCGTATCACGGCCGATCTTGTCGGCCCGTAGCACGAGGCCGCCGCTCTGGTTGACGGTGCCACCGATGACGCGCGCGCCTTCGGCCTTGCTCACCGGCATGGACTCGCCGGTGACCATGGATTCATCCACCGACGAACGCCCCTCGGTGACGACACCGTCGACCGGAATTTTCTCGCCCGGCCTTACGCGCAACAAATCGCCGATGGCGATGGCGTCGAGCGCGACGTCCTCATCACCGTCCTTGCCGATGCGCCGCGCGGTCTTCGGTGCAAGACCGAGCAGCGCGCGGATAGCACCTGACGTCTGATTGCGCGCACGCAGCTCGAGCACCTGTCCGAGCAAAACGAGCACTGTGATGACAGCAGCGGCTTCGAAATAGACCGCCACTGCACCGTGATGGTCACGGAACGTGTCGGGAAACAGACCGGGCGCGAAGGTGGCCACAACGCTGTAGATCCAGGCCACACCGGTACCCATAGCAATCAGCGTGAACATGTTGAGATTGCGCGTCACCACCGAGCGCCATCCGCGTTCGAAGAACGGCGCGCCGGCCCACAGCACCACGGGTGTCGCCAGCACCAACGAGATCCAGTTCGATGTGGTCTGCGATACCAGCTGCATCAGGCCGAGATGCGCGCCCATCTCGAGCACGAACACCGGCAATGTCAGTGCCAGCGCGATCCAGAAGCGCCGGGTCATGTCGATCAGTTCAGGATCGGGCTTGTCGTCGAGCGAGACCTGCTCCGGCTCCAACGCCATGCCGCAGATCGGACAGCTCCCGGGTCCTTCCTGACGGATCTCCGGGTGCATCGGGCACGTATAGATGGTGCCGGCTGGTGCGGGCGGCGCGGGCTCCTTCGACTTCAGGAAACTCTCGGGATTCGCATTGAACCGCTCGCGACAGCGCGCGCTGCAGAAGAAATACTCATGGCCCTGATAAATCAGACGGTTCTTGGCAGTCGCGGGATCGACGGTCATGCCGCAGACCGGATCGAGCACTTTGGTCGGCGCAGCCTCGGCGTGATGGTGACCATGCGAACAGCATGCGCCATGCGTGTGACCGGCGTGGGCATCGTGCCCCGTATGCGTGTGAGTTGTCTCCGCCATCGCGACCTCGCCTCTTGAAACATATACCCTATGGGGGTATATGAACCTCATGCGCAGCGAGATCAAGACGTCCTGTTTAAAACGCCTCAAACGGATCGAGGGCCAGGTTCGCGGCCTTGCCGGCATGGTCGAGGCCGACCGCTATTGCATCGATGTGGTTACGCAGATCGCCGCGGCCCGCGCAGCCTTGCGGCGGGTCGAAGAGGAGATCCTGCGAGATCATGTCGCGCATTGCGTTGAGCACGCGATCTCGTCAGGCGACAAGGCCGACCAACGCCGCAAGATCGCCGAGTTGATGGACGTGGTCAGTCGCGTCGACCGGTGACGCGAATGCGACGAGCGGGCGCGATGTTGGAAAACGGTTGATCAGTCGTTACGTTTTTTGCCCGGTGAGGGTGGCGCTGAAATGCGACTACACCTTTAGGTCATCAAGAGCCGGCGAATATCCGCAAAATTTACGACTGGATAAGCATGCGCAGCGATAGCACACGGGACGATCTAATAGCGCCGATCGCCGGTATTTACGTGTCTTTACGTACTTATATCTAACGTCCCGCGCAATTGCGGTAATCCCGCGCGCGGTATCTGTACATGCTTACGATCTATAACTGCATCGCCAATGCCCATGATTTCAGGCTCGTCGGACTCGCGGCCATCATCTGCGCGATCGCGTCCCTCGCTGCTATCAACCTGCTCCGTCATGCGCGAAGCGCCACAGGCCAGATGCGCCTCGTCTGGCTCGCGGTATCCGCGATCTCCACGGGCTTCGGCATCTGGGCCACGCATTTCGTAGCGATGCTGGCGTTCTCGCCGGGGATGCCGAGCGGCTACAATATTGTACTTACGGTCGTCTCGCTGATCGCCGCGCTGCTGCTGACCGGCGCCGGCCTTGCCGTGTCGTTGATCCCGAATTTTCGTGCCGGCCTCTGGATCGGCGGCGCGGTCGTCGCGGGCGGCATCGCGGCGATGCATTACACCGGCATGGCCGCCTTCGAACTTCAAGCGCGCATCGACTGGGATACGACGCTCGTCATCGTCTCGATCGTATTGGGAGCCGTGCTCGGTGCGATCGCGCTTCCGGTAGGGGTGCATGGCACCAACCTGCGCTGGAAGATCAGCGGCGCGCTGCTGCTGACGCTCGCGATCTGCAGTCACCATTTCACGGCGATGAGCGCGGTCACGATCACCCCGGATCCCACCATCGCCGTCTCGCCGCTCACCATTCCCGCCGGATGGCTCGCACTTGGCGTCTCATTGATCAGCTTCGCCATCATTGGCCTGGCGCTGGCCGGCATCGTGTTGGATATCCGTGATCACCGCCGCTCCGATCTCGAAGCCGACCGCATGCGCGGACTCGCCAATGCTGCCGTCGAAGGCCTGCTGGTGTGCGACGGCGACACGATCGTCACGGTCAACACGTCCTTCGCCGCGCTGGCGGGATCGTCCGCTGAATTGCTGATTGGCGGGCGTCTGCAAGACTGCTTCCCCGATGGCGATACGCGGACTCAGATCATGAGCCAGCCTGACAAATCGGTGGAAGCGAATCTGCGACAGCGCAACGGCCAGACGATCCCAGTTGAATTGATCCTGCGTGGAATCGACTTTGCGGGGAAGCCACATCAGGTCATCGCCGTACGTGACCTCCGCGAACGCAAGCAGGCCGAACAGCACATCCGCTATCTCGCCCACTACGACTCCCTGACCGGACTACCCAATCGCGGCACGTTCCATGATCGAATCGATCAGGAGATTGCGACACTATCCAAGGACCGCCCGCTCGCCGTACTCGCTTTGGATCTCGATCAGTTCAAGCAGGTCAATGACCTGTTCGGCCACGCCGCCGGCGACAAGGTCCTCAAGAGCGTAACGGCACGCATCACCGCCCTGCTTGGCGAAGGCGAGATGATGGCGCGTCTTGGCGGCGACGAGTTCGCCATTCTCTTGCCGAACCTGACCTCGCCCGCAGCTGCGAGTCAGTTCGCCGACAGGATACTGGAAGCGTTCCGGAGCAAGGATGCCACCTTCGAACTCGGCAGCGTCACCGCCAGTGTCGGTATCGCACTCTGCCCCGACGACTCCAGTGATCGCGACACGTTGCTCGCTTGCGCCGACACCGCGCTCTACCGCGCCAAATCCGAAGGCCGCGCGACATGGCGCTTCTTCGAACCTGCAATGGGGGAAGCCGTGCGCGACCGCCGGCTGCTCGAACACGATCTGCGCAACGCCATCGATGCCAATCAGCTGAAAGTGGTCTATCAGCCCCAGGGCACCATGGAGTCGGGCCGTGTGATCGGCTTCGAGGCACTGCTGCGCTGGAACCATCCCGTCCGCGGCAATATTCGCCCCGACATCTTCATTCCGATTGCGGAAGACACCGGCGCCATTCTCGGCATCGGCGAATGGGTGCTGCGCGCCGCCTGCCGTGAAGCGGCGACGTGGAAGCATCCGTTGACCATCGCGGTCAATGTCTCGGCGGTTCAGATCCACCACGATAGCTTTGTCGCAACCGTCCATGAGGTCTTGCTGGAAACCGGCCTGCCCCCGCATCGGCTCGAACTGGAGATCACCGAGACTGCGCTGATCCGCGACTTCGATCGCGCATTGCTGACACTCCGCCGGATCAAGGCGCTCGGCGTTCACATCGCCATGGATGATTTCGGCACCGGCTACTCGTCGCTGTCGAACCTGCGCGCATTCCCTTTCGACAAGATCAAGATCGACGGATCGTTCATCAGGTCGGTGAACACCAACAGCCAAGCAGCAGCAATCGTGCGCGCCGTCCTCGGCCTCGGCCGCGGGCTTGGGCTGCCGGTGCTCGCCGAAGGCGTGGAAACCGAAGCGGAGTTCGCATTCCTGCGCGACGAGAAATGCGACGAGGCGCAGGGCTATCTGCTCGGCCGTCCGGCTGACATAGACAATTTCCGTGAAGTCACCCAAGGGGTGACCTCGCCCGCCGGAGATATCGCCATTTCAGCATAGGCGTGAACACCCCACCGTCGCGGTCATACCAACGACAAAAAACGCGCGAAAGTCTCGCGCGCTTTTTCTGGGGTCAAAAGAGCAGAACGGCTATCAGGCCGCCTGCTTGTGCATCGCGCCGGTCGCCGATCCGTTGCCGCGAATAGCCTTGATCGAACGTTCGATCGCCGCCCACAGCTTCCCGATCTCGCTGGCTGCGCGACCTTCTGCCTGATATTCGCGGGCGCCTTCGCCGTTGCCAAGCGCGAGCAGGAGATCTGCACGGTTGGTGATCTGACCGGACCACACCGGAGCCTTGAACTTGGCGAGCGCTTCGCGGGCGATCGTCACGATACGGCTTTCGGAATCGTCACGGCGTGCCGGCGCACCGTTGATGACAACCGCATATGGCTTGCGGGCCGAACGGCAGGACTGAATCGTCGCCTGTACGGCGTCGACGTCGAACACGCCGGGACGCGCAGGAATGATCACCATGGTCGCGTTCTTGATGGCATCGTCGACCACAGCCGATGTGTTCGGCGGGGTGTCGATGAACACCCATTCAAAACCGTCACGCTTCGCGGCGGCAACCATTTCGGTCACGCTGCGATTTGCGATCTTCAGCGGCGGTTCATTTGTTCCCCGCAGCTTGTGCCACAGCGTCAACGAACCCTGCGGATCCGCGTCGATGAGCAAGCAAGGCTTCGTTGATTTATGAACTTGAGCAGCAAGATGTGCAGCCAGGGTACTCTTCCCCGAGCCGCCTTTACGCGATGCGAAAACTATGACGTTCATATGTTGGCCTCCAGATTGACCCCAGGAGGCGAAAATGAATCAGTCTGCTGATTCGTTAAAGTCATATTTACGCGTAATTCAAGGATATGTGCCTGATTTGTTTGGAATGTTGGTTTTTGAGTCACACAGTGCGGCGCAACAGGCCCGAAATGAGTCAGGTGTAGTACGCTTGTCGCCACTTTGTCGCACTCTGGTATCAAGTCAGGCGCTCAAATCTTGCTATCAGCGCCGTTGGAACGAGTTGAGTCCGGACCTTCGATAGCAATGCCCTTCGCGCGCTGACGTTCGATCCACTTTCGCTCAAGCCAACCGAGAAACTGCGCCACCGGTTTTTCCAGCGGCGGAATATCCTGCGCGATGAGGATGAGTCCGAGCGGCAGCATCCAGAGGCCCAGCACGGGAAGAATGCTGAAAATCCCGCCGATAATCAGCAAAATGCCAAGCGGGAATCGAATGAGCTTCGATGAGGGCTTGCGCAACCAACCTACAAATCGAGCCGGTCGGGGCGGAAGTTTGGTTTCGAACCATGCAAGGTGCCGATTGAGTTCGGCCTTGTAGTCGATATTGGTTTCGCTGCTCAAAATGACGCTCCTCGTGGTCTGGAGATGTTGTTTCGTGTCGTGATACCCAACGTGTCAGTTTGTCACGGGTTCACTTTTTTGCCACGATCGATGGCGTCACGGTGCAGCGACTCGGCGAGATCACGCCGTTCTGCACGCTGACTAAACGTCGGTTCACGTGAGAGCGAAGCCTGATCAGCTCGGACGAGTCGGTTTTTTCGCCCTTCGCGACTTGACCGTGGGTTTGCGCGTGCTGACCGGCGTTGCCCGAAAGAATTGCGCGCAGCCCGGGCTCAATTGCGCCCGCTTCTGGATCATGCAGGCCGTCACGCGATCCACATCAGGAATGGCTGCACTGCAGAGCCGAAAGGCATCCGGTGCAGAGCTGTTGCTGATCGTCGGTATAGGCTTGTGACGACGTCGCCAAGAACGACGCGCCGATCATGAGTGACATGGCAAGCGACCCGCTCAAAATCCCTGGACGTACCGACATTAGTCCCCCCTGGTTGCACGTTATCTTGGGAGTGTCGGAGACGATTGCCAGCTTGGCAAGGTGGACATGACGGGGATCGGGCTTGCCTTCGCGCCGGCCCTGTAGTTTCTCCCGAACATCGCGGCGCCGTTGCCCCGTCGCGACCTCGTGCGAGAGACGGTCCAAGATGAACAGTGAGACAAAAGCGATACTCCGAACCTGCGCGGGCGGTCCACGATCATGAACTGGACCCGTATTGGCATTATCGGCTTCGTGGGATTGTGCGGCTGGGCGGCATGGCCCAAAGGAAATGACGCGACGCCGCCGCGCCCACTTCTGATCAGGGCAGCATTGAAACAGGTCGATGATCCCGTCATCATCCTCGGCGACAGCATCGTCAAACGCGCAACCTTCCCCCGTGCCGTCTGCGGTCGGCCCATCGTCAATGCCGGAATCGACGGATCAACGACATCGAGCGGTCTCGATGCCATGCTGACAAAAGCACTTGGTGGGAAACAGGCCGCCATGGTCGTCGTCTCCCTCGGACTCAACGATGCTGCGGTCCCTGTGAACGCCGACTCATACAAGACCAACTATCTCGCTTTGCTCGCGACGCTGAAATCCACGGCTCCACGAATGGCCATCGCGACGGTGACACCTGTTGAAGGCGGTAAATCCGATAGCGCGCGCATCAACGACCAGGCGATCGACAACTACAACGCCTTGCTACCAACCATCGCCGGCGATGCTGGCGCGAGCCTTATCACCATCCCGTCCATGCCGGCGAAATACACAACCGACGGCGTTCATCTGAATGATGCCGGCTATGCAATCTGGACCAAGGCGGTTCTCGGCGGGGTCAGCGACGTCCTCTGCAAAGGCAAGTAACAGCAACGCAGAAACCCGCATCAGGCCTCGTTGACGCCAACGCCGCGCTCGTCAAGGAGCTGCTGCCCTTTCAACGTGATCCTAAATTTCGGCCCCGCTGCCGGCTTGGCTTGATCGATTACCTCGACAAGCCCTTGGGCAATCAGCCCGTCAAGCACGGCACGTTTTTCGGCATTGAGATCGAGCCCGGAGGCGCGCGCGATGTCGCACATCATCGCAATAGCGGTATTGCTGATATCAGCGTCGATCATGATTGCCTCCCTGTCGTTGGGAAGCCAACGGAACGATGGCAATCGAGTTCCACGACCGGCCTGCGGAAGCACGCGGGCATTTACGACGTCGAGTTGCCCGGAGGAGGGCTGTTTGTGCGGAAACCTTACAGCCCCCGAGCCAGATCGTGGGCGCGCTGAGTGATCTGACCGGCGCGCCGGCATTGCCGGCCCGACCCAAGCGGTCAGACATTGCCGCAGCGCAAAGCAACGGCCAGGCTCGAATCGGCTAAATGATTGATTTGTATGGTACAGTTGGGTGGTCTCGAACCACCGACCTCCTGCTCCACAAACAGGCGCTCTAACCAACTGAGCTACAACTGCATCCTGACCGGCCCCAAAATCAGGGGGTCCCGAACAGGCGGGAAACTAGGTGCAACGCATCACTTTGGCAAGGCCGCGATGATGATTTTTGGCGCAAACAAAAGCCCGGGCTTGCGGCCCGGGCTTTCGATTATTTGGCGGTGCGATCGGCTCAGGCAGCCGGCTGGAACAGCTTCGAAGCGCCGGTCTTGATCGGTTCGGCGGTCTCGGTGGCGATCTTCTGGCCGAGTTCGGCCAGCTGTTTGGTCTGACCCGTGAAGGTTTCAACCTGGCTGCGCGCAAAAGCGGTCCACAGCTCCATCGCCTGCGACGGCGACTTCACGCCGATCAGCGACTGGGCGAAGTCGAAACCCGCATTGGTGTTGGTCTTGGCAATGTCGAGCAACTTGGCCGAATATTCGGCAGCGCCCTTGGTGGCCGTGCCGAACACAGCTTCAACCGTGCTGTTATGGGTCTCGGCAGCATCCTTGAACTTGGCATAACCCTCGCGCGCCTGCGAGACGCCCTTTTCGGCGAACGCGCGGACCTGCTCCGGCACCTGGAACGGGATAACGGAAGATGAGAACGGATCGGTCGATTCGGCCATAGCGTGCATCCTTCGTGGTGGGGGGTGAAATCAATAAACCCGTGGAGGCTGCGAAAGGCACCGGTGCCTTTCATCAGCTGGCGGGAAACAGAGCGGCATCGCCATCAGCGATGCGTCATTGTGCTTACCGCAATATCATGTCGGAATTGTGCGGCGCAACAGAATATTGCACCGCAGAATCGCATGAGACCCGGATCGAATGCGCGCCCACGTCATGGAACTCGCTGAATATCAACCATTGATTGCAGAACGGAGAGCGCAGGGGTCGGTCAGCTCTTGGGCTTGGCGGCGTCCATGGCAGCGCGGCTCATGATCTGGCCCATTTCGCTGGCCTGCTCTGCCAACGACTTCATCTGCGACTGCACGTATTCGCTGTGGAGCCGCATGACGTCGCCGAGATCCTTGGCGTGCAGCAATTGCTGGGCATAATCCAGCGACGCAGCGACGTTCTTCTCGGCATAGGCGATCGCCTTGGTGCTGACATCCTTGGCGCCGGCGCGCACGGTCTCACCGCGGTTTTCGATCGACGACGCCGTGCTCTGGGCGCTGGCCAGAAACTTCTCGAATGCCTGCTTGGCCTGGTCGAAGCTGGCTTCGGCCATTGCGCGCATTTCCTTCGGAATTTCGAATTGGTCGGTCATGTCCCGCTCCATTTTGCATTGACGAAGCCATCCACGGCCCCGTCTCCCGTGTCGCCCACTGCAATCTAGCCGAGCTTGGCATCGCCGATGTGACGCGGCGTCCCGTCCTCGTCCGATCCCATCGTGGACCTTTGTTTTTGTTTTGCAACTGCCAACGCATGGCCCAGCCCCTCCGTTCGGCAGAATGCCGAACCCTCGGAGCGGATTAACGTTATTGCTGCTTTGGCCTGCTGGAATGGGCGGGGGACGTGGACCTGCGCGTCCGCGCGGGCGATACTAACGAATTATTAAGGATGTCATCGTTTGGCCCGCAATCTGTGACGCGGATACCGGACGGGCGCCCAACGAGTCAGTCATGAAGTGCCGATGAATAATGCGGATTTTCAGTTGCGGGGCGTTGGCGATGCACGGCTAGCCGTACACGCCACCAGCAACCAGCCGGTCTGGCTGTGGTCGCGCGACGGCACCCGTGTGCTGTGGGCCAATCCGGTCGGCGCGCGACTGTTCGGCGCCCGTAATGCAGCGGACCTGTTTGCCAGGACTTTCGGCCCCGCCGATACCCATCGCCGCCAGATAGCCCAGCTCGGCTCACGGCTGCCGGCCAGTGGCGCAATGCGGCTGGAGCGCCTACGCGGCTTCGGCGCGGCGCTGGGCAGTTTGATGACCTGCGCCTGCTCGCAGCTTGAATTTCCCGATGGCGGCAGCGGCATTCTCGTTGTCGCAGCGGAGCCGCTCGGTGGCCGCGGCATGCCGCTGGTCGAACGTCTGCAAAATCTCGTCGAGGGAATCGACACTCCTATCGCCGCCTTTGCACGCGACGGCCTGTTCGTCGGCGCCAACGAAATGGCTCGGGCGCTGCTTGGTTTTCGCAATCTCTCCGATGCCGGCCTCGATCATGCGCGCGACGGCGCGCTGAAGGACGGCCGCATCGAAACACCTATCGGCTTTGGCCGCATGGTACTGCAGCGCGTGGGCAGTGGCGCCGATGTCGGACTGGTGGCGCTGATCGCGCCGGGCGCTGTGCATCCGGCGCCGAGCGAAGAAGAACTCGAGGCTCCGGCAGAGCCGGAAGCCAGCGTTGAACCACAGAGCGCCCTTGCAGAGCCGAGTGACCTGTTTGTCGAATTCGATGAGGCCACCGGGGCAAAAGACCCGAGCGAAAACGCTATCGACATCGACGCTCCGATCGAGCCGGAAAAAGCCGAGATCGATCGCGACGTACATCTCGAAGAGGTGATCGCCGAAACCATCGCACATGCCGACGCACCGACTGAGACTGATGCGCAGTCGCCCGCCGTCGAAGCCGTTGCCGACCAACCTGCGTCCGTTGCGCTGCCAGAGATCGAGCGGCGCACGACGCCGCTCCGTTTCGTATGGCAGATCGATGCGGAGAAGCGTTTCACACTGAACTCCGACGAGTTCATCCACCTGATCGGCCCGCGCACAGCGGCAAGCTTTGGCCACAAGTGGAACGATCTCACAGCCGAATTCAACCTCGATCCCGACAGCCACGTCGTCAAGGCGATGGCCACGCAGCAGACATGGAGTGGCATCACGCTGCTCTGGCCGGTGGATGGCGGTGGCCGCCTGCCTGTCGAACTCTCTGGCCTGCCGCTGTTCGATCGCGAGCGCAATTTCACCGGCTATCGCGGTTTCGGTGTTTGCCGTGACCTCGATGGAATGACGCGGCTCGCCGAGCAACGTCGACATGATCACATCGGCGATCCACCGCCCCGACCATTATCCGCCGATGTCGCGCAGGCGGGCCCTGTCGGCGACAGTCTCGATGAACCGATTGCCCTCACCACCAACCCGATACCAGAACAGACACCACCGCCAACCACACCGGACAGCACCGTGCAACCACCCGAGAACGTCGTGCCATTTCGACCAGGCGATCCCAGATCGCCGGCACTGACGCCTGTCGAGAACAGCGCCTTCAACGAGCTTGCGCGGCAATTGTCGGCGCGGCTTGAGTCGGAAACGGGACTGATCACGAGCACGAACACACCCGAAGCGGACAGCGAGACGGACGATGCACCGACGGCTACCCAGACCTTGTCTCAGCCAACTGAAGCGGCGTCACAGGCTGCCTGGCTGACAACGCCACCGGCTGCACCACGCGGCGAGATGATGCGCGACAAGATGCTGCTCGACCTGATGCCGGTCGGCGTCCTGATCTATCGCCTCGATCGCCTGCTATTCGCCAATCCCGCCTTCCTCGCCCGGATGAACTATCCAAGCCTGAACGCACTGGAAGAAGCAGGTGGCCTCGATGCGCTTTATGTCGGAGCTGATGTTTCGTCTGCGGCCAGTACCTCGGATGACGGCACCGCCGTCACGATTTCAGGCGGTGACCAGTCCGGCAACACAGTGCCCGCCGAAGCGCGCCTGTACACGATTTCATGGGACAACGAGCCGGCGCATGCGCTGATTTTCGCTCCGCCCAAGGCAGAGCCTGTCGCCGCCCCTGTTACGATCGCTGCGCCCGTTGCGGACGCACCCTTGCCCGCGGGCCATATCGATGCCGAAGATCTGGCCACGATCCTCGATACCACGGCCGAAGGCGTCATCATGTTCGACGCCGAAGGCAATATCAATTCCTGCAACCGCAGCGCCGAGGCGCTGTTCGGCTATAGCGGCGAATTACTGACGCAGCGGAATCTGACCGACCTGTTCGCTGCAGAAAGCCGCCGCGTGGTGCAGGACTATCTCGCAAGCGTCAAGGAATCCGGCGTAGCCAGCCTGATGGATCATGGCCGTGAGGTGCTGGGCCAGGTGCGCGCCGGCGGCCTCGTGTCGCTGTCGATGACCATCGGCCGCACGCGCACGGATGGGCCGAACTTCTTTGCCGTGTTCCGCGACCTGACGCAGACGAAGAAGACCGAAACCGAACTGCTGAATGCACGCCGCCAGGCCGATCGTGCGGCAACGGCCAAGGCGGATGTGCTGGCGCGGATCAGCCACGAGGTCCGGACACCGCTGAATGCCATCATCGGCTTTGCGGAAGTGATGGTCGACCAGCGCTTCGGCCCACTCGGCAACGAGCGCTATGTCGAATACATGAAAGACATTCGCGCCTCGGGTGAACGGGTCATCGCGATCGTCAACGATCTGCTCGATCTGTCACGCATCGAGACCGGCAAGATCGACCTCGCTTTCACCACGCAAAACCTCAACGAGATGGTGGAGCAATGCGTCGCGGTGATGCAGCCGCAGGCCAATCGCGGCCGCATCATCATCCGTACCTCGCTGGCGCATCTGCTGCCGACCGTCGTTGCCGACGCCCGTGCGCTGCGGCAGATCACGCTGAATCTGATCGGCAACTCGATCCATCTCGCCAATGCCGGCGGTCAGGTGATCGTCTCCACCGCATTGTCGGACTTCGGTGAGATCGTACTGCGCGTCCGCGACACCGGTCACGGCCTCAACGACAACGAACTCGCCGCCGCGATGGAGCCGTTCCGGAGTGCGACGCCGGCTGATTCTTCAGAGAGTTCGGGTGTCAGCCTGTCGCTGACCAAGGCCCTCGTCGAAGCCAACAACGCGCGCTTCCAGATCAAGACCGCGCCAAGCTCGGGCACGCTGATCGAGGTGGCATTTTCAAATGCGGCGATGAAGGCCTGAGTGGCCTTCTCCGATTTAGCGACCGAGCGCCATCGCCGCGTCGGAACGGCGCGGCTTGCGATAACCGATCAGCAGCGGGCCGAATGAGACGGCGAAGCCGATAAAGGCCGCGACCCATGCCAATGCCGCAACATGGAGCAGCGGGGGACTGTAAGCGGGCTCGATCACGGCGCCGATCCGTGCCAGTGCCGCCACGATGATGGCAGCATAGATCATCAGCGTGGTGCGTGAGGCGTGCAGTGCCTGGCCAGTATGCCCCAGTGTTGCCCTGCTCATGACAGCCAGCGTCATCACGCCGGCCGCACCTGCCATCCATGCATGCAGGCCGGCGCTCGACGCGACCCATCCTGCTGCCGCTGCGGCATTCAGCAGAAAACCCAGCGGCACGAAAGCGTAACCAATATGCAGGATCAGCAGCAGGCCCTCGCGCGAGGTGCGATCGCCGGCCCAGCGCGCAAGACGCATGATGTGCAGCAAGCCGACCAGCGCGAGAGCCGCTCCCGTTAATTCGCCAAAGGGCCGCGCGATCCACAGCGCCAGCGCGGCGGCGCTGACGGCAATGACAACCATGTCGAAACGTGCGAACGGCACTGGAAGCCGACCGGGATTCTCACGCACCAGCCAGTTGCGGGTGAAGCTCGGAATGATCCGCCCGCCGATCAGCGAGATCAGCAACACAACGACCGCGACACCGATCCGGATGCTGACGTCTGCGGCGCCCGCAAGATGAGCTTCAACATGAAAGGCGATGTTACCGACCAGCAGGAACGCGACGATGCCGACCACCGGCAGATTGCGCCAGTTGCGGCCCGCCGCGATCTCGCGGGTTGTAGCGGCAGCGACCAGCGTCAGGAAACTCACATCGACCAGCATCGCCACGAGCCAGCCGGTATAGGCCGAAAACGTCAGGCAAATCCGTCCCGCGATCCAGAGGACGACCAGCCCGAGCAAAGGCAAGCCGCGGATTGGCAACCGGCCGGTCCAGTTCGGAATGGCCGTGAACAGAAAGCCGGTGACGACGGCCGACATGAAGCCGAACAGCATCTCGTGAATGTGCCAGTCGCGCGGCGCAAAACCGGTGGCCAGCGCCAGCCGGCCATGGAAGGCCGGCATCCAGACCAGAATTCCCAAGCCGGCATAACACGCACCGAGCAGGAAAAAGGGGCGGAAGCCGGCCGAGAGCAACGGCCAATCGGCGATGGAACGAACACGAAGAAGCGTCATCGTCACTCTCCCGTTTGGAGCGCGTACTTCGCAGCCACTTTCTCGAACAGCGCCGCGAACGCTGTCTTGGCCTTGCCGGGATGGGTCACCGCCTTGGCTTCGGCCGCGTTGGTTGGCGTACCGACCACCACCAGTCCCACCATGCCCATGCCGTAATGCGGCGCGCATTTCACGCCGTAGACGCCGGGCTTGTCGAAGGTCACCACGAGGTCCTGGCTCATCTTGCCAACGAAGGGCGTCGCATCGGCGGGTAGCATGCCTTTGACCGATTCAACGCTGTGCGCCTTGTCGGTCGACACGAATTTCACGGTATCGCCGGGCTGCACATTGACCAATGCGGGCTCGAACACCATTGCGGCGCCGTCGGCGCCCTTGTTGAGCATTTTGACCTCGACCTCCGCAGCGCCAGCGGCGGCTGTCAGAGCGAAAAGGACGGCGGCGGTTGCAAGCATAAGAGCCTTGCGCATCGTATTTCTCCGTAAACTCCGGTCATTTCAGCCGGATGCGCCAAATTAGGCCTGCCGCCCGGCCCCGACATTGCGCCAGCGCAAACTTCCGCTTGATCGACGCCCGCAATCACGGTCTAGAAGTGGCCGGAACGGGAATTTGACGGAGAACGCATGTCGGCGGTCGACAGCTCCATGGTCGCGCATCTGCCGCTGTTCGAGAGTCTCGACACCGCAGCCTGCGAGGCGATCCTGCGCGAGGCGCATTCGATCCGCGTCCCGAAGAACAAGGTGATTTTCGAGCAGGGCGAGGACGTCCACTCGTTTTATCTGCTGCTCCATGGCCATATCCGCGCGACCAAGATGACGCCCGCCGGCGAACAGGTGATCGTGCGCTATGTCGCGACCGGCGAGATCTTTGGGATCGGTCAGGCGATGGGGCTCGCAACCTATCCGGCAACCGCAACGGCGGTGGATGACAGCGTGGTTCTGGTGTGGCCTGCCACGATCTGGACGCGGCTGGTTGCCGACTATCCCGCCCTCACCGCCAATACGCTCAAGACCGTCGGTAGCCGGTTGCAGGAGGCTCATACGCGCGTGGTCGAAATGTCGACCCAGCAGGTTGAGCAGCGCGTCGCCCACGCCTTGCTGCGACTGGTGAACCAATCAGGCCGCAAGACAGCACAAGGCATCGAGATCGATTTCCAGTTGAGCCGTCAGGATATCGCTGAGATGACCGGCGCCACGGTCTTCACCGTGAGCCGCACGCTCAGTACATGGGAACAGCGCGGGCTGATCGAAAGCAGCCGGCAGCGCATCGTGCTGCGTGAGCCCGAGACATTGCGTGCGCTCGCTGATGCCGCTCCAGATGACGACGCGTAACGCGATTACGCGGCTTCGAACTGCCTGACTTCGTTCGACACGTCTCCGAGTGGGATCGAGACGGCAGCCCTGACGCCCTGAGCGTCGTCGCGGTTTGCGATATCGAGGCTGAAGCCGTTACGATCCGCCGCCGTCCGGGCAATCGCCAATCCGAGCCCGGTGCCATCGATATCCATCGGCGCCGCACGGAAGAAGCGGTCGTAGAGATACGGCACGGCGGATTCCGGTATTCCGCATCCGTTGTCGATCACCTCGATGACGAAATCCGTGCCTCGGCGCACAGCCTTGATGCCGACCGCGCCGCCGGCGCGCGTGTAACGCACCGCATTGTCGAGCAGGTTCGAGACGATCAGCCGGAGATCGGCGGCACGAACATTCAATTCATCACGCGTCCCCGGCTCGATCGCGAGTGAGACACCCTTGGCCTCGGCGATGGACACGAAACCGGACACCACCAGTCGCACGAAGGCCTCCGCATCGACGACTTCGGCTTCGCTTTCGATGCCGGCATCGGCGCGAACCATGGTCATCAACTGGTTGACCGAATAGGAGGCCCTTCGAATCCCGTCGAGCAGATCCTGCGCTATTTCACGCTCAGGCCCATTGAGCTCCCGTGCCCGCAGATTATCGATCTGGATCTGAAGCGCCGCGAGCGGCGTCCGCAATTCATGTGCCGCGTCTGACACGAAGCGGCGCTGTGTCTCCAGCGCGGTCTGATGTCGCTCGATCAGCGAATTCATGGCTGCCACCAGCGGAGCGACTTCGACCGGAACGCCTTTCAGACTTAGCGCGCCCTTCGCATCGGCGCTTCGCTGGCCGATATCGGCCGACAGCGTTCCAAGCCCGGACAGCACGCGCTTGACCGCCCACCAGATCATCAGCCATGCGATTGGAATGGCCGCGATCAATGGCACCGCAGCACCTGCGGCCGCATAGGCGGCCACTTCCTCGCGCGCACTCCAGCGCTGCGCGACCTGGATCGCATGCGTCGCGTCGCGCGACCTGAACACGCGCCAGCGTTCTCCACCCGCGGTCACGTCGGCATAGCCGAGTTCCGACTGAAACGGGATATCGACTGAAGGGCCTGAACGGTGAACGGGCTGTTTCGACTGATCCCAGATCTGGATCACCAGCTGATCTTCCAGCTCGGCATCGATCCGCGGCTCGATATCATGCCGGAACACCATGCCCGCCGTAAGCGCAACCTCGTGAAGAGCGTTGTCCTGAAAGCTGTTCACCTCGTATTTGACGAAATAATAGGACGTGATGGCCGCAGCGACACCGACGAAGATGAGCAGCCCCGTGACGTAAGTCATCACGGTCTTTCGCAACGACGTCATGCGCCCTCCTTGGTGACCATCCAGCCCGCACCGCGGACATTGCGGACAATGTCCTTGTCGAATTTCTTGCGCAGCCCGTGAATCAGCACATCGACCGCGTTGCTCTGCACTTCCTCGCCCCAGCCGTAGATCCGGCTCTCGATCTGGCTACGCGACAGAATCTGCCCGGGCCGTTCCATCAAGGCCTGCAGTACCGCAAATTCGCGCACCGACAGCAGATGCTTGATATCGCGGAATGTCGCCACCTGCGTCGATGGATCCAGCGTGATCTCCGCAGACGTCATGAGCGATACCACGCGGCCATTGGCGCGGCGCGTGACTGCGCGGATGCGCGCGAGCAGTACCGGCAATTCAAACGGCTTGACGATGTAATCGTCTGCGCCGAGATCGAGGCCCGCCACCATATCGGACACACCATCCCGCGCGGTGATGATAAGGGCCGGCGTGGTCATGCCGGCTTTTCTTTTCGCCTTGAGCACGTCCAGGCCGGACATCTTGGGAAGACCGATATCGATCAGTGCGACCGCATATTCCGACCGGTCCATCGCGGCGAAGCCATCGCGGCCATTGCGCGCCCAGTCGACGCTCATGCCATTCTCGCTCAGGCCGCGCACCAGCGCCTTGCCGAACATGGCATCGTCTTCGATCAGTAGAACGCGCATCATTCAATCTCGTGCCTGCGGGACATTCGGAAAGCCAGTCAGTCAGACAACATCGGAGGCATCCCGATATTCCCTTATCCCAAGTGTCGGTGACTGCGGCGCTTACGCGCATTGCAGCGCTTGTCCAGTGACCAATCGTTTGGCGCAGGCTAGCCGCCGCTCCTCGTTTAGAACGATTACAAATTATCTAGACGCCATTGGTGCGTAGATCACACACCCTGGGCATATCCCTCGAAGTTCGATTTATTCTAAACGCCATCTAATTCGCGCCTAATACTCCGAATTGCAGATGTGTCCAAGTGTTTCCGAGGAAGCACAAGGACCGCCGGCATTTGCATGAGCGGAGAATATTTCAGGGGCGTAGTAATGACTTCCAGGACTTCTATCGGGGAGCGCGGCACGGCGGCGCGCAAAGCTTTTCTGATTTCGACGAGCGCGGCAGCCATGATCGCGACGGGATTTTGCATCGCAGAGCCGGCGATTGCACAGAATGCGAATTCAGGCGCATCGACATTGCCGCCGGTGCAGGTCGACGCTCCTAGCGCGCCGCGCGTACGCCGTGCCCAGCCGCAGCGCGCCGCATCCGGCCGCGTCGCCCGGACGCGCCCCATTGCGCCGCAGCCGGTTCGCCAGCCGCTCAGCGTCAACCCTCAGGACGCACAGTCCGGCCAGGTCGGCTACATCACTCGCAATATTTCGAGCGGCACCAAAACCAACACCGCGCTCCTCAACGTGCCGCAATCCGTCACGGTGCTGACGAAGGAATTCATCCGGGATCAGGATTTCCGCAGCATCGGCGAAGCGGTTCGCTATGTGCCGGGCGTCGTACCGCATCAGGGCGAAGGCAATCGCGATGACGTCGTCATCCGCGGCCAGCGCACCAATGCCGACTTCTTTATCGACGGAATCCGCGACGACGTGCAGTATTTCCGCGATCTCTACAACACCCAGCGCATCGAGGTCCTGAAGGGACCGAATGCCATGATCTTCGGCCGCGGCGGCGGCGGCGGCGTCATCAATCGCGTGCAGAAGGAAGCCGATGGCGTTTCGATCCGCGAAGTGACAGTTCAGGGCGGATCGTTCGACAGCAAGCGCGTCACCATCGATACTGGCGGCGCCGTGAACGAGAATGTCGCATCGCGCATCAACGCAATGTACGAGAATTCCGGAACCTATCGCGACTACGGCCATCTCGAGCGCTATGGCATCAATCCGACCGTTACGATCCGCGGCGAGGATACCAAGGTCAAGCTCAGCTACGAATATCTGCATGACGACCGCACCGCGGATCGCGGCATCCCGGCACAGGGCACCATACCGGCGCCCACGAATGCACGCCCGACTGTGCCATTCGCAACCAATGCTTCGACCTTCTTCGGCAATCCGGACCAGAGCTATTCGAAGCAGGACGTCCACATTGCCAACGCCGTCATCGACCACGATTTCAACAACGGTCTCTCGGTCAAAAATTCGTCGCGCTATGCCAATTACGACAAATTCTACCAGAACGTCTTCCCGACCACGGGGACGTTCGTCACACCGGGCGGTATCGCGTCAATCTCGGCTTACAACAACCTTGCTCAGCGCGAAAACCTCTTCAATCAAACCGACTGGACCTACAAGACCAATACCGGCCCCGTGCTGCACACGATTGTCTTCGGTACCGAGTTCGGACGGCAGAACACTTTCAGCCTCCGCAACACCGGCCAGATCAACGGCGGCACGACCCTGCTCGTTCCCGCGTCCAGCCCGACCACCTTTGCCCCGTGGTCGTTCATCCACAACAACGCCTCCGACAACAACTCCTATGCGACGCTCGACATCGCATCGGTCTATATTCAGGACCAGATCGAGGTCAGCCGTTACCTGCAGTTCATCGGCGGCGTTCGTTACGATCGCTTCGACCTCACGTCGCAGAACCTCAATCCGGGCGGCACCGTAGACAGCCGCGTGGATAACCTGGTGTCGCCACGCGCCGGCGTGATTATCAAGCCGGTCGACAACGTCTCGGTCTATGGCAGCTACAGCATTTCGTATCTGCCAAGCGCCGGCGACCAGTTCAGCTCGCTGACGCCATCGCTCGCCGTCACCGTGCCGGAGAAGTTCATCAATAACGAAGTCGGCGTGAAGTGGGACATCACCCCACGGCTGCAGGCCTCCGCGGCAATCTACGACCTCGACCGGGAGAACCAGAGGTTCATCGTGGGCGGCCAGGTCGTCGCCCTTGGCAAGACCAACACCAAGGGTGCTGAGCTCAGCCTAACCGGCTATGTCACCGATCAGTGGCAGGTCACCGGCGGCTACGCCTACACCGATGCGCGCATCGTCGATGCCAGCTCCGCCACAATCGTCCCGGGCAACCGCGTCGGCCTGGTGCCACTCAACACCTTCACCATGTGGAACAGATATCAGTTCAACGAGATGTGGGGCGCCGGCCTCGGTGTCATCCATTACGACGACTTCTTCGCCACGTCGGATGATACTGTGAAGCTGAAAGCCTTCACCCGCGTCGATGCCGCAATCTACTTCCGGCTCGACAAGACGTGGCGTGCCCAGCTGAACATCGAGAACCTGTTCGATACCAGCTACTACGCCACCGCCGATGCGGCCAACAACATCACGCCGGGCTCGCCGCGTGCGTTCCGGGCTTCGGTGACGGCTAACTTCTAAGATCTCTCATCTCGGGCCGCAGGTAAGCCGTTGCTTATCTGCGGCCCACTTTCAAATCTGGAATCAATCTAATCTTTTGTCCACGCGACGTTCAGTCACTGACATTCGAACGCCCACTGCGCTACTCCACCTGACATTGTAGATACGCCCCTTGCCGGAGCCATTTCATGATCAAGCATCACGCCCTTGCCACCGCCGTCCTCTTCGCCGCCCTTGGCTCATCCGCGCTGCAGGCGGCCGAAGAGGTCAATGTCTATACCTATCGCGAGACCAAGCTCGTGCAGCCGATCTTCGAGGCCTTCACCAAGGACACCGGCGTGAAGGTCAATGTGATCTCGGCGAGCTCGGGCCTCGAGCAGCGCATGAAGGCCGAAGGCGCCAACAGCCCGGCGGACGTGCTGCTGACGGTTGACATCGGCCGCATCGACGAGGCCGTGCAGGCGGGCGTGACGCAGCCGATGAAATCCGAGGTGATCGAGAAGGTCGTGCCGGCGCAATATCGCGATCCCGACGGCCACTGGGCCGGCATCTCGATGCGCGCCCGCGTGATCTATGCGTCGAAGGACCGCGTCAAGCAGGACGCCATCACTTATGAAGATCTCGCCGATCCGAAGTGGAAGGGCAAGATCTGCATACGCTCCGGCCAGCACATCTACAATAACGGGCTGTTCGCCGCCTATGTCGCCAAGCACGGCGAGGCCAAGGCCGAAGAATGGCTGCGCGGCGTCAAGGCCAATCTGGCGCAGAAGCCGTCCGGCGGCGACCGCGAGACCGCGCGAGATGTTGCGGCCGGCAAATGCGATCTCGGCATCGGCAACACCTATTACTGGGCGCTGATGATGAATGCCGATCCCGACAAGAAGCCATGGGCGGAAGCCACCAAGGTGATCCTGCCGACCTTCGAAGGCGGCGGCACCCATGTGAACCTGTCCGGCGTGCTGCTGGCCAAACATGCGCCGAACAAGGCCAATGCCATGAAACTGATCGAATGGCTCGCAGGCGAGCATGCCCAGCAGGTCTATGCCGACGCCAATTACGAATATCCCGTGCGCGCCGGCATCACGATCAATCCGACCATCGCGGGCTACGGCAAGCTCAATGCCGATCCGATGCCCATCGCCAAGATTGCCGCCAACCGCAAAGCCGCGTCGACGCTGGTGGACCAGGTCGGGTTTGATAATTGAGCCCGGCTATTGCTCCGTAGGCTGCGATGATGCACAGCCTATCAGTATGTTGTCCCCGCCCTGTGTGCCTGCAGCGCACACGGGGCGGGGACCCATACGCACCGAACTCTCGGTAGGGCGCTGTGGCTACGGCAATTTCTGACTTACTTCTCCTTGGGGTATGGATCCCCGCCTTCGCGGGGATGACATGCGGAGAGTGCCCACGTGGGCATGCACGCCCGTGAGGCCTTCCCGCACCGAAGCGCTCGCGATTCTCGTCGCAGTTGCCACCGCACTCCTCGTGGCAGCGCCCGTGATCAGCATCGCATTACTCGCGCTGCAGCCGGAGCCTGAGCTTTGGCAGCATCTGATTGCCTATGTATTACCGCAAGCGCTGCGCGACACCGCAGCCCTCCTGATCGGCGTCGGTATCGTTACGCTCACAGTCGGTGCCGGCACCGCATGGCTGGTCTCGGCGCACGATTTCCCCGGCCGCACGCTCATGCTCTGGCTCTTGCCGCTGCCGCTGGCGATTCCGACCTATCTCGCCGCTTACGTCTATGTGGACCTGTTCGAGCCACTGGGCCTCGTCCATCGCGCATTGGCAACGGCAATGTCGTTGCCAGATGCCATCAAGTGGCTGCCGGGCCTGCGTTCGTTGCCCGGCGGCATCTTCGTGATCGGCATCGTGTTGTATCCTTACGTCTATCTCTCTGCCCGCGCGATGTTCCAGCATCGCAGCGCCGATTTTGCTGAAGCTGCGAAGATACTCGGTGCGGGCCGCTGGACGACGTTCCGCCGTGTCTCGCTACCGATGGCGCGCCCCGCCCTCGCTGTGGGCCTCGCGCTGGTATCGCTGGAAACGCTGAACGATATCGGCGCCAGCGAATATCTGGGCATTCGCACGCTCACCGTCTCGGTTTTCACGACCTGGCTCAACCGCGGCAGCCTTGCAGGTGCTGCGCAGCTGTCATTGTTCATGCTCGCCATCGTCGCGGTGCTGATCGCCATCGAGCGCTTCGGCCGCCGCGAAGGCAGCGTGGAATTCTCTTCGGAGAATCCGCGGTTGGCACCGCGCACGCCTTTGACGGGTGCACGCGGATGGCTTGCTTTCACCGCCTGTCTCATCCCTGCCCTGCTCGGCTTCGCCGTGCCCTTGCTCTATCTGCTGCGTGAAAGCCTGCGCCGCGGTCTGCTGTCGATGGAAACGACGGTTTGGCGCGATGCCGGCCACACCATTGCGCTGGCCGCAATTGCCACGGGAGCCGCGCTGCTTCTCGGGCTCGTGGTGATCGTCGCTCAGCGCTGGCGTGCTTCGCGGCTGACTAACCTGTCGGTCGCTGTCGCCCAGACCGGCTATGCGCTGCCCGGAACGGTGCTGGCGCTGGGTCTGCTGACGCCGGTGCTGTTCATCGACAATGGATTCAGCAAGCTCGCCGGATGGCTCAGTCTCGCTTCGCCCGGGCTTGTCATGGTCGGCTCTGGCGCCGCCGTGGTGATCGCCTATGTGATCCGGTTCCTGGCGGTGCCGACCGGTTTCATCAAGGCCGGCTTCGAGCACATCCCCGTCGATTACGACGACAGCGCCCGCGCCGCCGGCGCACCGGCAATCACCACGCTGCGCGTGATTCAACTGCCGCTATTGCGTCCGGCATTGTTCGGCGCCGTCATCGTGATCTTTGTCGACTGCCTGAAGGAGCTGCCAGCAACGCTGTTACTGCGACCGCTCAATGTCGAAACGCTGGCGACTTCGATCTATCAATATGCCAGTCGTGGCAGTTTTGAAGAAGGCGCCCTGGCCGCACTTCTCATCGTCGCCGCGAGCATCGGCCCCGTGGTCTGGCTGACACGTTTTGCAGATGTGCCTCAGGGGCCGGTGTAACGCGCTTACGCGATCGGGACCTGACCGCTTTTGCGTGACTCCGCAAAGATCGCCCAGCCCGCAACAAACATTGCAGCAATCACCGGACCGACGACAAAGCCATTGAGGCCCAGCGCATCGATGCCCCCGAGCGTCGCGATCAGCACCAGATAATCCGGCAGCTTGGTGTCCTTGCCGACCAGCATCGGGCGCAGGATGTTGTCGACCAGACCGATGACAAGAAATCCATAGGCGATCAGGATCACACCCTGAACGACCGAGCCCGTAGCCAGCAGATAGAGCGCGACCGGCATCCAGACGAGGCCAGCACCCACCGCCGGCAACAGCGACAGGAACGCCATCAGCACAGCCCACAGCAACGCGGCATTGATGCCAAGGATCCAGAAGATCAACCCGCCGAGCGCGCCCTGTGCCAGCGCCACCAGAATGCCGCCCTTCACCGTGGCGCGGATCACCACCGTGAACTTCTCCATCAGATCATCACGCAACTCCGGCCGCAGCGGGATCGCATTCTTCACACGCCGCGACAACGCTTCGCCGTCCTTGAACAGGAAAAACAGCAGATAGAGCATGATGCCGAGATTGATGATGAAGTCGAAAGTGCTCTGACCGATATTGAGCGCCTGCGATGCAAAGTACTGACTGCCTTTGACGAGGCCCTCAGTCAGCTTGTCCTGCATGCCGCCGAGATTGGCAACGCCGAAGCGATCCAGCAGTCCCCTCGCCCATTGCGGGACGGCATCGAGTATCTGCTGCAGAAACGTGCCGAGATTGAATTGGCCGGATTTCATCTTGCCGACAACGACAGCCGCTTCCTGCGCCAGCGATGCGCCAACCAGTGTCAACGGCAAGATCACGATCAACACGATCAGACCTACGGTGAGCAGAGCTGCCGAATTTGGATGCTTCGGCATCCGGCGCTCCAGACGCCGGTGCATCGGTGCGAACATGATCGCGATGACGACGCCCCACAGGATCGCGCTGTAGAACGAGCTCAGGATCCAACCGAAGGCCAGCGTGACCACGACGATCAGAAGCAGGAAGAAGCGGTCTTCGAGACTGGCGCGCATGTCGGCTTCCTAGAGCATGACCCGGAAAAGTGGAAACCGGTTTTCCGAAAGATCATGCTCAACTAAAGAGATGAGAAGGCAGATACTAACACGAATGCCCGGCACGAGGCCGGGCATCATGTCAACGTTCGGAACGCGCAATCGTTCAGGTATTGGTCAGCGCGACCCGGAATTCAGCTTCGGTATTGGCCTTCACCTCATCGAGCGTCACGCCATCGGCGAGTTCGATCAGGGCCATGCCGTCATTGCCATGCTTGTCAATGGTGAACACCGCGAGATCGGTGACGACCATGTCGACGACGCGCTCACCGGTGAGCGGCAGATTGCAGCTCTTCAGCAGCTTGGCGCCGTCCTTGGCCGAATGCTCCATCACGACAACGACGCGCTTGACGCCGGCGACGAGATCCATCGCGCCGCCCATGCCCTTCACCATCTTGCCCGGGATCATCCAGTTGGCGAGATCGCCATTCTGGGCGACCTGCATGGCGCCGAGGATCGACAGATCGATATGGCCGCCGCGGACCATGCCGAAGGAATCCGCCGACGAGAAATAGCTGGTCTCCGGCAGTTCGGTGACGGTCTGCTTACCGGCATTGATGAGATCCGGATCTTCGTCGCCCTCATAGGGGAAAGGGCCCATGCCGAGCATGCCGTTCTCGCTCTGCAGCTGAACGTCGACACCTTCGGGAATGTAGTTCGACACCAGCGTCGGAATACCGATGCCGAGATTGACGTAATATCCGTCGCGCAGTTCTTTAGCCGCGCGCGCTGCCATTTGATCACGGGTCCAAGCCATCGTTCTCTCCTGTTTTTGCTTTTGGCGGTTACGCGGGACGCTGACGCGAGGTAACTTTTTCGATCCGCTTCTTGCCGGTACCGACCTCGACAATGCGCTTCACAAAAATGCCGGGGGTGTGAATGTGATCCGGGTCGATCTCGCCGGCCGGCACCAGATGCTCGACTTCGGCAATGGTGATCTTGGCGGCGGTCGCCATCATCGGGTTAAAGTTTCGGGCGGTCTTGCGATAGACGAGATTGCCGGCGGTATCGCCCTTCCAGGCGTGCACGATAGCAATGTCGGCGAACAGACCACGCTCCAGCATGTAGGTCTCGCCATTGAATTCCATGGTCGGCTTGCCTTCCGAGATCAGCGTGCCAACGCCGGTCTTGGTGTAAAAGCCGGGAATGCCGGCGCCGCCGGCGCGGATGCGCTCGGCCAAGGTGCCCTGCGGGGAGAATTCGAGTTCCAGTTCGCCGGCCAGATACTGCTGGGCGAACAGCTTGTTCTCGCCGACGTAGGACGAGATCATCTTCTTGATCTGGCGGGTTTCCAGCAGGCGCGACAGGCCGATGCCGTCGACGCCGGCGTTATTGGACACCACGGTGAGGTCCTTGACCCCGGAATCGCGCAAAGCGTCCGACAGGTCCTCGGCAATGCCGCAGAGGCCGAAGCCGCCGGACATGATCATCATGCCGTCCTTGAGAATGCCATCGAGTGCCGATTTGGCGTCGGGGTAGACCTTGTTCATGGGAATCGACCTGATGCAGGAATGCGCTGAGAACCCAGCGGGCGCGGGCGGCTATGTCGTGGATTATTAGGCGGAAACTCCGCGGCAGGTCAATCGCGGGGGACTGCGACCCCATCACCCCCGCTATGGCCTTGAAAGCGTCAAGAAAACCCTTCAAATTGAGGACCTTGGACGTGGGCGCACATGGATGCCGCCCCGCTATGTGTGACCACCAACCAACCCGGATAGTTCATTGACGAGTGCCCAAGGAATAAGACGCCTGGGGATGCCGATTGCGGCGCTCCTGGGTGTTGCAGTGATCGGGCTGTTTGCCATGTCGTGGTTGCTTAACCGCGATACGCTGCGTCATGCCGTGGAGGCCCAGATCCGCGCCGTGACCGGGCTGGATTTCGTCGTCAACGGCGCGGTGGATGTCTCGGTCTTTCCCGGCAGCTATGTCTCGTTTCATGATGTCGGCCTGAAAGGCGGCGGCTCGATCGATCCTGCTCTCACCGTCGATGTGCTGACGGCCAATCTGCGGCTGCTGCCGCTGCTGCTGCAGCGCTTCGAGATCGCCGACATGATGATGCTGCGGCCACGTATCCGCGTGATCCGCGAGGCCTCCGGCGAAAGCAACTGGACGCCATTCATCGAGTCCATCGCCCGCACCATGAGGCCGGGCGCTGAACAGCCACTATCCTTCTCCGAGATCCGCATCCAGGACGGCGTGCTGCACTATCAGGACCCGCACAACACCGAGCGTCTCGGCGACATCGACCTCTCACTGGCTTGGCCATCGATCTCGCGCTCATTCGCTGCAACCGGCCAGTTCGACTGGCGCGGCGAACGCATCGACGGCAGCCTCAGCGTCAGCGACTTCATTGCGGCGCTGTCCGGCGAACGCTCAGGCGTGAAGGCCCGCATCGCCGGTGCGCCGATCAAGCTGGCATTCGACGGCACCGTCGCCAACAAGGCCAGTCTGGTCATGGAAGGCACGCTGACTGCCGACAGCATGTCGCTGCGCAATGCGCTGCGCTGGGTCGGTCAGGCACCGCCCGGCTCCGGCGGTTTCGGCCGTTTTGCCCTGAAGGCGCGTGCCAGCCTGGTGGGCCCGTCGATCGCGCTGACCAACGTCAATGTCGAACTCGACGGCAACAGCGCCGAAGGCGTCATGACCTACAGCAACACCGGCCGTCAGACGCTGCAGGCCACCCTGGCTGCCGGCGCACTCGACTTCACGCCCTATGTGTCTACCGTGCGGCTGCTGGCCTCCGGCGCCCGTGACTGGAATCGGCAGCTGTTCGACTTAAACGCGCTGTCCACCACCGATCTCGACATGCGCCTGTCGGCCGCCAAGGTCACCGTCGGCTCCTCAGTGCTTGGCCGCACCGCGCTCGGCGCCAATCTGCGCGGCGGCACACTGGCGCTGTCGGTGGGTGAAGCGCAGATGTATGGCGGCATCGTCCGTGGTTCGTTCAATGTTGCCCATTCCGATGCCGTGGCCGATGTGAAGGCCCAGTTCCAGTTCAGCGATGTCGACCTGCAGGCCTGTGCCAGTGATCTGTTCGGCGTCAACAAGCTCACCGGCCGCGGCAATCTCAGCATGATGCTGGAGGCCTCGGGCTCATCGCCCTTCGGTCTCGCGCAATCGCTTGACGGCACCGCGACGCTGACCGGTCATGACGGCGCCATCAGCGGCTTCAACGTCGAACAGCTATTGAAAAGGCTGGAGCGACGTCCGCTGTCCGGCGCCGGCAATTTCCGTTCGGGTTCGACGCCGTTCAACACGCTCAACATGTCCGTGAAATTCAACGACGGCATCGCCACCGCGCAGGATATCCGGATCGATGGTCCCGCTGCGAAACTGACGCTGACCGGTACCGCGTCGGTGCCCTCACGTGAATATGATTTCAAGGGCATTGCCAGTCTCAATCCGGCAACCAACGGCACCGGCGGCTTCGAGCTGCCTTTCGTGATCCAGGGCCCGTGGGATGATCCGCTGATCTTTCCCGATCCGGAAAGCCTGATCCGCCGATCGCCGGGTGCGGCGCCTTTGCTGGATGCAGTGAAGGATCGCAAGACCCGCGACGCCGTACGCTCGGTGATCGAGCGCTTTACGGGCGTGCCCAAACAGGCGCCGGTAGCAGAGCCGGATAAGCCCGCCGATGCACCTGCGGCGGCAGCACCTGCGGATGCAGCACCAAAGGCGAACTAACTTTTTGCCTTACAACGGCGCGGCGCTTTCGCCCCGGGCGCTCGACAGTTTAGACACCAGCGATGCCAGCACGATAACGACGGCGATGAACCCGACGATCAGCGTGCAGATGGCGTTGATCTCCGGTTTCACGCCAAGACGCACTTCCGAATAGATCCTAATCGGTAGCGTCGCCGAACCCGGCCCGGTCGTAAAACTGGCGATGACGAGGTCGTCGAGCGACAGCGTGAAGGCCAGCATCCAGCCGGCGGCAATGGCCGGCCAGATCAGCGGCAACGTGACGGCTATAAATGCGCGGAGCGGATCGCGGCCGAGATCCATCGCCGCTTCCTCGAGGCTGCGATCAATCCCCGCGAGGCGCGATTGCACCACGACGGCGACGAAGCACATGGTGAGTGTGGTGTGGGCGATGGTCACCGTGACAAAGCCGCGCCCGGCATCCAGCGCCACGAACAGCAGCAGCAGTGACAGGCCGGTGATCACCTCGGGCATCACCAGCGGCGCATAGAGCATCCCGGACATCAGCATTCGGCCGCGAAATCCCGCACCACGCGTCAACGCTATCGCGGCCAAAGTGCCGAGCAGCGTTGCCAGTGTTGCTGACATGACACCCACGCGAAGACTCATCCAGGCAGCGTCCAGCATCGCGCGGTCATTGAAAAATTCGGTGTACCAGCGCGTCGACCAGCCGCCCCATACCGTCACCAGCCGCGAGGCGTTGAACGAATAGATGACCAGAATGACGATCGGCAGATAGAGAAACGCCAGGCCAAGCACCAGCGACGTGACATTGAAGCGCGACAGGCGAAGCGGATGCACGGTCATCAGCGCGCCTCCAGCTGCCGGCGCTGCAGCCGGTCATAGACCAATAACGGGATCAACAGCAGTCCAAGCAACACGATGGCGGTGGCAGAGGCGACCGGCCAATCCTTGTTGGTGAAGAATTCGAGCCACAGTGTCTGGCCGATCATCAGCGCATTCGATCCGGCGAGCAGATCGGGAATGACGAATTCGCCCATGATCGGGATGAAGCACAGCAGTGCCCCGGCGCCGACGCCGCGCAGGGACAAGGGAACCGTCACCAGCCAGAAGGCGTCGATGCGCGAGACGCCGAGATCGGCGGCGGCCTCGATCAGCGACGGGTCCTGCTTCGCCAGCGTGGCATAGAGCGGCAGGATCATGAAAGGCAGATAGGAATAGGCGATGCCGAGATACATCGCACTGTCGGTGGAGAGCCACACGATTGGCGTCGATACGACGTGCAGCGCAAGAAGGACCTTATTGAGCAAGCCGTCATGCTGCAGGATGTTGATCCAGGCATAGATGCGGATCAGGAACGAGGTCCAGAACGGCACGATCACCAGCATCATCGCAATGCCCTGCCAGCGTCGCGGCAAACGCGCCATGCCATAGGCGATGGGATAACCGACCGCGAGCAAGATCAAGGTCGACACGACGGCGACGAGGACACTGCGCAGATAGGACGCAAGATAGAGATTGTCCGAAACGAGCAGCCGAAAATTATCCAGCGACAGGGCAGTAAACGAGGCCTTCAACCCGGCGATCCCTTCGGACAGCCCGAAAACCGGCGTGTAGGGCGGCTGCGCAATGGCTGTCTGCGACAGGCTAATCTTCAAGACGAAGCCGAACGGCACCAGGAAGAACAGCACCATCCAGACATAAGGCGGGATCGCAGCCAGCCGCGCCGGCGCCGTAAAGATGCGATTGCGGCTCATTGAACCAGCACCACGCAATCATCGGGGGCGAACCACGCCGCAACGCGCTCGCCGATCGAATAGGCATCGACATCGAGCCGCGCTGTATTGGCGAGAGCGACCAGCAATGTGGCGCCGCGGTCGAGCTTCACTTTGTAGAGCGAGCGACCGCCGAGATAGCCGACGTCGGAAATGACACCCTCAAGGCTGTTCATGGCGCCGCTATTGACGAGGTCTGTTGCCGGCCCGCGACGCGACAACCGGATCTTCTCCGGGCGGATCGCAACGCAGATGACCGCATCGTCGACAGGCTGTCGCGGCTCGATCGCAAACAGGGTTCCTACATCGCGGCCTGCAATGGTCAGGCGATGACTGTCACGGTGCGTGATACCGCCCTCGATGATGTTGATGTCGCCGACGAACTCCGCGATCCAGCGCGATGCCGGCGCCTCATAGAGCTGTCGCGGTGTCGCGACCTGTTGCAGGCGACCTTCATTCATGACGCCGATGCGGTCGGCCATGGTCATCGCCTCCTCCTGATCGTGGGTGACGATCACGAAGGTGGTGCCGAGCTGGCGCTGCAGCGCCATCAATTCGACCTGGGTTTCCTCGCGCAGTTTCTTGTCGAGAGCTGCCAGCGGCTCATCGAGCAGCAACAATTGCGGATGCCGCGCCAGCGCCCGGGCGAGCGCCACGCGTTGTTTCTGGCCGCCCGACAATTGATCCGGTCGGCGTTTCTCCAGTCCCTGGAGCTTGACCAGCGCCACCATCTCGGCAACCCGCGTATCGATGCCGAGACGCGTCAGGCCAGCGCTCTTGAGACCGAAACCGATATTGTCGCGCACGTTGAGATGCGGAAACAGCGCGTAGTTCTGGAACATCATGTTGACGGGCCGCTGATGCGGCAAGACCGCGGCGATATCCTCGCCGTTCAACTCGATCTTGCCCGTGTCCGGCGCTTCGAAACCAGCCAACATGCGCAGTAACGTGGTCTTGCCACAGCCGCTCGGGCCGAGCAGCGCAAAGAATTCACCGGCCTTGATGTCCAAAGAGAGATCGTCGACTGCCCTATGCGCGCCGAATTTTTTGGTGACGCCGTCGATCCGCAGCAAGGGCGTGGGATAGGCGATGACCGGCGCATCGCTGGCCGCCGGATCCGCGACTGTCGCAGTGAGATTCGTCATAACCGCAAGCTAGCCGCGGAACGCCGCGGGCTCAACAACATCAGCACTTCGCAACGGCCTGTCGCTCAACCGACCATGCGCGCGGCGGGCGCAGCGGCGGCAATCCGTCCGACCAGCGCAGCATATTGCGCAATCGGGGCAGGACGCCCGATGAAGTAGCCTTGTACGCCGTCGCAGCCTTCGCTGGCGAGGAAGCAGAGTTGCTCGTGGGTCTCGACGCCTTCCGCAACGATCGCGACGTCGAGGCCATGGCCCAGCCCGATGACCGCGCGCACGATGGCGGCGGACTGCGGATTGAGCCCCAGATTGATCACGAAAGCGCGGTCGATCTTGATCTTGTCGAACGGGAATGCCTGCAGATAGGTCAACGAGGAATAGCCGGAGCCGAAGTCGTCCATAGAGATGCGCACGCCGAGCGCCTTCAACCGCCGCAGCAACGCGACGCCGCGATCGAAATCCTCGATCAGCACACCCTCGGTGATTTCCAGCTCAAGGCGACCGGGCTGCAGGCCGGTTTCGAGCAGGATCGAATGCACGAGGCCGACGAGATCACCATGCATGAACTGCGCGGGCGACAGATTGACCGCGATCTGCAGCGGGACCGGCCACGAGGCGGCCTCAAGGCAGGCCTGGCGCAGGATCCACTCACCCATCTCAACGATCAGGCCACTTTCTTCGGCCAACGGAATGAAGTCTCCGGGCGGCACGAAACCGCGGGTCGGATGAATCCACCGCGCCAGTGCCTCGAAGCCCGTAATGTCGGCATCGACGACGGTCTGGCCGGCGCGTGCCTGGGGCTGGTAGTGCAGCGACAATTCGCCATTGCGGATCGCGGCCGAGAGGTCCTGATGCAGCACGCGGCGATCGCGCAGTTGCTGGTCCATTTGCGGCTCGAAGATGCTGATCGAACCGCGCGACTGCGACTTGGCACGGAACAGCGCCGCGCCGGAATTCGCCAGCAACGCGGCCGGGTCATGGCCATCGCGCGGGAACAGCGAAATGCCCGTGGTGACGCCTGTACGCACCGACTTGCCGTCGATCGGGAATTCCTCCGCAAGGGCCGCGGCGATCCGCTCTGCGATCAACAGCCCAGCCGCGGGCTGCGCGCCGTCGATGATTACGCCGAACTCGTCACCGCCGAGCCGCGCCACAACGCCGCCGCCTACGGCTGAATCGATGCGACGCGACACTTCGACCAGCAGCTTGTCGCCGATGGCATGGCCGAAGACATCGTTGACCTCCTTCAGGCCGTCGAGATCGATCGACAGCACGGCGAATTCCTCGGAGGTTTCGCCGCAGGCATCGATCATCTGCGACAGAGCCTGCAAAAAGGCCGGGCGGTTCGGCAGATCGGTCAGGCCGTCGTGATAGGCCATATGCGCCATCCGCGCCTCGGTCTGGCGGCGGTCGGTGACATCTTCGTGGGTCTTGATCAGATATTGCGGCTCGCCTGCTTCGTCGAGCACGGTGACCCGCCGGGTCAGGAACAGCCGCAATCCGTCGCGCGTGCTGATCGGATGCTCTTCCGCAATCGGTGTTCGGCCCCTGATCGCCGCCTGATCCCGGCTGACGATCAGCTTCGCTTCTTCCGGGCGAAGCATTTCGGGAACAGTCAGACCGATAGCGTCTTCGCGTTTGCGACCCAGAATGACTTCTGCGCCGCGATTGGCGAACAGATAACGACCGGTGCTGATCTGTTGCACCATCAGCGACACAGGAATGTTGTCGAGCACGGTCTCAAGGAATTTCTTGGCGTTCTCCAGTTCCTTGGACAGCGACTTGCGGTCGGTCACATCCTCGAACAGCGCAATCAGAAATGCCGGCTCATTGCGTTCGTTAAAGGCAATCACGCGATTGCTATCCAGCGTGCGGAGGTCTGAGCCAATCTCCACATTGAACTCGCTGCGACACTGACTGCGCGTTTCCACTGCCAGGGCATCGGCTTCGGCAATCGCTTTCGCAGACTGTGCGGAGAATATCTGATCCGGTCGCTTGCCGACGATCTTATCGCGCGAGAGCCGAGAGAAGGTCTCGAAAGCCCGGTTGGCGAAGATATAGCGGCCATCGTCAATGGTCTTGGCCGCGACGCAGATCGGGACGTGATCAAGGACAGATTCGAGGAATTGCTTGGTGGTCGCAAGCTCGCGCTGCAGAAAACGCTGCTCGGTGCAGTCCTCATGAATCCCAATGGCGCCGCCATTGGGAAGCCGGCTGAACTTGACGTGAACGGATTGCCCGCCGGGCATTTCGGCAATGTACTCGCCGGCGGAAACAGTCTGCTCGTAGAAGCTCTGGGTGGCCAGATCGAGCTTGCCACGCTGGCGGCGTAACTCACGCAATTCTGGACCGGTAATATCCTTGGTGATGTCGGCGCGCGTCAGGTCGTAGATCTCAAGATAGCGATCGTTGCAAAACACGACCCGCTTCTGGTCGTCGAGCATCACGATGCCTTGGCCGAGATGATTGAGGGCAGAACCGACAAACGCATTGCGACGATGCTGCTCGCGACGCACATTGCGCAGCGCCGAGGCGACCCACAGCACAATGGCGGCGAGAAATGCCAGCGCGACAAATCCACCGATGAGGATCTGCCAGATCATTTGCGGGTCGAGCTCACTGATATAATGAACCGCCGGGGATTCTGCGTGGGCTCCGGCAATGCTGCCGAGAAGGCACGCGACTGCGATGACGGACACTGCCGCCTTGCTGTCTGATCGCCCGATCTTGCCAGTCATTACACACCCGCGTATTCGCAGCGTGAGTGTTTGGTTACAGGTATGTGGATCAGGTAAATACGTATCGTCGCACCTGCAGAATGCGGCGAAATTTGGTGGTAATTAGCTGTGATGCTTAATGTTTTACTAATGCGCCACATGCGCAAGGTCGAACCGCAGCTGACCGGCGCAGCAAACTATCGGACGCGACATGGACAAGGTTGAGTGCGTGGTGGTGGGCGCCGGCGTTGTGGGTCTTGCGATCGCCCGGCGACTGGCGGAAGCGGGACGCGAGGTCATCGTGCTGGAGGCCGCGGACGCGATCGGTACCGTGACCTCGTCGCGCAACAGCGAGGTCATCCATGCCGGCATCTATTATTCGGCCGGAAGCCTGATGGCACGGCTCTGCGTCGCTGGAAAACAGGCGCTCTATGATTATTGCCGCGATCGCGGCATCCCACATCGCAACTCCGGGAAACTGATCGTCGCCACACGTCGGGAGGAGATAGCCAAACTGGCGTCGATCAAAGCGCATGCCGAAGCCAATGGCGTCGCTGACCTCAAGCAATTATCCGGGACAGAGGCACGGGCGCTGGAGCCGGCACTGGCTTGCGAAGCCGCGCTGTTGTCCCCCTCCACGGGGATCGTCGACAGCCACAGCTACATGTTGTCGCTGCGCGGTGAAGCGGAAGCCGCGGGCGCGGCCTTCGCATTCCTCGCGCCCCTGGAACGTGGCCGGGTCACCGCCGACGGTTTCGAACTGGATGTCGGCGGCGAAGCTCCGATGACACTAGCCTGCGACATGCTGATCAATTCAGCAGGCCTGTCCGCAACCGCGATCGCTCGCATGCTCGACGGCATGCCGCTCGACCTGATACCGCCCGCTTATCTGGCGAAGGGCTGCTACTTCAGCTGCAATGCGAAAGCACCGTTCTCGCGGCTGATCTATCCCGTGCCGGAACCGGGCGGCCTCGGCGTGCATCTCACGCTCGATCTGGCCGGCCAGGCGCGTTTCGGCCCTGACGTCGAGTGGGTGGATCATATCGACTACACGGTCGATCCGGCACGCGGAGAGAGGTTCTATCCGGCCATCAGGCGCTACTGGCCGAGTCTGCCGGACGGCGCATTGATGCCAAGCTACTCCGGAATGCGGCCGAAGATCGTGCCGCCCGCAGTCGCGGTGCAGGATTTCATGATCCAGGGTGCCCAGACCCATGGCGTGCCGGGCCTTATCAACCTGTTCGGCATCGAGTCACCGGGGCTGACATCATCGCTGGCCATCGCGGACTACGTGGCTGAGATGGCGGGACATTGAACGCGAAAGGTTGCAGGCGAAGCGATCCAGGCCAACCGAATACTGGAGCTTCGTCGCAAACCTATCGCGGGATGAGGGGAAGACGTCATCGCACCTACGCGAAAGCAGTGACGTAGACGACGATGTCGATGCTGTGATTTATCGTTCGCTGATCAGTGCAGCCGTTGATCAGTGCACCGTTTCGCTGGCCCCGTTTTTGAGACGCTGGATTTCGTCCCTGACCATCAGTTTTCGACGCTTGAGTTCGACGATGCGGAGATCGTCGGTAGACAGGTGCACGAGCGCTTCGTGCAATTCGCTTTCGAGAACTTTGTGCTTGCGTTCCAGTTCGACGAGATGCGCCTGTAGTGCCATTCGAAAACTCCTCGGTAGGATTGAACCTCAGGATACGTTCGGTTGGACGATGAATTCTACATGACAGTGGACATCTGTCGATGGGTATTGAAAAGTGTATTTTGAGTTTCAGGTATCGTGTGAAACGAATCGTGACCTGATCGCGCCGCAAAAACATGGAACCGGACGGCTTGCGTGGTGCGCCTGCACCGGCGATAGTCATCCTAGAAATTCCTCGCAAATGACTTGCGAATCCAGTCAGCTAGAAACATGAACGACGACGAAGATCGCGAACTCCCGTTAGAACTCGCCCGATTGCAGCAGGAACATCGCGACCTCGACGCCGCTATCGATGCCTTGCAGCATTCACCGGCACCCGATCTTTTGCGACTGCAACGGTTGAAGAAGAGGAAGCTTCAACTGAAAGACCGGATCTCCTTTATCGAAGACCAGATCACCCCGGATATTATTGCCTGAGACAACGCGTCGCGCTGTGGCTGTTGGTTGAAGAACGGCCAAGGCTGCGAACTCAACGCGTGACGATCGATGGATCGGCTTTCTTTGCGTCACGGTGACTGCGGTAGGCTGGGCGTTGAGCTGGCCCATCATCAAAACCTTGCTTCGCGACGGCCGCCGCTCTTTTCGCGCGGCATCGTAGGCACGACAGCCAGACTTAATTCTGGCCAGCATCGCATTGTGGCGCGGTGAACTGCTGGGCTCCGCGAATTGATCGCCATGGCGCTCGCGCTGGCCGACGTGACGCTCGCACTGCGCAAGCCAGCTATTGCGGCCTAACAGGAGCGAAATGGGGCGACTGCAAACGAGGCGCTGTCGAAACTTGACAATAAGAACAAAATAAGAACATTCTTGTGCCGAGATCAATCGACTCGTGAGGGCACCATGGCCGATATCACCTATTATGTCGCACTGCCCTTCCTGCACGACGACTCTGGTTCGCCGGCCGCCGGTGCCGCCGAGGAATGTCAGAGCGCATCCGGCGCCATCCGCCGCGCCGAACTATTGTCCCGTGCGCCAGGTTCAATCGGCGCATTGGCCTTCAGCCGTACCGGCGATGCGATGATCGGCGAGTTCGGCGACGCCCAGGTGATCCGCGCCTTTGGCGAAGTGCCAAGCGACCTCAGCGCGTTGTGAAGGCGCCAACGCCGGCGATCGGCTAACTACACTTTCACACGTCGCGCGGTCTTGCGCACATACATCGCCCTGTCGGCCTGAACCAACGCGGCTTCGCCATCGGCATCAGGACTCAGCAGTGCGACGCCTGCAGAGGCGCCAGCCGACACGTTGATGTCGCGGAAAACGAAAGTGAGCTGGTTGATCGCCACGGCGCGGGTCAGCTCGCGGGCAAATCCACGGCGGTTGAGAATGTCGAGCAGGAAATCGGTTTCCGCCGAAGCGCGCAATTCGGCAATCTTCGCCTCCGCCTGTGTGAGTTGCGCTTCCAGCCGCCGAATCGTGAGCGCTGCCGCCGACGCGCGGCTTTTCGGCAGCGACACCAACGCCTTGGAACCCCGAACTGCCGGCTTCATGGAACGTTTGACCGACTTTGCAGCAGGCGTTCGGGTTTTCTTTTGCACGGGATTTGTTACAAGGCTTGCCAGTCTTCACCAAGACGAGATCATGTTTGCCACGCTCCTTGCCACGCAAGGGGACGACATTGTATTTCCAGCCTATCTTTCTGGATTCGCGAAAGAAAATACGGAATGACCGCGCCCGTCGCCATTATTATGGGAAGCCAGTCGGACTGGGAAACCATGCGCCACGCCGCCGAAACGCTGACCGCGCTCGGCGTATCCCATGAGGCGCGCATCGTCTCGGCCCACCGTACGCCGGACCGGCTGGTCGCATTCGCCAAGGGCGCCAAGGCGGCGGGCTTCCAGATCATCATCGCCGGTGCCGGCGGCGCTGCGCATTTGCCCGGCATGGCCGCGGCGCTGACGGAACTCCCGGTATTCGGCGTGCCCGTGGAATCCAAGGCGCTATCCGGCGTCGACTCGCTTTATTCGATCGTACAGATGCCGGGCGGCGTGCCCGTCGGCACGCTGGCCATCGGCAAGCCCGGCGCGATCAATGCGGCACTGCTCGCAGCGAGCGTGCTGGCGCTGCACGATACGGCACTGGCGACAAAGCTCGCCGCCTGGCGCAAGGCGCAGACCGATGCCGTGGCTGAAAAGCCGGAAGGTGCGGCGTGAGCGCTGTGGTGACGAAGGTTCTCAAGCCGGGCGATACGATCGGCATTCTCGGTGGCGGCCAGCTCGGTCGCATGTTGGCGATGTCCGCAGCGCGCCTCGGCCTCCGCTGTCAGGTTTTTTCACCGGATCCGGATTCGCCGGCTTTCGATGTCGTGCAGAACGCGACATGCGCTGAATATGCGGATGTCGAGGCGCTCGAACTGTTCGCCAGTGATTGCGACGTCATCACCTACGAATTCGAGAACGTGCCGGCCGCCACCGCGATGATCCTCGACGCGCGGCGCCCGGTTCTGCCCGCACAGACAATCCTGCAGACCACGCAGGATCGTCTGGCCGAGAAGGATTTTGTAACGTCACTGGGTATCGGCACAGCCGGTTACGCAGGCGTTGCGAACGCTGGCGAGCTCCATGCAGCGGTCAAGAAGATCGGTCTGCCAGCTGTCATCAAGACGCGTCGCTTCGGTTATGACGGCAAGGGCCAGGCAATCATCCGCGAGGGTGACGATCTCGATCAGGTCTGGAAGGATCTCGGCACCAATTCCGCGATCCTTGAAGCCTTCGTGCCGTTCGAACGCGAGGTTTCGGTCATCGCTGCACGCGGCGCCGACGGTCACGTCGAATGTTTCGACGTCACCGAAAACGAGCACCGCGATCACATCCTGAAATTCTCCTATGCGCCCGCACGCATCTCCGACACGCTTGCCGCAAAGGCGCGTGAGATCGCCGAGAAGATCGGCACTGCGCTGGGTTATGTCGGCGTCTTTGCCGTCGAACTGTTTGTCGTGCCCGGTAAGGACAGCGCGACGCTTGTCGTGAACGAAATTGCGCCGCGCGTGCATAATTCCGGCCACTGGACGCTCGATGGCGCCTCGGTGTCGCAATTCGAACAGCACATCCGCGCCATCGCCGGCTGGCCGCTCGCCAAACCCGTCCGCCACGGCCAGGTCACCATGATCAACCTGATCGGCGACGATATTCTCGACTACGGCAAGTGGCTCACCGTCCCCGGCGCCACCGTGCATCTCTATGGCAAGGGCGCACCGAAGCCCGGCCGCAAGATGGGCCACGTGGTTGAAGTGAAGCCGGCGACGTAACGGCGCCGGCTTCACCTCCTCATTCGTCAGGCGGTCGCCTTGCCTTCCACCACGCCAGTGGGCTCGTCACTCAGCCAGCGATAGATCGCGCCGCCGAGAACACCGCCAACCAGCGGTGCCACCCAGAACAGCCACAACTGTTGCAGTGCCCAGCCGCCGACAAACAATGCCGGCCCGGTGCTGCGCGCCGGATTCACCGACGTGTTGGTGACTGGAATGCTGACGAGGTGGATCATCACCAGCGCAAGCCCGATTGCCAGCGGCGCGAAGCCCGCAGGCGCCTTGCCGTGTGTGGAGCCCATGATGATGAACAGGAACATCATGGTCATCACCACCTCCATGATGAAGCCCGCCACCATGCTGTATTTGCCGGGCGAATGATCGCCGTAGCCGTTCGACGCAAAGCCCTTGGCAAGGTCGAAACCGGCAGCGCCGCTGGCGATGACATACAACACGGCCGCACCTGCAACCGCACCGACGACCTGCGCAATCACATAAGGGAGAATCTGGCCGGCGGGAAAACGTCCACCTGCCGCAAGGCCCACGGTGACCGCAGGATTGAGATGGCAGCCCGAAACGTGGCCGATGGCATAGGCCATGGTCACGACGCTGAGGCCGAAGGCCAACGAGACGCCGACGAGACCGATACCGACCTGCGGAAATGCTGCCGCGATTACGGCACTGCCGCAGCCTGCAAATGTGAGCCAAAAGGTGCCGATCAGCTCGGCCGCGTATTTTTTCCCATTCATGATGCTCTCCGGTCGTAATCGGCGTCCCGGCTGAGTCGCCGCGGGAATTATGCGTCCGTGCTCCAATACCTGTCGAGACAGGGAACCTGCCCTATCCCCACCCGGGAAAATTCGGAAAAAATACGTTATTTTCCCGGCCCAGAAGGTTAAAATGACGGCGCCGCAAGGTGGACATTCGCCATTTCATCTGGTACATCGGCGCCCTTGAGGTTAAGGGCATGGCCTTTGTCGGCCCTTCACTTTACCGAAATTCAAATCCGATCAATTGAAAAGAGGATGCCGCGTGCAGGTTCTCGTTCGCGATAATAACGTCGATCAGGCTCTCAAGGCGCTGAAGAAGAAGATGCAGCGCGAGGGTATTTTCCGCGAGATGAAGCTCCGCGGTCACTACGAGAAGCCCTCTGAGAAGAAGGCTCGCGAGAAGGCTGAGGCTGTGCGTCGCGCACGCAAGCTGGCTCGCAAGAAGCTGCAGCGCGAAGGCCTGCTGCCGATGAAGCCGAAGCCGGTGTTCGGCGCGGGTCCTGGCGCCGATCGTGGCGGCCGTCCCGGCGCTGGCGGCGCAGGCGCTCCGCGTCCGGCGCGCTAAGCACACTTCATCCACCGAGTTTGATAACGCGGGCCAAAGCCCGCGTTATTTTTTTGCGCAGTTGCTTTTTGCCCGAACTACTTCCTTGGCGCGCTGGTCTTGATCGGGTGCATTTTGCCCGATGTCGCGCTACCAATAGGTCATTGGTCGCTGCGTGAGATTGGCCCTGCATGGAATGTCCCGTCCGCAAGTCCCCGTCCCGCTTCGGCGCCCGCCGCCTTACCGCGATTGCCCTTATCGTTACGGGTCTGTGCGGCACCGGATGCTCGTTCAACCTGTCGTCACTAACACCAGGGTCTGACAAGGACGAACCGAAGACCACGGCTCTGGCGCCCCCGCCGCCCGCGAATTCCGGCAAGACCAATCCGCAGGATGCACAGATCCACGCTGCGCGCGCGCAGGCGCTCGCACAATCCGGCAAACCCGATGACGCGCTGCTGGCCTTCAATCAGGCACTCGACCTCGATCCGCACAGTGCGCAGACCTTCTACCAACGCGGGCTGCTCTATCAGTCCGAGAAGAAATATGAATTTGCCATCGCGGATTTTACGTCGGCCAACGGCCTGACGCCGCAGCAGGCCGATCCCCTGCTCGGCCGCGCGCAATGCTATCTCGCCCTCGGCAAAAACCAGGAAGCCGCAGCGGATCTCGACGAGGCTTCGCAGGTAGCACCGGGCAATGCGCAGGTCTGGCTGACCCGCGGCGCGACCTATGAGAAGCTTGGCGACAGGGCCAAGGCCGCAGACTCCTACAGCCGCGCGGTCGCGCTGCGCCCGAAGGACGATGCCGCGCGGAACGGCCTAGCCCGCACGGGTGGACGCGCGGGCTAGCTAAAGCTGGCAGGAGTCAGGCTGATACCAATACGACGTCGCCCTGCATGCGTGAGAGCGGCGCGCGGAAAATCCACCGTTTCCCTTACCGCTCGAACGGGCGCGGGATCACCGAATTGAACACCGACTTTGCCGCAGACAGCACATCTTCGGCCACGTTGGTGCGCTCAGATCGCGGTGTGCCAGCAGCATCCGCTTGCAGATCCATCGGCTGCGGCGTCGGGATGTCACCGGGCGGACGAATGCGACGTACTTCGGGGCGTTCGGCCTGCGAGGGCATGGGATCGAGCTTCTCGACGCTTGGCGTCGCCACCACGATTGGCGGCGGCAGCTGCTGCATCGACGGAGGGGAAACAGTCCGCGCGGCTTCCTGCACCCGCGGCGCCTCCGGAGCGCGCGGGGTCTCAGCCGTACGGGCAGCTTCCTGGGGTCGCGGCTCGCTGCGGTTCAGGCGCTCGATGGCAGCACGGGCGAGATCGTTGGCGTCGCGGCGTTCATCGGCACTGGCATTTGCCGCCGGCGCGGTGCCCACGGTGGCAAGGACGGACGCAGGCGCCGCTGGAGCCGGCGCGGGCTTGGCCGCTGCCTTCTCGCGCAATGCCGGCTGATGGCGGCGCGGCTCGGGTGTCGTGGCCGCCTCGGGCTTTTCGATGCTGGCCTTCTCGACCACCGGCTTGTCGCCGGCCTTGGCCGGGGCCGATTCGGGCAGATTGGCGAGGTCGGCAGAATTCTCGGCGGGCTTGGCTGTCGCTGCCTTGGTGTCAGGTTTCTGCTCCGCAGGCGTCGATGCGACAGCCGCAGCGGGGCGATCCGGGCTCGCCTTCGGGATGATGTAGTGATTGACGATATAGGCACCCACGATCGTCGCCAGAATCGACGGCAAGATATCGATGGTGAACTTCGAGAGATACTTGTGCAGCATGAACCGACCTCTTCCCCAAGCTGCTTCATGCTGGGAATTTGAGGCTGATTCAGGGATCAATCGCGACGGATCGAAGGCAAAGTTCCAATCCGTCGCATTGAATTGTTTCAGGTCGTCCTCAGCAGGCTAAACACGATGAATCGGCAGCCGCTGGAGGCAGACAAGGTTAAGCTTTCTTAACCTCGACCTCGAGAAACACGATTTCCTTGTCGGTTTCATTCAGAACGTCATGCTCGACGCCTGCCTTGCGGAAATAGGATTTGCCGGTCGTGATCGGCGCCTGCGAACGGGTGCCGTCCGGCGCAACGATGGTCATCACGCTCGTGGTGATCGGAACGATCACATAGTCCATCCCATGGGTGTGGTGACCAGTCGCCGCGCCAGGCGCGAGTCGCCATTCGGTGACGCGAACTTCGGGCGTGTCCTGCTGAACGTCGGACTGGGCAGCGAGCATCGTCTCATTCTCCAAAGTGGTCACGGCACAAACACCATGAAGATGAATACCGCAAACACCACCAAGTGAACCAGCCCGAACAGGATGTTTGTGCGTCCGGTGCCAAAGGTCAGCATGCTCAGCACGAACGTCATCACCAGCAGCACCATCTTCTGCGCACTGAGACCGAGCACCAGTTCCTTGTTCAACGCATAGGCTGCCACCGCAACCGCAGGTATCGTCAGTCCGATGGTGGCGAGCGATGAACCGAGTGCGAGGTTGATGCTCTTCTGCAGATCGTTGCCACGCGCGGCAGAAATGGCGGCGACGCTTTCCGGCAGCAAGATCAGCAGCGCCACGAGGATACCGGCAAAGGCTTCCGGCGCGCCGATCCGTTCAATGCCGGCATCCACCACCAGCGAGAATTTCTTCGCCAGCAGCACCACCGCCAGCAACGAGACCAGCAGCAAAACGGCGCTGACGGCAAGAAGACGGTTGGAAACATGCCCGCCTGCGGCACCTTCGCCACTTCCGTCTGCAACGAAGTAATCCTGATGTCGGATGGTCTGTGTGTAGAGAAACACCGCATAGAGCATGATGGTGGCGACGCTGACAAAAGCGAGCTGTGCGTTCGAGTAGAACGGTCCCGGAGTGGTCAGGGTGTAATTCGGCAGGATCAGCGTGATCGTCGCCATTACAATCAGTACGCTGAGATAAATATTCGACCCCGTGACCTGAAAATCCTGCTCTCGGTAACGCAACCCTCCGACGAGGATGCAGATGCCAACCAACCCGTTGCAAACGATCATCACCACCGCGAAGACAGTATCGCGCGCCAGCGTCGGGACGGCCTTGTCACCCAGCATGATGGAGGCGATCAGTGCCACCTCGATGATAGTCACGGCCAGTGTCAGCAACAGCGTGCCGAACGGTTCGCCGATCTTGTGTGCGATGACTTCGGCATGATGCACGGCGGCGAACACCGTGCCGAACAGGATGACCAGCAGAACAACCGCGAACACAATGCCAGCAGTCGTCTCCGTGAATCCGATCCCGAGCGAAGGAATTGACGTCGCGATAAAAAGCAGAACGGCCAACGTGGGGAAAATCCAGGACGATCTGGGCATGGGATGTGCTGACATCAAGCAAGTGTCCTGATTGAAAACGGGTTCGGCAGCAAGCGACACGCCGCTATTGCAGACCCACAAAACCGATTGCGCGGCGGGATCATGCCGTCTCGCCAAACTGCATATGATGCGTATAGTTGCGTATCACCTGAAGGTGAGTTTGCAAGAAACCGGGAGAGGAAGCGAGATGTTTTCACATGTCATGATCGGCACCAACGACCTCGAAGCCGCGAAGTCGTTTTATGACAAGCTGCTCGGCACGCTGGGCGTCCCGCCCGGCGCCGTCGATCGCCACCGGGTTTTCTGGCGGACCAAGACCGGTACTTTCTCGGTGTCGAAGCCGATCAATGGCGAGCCTGCTTGCGCTGCCAATGGCGGCACCATCGGCTTTCTCGCCAAATCGCAGGAAGAAGCCGATGCCTGGCACGCCGCCGGTATCGCCAATGGCGCCACCACCTGCGAAGAACCGCCGGGCATCCGCGAAGGTGGCGTGAAGCTTTATCTGGCCTATCTGCGCGACCCCGACGGCAACAAGCTGTGCGCGCTGTATCGCTTGCCAAAGGAAGACGCTGCGAGCTGACCTTTCAAACAAAAAACGCCCGGCTAGTAGCCGGGCGTTTTGATGAAGGTCATCAGGGTGGGACTTACATCGCCTTGACGATGTTCTCCGTCACCTTCTTCGCGTCGCCGAGCAGCATCATGGTGTTGTCGCGATAGAACAGCGGGTTGTCGATGCCGGCATAGCCGGACGCCAGCGAGCGCTTGATGAACATCACGGTGCCGGCCTTCCACACCTGCAGCACCGGCATGCCGTAGATCGGCGAGGTCTTGTCGTCTTCCGCCGCCGGATTGGTGACGTCGTTGGCGCCGATCACGAAGGCGATGTCAGCCTGCGCGAATTCCGAATTGATGTCCTCGAGTTCGAACACCTCATCATAAGGCACATTGGCTTCCGCCAGCAGCACGTTCATGTGGCCCGGCATACGGCCGGCCACCGGGTGAATGGCGTATTTCACCTCGACGCCTTCCTTCTTCAGCGTGTCGGCCATTTCGCGCAGCGCATGCTGGGCCTGCGCCACCGCCATGCCATAGCCGGGCACGATGATGACCTTCTGCGCGTTCTTCATGATGAAGGCCGCGTCGTCCGCCGAGCCGAGCTTGGCCGGCTTCTGTTCGCCCGAGCCACCACCGGCCGCCGCGGTCTCGCCGCCGAAGCCGCCGAGGATGACCGAGATGAAGGAACGGTTCATCGCGTGGCACATGATGTAGGACAGGATCGCGCCCGACGAGCCGACCAGCGCGCCGGTGATGATCAGCGCCGAATTGCCCAGCGTGAAACCGATGCCGGCAGCTGCCCAGCCGGAATAGGAGTTCAGCATCGAGATCACGACCGGCATGTCAGCGCCGCCGATCGGGATGATCAGCAGCGCGCCGAGCACCAGCGCAATGACGGTGATGAGCCAGAAGTCGACCGCACTGCCCGAACGGACCAGACCGAAGATGAAGAACACCAGCGCCAGGGCGAGCGCGATATTGATGATGTGACGCGCCGGCAGGATGATCGGCGAGCCGCTCATGCGGCCGGAGAGCTTGGCGAACGCAATCACCGAGCCGGTGAAGGTCAGCGCGCCGATGGCGACGCCGAGCGACATTTCGACGAGGCTGGCGCCGACGATCTTCTTGGTCACCGGATCGAGAATGCCGAAGGCTTCCGGCGCATAGAACGCGCCGGCGGCAACCAGCACAGCGGCCATGCCGACCAGCGAGTGGAAGGCCGCGACCAGTTCGGGCATCGAGGTCATCGGCACGCGCTTGGCGATGACCGCGCCGATGCCGCCACCGATGGCGATACCGAGGATCACCAGGACCCAGCCGAGCGCATCGGCCGGCGGATGCGCGGCCAGCGTGGTGCCCACGGCGATGACCATGCCGGCCATACCGAGGAAATTGCCCTGGCGGCTGGACGCCGGGCTGGACAGCCCGCGCAGCGACAGGATGAAGAGGATGCCCGCGACGAGATAGAGCAGTGCGGCGAGATTGGCGTTCATCGGGCTGCCCTTACTTCTTTTTCTTCTGGTACATCGCAAGCATGCGCTGCGTGACCAGGAAGCCGCCGAAAATATTGACGCATGCAAAAATCAGCGCGACGAAGCCGAAGCCGCGCGCCAAGGCGCCGCCACTGCCGACCATATTGACGCCGACCGCGAGCAGCGCGCCGACCACGATCACCGAGGAGATCGCGTTGGTCACCGACATCAGCGGCGTATGCAGCGCGGGCGTCACCGACCACACCACGAAATACCCGACAAACACGGCGAGCACGAAGATCGAGAGCTGAAAGACGAACGGGCTGACCAGCGAGGCATGATCCATGGCAGCGCTCCTTAAGCGGTCTTCGGCTGAAAGTTCGGATGAATGACGGCGCCGTCCTTGGTCAAGGCTGTTGCCTTGACCAGTTCGTCGTCCCAGTTCACCGCGAGCGCCTTGGTCTCTTTGTTGACCAACGTTTCGATGAACGAGAACAGATTGCGCGCATAGAGGCTCGACGCCGAGGCGGCGACGCGGCCGGCGACATTGGTATAACCAACGATCTTGATGCCGTTGACGTCAGCGACTTCGCCGGGCTTGGCGCCTTCAACATTGCCGCCGCGTTCGACGGCGAGATCGACCAGCACCGAACCGGGCTTCATGGACGCCACCATCTCGGCGGTGACCAGACGCGGCGCAGGCCGGCCCGGGATCAGCGCGGTGGTGATGATGATGTCCTGCTTCTTGATGTGCTCGGCGGTGAGCGCGGCCTGCTTGGCCTGATATTCCTTGGACATTTCCTTGGCGTAACCGCCGGCAGTCTGCGCGTTCTTGAACTCGTCGTCTTCCACGGCCAGGAATTTCGCGCCGAGGCTCTCGACCTGCTCTTTGGTGGCCGGACGCACATCCGTCGCGGTGACCACCGCGCCCAAGCGGCGCGCGGTCGCGATCGCCTGCAGGCCGGCAACGCCGACGCCCATCACGAACACCTTGGCGGCCGGAATGGTGCCGGCGGCTGTCATCATCATCGGGAAAGCGCGGCCGAAGCTTTCGGCGGCCTCGATGACGGCGCGGTAGCCGGCGAGATTGGCCTGGCTCGACAGCACGTCCATCACCTGCGCACGGGTGATGCGCGGCATCAGCTCCATCGCGAAGGCCGACACGCCGGCATCCGCCATCGCCTTCAGCGCCGCGTCGTTGCCATAGGGGTCCATGATCGCGATCACCAGCGCACCGCGCTTGTAACCGGCTAGTTCGGACACCTCAGGACGCTTCACCTTGATGACGATGTCGGCGTCCTTCACCGCATCGGCGCTGATGGTGGCGCCCACGGCCGTGTATTCCGAATCCGGTAGGCCGGACTTGATGCCGGCGCCAGGCTCAATCGCCACATCGACGCCGAGCGCCTTGAACTTCTTCACCGTGTCGGGCGAGATCGCCACGCGCGGTTCGGACGGATCGATTTCCTTGGCAACGGCAATCTTCATGGGGCCTCCGGCGGCGCAAGGCACGCGCGTGAGCAAATAGGACAGGACGCCACCCAAGTCGGGCGGCGCAATCGGCGATAGATCAGGTGAGGAAGATGCCCATCAGGGCCACGATGGCGATGACGCCGATGGTGCCCCACTTCACCAGCATGAGAAAGCCCTCATAGGTCTGCTCATGCGCCGGATAGTCGTTGCCATCGGCCGTGGTGTAAGCGACTTCGCTGTGATCGGACATCAGGGTCTCCCGCCTCGTATTTCGTATGTTGCCACGGAATTAGCGCAATTGGATATGGAGAGCAACGGTTGCTGGCATACCACGGCAATCTTTACATACCGCAGTGCGTCAGGCCGGCCAGTTGTCCCGAATCCAGCGCGTGAGCGATTGCTCGCTGACTTCGCCGGCAGCAAGGGCAAGGATGATCTCTGTAGCTTCGCCGGGATCTGGGGCGAACGAGATATCATTCATGCGCAAGAACACCATCATCGCATGAAAGGCGATGCGTTTGTTGCCATCAACGAACGCATGATTTTTGGCGAGACCGTATCCATAAGCTGCAGCAAGCGCCGCCATATCAGTCTCGCCGTAATGCCATTGATTGATCGGCCGTAGCACTGCCGACTCAAGGAGGCCGTGGTCCCGAACACCTTCGGGACCACCAAACATAGCAAGCTGTTCCGCGTGCATGTCGATTACTTCATCGACATCAAGCCACAATGGCTCGAATGTCGCGTTCATTTGGCCAGCGCGGCGAATGTATCCCTGTATTCGTGCATCACCTTGCGGGCGATTTCCATCGTCCGCGCATGCTTCGGATTGAAGGGAGACAGCCGCAAGCTTCCGTCTGGCTGTTCAACCGGATAGAATTTGTCGCCCTCCTTCAAATTGAGGCGCGCGAGCAATTCCTTCGGCAAAATCACTCCCACCGAATTACCAATTTTACGAATTTGAAGCGCCGTTGCCTCGAATTCGGGATTCCGGGCAGCTCCATTCATAGGTCCAACTCCCTGTTGTACGGAATGTATAACAGAAAGCTCGCGTACGTACAACAAATGTTTTACGTACGCCTACCCCATCGCTTCAAGCTCATCGATCATCCCGGCGATGACCGAGAGGCCGCCGTCCCAGAAGGTCGGGTCCTTGGCGTCGAGGCCGAAGGGCTTGAGCAATTCGGAATAGTGCTTGGTGCCTCCAGCGGCGAGCATCGCGAGGTAGCGATCCGCAAACCCTTCCTGGGCGTTCTCGTAGACCGCATAGAGCGAGTTCACCAAGCAATCGCCGAAGGCATAGGCATAGACGTAGAACGGCGAATGGATGAAGTGCGGGATGTACATCCAGAAGTTCTCGTAACCCGGCTTGATCTCGATCGCGGGCCCGAGGCTTTCGGTCTGCACGCTGAGCCAGAGTTCGCCGAGCCGCTGCGCCGTGAGTTCGCCGTGGCGACGCTCGGTGTGAACAGCGCGCTCGAATGAATAGAACGCGATCTGCCGGACCACCGTATTGATCATGTCCTCGACCTTGCCGGCGAGCAGCGCCTGACGCTGCTTGGCGCTCTTGGTCTGCGACAGCAGCCGCTTGAAGGTCAGCATTTCACCGAACACGCTGGCGGTTTCGGCCAGCGTCAACGGCGTCGGCGCCATCAGCGCACCGTTGCGGGCGGCGAGCACCTGATGCACGCCATGGCCGAGTTCGTGGGCGAGCGTCATCACGTCGCGCGGCTTGCCCTGATAGTTCATCAACACATAGGGATGCGCCGACGGCGTGGTCGGATGTGAGAACGCTCCGGGCGCCTTGCCCGGGCGCACCGGCGCATCGATCCAGCGATCGGTGAAGAAGCGCTTGGCGATATTGGCCATGTCGGGTGAAAACGCGCCATAGGCGGTCAGCACCATGTCCTGCGCATCCGACCATGGAATCGTGCCGGTCGGTGCGAATGGCAGCGGCGCGTTGCGGTCCCAATGGGCGAGCTTCTTCTTGCCGAACCAGCGCGCCTTCAACTGATAGTAGCGATGCGACAGCCGCGGATAGGCCGCGCGCACCGATGATACTAGTGCGTCCACCACTTCGCGCTCGACGCGATTGTTGAGATGGCGGGAATCCGCAATATCGTGGAAACCGCGCCAGCGGTCGGAGATTTCCTTGTCCTTGGCCAGCGTGTTGGTGATCAGCGCAAAGGTGCGCTCATTGGCCTTGAAGGTTTTCGCCAGCGCTTGCCCGGCCGCCTTGCGCTTGGCCGGCGCGCGGTCCTGCAGCATGGTCAACGTTGGCTCGATCGCCAGCTCCTTGCCGCCGAGCTTGAAGCGAAGCCCCGCGATTGTCTGATCAAACAGGCGGTTGAAGGCGCCATAACCGGTCTGGGACTTTTCGTGAAACAGCTGCTCGACGCGGTCTTCGAGCTGATAGGGCTTGTCCTTGCGGCTGTCTTCGATCCACGGCCGGTAGTGGCCAAGCTCGGGCGTCTGCATCGCCTGCTCGATCACGGCATCGTCGACACGATTGAGTTCTAGGCCGAAGAAGAGGAGATGCACCGACGCCGCGGTGATGCGCTCGGAGACGTCGCCGTAGAATTTCGAAATCGCAGGATCGACGCTGTCGCCGGCATGGACGAGACCGGCATAGGAGCCGAGCCGGCCGGCGAGATCGTCAATCGCCTCATAACGGCGAACAGCGCCCGCGAGCCACACACCACCGCCGGGCTTAGCCGTCTCTTCCGCGAGTTTGCCCTTGTAATCGGCTTCGAATGCCGCGCATTCGGCATCAATCTTGTCGAGATCCCCGGCAATCTCCGGCGCGTCGATCGCCGTGTAGAGATCCGCAAGATTCCATTCCGGCAGCTTGCCCCCCGGCGATTTGGCCGATGATTTCGACGTCAGCTTGCTCACCGCTTTTTTGGCCGGAGCGGATTTGCGCGAAACAGTTTTGCGAGAAGCGGTCTTTCGAGCAGGCTTGGCAGTTCGGGCAGTCGCAGATTTCGTCATGAATACTTTCGGTTGGATGCAGCCGTCACACGAAAGCAGCGAGCTGCGGAGCGAAATGGACAAGCAGTTCTTCGCCCTCGGTCATCAAGGGTTCGATCTCGTCATGAAGCATATGGCGAATCGTACACCACACCATGACAATCCGTGCGACAAGCCACCATCGCGTCCCGCGCAGCGCAGTGCGGGCATGCGCCGCCACCAGCGGCAGGCTGCGATGCTCGAACAACAAGCGCCCGGTGCCGTCTTCGAGAATGTACTGGCCATCCACGCGCGATACGCACAATTCGCAGGCCTGCTCCGGCTGCGGTCCCAGCAGATAGAGCTGCGCATCGCCGTTCTCAGTGATGCCAGTCTCCCATTCGCGGCCGCGATGCCCGAGATTGATCGTGTCGGCAAGCGTTGCGAGCTCGGTCTCGCTCCACGCGCCCTGCAGCGGTTTGCGCTGAAATGCGATGACGTTCATTTGGGTGCTCCAAACAGCAGCCGGTGCAATTCCGGCTCGTAATAGACCAGCAAATGTTTTGCGAAGGCGGCCGGCTCCAGACCGAGCTGAATGGCCCATGCTTCCATCGTTTCGGTGGGCACCCGACTGAAGCCGTTCTCAACCTGCGAGATGAACGTGTAATATTTGAGACCAAGTTTTGCGGCGAGATCGACCTGCGACAACCCGGCTTCCGCGCGTCGCGCTTTTAGCCAATCCCCAGCCTGTTTTCGCAACTGCCGCGCTTCCGGCAAGGCTTTGCCGCGCTGCACTCCAGCGAAATCCTCTTGATTTTCGCCACGTTTCATGATTACGAAACTATCCAGCGTGAATTAAAGATCTGACGACTTCCTGTAGCACGACCGTCGAGCTGCAAGAACGTTGCGGACGGGATGAAACGATACCCGACAGGACAACGATGGCCTTTACGGATCGCAACAGCATTGGCCGCAATTATGCGCCTCCTGCCCCTCACCGGGTCAAGGAGCTGTTTGCCGCAACCCTTTTGCTGGCGCTGACCGCGGCACTGGCCTTGCGCGCATTTGTCTCGCTCGATGCGCTGGCGCCGATGGTCGCCACCCTGCTATTCGCACTTGCAGCATTGATGGCCGGTGGCGCACTGATTCCGCGGAACTTCGCGCGGCGCGCGACCTGGTTCGATGTCGCCGGCGTCCTGACCTTCATCGGGGTCGGCATCACCATTCTCATCGAGCCCGACCAGATGGTTCGGCTTGTCACCCTCTCCGATCAACCCGAGTAACGGATCGGATCAACCGCGGGATCAAACCCGCATGTTTGCAAAGCACGACTTTTAACAAGCACGTCCTGGCCCGGGCCCCTCTGGCAGTTCACCCGAACTGTGATGTCGGACTGGACGTTCATACGGAGTGGCCCACATGACTGAGTTCTTCACCGCTGAAGCTATGACTGCACTTTTCCAGGTCGTGATGATCGACCTGGTCCTCGCCGGCGACAACGCCATCGTGATCGGCCTTGCGGCCGCCGGCCTTCCCAAGGAACAGCGCGGCAAAGCCATCCTGATCGGCATCATCGCCGCCACCATCCTGCGTATCGGCTTCGCCAGCATTACCGTTCAACTACTGCAGATCATCGGCCTGCTTCTGGCTGGCGGCATCCTCTTGCTGTGGGTGTGCTGGAAGATGTGGCGCGAATTGCGCGCCGGGCATGAGCACGATCTCGACGCGCTCGAGAACCAGCTCAATGCCGATGGCACGGCCAACGGCCCGCGCAAGACGCTTGGCCAGGCGATCTGGCAGATCACCGTCGCCGATGTGTCGATGTCGCTGGACAACGTGCTCGCGGTCGCCGGTGCCGCGCGTGAACACCCGAGCATCCTGATCTTCGGCCTCGTGCTGTCGATCGCGCTGATGGGTCTCGCCGCCTCCTTCATCGCCAAGCTGCTGCAGAAGCACCGCTGGATCGCCTATGTCGGCCTCGCCATCATTCTCTATGTGGCGGGTGACATGATCTATCGCGGTGCCCGCGAAGTCTGGCCCTATGCGACGGCTTACCTCGCCCCGGTGTTATGAAAGCATTAAGGCTTTGATCGCCATGGTGGCTCAAATCGGGACATACCCGCTCTGGAGTTGCCATGGCCGAACGAATCCTCATCGCAGATGACGACGCCGTCCAGCGCCGCCTCCTCGAAAACATGGTGCAGCGCTGCGGCTATGAGGCCATCACGGTCGATAGCGGCGACGCTGCCATGGCCCGGCTGATTGATCCCGAAGCGGCCGCCATCGATGCTCTGGTCCTCGACCTGATGATGCCCGGCCTCGACGGCATGGGCGTGCTCGACAAGATCCGCGATAGCGGCCTCAGCATCCCGGTCATCGTCCAGACTGCCCATGGCGGTATCGAGAATGTTGTGTCCGCCATGCGTGCCGGCGCACATGATTTCGTCGTCAAACCTGTCGGCGTCGAACGTCTGCAGGTGAGCCTGCGCAATGCGCTCAATACCAGTGCGTTGAAAGGCGAATTGCAGCGCATCAGGCACAGCCGCGAAGGCAAGCTCACTTTTGCCGACATCGTCACACGCAATGCCGGCATGGACGCCGTGCTGCGCACCGCACGCAAGGCGGCGACCTCTACGATCCCCGTGCTGATCGAAGGCGAGTCCGGCGTCGGCAAGGAATTGATCGCGCGCGCCATCCACGGCTCGGGCGAACGCAGCAGCAAGCCGTTCGTGGCCGTGAATTGCGGCGCCATTCCCGACAACCTCGTGGAGTCGATCCTGTTCGGCCACGAGAAGGGCGCCTTTACCGGCGCCACCGACCGGCATCTCGGCAAGTTTGTCGAGGCTCACGGCGGCACGCTGTTTCTCGACGAAGTCGGCGAGCTGCCGCTATCGGCGCAAGTGAAGCTGCTGCGCGCGCTTCAGGAAGGTTCGGTCGAGGCCGTTGGTGGGCGCAAGCCGGTCAAGGTTGACGTCCGCATCATTTCGGCTACCAACCGCAAGCTGCTCGATCTCGTCAAAGCCGGGCAATTCCGCGAAGATCTGTTCTATCGCCTGCATGTGCTGCCGCTCACGGTGCCGCCGCTCCGGGCGCGCCGCGAGGACATTCCGTACCTGCTGCGGCATTTCCTGGCGCGTTTCTGCGCCGAGGAGAACAGGCCGATTACCAGCATCGCCGGCGACGCCATGACGATGCTCACGCAGCTCGACTGGCCGGGCAATATCCGGCAGCTGGAAAATGCCGTCTACCGCGCCGTGGTGATGAGCGAAGGCGATCAACTCGGACTGGCCGACTTCCCGCAAACGACCGCGTACGCTCCATCGATCGTGGCATCGGCGGTCGCGCCGCTGATTGTAGACCCCGTCTTCCACACGATGGCGCCGACCATGGTACCGGGCATCGACGCAGCCCCGATATCGCTCGCCGCCGGAAGCCTGTCCATGCTGACAGCGGAGAACGAGGTAAGGGCACTGGAAGAGCTCGAATCCGAGATCATCCGCTTTGCCATTGCGCACTATCGCGGTCAGATGTCGGAAGTTGCACGGCGCCTCAAAATCGGCCGGTCGACGCTCTACCGCAAGCTCGATGAGGCAGCGGAGAAAGATTCATCGATTGCGGATTCCGCACCGTCGAACTGAACTTCTCGCCTCCCACGCGATTGAACATGTTGTTGCGATCGCTATGGAACTTGAACCGTTGCGGTCTGGTGACACACAAAGTCAAAAGCATCGGTGAAACCTCGGTATGCGTTGCAAACCGGGGAGGTTGAGGTCAGTTTGTTGTGACTTGTCCGACAAGCGCTAGCGCTTGTGCCGGGCGCGTGTATCGTCTGCACAGGAAGCGCTCTGAATCGGAGCGAGCAGGCAAAACAGCGCGACTGCTTCAACCGAAGCTGATGATGTCAGACTAGAACTGTTCCATGCCGGAACAGCTCACCTAACGAGGTGCGAGAATGCGAGACTATTCCAAGGGCCGCTCGGGATTCGACCGCGTGCTGATGGCCGTGGCCGCGACATTCCTGACGGTTTCCGCTGGCGCCGCAGCTGCTGCCCAGAGCGCAGCGCCCCGCGACAGTGTCTCCGAACTCGCCATCGATGCGGCGGTGCCGCGCCCCGAGCCCGCCAATGTTGCCCCGCCGACCGCTGCCGACTTCAAGGCCGAGGCGCCGAAGGCCGACACCACGGCGTCCGTGCCCGATGCAACCAAGGCGTCCGAGAAGACCATTGGTTCGGTCTCGACCGATACGCCAAAGGCAACCGAGGCCGTGCAAGCGCCTGCGGATGTGAAGCCGAGCGAGGCTGTAACCGCGCCCGCCGCTGCGACACCGCCGGCCGCGACTGCTGTGGCACCTCCTGCGCCCGCAGCCGAGCCGCCGAAGGATGTCGCCAAGGACATCGCCAAGCCCGCGACCACCGTTGCGTCCAGCGATCAGCCCGTCGCCGAGAAACTGCGCGATATGTTCGGCGCCAAGTCCACGCGCTATTTCGACCGCAAGGGCGAGCGCGCCGCGGTCGAGAAGTTCTACACCGCACGTGACTTCGCACCGATCTGGACCCAGGCTGGCGCAACGACCCCTGCCGCCAAGGGCGTCATTGCGCGCCTCAAGGACGCCGCTTCTGACGGCCTCGACACCGCCGATTATCCCGTGCCGGATTTCACCGCGGCGAATACGCCCGATGCGCTCGCCGAGGCGGAGCTGAAGCTCACCGCCAGCATGCTCGATTACGCCCGCCAGGCACAGAGCGGCCGCATGCACTGGTCGCAGGTGACTGGCGACATCATGTATCCGGAGCATCCGACCGATCCGGCGGAAGTGCTCGCCAATATCTCGACGGCGAAGAACGCTTCGGCAACCCTCGACGCCTACAACCCGCCGCACAAGGGCTATCAGGAGCTGAAGAAGAAGCTCGCTGAACTGCGCGGCGAAACCGCAATGCCCGTACAGCCGATCGGCGAAGGCCCGGCGCTGCGTTTCGCCAAGGCCACGAAGAAAAATCCGAACCCGACCGTGACGGACGACCCGCGCGTGCCGTTGCTGCGCGCTCGCCTCAACGTCGAAAATCCGGCCGAGACCAAATACGACGCTGCCGTCGCCGAAGCCGTTCGCAAGTATCAGGCCAGCAACGATCTGAAGGCCACCGGCGTACTGGACGAGGCGACCGTGCGCGCGATGAATTCGCCGAAGCGCGACCGCCACATCGATACGGTGCTGGTCAACATGGAGCGTTGGCGCTGGCTGCCACGCCAGCTCGGCGCGTCCGCAGTCGGCAATGCCTATGTGATGCTGAACATCCCGGACTATACGCTGAAAGTGATGCAGAACGGCGCGCAGGTCTGGACCACACGCGTCGTCGTCGGCAAGCCGGGCAATCACGCCACGCCGCTGATGACCGAGACGATGAAGTACATCACGGTCAACCCAACCTGGAACGTGCCGCCCTCGATCATCTACAACGAATACCTGCCCGCTCTGCAGCAGGACCCGACGGTGCTTGACCGCATGGGCCTGAAGCTGACGCGCAATTCCGACGGCAGCATCCACATTGCGCAGCCGCCCGGTGAAGCCAACGCGCTGGGCCGCATCCGCTTCAATTTCCCGAACAAGTTCCTCGTCTATCAGCACGATACACCGGACAAGAACCTGTTCGGCCGCGACGAGCGCGCCTTCAGCCACGGCTGCATGCGCGTGCAGAATCCGGACCAATACGCCGCGACGCTGCTGAACATCACGATGCCGAACGAGCACTACACGCCGGAGAAGGTTCGCGGCATGTATGGCCGCAGCGAGATCGATCTGAAATTCCCGACGCCGATCCCGGTGAACATCACTTACCAGACCGCCTTCGTCGATGACGCTGGCAAGCTGCAGCTGCGCAAGGATATCTACGGACGCGACGCGCAGATGATGCAGTTGCTCCGCGGAGGCAAGAACAAGGATCTGGAACAGGTCGTTGCCCGGGCCCAGCCGAGCTATTCGCGCCCGCGCGCGGATATCCCGCAGGGCGTGGCTTTCAACGACAACGGCTCGCGCATGGCCAGCAATGGCGGCCTGTCCTTCTTCGAGCGCCTGTTCGGCGGCGGTGCCCCGGCACCTCAACCGGTGGCACCCGGCCAGAAGCCGCGCCGCACGGTAACCCGCTAAACTGCGACGTCGGCGCTAATATTCTGAAGACTTATCAAGGGCTTCACCTTCCGGTGGAGCCCTTTTTACGTTTCGCCCTTTATCCAGATTAACCATCGTCCATCTGGAACCCGGCAGCGGGCTATTTTTCGCCATACTCAATGGGTTAAGTTTAATGGCTGGCTGAAAAGCCCGCTTGGGGGGATGGGTTGTAAATCTCGGTTAACCCTCCCGTTTTAAGAGTACGTTCACTCTCTGTCGCCGCATGGGGTAGCGAGAGAGTTGTCGACTTGGGTGGGTTCATACGTGCTGAGCGGTTTCGCACGCAAAACGAGATTGCGAACATCGCGCGCTGGCTTTCATGCCGGCCTCGCGTCAGTTCTGCTGATGGCAGGCGCCAGCTCCGTCCATAACGCCACCGCTCTCGACGAAACCCGCACCCTCTCGTTCCACCACACCCATTCAGGCGAAGACCTCACCGTCACGTTCAAGCGCAACGGCCGCTATGACGACGACGGGATGAAGAAGATCAACTACTTCCTCCGCGACTGGCGCAGCCAGGACCAGACCAACATGGATCGTCGCCTGTTCGACATCCTCTGGGAGGTCTACCGCGACGTCGACGGCAAGGCGCCGATCCAGATTATCTCCGCCTATCGCTCTCCCACCACCAACGCCATGCTCCGCCGCCGCTCGTCCGGCGTCGCTCGCGCCAGCCAGCATATGCTCGGCCATGCGATGGACTTCTTCATTCCCGGCGTGGCGCTGGAAAAGATCCGCTTCGCCGGCCTGCGCCTGCAGCGCGGCGGCGTCGGCTTCTATCCGACTTCCGGCTCGCCTTTCGTACATCTCGACACCGGCAGCATCCGTCACTGGCCGCGTATGACGCATGACCAGCTGGCGCGCGTCTTCCCCGACGGCCGCACCGTGCATCTCCCTACCGACGGCCGTCCATTGGCAGGCTATCAGCTGGCGATGGCTGAGATCGAGAAGCGCGGCGATGGCGATAGTGCAGCTTTCGCCAAGAGCAAGCCGGGCCTGTTCGCCTCGCTGTTCCGTGGTGGCAAGTCGAATGACGACGAAGACGAGAGCGCAGCGGCCGCGATCGCACCCGCCAAGCCATCGCCTGTCGGCATGATGGCCGCCGCGATGCCTGCGAAACCGGTCGACACGAAGCAGGCCGAAACGAAGCTGGCTGAGGCGAAGTCTTCGGACCCCATTCCGATGCCGCGCTCCAAGCCGGCCGCAGCGGCAACCTATCAGCTCGCATCGGCTGACACCGAGACCGTTCCGGTACCGCGCCCGAAGGCACCGATTCCGGCGCCCGCGACCAAGGCCGACAACCGGCCGCAGACGCCGGCCGATATTATCAATGCCCGCGGCTTCTGGGATGATATGCCGGCGCCGAAACAGGCCACGCCGCAGCAGGTCGCCGCGATCACCGCACGCCAGGCCTTGGCCAATGTGGTCGATCCGCAGCCGGCCGCCACCGAGTCCAGCTTCGCCAAGGCGATGGCCTATGCGCCGCCGGCCAACTCCCCGGTTGATCGCGCCAATGTCGTTGCCGCCAGCGCGCCGATCCCACGCAGCATGCGTCCGGCCTCCGTGGCCAAGAACCCGATGGCGGTGAATAACATCACGACCGTCGTCGTGAAGGGCGCTCAAGGCCAGAACAGCACCGTCACCGTAGCGACCCGGCTGACCGCAGCAGTCATTCCCGACAACCATGTCTGGATGCGAGCAATGATCCTCGCGCCGAGCGCCACCACGTCGATGTCAGCCTCAGTGATGGGCGACGGCGACATGACCATCCTGCGCGCACACTTCGTCAAGCCGCAGGCGGTGGTGGCGATGACTTTCTCGGATGATCCGCAGCTCGGTCTGGTCTGCGAGCGCTTCACCGGCTCGGCAACAGCCTCGCTTGCGACGACAGCATTTGTGATGCGCACGGCGTCGCTGCGTTAAACGCGCGAATTTCTCAGACTATAATGGTGTCATGGCCGGGCTTGACCCGGCCATCCATCGATTTTTTGTGGCTAGATGGATACGCGGGTCGTCTAGCGCGAAGACGCGCTTCGCGCTTTTGGCCGCGTATGACACCTGAGTGTTTGGCTGAGTATTGGCGCGCTAAGCGCCTTACAACATTCCCAGAGCCTGCAGGTAGGTCTCGAGGATCGTCTCCTGCTCGGCACGCTCGTTGGCGTCCTGCTTGCGCATGCGGATGATGGTGCGCAGCGCCTTCACGTCGTAGCCGTTGCCCTTGGCTTCGCCATAGACGTCCTTGATGTCGTCGGAGATCGTCTTCTTTTCTTCTTCAAGGCGCTCGATACGCTCGACGATAGCCTTGAGCTGATCCTTGGCGAAAGAATGTGTCGCCTGATCGTCCAGCACGGACGCAGCAGAGGTGGCCATCGAAAACTCCTGGTGAACTGATGTTGCTTTAAGCGGATATGGGGTGGGTTTAGTGCGCAGCGTTATGCGCGCATTAATCTTAAGGAAATGACACTCAAGACCACGGCGCCTTGCGTCAAGGCGCCTTCGCGGTCATCCACAGCGCCCCCACAGCTTTGATTTCATGCCTCAAAAAGACGAGAAATCGTCAGTGCCCGCTGTGCACTTTCTTCATGGCCTCAATTTGTTCGGGTTTGGCCTCGGCCTGATGCAGCGATTTCCAGGTCTCGTAAGGCATGCCGTAAATCGCTTCGCGGCTCTCATCCTTGGTCATCGCCACGCCCTTGGCGTCGGCAGCGTCCTTCAGCCAGTTTGACAGGCAGTTCCGGCAGAAGCCGGCCAGATTCATCAGATCGATATTCTGCACATCGGTGCGACCGCGCAAATGGTCAACCAGCCTGCGAAAGGCGGCGGCCTCGAGTTCGGTCTGGATCTTGTCGTCAATCGCCATGAATGGTCTCGCTGTTGCACCCGATACCGGCCTGTCGTCTTCGTGTAACATGGGCGCTGTCACAGATTTTGCCATATCACAACGCAAACCGCCTGACGGGACAGAATTGGTTCCGCGACCGTTGACAGGCCCGCCGGGTCAAGCGAAATCGTCAACGAATTGAGATAGCTTCGCCGCATGACCGCAAGAGATTCCCATTCCCGCCCCTTTCGACGCGTCCCCCTCGCCGGCCTGTTGCCGGTGCTGGCGCTGGCCCTGTCGTGCCTGTGGGCGACCCCCGCGGCGGCTGATTTCCGGCTGTGCAACAACACCTCGAGCCGGGTCGGGATCGCGCTGGGCTACAAGGATGCCGAAGGCTGGACCACCGAGGGCTGGTGGAATGTCTCGTCGCGAGCCTGCGAGACCTTGCTGCGCGGAACCCTGGTTGCGCGGTATTATTATATCTACGCACTCGATTACGACCGGGGCGGTGAGTGGTCGGGTCAGGCCTTCATGTGCTCCCGCGACAAGGAATTCACCATCAAGGGCACCGAAAACTGCCTCGCGCGCGGCTTTGACCGGACCGGCTTCTTCGAGGTCGACACTGGCGAACAGCGCGCCTGGACGGTGCAACTGACCGAAACCAACGAACAACCGCCGAAGCTGCCGGGCATTCCGGGGCCGACCGGACCGCCTCCGGGCGCCCCCGGCGCGGGCTTCCCCGGTCTGCCCAACACGCCAGGTGGCGCGCCCCCGGGCGGGTCAACGACCCTGCCGCCATCAGTACCGCCGGGAGGCAAACAATGAGACGTCAACGCCGCATCAAGATTCTGGCCACGCTCGGCCCTGCCTCCTCGGACAGCGCGATGATCCGCAAGCTGTTCGAGGCTGGTGCCGACGTGTTCCGCATCAATATGAGCCACACGCCGCATGACAAGATGCGCGAGCTGGTGAAGACCATCCGCAATGTCGAGAGCAGCTACGGCCGCCCGATCGGCATTCTGGTCGATCTGCAGGGCCCGAAGCTGCGCGTCGGCGCCTTTGCCGAAGGCGGTGTGCAGCTCAAGAACGGCGAGAGCTTCGTGCTGGATTCCGATCCCGCGCCCGGCGACGCCACCCGCGTGCACCTGCCGCATCCGGAAATTCTCGCTGCACTTCGCCCGGGCCATGCGCTGCTGATCGACGACGGCAAACTGCGGCTGATTGCCGAGGAGACATCGAACGACCGCGCGGTGACGCGCGTGGTGGTCGGCGGCCGCATCTCCGACCGCAAGGGCGTCAGCCTGCCCGATACAGACCTGCCGGTGTCGGCCATGACGCCGAAGGATCGCCTGGATCTGGAAGCCGCACTCGAGACCGGCATCGACTGGATAGCCCTGTCCTTCGTGCAGCGCGCCGAGGACGTGCATGAAGCCAAGCGGCTGGTGCGCGGCCGCGCATCCATCATGTCGAAGATCGAGAAGCCGCAGGCGATCGACCGTCTCGACTCCATTCTGGAAGCGTCCGACGCGCTGATGGTGGCGCGCGGCGATCTCGGCGTCGAACTGCCGCTGGAACGGGTACCAAGTCTACAAAAGCGCATGACGCGCATGGCGCGCCGCGCCGGCAAACCCGTCGTCGTCGCTACGCAGATGCTGGAGTCAATGATCCAGAGTCCGGTGCCGACGCGCGCCGAAGTCTCCGACGTGGCAACGGCCATCTATGAAGGCGCGGACGCCGTCATGCTGTCGGCCGAATCCGCCGCCGGCAAATTCCCGGTCGAAGCCGTCTCAACGATGAACCGCATCGGCGAGGAAGTAGAGCGCGATCCGACCTATCGCACCGTGCTGATGGCCCAGCGCCCCGAACCCGAGCCGACCGTCGGTGACGCCATTGCGGACGCCGCACGACAGATCGCAGAAACGCTGGACCTGTCTGCGATCATTTGCTGGACCAGCTCAGGATCCACCGCCGTGCGCGTCGCCCGTGAGCGGCCGAAGCCGCCGGTGGTAGCGATCACGCCGAACCTCGCCGCCGGTCGCAAGCTCTCGGTCGTGTGGGGTGTACACTGCGTGGTGGCGGAGGATGCGAAGGACCTCGACGACATGGTCGATCGCGCCGGACGCATCGCCTTCCGTGACGGCTTCGCCAAAGCCGGCCAGCGGGTCATCATTGTCGCTGGCGTGCCGCTCGGCACACCAGGTGCGACCAACATGGTCCGCATCGCTTATGTCGGGCCAAACGACGCGGATATGTAGTTCACTTGCTTAACCTCTCCCCGCGCTTTGCGGGGAGAGGTCGCCGCGTCTAGCGGCGGGTGAGGGGCATCGCACAAAGCCCACCATACGCACTTCACTCACGGATCGAAGAGCCCCTCACCCCACCTCTCCCCGCAAGAGCGGGGCGAGGGAGTGCGCGGCAGGTGCCAAGACCCTGAGAACTACACCAGTGTCGCGTCGAGCGTGATTTCTGCGTTCAGCACCTTCGACACCGGGCAGCCGGCCTTTGCCATGGCGGTGAGTTCGTCGAACTTCGCCTTGTCGGCGCCGGGAATAGAGGCCGAGAGCGTGAGGTGCACTTTGGTAATCGCGAAGCCGTCACCCTGCTTTTCCAGCGTCACATCGGCCTTGGTTTCCATATTGTCGGCTTTGAACCCTGCTTCACCCAGGATCAGCGACAGCGCCATGGTAAAACAGGCGGCATGGGCCGCGCCGATCAGCTCTTCAGGATTGGAGCCCGGCTTGCCTTCGAAGCGGCTGGCGAAACCATACGGATAGTCGCTGAGCGCGCCGCTCTTGGTGGAAATCGATCCCTTGCCGTCCTTGATGCCACCTTGCCATTTGGCCGAACCGAAAGTCGTGGTCATGCAATTCTCCTCAATTTGGGTTGAAGTCGATAGAACGGGAGGTTAGCGCAAGGCGGCCTTCGGTTTTGTGTCAGCGGCCGAGATCATGCCCTCGATCTCCCTCATGATAAGATCAGGTGCAGCATTTTGCACCATGTGACCAACGTTCGGCAGCACGATTAGTTTGGCGCCCGGCACGGTTTTCGCGAAATGACGCGAATGAATCTCCGGCGATACGATGGTGTCGGCAGAGCCTGCGATCACGACGGTCGGAGCTTTGATATCGGCATAGCGCGATGCCTGCGCCATGACGGCAGATTTCAACGTTACCAGATCCCAGGCATTGGCGAGGAAGTTGCGCGGCCGCAGTACAAGTTGCGTCGCGGTCTGCGCGATATAGCCTTCCGGCATCGGCTGCGGCGCAAACACTGCGCGTCCGCCCATATCCGTCAGGAAATAGCCAAGCGGCAGCGTAATCGTATAGGCCAGCAGCTTGCCGATGGCAGGAGTGGTGACGACCTCGTTATAAATGCCAACGTCACCGGGCCAGGGATGAGTGACACCCGCCAGCATGACCAGTCCTGCGAAACGCTGCGGATAGTCCAGTGCCATCAGCGCGCCCAATGCGCCGGCAAGCGAATGTACGACGACGATCGCCCGGTCGATCCCTAATTTGCCGAGCGCTTCATCGATCATCCTCGCCTGCATCGCCGGAGAAGAGTTCGACAAATCGTCACGCATGCTCCAGCCAAAGCCGGGACGGTCGATCAGGATAACGCGGTGTTTTTCTGCCAGCATATTGCCGAGCGGCAGCCGCATGGTCTCCATGCTCGACGTGGCACCGTGGATGAAGACAATCGGCAGGTCGGATGCATCGCGCGGTCCGATCTGCACCACATGCAGACGGCCATCCGTGACGTCGACAAGCTCACCCGTTGGCGGATATTGACGCTCGAATACCAGCACGCCGACCTGCGTGGCCACTGCCAGCACGCATAGCACGGCCACCACAGTGACTGATATCATCGCCGATATCCGGGGAATTTTGTGCACGATCCAGCTACGCGACGGTACCCTGAGGGTTTCGCGCCGCGCGCCATTTACGCGCTGACGCCAAGACGACCAATGCCCGGGAGTTTGATCGCGGGCCGGCGGATGTCGAGGCCGAATACGGCACCGAGCAGATTGAGTTCAAGCCCTTCGACCCAGCCTGCAGTGACACCGAGATAGCCGCCCAGCGTGGCGCGCACGCCGGTCCCGGAGGGTGTCCAGCCAAAGGCATTGCCGGCATAGGGGAAATCCTTGCCGATGGCGGTGGGCGGCAATGCCACCCGCAATTCCGGCACGGCGGCCAAAACTGCCGCGACGAAGGTGTTGGAGTTCGGCCCCGGCCAAGCCCGATAGTCGCCATAAGAGCGCCAGGAGTAACTCGCGATGGCCGCCTGGATTTTCGGGATCATGGCGGTGGCGGCATCGCCGTCGGCGGAGGCGATAGCGGTCGGCACGTCGCCGAACCAGCGGCCGTCTGCGGCAAAACCATTCAGGCGGATCGGCTCGCCCCACGCCGTATAATCGTAGCGGGTATAGCGCGACGCGCCCTTCTCCTTGAAGACGATCCAGCTATGGACCGCAAAGATACCGCGCCAACGCACCGTCCGCGCCGCGAAGACGCGCACCAGCGCCTCGGGATGCGCGGCGGGCGGTGGCAACAGGCCGGCGCTGGAACGATCCGCGCTCTGCCAATCGACCGAGCGATCACCCATCCAGTATCTGGCGGCCGACACAACGATGGGAACGACGAGTAGCGCGAGCAGCACAATCACAAATTTTCTCACTGAGGAAAGGCCCGTGGCGGGAAACAATATTGTGGATATGGGGGCGTTTGGCGGCTTTGCCACGGCGACCGCGACAAACGGCCTGCAAGGACTGTCCACGCTATCCACAGGAACGCATTCGTTCCCGCCCGGTTATCGCCACGATCAGGCGGCGGACTGACGCCATGATCTGAACTGGAGATAGTCCCATGACCGCCCGCCCAACCGATGCTGTGATCGACGAAATCATTTCTACCTGCAATGGCGACTTGCGCGGCGCGCTCAAGGCTTTGCTGATGGTCAACGAACAACTGGAAGCGGAATTGCAGCAACTCTATGCCGCTTCACCCCAGTTCGGTGCTATCCGGCCCGGCAATAACGTCCTGCACTAGATCGACGGACGCACCTATTCTGGATTGTCCTTGTCTTCCGGCTCGTCCATCTGCCAGAGAGGCCATGGCGGGATGGCGAATACGGCTGCCATTGCGCCCCACGTAGCCGCAACTTTGGCTAATCCGGAGCTGCCGCATCCTCGAAAAGTCGCGACAATCACTAGCCCGCGCGGCGCTGCGCTGACTTGCTCTGCTGGATATCTGCGTCATTGTCCTCTGCAGCTTCAGTGGTCGGCGGCGGCAACTGCATCAGGACGGTCTGTCCGGGTGACGCGATCTCGATACCTTCTTCCTGGAAGCGGATTTTCATGCGGCGATTGAATTCGCGCTGCACCGCCCAGCGGCCGGAATCGGTACACCGGATCTGCCCGACGATCGTCGCCATCGAACCATCGACCTTGTCGACGCCCCACAATTCGAGATCGCTGCGGATCAGCGGCTTGAAAGCTGCCTCATTGCGCATCTGCTCGACGATGTCCTTCAGCAACTGGCCGGCGCGGTCGGTATCTTCCTTGTAAGCGACGCTGACACTGACAGCCGCGTTGCCTGCACCGCGGCTGGCATTGGTGATGGTGGTCACTGCGCTGAAGGGAATGATGTGGACCGAACCATCGCCGGCACGCAGCCGGATGGTACGAATCGAGACGTTTTCGACGACACCCGACAGGCCCGACACCGTGACGTTGTCTCCGACCTGCACGGTGCTTTCCAGCAGCAGAAACAAGCCGGTAATCACGTCCTGCACCAGCTTCTGCGAACCGAAGCCGATGGCAATGCCGAGAATGCCGGCACCAGCAAGCAGCGGCGCGACATTGACACCGATCTCACTCAGCGCGGTGAGCGCAACCACCGCAATGATTACGCCGAGCAATGTCGTGCGCAGCATCGGCTGAAACGTGCGCAGACGCGCCGCGCGGGCGAAATGAGCATCGCGCGTCAGCGCCGCGAGCTGACGCTCCATCAGCGCATTGCTACCTTCCCACACAACCGCAGCGACAACGGCAGCGATGCCGACGGTGATGACAGCCGAGACGACCCGACTGCCGATCTGGCCACCATAGAACCAGACAATGGCATTGACGCCCCACACTTCCAGCAAGGCAACGAGGCCGATCACCGCGATGATCGTTGCGACGACCTTGCGCAACAGTGGCAGATAACGATTGGCACGCGTCTCAAGACCCGGGAAGCGCTGCAGGATTTCCGGTTTGATGCGGAAACCGCGATCGATGAGGCTCAGCGCAATCATCGAGACGAGCCGGGCCACCAGCGCGACAATGACCGTGCCGACGATGTATCGCAGCAGCAATGAATAACCGTTCTGGATATTGAGCGCCCAGATGGTCCAAGCCGCCATCACGACGACGATCGCCAGCGCATGCCAGAGACTGGCGAGGCGATTGCGCATCGCGCTCAGGAAGCCCGTAGCGCCGATCGGCGCGCGGAGTGCATCGGCAACGGGCTTCCGGCACTGCAGGACGATGACGACGACAAACAGATGCACGACCAGCATCACGAGCTTGATCAGCGCGAAATGCGCCGAGCGATAGAGACCCATCATCAGGGCGACATTGGCGATTGCGATGCCCGTGGCGCCGACGCCGACGATGCGACGCGTCCAGATTTCGAGATAGGCTGCGGTCTCCTCCTTCACCCTGAACAGAGCGAGCGGCCCGAACAGTGCGCGCATCGCGCAGATGATGGCACGCGCCACCACATAGCTGTTTACGATCGCAAGGATCGCGAGACGCGTGATCCCGGCATCGCCGATCTGGGTGCCGAGCAGCAGCGATACTGTGCCGGTAAAGACAAAAATCGGAAACAATTCGAGGAGAAGACGCCCGACCACATAGGGAAGCCGCAGCAGCGATTGCCACGCCCGCGTCAGGCTGCGCCGCCGTTTGTTGAGATCAGGCGTCTCGGTGAAGTCGGCCGTGGACGACGGTGGATCGGCACGTTCGATGAGCGAGGACGGCGCACGGGCGACGAAAGGAATGCGCGCCTCGAGTGCGGCCTGCGGCCTCCGCAGCAGCCAGACCATGAGCCATTCCGCCGCCAGCGCACCGCCGAATACGACAACAAGCTTCCAGGCGATGTCGAACAGGAGATGATAGGTGGCGGGATCGTTTGCGCTGCGCTGTAGCCAGTACCATAGCGCCGGAAAGCGCGTGACCGATTGCACGGCTGTCGAGACCTCGCGCGTAATATCGCCGAGCTGATCGGAAATCGTCACCAGCAATTGCGCGCCAAGACTGTCGGCGTCGAGCGGAATGGCAGGCTTCTTCTCGGGCGATGCGGGTGTCGCCGCGGCGATCGCCCGCAGCGTATCGATCATCTCCTTGCGCTTGACGTCGTCCTGCAATGTGTCGAGCGCAGCCTTGGCCTGATCGGGGGACAGCGTCGAAGCTGCAGGCGCCGGCGGCGCATCAGCTTTCTGCGCGAGCGCAGGGCTGGTCACAGCAGCCATCGGTGCGGCCATCAACACACATAGCAAAGCGAATAGCGGAAATGACTTCGGCGCCAAAAGGTGTCCCTTCCTGTGGCTCGGAAAACGCCCTTTTCGCCCGTTTCCTGTGTCAGAAGTTTGGTTCCCCGGCGACGATGTCTTGTTTTTCCATCGCGGGCAGCAGGGATGCATCAAAGCAGGGCGATGTTCCCGCGATGTCCCGCAAGCGCCCCAACTTTCAGGGAATCTCAGATATCGCGGCCTTCGACCTTTTCGGTCAGGGTCTTGACCAGCTCCGGCACCTTTTCGAGATGCGGATTGACCGCAAGCGCCTTGCGGAACGCATCAAGCGCACGCTTGTCGTCGCCCAGCTCCTGCATGATCATGCCGAGCCCTGCCAGAGCACCGAAATGCCGGGGTTCGCGTATCAGCACCTGCTCGATATCCTGCAGCGACCGGGTGTAATCGTTCTGCAGGTAGTACAGCGTCGCACGCCGATTCCAGCCCTCGACGTAATCGGGGCGCAGCTTCACCACCGCGCTCAACAATTGCAGCGACAGATCGACCTGCTTGGCGTCCAGCGCCGTCTTGGCGCGGGTCATCAGCAGCGCGGTCGTGTCGCTTGTGGTCTGCGACCACAGGGCCCAGATCCGGCCTTCGACGTGTTTGGCACTGGCTTCGTCCGGCGCCGCTTTCAGCGCACCAAACAGGAAATCAAGGCCGCGCGTCTTGTCGGCATTGACCTTCGGCAGTTTGGCGGGTGGCTCGGGAATCTTCTTCGGCGCATCCGGGGTCACGACCTGCGGATCTCGCACCTGCGCATAGACGGGTGCTGCGCCCAGAAATGCGCTCAGCAGAATTCCAAAACCTGCGGCCGGGATTCTCAATGCCATGCTGCAAGTCTAGACACGAAAAAACGCGCTGCAAAGCAGCAGCGCGTCAAACACCTGTGATGTCGTGAGGCCAGCCGGCACAATGCCGGCCGCTCAGCAACTCAACCCTGGCGAGCCTTGAAACGGCGCTGGGTCTTGTTGATCACGTAGACGCGGCCCTTACGGCGGACCAAGCGGTTGTCGCGGTGACGACCACGCAGCGATTTCAACGAGTTACGGACTTTCATCGGTCAATCCTGATAGCTTGCGATACTGACGTCAAAGGCCGTGCGCAGCAGGCCGAAATCAGCGAAAATGAGCTTGAACCCGCTGACGACCAAGTCGCCCGGGACCCGCGGTTTCTAAGCCATCGGGCGCCGGACTGTCAATCCGATCCAGGCATCTGGCGACCACCGGATCGATATTTGCAGGTATTTTGGTGGCTTAAGGGTCCGGGAACAGCCACCTGACCCTCAAACCCGTGCGGATCATTCTTGCGGGACATTCGCGGCTTTTACCACTGCCCCCCACTTCTTGATCTCCGAATCGACGAAAGCCGTGAATTCAGCTCCCGTCAGCTTGCCCGGCTCGACGCCCTGGGTGGCGAATTTCTCGCGGGTCGCGGGTGCCGCCAGGATCTCCCTCATGGCCGCGACCAGCTTCGTATAGGCCGGGCTCCCATTGGCCTGCGGCATGTACATGCCGAACCAGGCGGTCGCCTCGAACCCCTTTACGCCGGCCTCATCGAGGGTCGGGGCGTTGGGGAGCGAGGCCGCTCGGGTCAGGCTGGTGACCGCGAGCACGCGGATGTTACCCGCCTCGGCAGCAGGCAAAACGGTCGGCAACGTATCGAACATGATCGGAATATGGCCGCCGATCAGGTCGTTCATCGCCGGCGCGGCCCCCTTGTAAGGGATGTGCTCGATATTGATTCCAGCCATCTGCTTAAACAATTCGCCCGACAGATGATTGGCGCCGCCGACGCCGGCCGATCCGAAGGACAGCTTGCCGGGCTGCTTCTTCGCCAGTTCGATCAACTCGGCGACCGACTTCGCCGGAAAGTCCCTGGTTACAACAAGCGCATTTGGCGCCGTCGCGATCAGGGCGATCGGCGAGAAGTCCTTCTGTGTCTCGTAAGGCAAACTCTTGCGCAGACTCGGATTGATCACGTGATGCGTGGCCGTGACCAACAACACGCTGCCATCGGCGGGCGACTTCACGACAACTTCCGAACCGATCGTGCCCGATGCGCCGGGCCGGTTCTCGACGATCGTAGTGACGCCGAGCTTCTCGCCCAGATATTGCGCAACGAACCGTGCGAGGATGTCCGTCGTGCCCCCCGCTGGAAACGGCACGATGATCTTGATCTGACTGACTGGAAAATTCTGCGCCAGCGCCCCCGACAACATGACAAAAGTCATCGCCAGACACGACAGGGCGAGCCTCGTGAGCTTCTTCATTTCGATCCCTTGCCTGTTCTTGTCCGGCGTGCGGACTATGCCGCACGCCGTTGCATTGAGCCACTAGGCCGTCAGCGGAAATTCAACCATCGCCTCGCCGACAGCGACCTTCTCGTCGTCCTGGTTCTTCACCAGCACGTCGATCAGCACCCAGCGCGACTTTTCGGTGGTCTGCTTGGCCTTGATGATGCCAACCGGCTGGATCGTGTCGCCAGGCTTCACCGGCTTGACCCAGCGCGTTTCGAGACGGCGATGGATTGCACCCGCAGGATAGGCCCAGTCGGTCAGCATGCGGGTGATCAGCCCGAAATTATTCATGCCATGCATGATGATGCCGCCGAAATTGGTCTTGCCGAACGAGTTCTTCATGTAGTTGTCGTCGAGATGCAGCGGATTATAGTCAAGCGATCCGTCGCAGAAGAGCCGGATCGACTCGCGCGACACTGCGAAGCTCGGACCGTCGATGGTGTCGCCGGTGGAGAGTTTGTCAAAGCTGGTTGTCATGATTGATCTCCTTGCCACACTCACATCGGGCGGATGGTCTGGCCGCGGCCAGAACAGATGACGTCACCACGCTGGTTGAAGAACACGTTGTCGTGGACCACGAACAGCCGCTCGCGCTTGATGAACTTGTCGAGCGCGCGGGCCTGCAGGGTGACGGTGTCTCCGGGCCGTGCCGGGATGTTGTAGCTCCAGGACTGGCCGGCATTGACGGTGCCAGGTGTGCGCATCCAGTCGTCGGCCGGCGTGCAGGAGAACATCAGCAGAATGTGGATCGATGGCGGCGCGATCAGACCGCCATAGGGCGACGCCTTCGCGTAAGCCTCGTCGAAATACAATGGGTGGTTCTCGCCGACCGAGCGGCAATAAAGCTGGATCGCCTCCTTCGTCAGGACATAAGGCAGCGTCTTGCGTGGCTCGCCCGGGACGATCTCGTCCCAGACCTTGCGCAGGTTCGCGTCCTTCCAGAAATCGGTTTCAAAAACTTCCGCTTGCGCCATAGCGCCTTCTCCACTAACGTTCACCAGGCGAACTTTATGGCCGCCTTACGAACAACTATAGGCGCGGTTTCCCGGGACTGACAAGTCCGAACCGGTAGGATGGTGCATGGCCAAAGACAGTGACGGTTTCGTTCGGGCAATCGCCCGTGGTTTTGCGGCCGTCGAAGCGCTGGGTCGCCCACCGGGCCGGCACACGCTCTCGGAAGTCGCCGCGATCGCGGGCCTCAGCCGCGCGACGGCGCGCCGGATGCTGGCGACGCTGATCGTGATGAAATATTGCGAAGCCGATGGCCGCTATTTCAGCCTACGCCCGCGGGCGCTGGGGCTTGGCCTGTCCTACCTCAATGCACTGCCTTACTGGGGTTATGCGCAACGCGCTTTGGAAGACCTGCGCAACGAAATCGGCGAATCCTGCTCGCTGGCCGTGCTGGACGAGACCGAGATCGTCTATGCGCTGCGATTGCCGGCGCAGCGCATTCTCTCGGCCAATCTCGCCGTCGGCAGCCGCTTACCCGCCCACGTGGTGTCGCTCGGCCGCGTCCTGCTGGCGGCCCTCCCACCGGACCAGCGCGCGCACTATCTCGCCACCACCGAATTCAAACATATCACCCCACGCACCATCACCGATCCCGTGCTGCTGGAACGCGAGCTCGAACGCGTCGAGGCCAAAGGCTATGGCTGGGTCGATGGTGAACTCGATCCAGCCATCTGCGGCATCGCCGTCCCCGTCCGCGACCACGGCGGCCGGGTCGTCGCGGCGATCAGCGTGAATGCCATCTCGGGCACAATGGACGAGGCGACGGCAAAGGAGAAATACCTGATCCCGCTCCGCCGCACCGCGCAGGATATCCGGACACAGTCCTTCTCCACCGGCTAGGTCGGCAGCGTTCCGCGCCTTTCATTCAGCAGGCCGGTTTGCTAGAGCAACCGCCAACGATAATGATGAAAGTGCGGGAGACGCGGGACATGAAATTGCTCAATCCGGACGACCTTGTCGCCATCGACATCCACACCCATGCGGAAGAGCCATGCGGCTGCCACGCCGACGACGGTTATGACGATTTCCAGGCCCGCATGGCCGAGTATTTCAAGTCGCCGCACAAGCATCCGCCGACAGTGCAGGAAACAGCCGCCTATTACCGCGACAAGAAGATTGCCGCGGTGATCTTCCCGGTCGACGCCGAGCGCGAGACCGGTTTCCGCCGCTACAACAACTACGAGATGCTGGAGATCGCCAAAGAGAACGCCGACGTGCTGATCCCGTTCGCGTCGATCGATCCGCACAAGGGCAAGCTCGGCGTGCGCGAGGCACGCAAGCTGATCTCCGAATACGGTGTGAAGGGTTTCAAGTTCCATCCGACCATGCAGGGCTTCTACGCCAACGACCGCATGGCCTATCCGCTCTATGAGGCGATCCAGGAAGGCGGCGCTATCGCGCTGTTCCACACCGGCCAGACAGGCGTCGGCTCCGGCATGCCCGGCGGCATGGGAATGCGGCTGAAATATTCCAACCCGATGTATATGGACGACGTTGCGGTCGACTTTCCCGACATGAAGATCATTCTGGCGCATCCCTCCTTCCCCTGGCAGGAGGAGGCGCTGTCGGTCGCGACCCACAAGCCCAACGTGTATATCGACTTGTCCGGCTGGTCGCCGAAATACTTCCCACCGATCCTCGTGCGCTACATCAATTCGATCCTGCAGGATAAGATGCTGTTCGGCTCCGACTGGCCAGTGATCATGCCGGATCGCTGGATGGCCGATTTCGCCAAGCTCGACATTCGCGACGAGGTGCGTCCGAAGGTCCTGAAGAACAACGCACGGAAACTGCTGGGCATATGACGAACAACGATCTGCCGCGCAAACTTGCGGATGCCCGGCAGATCGCTGCCATTGCCACCGGCTTCTCGCTGCCGTTCTCAACCAGCGGTCAAGCTATCGCGGTGTCGATCTTTGCAGTGCTCGCGCTGCTGACACTCGACCGCGATCGTTTCATCGCCACGTTGCGGAGGCCGGCGGCCTATCTGCCGGTCGCGCTGTTCGCATTGATCCTGGTCGGCGTGCTCTGGTCGATGCAGCCGCTCAGCGGCGCGATCAGATGGGTTGGTCCCTACGCCAAGCTGCTGCTGATCCCACTGGTGATGGCAACGGCATTTACGCCGAAACAAGCATTACAGATCGCTTATGGCTTTCTTGCCGCCAGTATTTGTCTTCTCGCCCTGTCATGGGCTGCGTTCCTGTGGCCCACGGGACCGTGGGGCTGGTTCAAGGCGCCCGGCGTGCCCTTCAAGGACAACGCGGTTCAATCCGGCTGCTTCGCACTTTGTGCCTTCGCTCTGGCCATCGGCGCGATGCGCATCTGGGTCCAGGACACCCGCCGCGCCATCGCGATGATCGTGCTCGCGCTTCTGTTCTTTGCCGACATTTTCCTGATCTATGTGTCGAAGACCGGCGCAATCATGGCCGCCGCATTGCTCGGTCTATTCGTCATCCATGCCGGCGGCTGGCGGCGCTCCGCCATGGTCGCGGTCGCAGCCATGATCGTGATCGGCATCGCACTGCTGACCTCGCCACAAGCCCAGCGCCGGATTGCAGAGATCAATTCGGACATCAACGCCAATAGCGGGCAGACCGCCGGTGGCGAAACAATCTCGACCGCATCGCGACTGGATTTCTGGAGCAAGGCAGTCGGCTTCGTGAAGGCCTCGCCCATCGCCGGTCACGGCACCGGGAGCATCAAGCCGCTGTATCAGAGCATGGAGGCGACGAAGCCGTCGCCCTATGGCCAGGCCACGCCCGATCCGCACAATCAAACGCTTCATACGGTGCTGCAGGTCGGCCTGATCGGCGGGCTGCTGCTGTGGGCCATGTGGATCGCGCATGCACGACTTTTTCTCGCGCGCGATTATGCAAGCATCCTCGGCCAGGCGGTCGTGTTGCAGAACGTGATTGGCTCTCTATTCAACAGCCACATCTCGGCGGTGACGCAAGGGATGCTGTACTGTCTGGCAGTGGGACTGCTGGGCGCGCTTGTGCGCAATGCGCATTCGGATGACCGGGCGAAAGCCGCCAATTACTTCAGCTTCAGCCATCGCTTCAAATAGCGCCGCCTGAATTTCTGCACGGCAAACTGTATGCGCAGCTGCAATTGCGCATGCCCTTTGCGATCAAGCGAGCTTTTGAACACGCCATTAAGCGAGCCTTGCTCGGCCAGCGGCGGTTCTGGCCACAGGAACGGGATGCCCATGGCAGGATCGCCGGTGTTAAAGGCGATGTCGATAGGCTCGTGCATGGGATGCCGCGCGATCCAGTCAAGTCGCGCCGAGGCCTCCGGCGCGCCCAGCACATAGGCTTCCATATTGCGCACGCGATTGCCGGGATAGACGATCTGGCCCGGGCGCAACTCCGACGCCGGGGTGTAAAAATTGGTCGCGGCGCCAAGATGCAGAATGCGCGGCCGCGGCCACTTTTCGGCTTCATCAAGCACGCGCTTCAACTGGTCGCAGAAATCCGGCACCAGCAATGCGTCATCCTCGAAGATCAGCGCCAGATCCTGGCCGCGCTCGCGGATGCGCTGCATGGCGACCACATGTTTCAGCGCGCAGGATTTTTGCCGCAGCGTGAGGTCGGCGCCTTCGGCGAAATAAGCCCGATCGACATCGGAGGTGATCTCGTCGGCATCGAAATCCAGCACCCACTCGAACTTGATGCCCGCGCGGTCGAGCTCGCGCTGGATATGCTCCGTGCGCTCGGGCAACGACTTGGCATGGATCACATAGGCCGGCAGCATCGAGGGGTAGGCTCCAGAACATCATCCGGCACGGTCAGCCAGACAAGAGCCCGTATAAGGTCAAAACCGGCGCGAGGGAATGGCGCGGCAGCGCCGCCCCAGTTCCCCAATGCACGGATGTGACTTCACTTTGTCGGCGACATGTGAGAGGGCGTGGCGGTATGTCACCGAGACCGCATCATGAGCCTTGAGTCCGTCCGCGCCTTTCTCACCGCCAACGCCCCCGAATTATCCGTCACCGTCACCGACAAAAGCTCGGCCACGGTCCTTCTCGCCGCCGAGGCATTGGGCGTCGAACCCGGCCAAATCGCCAAGACGCTGTCGGTGCGGGTCGGCGACCGGGTGGTGCTGGTGGTGACCAAGGGTACAGCGCGGCTCGACAATAAGAAGGCACGCGATGCACTTGGCGGCAAGCCCCGCATGCTGGGGGCCGACGAGGTCGTTGCCCTCACCGGCCATCCGGTCGGCGGCGTCTGCCCGTTCGGCCTGGCAACGCCATTACAAGTCTACTGCGACGTGTCGCTGAAGGAATTCGCCGAGGTGTGGCCGGCGGCGGGCTCGGTCAACAGTTCGGTGCGGATGTCCCCGGCACGGATGGCCGAACTGACCGGGGCCAGCTGGGTCGATGTTTGCCAGGAACCGGCGGCAGTGCAGGAGCAAGCTCCCGCGATGGGTTGAGGCAGCGAGAATAATTCACTGCCGTTCATTGCCGGCAGAGAACAAGCCAACCGCCGTCCGGCACGAGAGCAGCGCGGGTATTGCTATTTTTGCCGGGGGATCGACTTCCCCCGCGCAAGGCACGATTTTCCGGATGTCGTCCCTGAGGACGCTCGGCTGCGCAGCAATATGTGCGGCCAAACCGGACAAGACCATGCGCTTCAAAGCCTCGTCTCATCGCCCGCAGTCGTCGAAGACCTGGAAGCAGGTGGTGGCGTCGATCGTGGCCGCAGCTGCAGCCGGACTACAGTCCGCTGGCGCCTGAATGCGCTCTGTAGACGTCCGCGGGAGCGCAAACGCCGCTGGCGCCAAGTTCCCGCGTTATCAAAATCTTGAGGGTATATAGCTAGGGTTGCATCCGGCCGTGTGTAAATCGGCGGGGGGACCTCGAGATGCGGCTCGTGCCGATCACCGACGCCGACAGAAGCTGGGCTTCACTGAAGTCGCAGTGGCGGAAGGCTGCCGAGGCAGCCGAGGAAGACTTCTCCACTTACACCCAGGGTATTTTCGCGGCGCTGGACCCTGTCATGCAGGGCGGCAAGGGTGGGTTGTACGGTCTCTACGACGGCACCGTTCCGCAGGCTTTCTGTCAGGTCAGCAAACTTCTGATGCCCAAATTCGAAGGTCCCGTGCTGCGTTGCCGTTTCATGACCGTGTCGCCGGCCTACGACTTCGGGAGTGCCGGTCTCGATAAATACGGACAACTGCTGATCGAGCTGTTTTCCGGCATGATCTGGCTGTCGCGCAACGCCCTTTCCGCCAGCCATATCCAGTTTCACCTCCGCAGCCCCGCCGACGCGCAGTTCCTCGCCCCATTGCAGGCACCGGTGCCCGACTCGCCGTTCCAGCGCTTCACCATTAACGGCGCCTGGGTCGAATGCGATCTCAAGCTGCCCGAACTCGAAACAATGTAAGAGCGTGCAGCGCAATGACGCGTGCCGCAAGCTTGCGCAGCGACATCGGCGATGATAGCCCGGTTGTACGATGACCGGACAAGCTAAGCCACGCACCAAGCGCAAGACAACCAATGGGGCCGCAGGCACGCCTTTGCTGCGACCGCTCAATCCCGTGCGCCGCCGTACTGAGGAAGTCGTCGAGCGCATCGCTGCCCAGATCATCGAAGGCCGCTTGCCCGCAGGCGCGCGCCTACCGACCGAGCAGGCCATGATGGCGGCCATGGGCGTCAGCCGCACGGTCGTTCGCGAAGCGATCGCGGCACTCCGCGCCCGGGGTCTTGTAACCACCCGGCAAGGCGCCGGTGCCTTCGTCAACAGCGAGCCCGATCAGCAGCCTTATGCCATCGACCCCGACGGCCTGGGCTCGCTTGGCAGCGTGATCGAAATTCTTGAACTGCGCACGGCCGTCGAGATGGAGGCCGCGGCTATAGCCAGCGAGCGCGCCACCGCTGCCCAGATCCGAGCCATTGCCAAGGCCGCGGCTACCTTCAGCCGCGCCATCGCCAATGGCGACCGTGCGGTGAAGGAGGACTTTGACTTCCACTTCGCCATTGCTGTCGCCACGCAGAATGCGCGCTTTGTCGGTTTTCTGGAATTCCTTGGCGGTCTTATCATCCCGCGCCAGAGCATCCGCACCTTCGATGGCAAAGTCGAATTGCAGAAGCGCTATCTCGAGAGCATCGAGAAGGAGCATCAAGTCATCGTCAATGCGATCAGCGCCCGTTCGCCGCGCAAGGCTCGCGATGCGATGCGCCGGCATTTGCTGAACGGCAAGGAACGCTACAAGCAGTTGTCAGTCGATCCGGTCCAGTAGCTCACCTGAAGCCGAACGCGTGCGGCAGCGCCATCGAGAACCACGGTACGTAAGTCACCAGCATCAAGACCGCGAACATCACCCAGTAAAACGGCCAGATCCCGCGCATCACCTCGTCCACCGAGACCTTGCCGATGGCGCAGCCCACGAACAGCGTGGTACCGACCGGAGGCGTCAGCAGGCCGATGCCGAGATTGAGCAGCATCACGATGCCGAAATGCACGGGGTCGATCCCGAAACTCTTCACCACCGGCAGCAGGATCGGCGTGCAGATCAGCAGCAGTGGCGCGAGATCGAGCGCCGTGCCGAGGATCAGCAGCATGATATTGAGCCACATCAATAGCACGTATTTGTTCGACGAGATGGCGACGAAGAACTCGGTCATATGCGCGGGCATCCGCATCATCGCAGCGACATAGCCGAAGCATGACGCGGTCGCGACCAGCGTCAACACCATCGCCACCGTCTGGAGCGTCCGGTAGGTCAGCATCGGCAGCTCGGACCATTTGTAGTCGCGATAGATAAACATCGTGACGAAGAAGGCCCAGACGCACGCCACAGCGCCAGCCTCGATCGGCGTGAACACGCCTGTGAGAATGCCACCGAGCACAATTACCAGCGTGACGATTCCCCAGGTGGCATCCCCCAGCATCTTCAGCGCCTGCTTCACTGGCACCGGCTCGCCCTTCGGATGACCATCGCGATAGGCAAAGTAGAGACACAACAACATGATCGCGAAGCCAAGCAATAGCCCGGGCACGATACCTGCAAGGAACAGGCTGGTGATCGAGACCACGCCGCCGGTCGCCAGCGAATAGATCACCGCATTGTGGCTCGGCGGCACCAGGATCGCCTGGACCGAGGCGGAGATGGTCACATTGGTGGCGAACACCCGTGGATAACCCTTCGCCGCCATCTGCGGGATCATCACCGAGCCAATCGCCGACGTATCCGCGACCGACGAGCCGGAGATTCCGGACATGATGGTCGTAGCCAGAATATTGACCTGGGATAGGCCGCCGCGGATGCGCGTGAAGCCGACCACGACGGCTGCAAAATCCACCAGCCTTCGCGCCATACCGCCTTCTGCCATGATGGCGCCGGCCAGCACGAAGAACGGCACAGTCAGCATCGACACCTTGCCGACGCCGCTGGAGAGTTGCTGCATCACAGCTGCAACGGGCAGATCAATCCACAGTGCGCCGACCAGCGCGGAAAGCGCCAGCGCAAAGGCGATCGGCATGCCGACGGCGAAGAACAAACACATGCTGAGCAGAAGAACGGCGATGTCCATCTCGGATTTTCTTTGTTCTGGCTGGAGCTGATCGGTGAAGCTAGTCGAGGGGTATGTGTGCGTCGCTGCCATCCTGCGGCGGCGGGCCGATGGTCAAGCGTTCGACGACAAACAGAAACATCATCGCACCGGAAACCGGGATCGGCATGTAGGTGATCCCGACAGACAACCAGGGAAATTCATCTACCGAATTGCCCCAGGTGGTCATCACCAGCTTCATGCCCCAGATCACCATGAACAGTGCCACCGCAGCCATCAGCAACTCGCTGATGAAAGCAGCTACGACACGCGCGTGAGGCGGCAGCAGGTTGGTACCTACCGTCATGTTCATGTGGATGCGCTGACGATAGCAGTTGGCAGCGCCGATGAAAGTCACCGCTATCGTCAGCAACACCGCCAGAGGCTCCGGCCACGACGCCGCGCTGTTCAAAATGTAGCGGGTGTAAACCGCCCAAGGGATAATCGCGGAGATCAGCACAAGCGCAAGGCAAGAAAACACGGCACCGGTCCAGTACAGTGCGTTCATGGCGCGGCGGAATGCGTAAGCCGCACCATGGCTGGCCGTATCGGCGTGATGACTGGATGCAGCCGGCAGTTTGGAAACAACGTCAGACATGAAGACCTCAGGTAACGCGACGGAAGCGCAGGCCTATCCTGTCGTCCCCGCGAAAGCGGGGACGACACATTGAGAACATGCCGCTAGCTCACCGCAGCAATGCGCTTGGTCATCTCGGCGTATTTCGCGCCGTATTTGTCCCATACGGGTTTGACGGCATCGCGGAACGGCTGCTTGTCGATGGACGTGACGATGTCGGTGCCGACTTCCTTCATCTTGTCGAGCGCGGTCTTCTCCGCCTCATACCAGAGCACGCGCTGTTCGAGCTGCGCTTCCCGGCCGAATTTCTTCAGCAGCGCCTGATCGTCCGGCGTGAGCTTCGCCCATGACGCCTTCGAGAACACCAGCAATTCCGGAATGATCAGATGCTCTGTCATCGAGAAATACTTGGCGACCTGGAAGTGGTTCTGCGCCACGAAGGATGGCAGGTTGTTCTCGGCCCCATCGACGACGCCGGTCTGCATGGCGCTAAACACCTGATCGAAGCCCATGGCGACGCCGTTGCCACCGAGCGCATTCATGGTGTCGATGAACAAGGGATTACCGATCATCCGGATCTTGAGACCCTTGAGATCGGCGAGCGTCTTGATCGGGCGTTTGCTGTTATAGATGTTGCGCGAGCCGGCATTCATCCAGCCAAGCGCGACCAGGCCGGTTTTTTCATTGGCCGTGATCTTGTTCAGCAGCTCGGTGCCGATCTCGCCGTCGAGAACCGCTTCCATGTGCTTGGAATCGCGAAACACGAACGGCATGTTGAAGACGTTGACGTCATCGACCACGGGGCCGACCGCACCGACAGAGATACGGGCGATCTGCAGAGCGCCGACCTGGGCCTGCTCGATGGCTTCCTTCTCGCCGCCAAGCTGCATGGACGGAAACATCTGGACCGTGAGCCGGCCGCTGGTGGCGGCATCCAGCTTCTTGCCCATGCGGACCACGGATTCGACCGTGGGATAGCCGAGCGGATGGACGTCGGAAGCCTTCAGAACCATCTTGGTCTGCGCCCGCGCGGGCGTAAGCCGCCCGAGGCCGGTCGCTCCGACGGCAAGTGCGGCCAGTCCGCCTTTGACGACATCTCTTCTCTTCATGGACGAAATCCTCCCTGTGAATTTCCCGATGCGGCGCGTTGGCCATTATTCTCGTTCGCCCCTTTGCGGGGTCGATCTTGTCACAATTCTAGGAGCGTGCCGGCCCGCCGTCCATCAGCTTGTATCGACAGCGCACCCCAAAAGTTGTACGATGACCCGACATCTAGCACCGACATCGGAAGCCGGCAAGCGCGTGCTCGAGCGGCCGCGCAGAACTAAAGTTCAACCCGAGGTGCAACGCGAAGAGAGCGGCAGCTCGGCCTCATTTTCGCAGGGGTGTTGGGTACCCGCTGATTGATTGGGTGGAATCGGTGTAGAAAGAGACATCTGTCCCGACAGGAGCCCACCGTGCCAACTGAACGCTTTCAATTCCCCGGCGCGGCCGGCCATATGCTGGCGGCGGCGCTGGACCTGCCCGATGGCGATGTCCATGCATATGCGCTGTTCGCGCATTGCTTCACTTGCGGCAAGGATGTGCTCGCGGCGCGGCGTATCTCCGCGGCGCTGACGCTCAAGGGCATCGCCGTGCTGCGCTTCGACTTCACTGGCCTCGGCTCCAGCGAGGGCGATTTCGCCAATAGCACGTTCTCGTCGAATGTCGCCGATCTCGTAAAGGCTGCCTACCATTTGCGCGAGATACGACAGGCGCCCGCGATCCTGATCGGCCACAGTCTCGGCGGCGCAGCTATCCTCGCCGCCGCTGAACAGATGCCGGAAGCCAAGGCCGTTGTCACCATCGCGGCGCCATCCGATCCCGCTCACGTCACTGACATGTTCGCCGAACATGTGGACGCGATCCGCGAAAAGGGTGAGGTCGAGGTCAAGCTCGCCGGTCGGCCATTCAGCATCAGGCGCGAATTCCTCGACGATATCGCCGAGCACAATCTGATCGCCAAGGTCGCCAGGCTGCACAAGGCGCTGCTGATCATGCATGCGCCCACCGACGACACAGTGGGCATCGACAACGCCACGAAGATTTTCGTCGCTGCCAAACATCCCAAGAGCTTCGTCTCGCTGGCCGGCGCCGATCATCTGCTTACACAAAAGCATGACGCGATCTATGTCGCCGATGTCATCGCCGCCTGGGCCGGGCGCTATCTCGATGCCGTCGCCGTCACGCCCGTAGCGGGCCTGCCTGAAGAGCCGCGCAAGGTGGTGGTGAGCGAGACGCGCGCCAGCAAATTCCAGCAGGTCATCACTGTCGGCCCGCATCAGATACTCGCCGACGAGCCGATCGCCGCCGGCGGCGAGGACACCGGACCCGGTCCGTATGATCTGCTGCTCAGCGCACTCGGCGCCTGCACCGCGATGACCATGCGGCTCTATGCCGAACGCAAGGCATTGCCGATGGATCACGTCACGGTGACGCTGAACCACAAGAAGATCTACGCCAGGGATTGCGAGGACTGCGAGACCAAGGACGGCATGCTCGACCAGATCGAGCGCGTCATCATGATCGACGGCAAGCTCGACGCCGAGCAGCGCGCAAAGCTAATGGAGATCGCTGACAAGTGCCCGGTACACCGGACACTGACATCTGAGATCAGGATCGTGACGACAGCAGCAGAGTGAGCGTGTCGCTGACGCGCCTTTACCTATTAGGGTCCGGATAGACTAGGCTGCGCCAGCCCGAGCGATCGAACGGCGCCCACGCACCTTCCTTTTGCGCGAGACGCTCCGCCACTGCATAGACGACGGCGGGGTGATGCCCCATCCCGCAATGGCTGCTCTCGACCTCGATGCTCTCGGACATCGCCGTCGGCTTCTCCATGCAGCCCTGCCAGGCACAGACACCGTCGGTGCGGCTGTAGATCGCGGTGGTCGGGACCGGCGGCGTATCGGCAAGCGAACCAGCGAAATCGTCGTCGGTGTCATCGGCACGTTTGCCGCTGGCGAATTCATAGACACGCCAGGCATTGGTGGATTTCGGATGGCCGGCAAACGGGCTACCCAGCGTGATCACCGAGCGGACGCGGTCCGGCATCATCTTGGCGAGCTGGCGTGCGTAAAGGCCGCCGAGACTCCAGCCGACCAGACTCACCTTGCGGCCGTGGGTCTCGTTCATCTCTTTCAGTAATTCGACCATGCTGCCTTGCACGCCGTCGCGCAGGCCGAGATTGCGGCCCTGCTTCCAGCCGCTGACGGCATATCCGCGGCCCTTAAGGAACGTGCGGAGCGGACCTGTCGAAACATCCGAAGCCACAAGGCCCGGCAGTACCAGTACCGGATGACCATCGCCACGCGGCGCGAGATTCAGCAGCGGCAGCGCGCCGAGAAAGGCGCCGAATTCGTGAACCGCACGGCCTTCAAGAAACATCAGGGTTTTCGATGGGGGACGTTGCGCCTGGGCCGTAGCCGACATCTGATTTCCTCTCGCCGGCGCGTTGGCCGGTCATATCGATTGATTTGAATGCAGCCTCACAGGGAGGGAATCACACAACGCACCGAAGCAAATATCAGTTCACTCAAGTTAAGGTCGGGTTTGTGGCAGTTCAAGCGCATCCCGATACCCCCGGCGCCTCACTTTTCCGCAATGCGGAATTGCTCTCACAGCAGTCGCAACAGATATTCGATCGTGTAGAACGCCAGCCCGGCGAGCCCGCCGATCAGCGAACCGTTGAAGCGGATATATTGCAGATCGCGGCCTATATTGACTTCGATGACACCGATCAGCTGCTGCATGTCCCAGCCCTTCACCTGATCGGCGATAAAACCCGACACGCCGCTTTTCTGATCGGCGATGAACGTGCGCAGCACCACGACGATGCCCTGGTTGATCTCGCCGCGCATCTCGGCATCGGCGCGCAGCGCTGCACCGGCCTCGACGAACACATTGGCCAGATGATGTGCCAGTACATTGCTTTCACCTGATGCACTGCGCTCGATGAAGCTGCGCGCATTGTTCCAGAGATTACGCCCAAGTTCGGCAAGCTCGGGGCGCGCCAGCAGATCGCGCTTCAACCCATCGATGCGGCCGGTGAAGCCGGGCTCGGTCTCCAGCCGATCGACGAAGGAGAGCAGCATGCGGTCGAACTCACCACGGAACGGATGCGCTGGATCCTTGCGTACATCGTCAAAGAAGGTCGTGGCCGACGCGACGATGCGCTTCAGCAGGAACGCATCGGCGCGATAGAGTTTGAGCAACGTCGGCAGCTCGTCGCGAATCTTGTTCTTGATGACAGCCAGCGTGTCCGGCTCGGTCAGCGCGCCATGCATGGCGCCGAGCAGATTGTCGAGCAGGCCCTGATGGCGACCATCGCGAATGAAGCCGCGCATGGTGCCGGCAGCGATGGGCGCGAGATCAACTGACTGCAGCTGAGTCATCACGCGGCGCGTGATGAAGGTTTTGAGACCAGACGTTTCCGTCGCCGACATCGCCTCCGGCAGCAGCCGCAGCAAGAAACGCGCGAGATCCGCGCTACGCTTTTTATCGCTCAGCCAGTCTGCAACGAAACTCGCAAAATCCACCTCACGTAGTTTGGCCTCGACCGGCCCGGCTTCGAGGAAATGCACCTCGATGAATTCACCCAGCTTGTCCGCAATGCGATTTTGATTCGCCTGGATGATCGCGGTGTGCGGAATCGGCAGACCCAGCGGCCGACGGAACAGCGCGACAACGGCGTACCAGTCCGCCAATCCGCCAATAGTGGCCGCTTCCGCGAAGGCCGCAACGAATCCGAACGCGGGATGAATCGACAGCAAGATTTTTGCACCGACAAACACGACCAGACAGCTCGCCAGCACCAGCGCCGCAATCGCCTTGACGCGTCGCAACTCTGCTGCGCGCGCAGCGTCGCCGGGACTCGCGAAAGACGAAAAACTGTTTGCGTCCATAGGCTTCCTCAACCGGTCAAGATGACCGGTTCCCGCTGTTAACATAATGTCGGACAATGTGAGTCACTGTCGTTAACCTTTCTTAAAGATGTCGCTCGCGGAACCTGCTCCGCGTGGTAAATATCGATTCGAACTTGCGAGGCGCGCTTCGCTTTGATGCGCACCGAAGACCGTTTTGGGAATTTCATGAACGAATCATTGTCGTACCGCCCCGCCCGCGATCCGCTACCGGATCAGGAACAGAAGCAGGCCGCGCTGAGCTATCTCAACGAAGCCTGGGCGGAAGCACGGCATGACGGCGTCGATGGCGATTGCCTCGCGCAGGCCAGCCTGTTCGCAGCCTTTGCCGAGCTCGTCGGCACCTATGGCGAAGACGCCGTGGCGAAGTTTGTCGAGGGTCTTCCGGGCCGCGTGCGCAATGGCGAGTTCTCGCTGACACTGGCACGGCAGTAAGATTTCTTACCCTCCCCTGAAGGGGGGAGGGTCGGTGAGCAATCCGCGAAGCGGATGCGAGACGGGGTGGGGTGAGGCCACACACTACGTCGCTCGTGATTTCACCCCACCCCGCTGCGAGCTTCGCTCGCATCGACCCTCCCCCACCAGGGGAGGGTGAAGAGTTCAAGCCTTCAACGTCTCCAGGAACTTCACCGTCTCGCCCTGCGACGGCGTGACCAGTTCGCCCTGCCACATCACGCGGCGGCCGCGCACGAAGGTGCCGACGGGCCAGCCGGTGACTTTCACACCGTCATAGGGCGTCCAGCCGGCCTTCGAGGCTACCCAGTCATTGGTGATGGTCTCGGTGCGTTTCAGATCCACGATGGTGAAGTCGGCGTCATAGCCCGCCGCGATGCGGCCCTTCATGGCGATGTTGTACAGCCGCGCGGGACCTGCACTCGACAGATCGACGAAGCGTGCCAGCGACAGGCGGCCGGCATTGACGTGATCCAGCATGATCGGCACCAGCGTCTGCACGCCGGTCATTCCCGAGGGCGACGCCGGATAGATTTTCTTCTTTTCCTCGAGCGTGTGCGGCGCGTGGTCGGAGCCGAGCACATCGATGATGCCCTGACTGATGCCATTCCAGATGCCGTCGCGATGGCTGGCATCGCGCACCGGCGGGTTCATCTGCGCCAGCGTGCCGAGGCGTTCGTAGCATTCTGGCGCCGCCATGGTCAGATGATGCGGCGTCGCCTCGCAGGACGCGACGTCCTTGTGGTCGCGCAAATATTCGATCTCTTCTTTCGTCGAGATATGCAGAACATGGATGCGCTTGCCGGTCTCGCGCGCAAGGTTGACCAGCCGCTGCGTCGCCATCAGCGCCGCAGTCTCGTCGCGCCACACCGGGTGCGAACGGGTGTCGCCTTCGATACGCAGGTTCTTGCGCTCGTTGAGGCGATATTCGTCTTCGGCGTGGAAGGCGGCGCGGCGCTTGATGACCTGGAAGATGCGGCGGAGGCTGTCGTCATCCTCGACCAGCAGCGCGCCGGTGGATGAGCCGATGAATACTTTCACGCCGGCGCAGCCGGGCGCGCGTTCGAGCTCCGGCAGGTCCTGCACGTTCTCGCGGGTCCCGCCGATGAAGAAGGCGTAATCGCAATGCATGCGATGATGACCCCGCTTCACCTTGTCGGTGAAGGTCGCCTCGTCGATGGTCAGCGGATTGGTATTCGGCATTTCGAACACGCCGGTGACGCCGCCCATCACGGCGCTGCGTGATCCGGTCTCCAGGTCTTCCTTCTGTTCGAGGCCCGGCTCGCGGAAATGCACCTGGGTGTCGATCACGCCCGGCAGGATGTGCAGCCCCTTGCAGTCGATCACTTCAGCGGCCGAGGCCGCACCGAGCGATCCGATGGCCGCGATTCGGCCATTGCGAATGCCGATATCGCGCACACCCTCGCCGTCCTGATTGACGACGGTGCCGTTCTTCAAAATCGTATCGAATGTCTGGGTCATCTGGTCTCGTCACAGCCTGTGAATGGCGCGCAGGATGAGCGCGGGCCTTGTTGTCGGCATCTTAGCGGCTTAACTTTAGCTGTCATATCCGCCAGCCGTGATTCACCCTCGGTTCCTGGCTCGTTTATTGGATTTTTCGAGATTTTCCCAATGAAAGCAGCGTTTCTCCCCGATCGGGGTGTGGTGAAAATCGCCGGCGACGACGCCCGCGGTTTCCTCAACAACCTCGTGACTTCCGAGATCGAGGTGGTGGCGCCTGGCATCGCCCGGTTCGGCGCGCTGCTGACGCCGCAGGGCAAGATCATCGCCGACTTCCTCATCACCGAAGCACCGGCCGGCCATGGCGGTGGGCTCCTGATCGACTGCCCGCGCGAACTGGCACAACCGCTGGCCACCAAGCTCGGCTTCTACAAGCTGCGCGCCAAGGTGACGGTAGAGAATCTCTCCGACGCGCTCGGCGTGCTTGCGGTGTGGGATGGCGAGCCCGGCATGAAGCCAGACCTGACCTTCGCCGATCCGCGCAATGCGGAGCTTGGCTATCGCATCCTCGTGCCGCCCGATCTCGTCCCGAAGACGGCCGCGCTGGTCGGTGCCGAACTGGTCGATGCATCAGCCTATGAAGCGCACCGCATCAGGCTCGGCGTGCCACGCGGCGGAGCTGATTTCGCCTATGGCGATGCGTTCCCGCACGAAGCCAATATGGACAAGCTCGCCGGCGTCGATTTCGACAAGGGCTGTTACATCGGCCAGGAGGTCGTCTCCCGCATGCAGCATCGCGGCACCGCGCGCACGCGCATCGTCGGCGTCACGTTGGATGGCGCGGCGCCGGCCGCCGGCACCGAAATCCGCGCTGCGGACAAGCCCATCGGCACCATGGGCTCGTCTGCCGATGGCCGTGGCCTCGCCATGATCCGCACCGACCGCGCCAGTGATGCGCTCGATGCCGATGCCGCTTTCCTGGCCGGCGACATCGCCATTCATCTGGCCGACGCCGCTGCCGTGCGCGCGCTGGCCACGAAGAAGACCCCCGCATGAAAAAGATCTCGGCATGAGCAAACCCGCGATCACGCATGCCGACGGCAAGACGCGCTGCCCGTGGCCGGGTGAAGATCCATTCTATGTCGCCTATCACGACACCGAATGGGGCGTCCCCGAATATGACGACCGCGCGCTCTACGAGAAGCTGATCCTCGATGGCTTCCAGGCCGGCCTCTCCTGGATCACCATCCTGCGCAAGCGCGACAATTTCCGCAAAGCATTCGATGACTTTCAGCCGGAAAAAATCGCGCGCTACAGCGAGAAAAAAGTTCACGCGCTGATGAATGATGCTGGCATCGTGCGCAACCGCGCCAAGATAGAAGGCGCGATCCTCAGCGCCAAAGGCTATCTGAAAATCATGGAAGAAGGCGCCGGCTTCTCGAAATATCTGTGGGACTTCGTCGATGGCAAACCGCTGGTCAACAATTTCAAGACCCATGGCAGCGTGCCTGCCTCGACACCGCTATCGACCAAGATCTCGAAAGACCTGCAGTGGCGCGGCTTCAAATTCGTCGGCCCGACCATCGTCTATGCCTTTATGGAGGCCACAGGCATGGTCAACGATCATCTCGTGACCTGCTTTTGCCACGAGGCCTGCATGGGCCTGAAGCGCAAGCCGCGCCTCAAGGCGAAGTAGCAACAAGAAACTCAAGACCAAGAACCGATGGCCAAATCGAAATTCGACCAAAGATTTTCCCGCGACGTCGCTACCCGCGCCTGGCAACGCATGCTGTCGGGCCGGCGGCTTGATCTGCTCGATCCCTCGCCGCTGGATATCGAAATTGCCGATATTGCCCACGGGCTCGCGCGCGTCGCGCGCTGGAACGGGCAGACCCACGGCGCGCATATTTTCTCGGTGGCGCAACACACGCTCCTCGTGGAAGCCGTGTTGCGCGAGCAGATGCCGCGCGCCGACGAGCGCGTGCGGCTCGCGGCCCTGCTGCATGACGCGCCGGAATATGTCATCGGCGACATGATCTCGCCGTTCAAGGCGGTGATTGGCGGCGACTACAAGGTGATCGAGAATCGCCTGCTCGGCGCCATCCACATCCGCTTCGGCCTGCCGCCGGCGCTGGAGCCCGGGATCACCAAACAGATCAAGGCCGCCGATATGGGCGCCGCCTATCTGGAAGCCACACGCCTTGCAGGCTTCAAGGAAGCCGAGGCAAAGCGTCTGTTCGGCAAGGATCCCGGCCTCTCGGAAGCCATGGTGGAAGATTACCTGACGCCGTGGTCGGCGGGGAAGGCTGAGAAGCGGTTTCTGGCAAGGTTTGAGGCGCTGCTGGCGTAATTTAAACTCCGTCATGCCCGGGCATGACGTGGAGAGAACGGAGCGTTATAACGACGCTCAACAAAAGGTTCCCCGATGATCCACGTCTGCTCGCTCGCCGATCTGCATCCCACCGTGAAGGACACGGCCGCGAGCCACGTGCTCACCATCATGGCCAATGTCGCGCAGGTGCAGCGGCCGCCGTCGATCAGCGAGGCCAATCATCGCAGGGTGCAGGTCGACGACATCACCGAGGTGATGGACGGCTTTGTCGCGCCCAACGAAGGCCACATCACGCAGGTGCTAGACTTCGTCCGCGGCTGGGATCGCGCCTCGCCGCTGGTGATCCATTGCTATGCCGGCATCTCGCGCTCAACCGCCAGCGCCTTTGCCGCCGTCTGCATGCTCAATCCGGACCGCGACGAGCGCGACATCGCGCTGCGAATCCGCGCGGCCTCGCCGATCGCCTCCCCCAACCGCCTGCTCGTGACCCTCGCCGACAAGGCGCTCGGCCGCGGCGGCCGCATGGTCCGCGCGCTCGACGAGATGGGCCCCGGCAATCTGACCGTGATCGGCAAGCCGTTTCGCCTCGATCTGGATTAATTCCAGCAATTGCACGCCAAATACACGGATCGCGTGAACTAAAGTTCTCCACGACAACACATAGAGTTGCCATGTCCCCGGACGTCGTTCCGGGGCATGATTGGCGTGCGTCCTGCTCTCTGAGGGTTTGATAGTCGATGTTCGATGATTTCGGTTTCGTCACGCTGGTGATTGCTATCGTTGCCTTCATCTTCGCGCGCAAGGCGCGCAATGAAGTGAAGGTGCTGCGCGCCCGGGTCGACGCCTATGAGGCGCTGCCGCGCGTGGCGGCAATGCCGGCCGCCGTCGCAAGGCCGGACCTCACACCGACCACGCCGAACATTGCATCCGCCCCTGCCGTATCCGAGACTCCAACCGAGGTGACCCGCGAAGCTGCCCCCTCGATCCAGCCGGATGTCCCTGCTCATACTACGCCCGAACCCGCCGCGCCTGTGGAAGCCCCTGCGGCTGGCCCCGGCTTCGAGGAACGCATCGGCACGCGCTGGGTGGTCTGGGTCGGCGGCCTCACGCTGGCGCTCGGCGGCTTCTTCATGGTGCGCTATTCCATCGAGGCCGGCCTGCTCGGCCCCGAAGTGCGCGTGCTGCTCGGCGGCCTGTTCGCCTTGGCACTGCTTGCCGTCGGCGAATTTGCGCGCCGCAAGGAAAGCCTGTCTGCGATTGCACCGCTGCCCATCGCCAATATTCCGGCGATCCTCACAGCGGCCGGCACTGCCGTCGCCTTTGCCACCGTCTACGCCGCCTATGCGCTGTACGACTTCCTCGTCCCCGGCACGGCCTTCGCCCTGCTCGGCATCGTCGCCATGTGCACCATGGCCGCGGCATTGCTGCACGGCCCGGCCCTTGCCGGCCTCGGCATCGCCGCCGCTTTCGTCACGCCGGTGCTGGTATCGTCCGGCAAACCGGATTACTGGGCGCTGTATATCTATCTCGCCATCGTTATGGCGGCCGCCTTCAGCCTCGCGCGTATCCGGCTGTGGCGCTGGCTGGCGCTGACCACCATCGTCTTCGCGACGCTGTGGACCCTGCCGGGCCTCGACGCCGGCACACCGGCACTCGCGCCTCATGCGTTCCATGTCCTGGCCGGCTTCATCTTGGCCTCACTGCTGGTCGTCTGCGGCTTCCTGTATGGTCCGCCGGCCGAAGAAGGCCGCATCGAAGGCATCTCGTCGGGCGCCCTCAGTGCGAGCCTGCTCAGCGCGACGCTGGTGGTGCTCTCGAGCTTCCATGCCGACATGGCCATGGTGACCTTCGCGCTGATCGTCGCTGGCACGCTGTTCGTCGCATGGTACGCACAAGCGGCCACCGCGGCGGTTGCCGTGGCCGCTGGCTTCGTCGCCGTGGTCTTCCTGGAGTGGGCCATCCAGGGCAATCTCGACATGCTGGTACTGCCCGGCGGGCCGCTAGCCGGCATCGGCGCCAGCCCGGTGGAAAGCTCGGTGTCGCTGCATCTCGCATCCGCCGCCATCTTCGCCATTGGCTTCGGCGTGCTCGGCTTCCTCGCCCAGGGCCGATCCGTTAGTGCCGTTATTCCGGTGATCTGGTCGGGCGCCGCGGTATTCACGCCGCTGGCGCTGTTGATCGCGCTCTATGCCCGCATCGCGCATCTCGATCGCTCGATCCCCTTCGCCATTCTCGCCGTGATCATCGGCGCAGCCTTCGCGGCCGCCACCGAACTGCTCGGCAAGCGCGAGCCACGTCCGGGCCTCGCGATCTCCACGGCGCTGTTCGCCACCGGTACGCTCGGTGCGCTGGCGCTGGGGCTGACCTTTGCACTGGAGAAAGGCTGGCTCACCATCGCACTGTCGCTGATGGCGCTGGGCACAGCCTGGATCTCCATGCAGCGGCCGATCCCGTTCCTGCGCTGGCTCGCGGCCATCCTTGCCGGCATTGTCGTCGCCCGGATGGGCTGGGAGCCCCGCGTGGTCGGCGATCTCGTCGGCACCACGCCGATCTTCAATTGGCTGCTGTGGGGCTACGGCGTGCCCGCTGCATCGTTCTGGGCCGCCAGCATCCTGATGCGCCGCCGCGGCGATGACGCGCCGCTCCGCATGGTGGAATCCGCTGCGATTCTGTTCACAGTGTTGCTGGCCTTCATGGAGATCCGCCACTTCGTGAATGGCGGCGATGTCTATCGGTCCTCCTCAAGCCTCACCGAGGTCGCGCTGCAGGTCTGCGTCGCACTGGCCATGGCAATCGGACTGGAACGCCTGTGGGAGCGGAGCCGCAGCATCGTTCACAGCGTCAGTGCCGGGCTGCTGACATTGTTCGCCGGCGTAGCAAGTCTCGGCGGGTTGCTGTTCATCACCAATCCCGGCATCTGGCGTATCGATGTCGGCGGCGTAATCTTCAACCTGCTGCTGCTCGGCTATGCTCTGCCCGCGGTGCTCGCTCTGCTGCTGTCCTATGCCGTCGCCGGCCGTCGCAAGCCGGCCTATGGCAACACCATCGCCGGTGGTGCGCTGGTGCTAGCCCTGATGTATGTGACGCTGGAAATCCGCCGCATCTATCACGGCCCGATTTTCTACAACGCTTCGATCACCGATGCCGAGCAATATACGCTGTCGATCGCGTGGCTGGGCTTTGGCGTCGTGCTGCTCGGCATCGGCATCCTGTTCAACTCGCAGCGCGCGCGGCTCGCCTCCGCCGTGGTCATCGCATTGACGATCCTCAAAGCGTTCCTGGTCGACATGTCGTCGCTGACAGGCGTCTATCGCGCGCTGTCCTTCATGTGCCTCGGCCTCGTGCTGGTGGCCATCGGCTGGCTGTATCAGCGCATCCTGTTCTCGAGACGCGCACAGTCACCCGCGGGGGCCCCTGCAGCAGAAAGCTGACGCCTCTCCAGCGCAATTCCCGCTTGCGCATTCCCTGCGATCGTCAATGATACCGATCGCGGCGATCTCCGGCCTTAAACCGGGGATCGCCGCATAAAAGCATCCGCGCACCAAGCGCGAGAGCCAAAAAAGATCGGGAGCCCATGAACGTCCAGGGAAAGATCGCCACAGATCCATCCGTCGAAAACTCCGCCGAACATGTCGATGTGATCGTTGTCGGTGCCGGGATCTCCGGCATCGGAGCCGCCTATCACCTCACTAAGCAAAATCCGGATACGCGTTTTCTGATTCTGGAAACCCAGGACAGTTTCGGCGGCACCTGGCATACCCATCGCTATCCCGGCATCCGCTCTGACAGTGACCTGCACACCTTCGGCTATCGCTTCAAGCCATGGACCTCGGCACCCATCGCCACTGCCGCGGAAATCCTGCGCTATATGGGCGATGTGATCTCGGAGAACGACCTCGGCGCGCATATCCGCTACAAGCACAAGATCCTCTCCGCCAACTGGTCGAATGCCGACAAGCTCTGGACGCTCACCGTCATCCGTTACGACACCGGCGAGACGCTGAACTTCACCACGCGTTTTCTCTGGATGTGTCAGGGCTATTACAACCACAATCAGGGCTACACGCCGCAATGGCCGGGCATAACCCGGTTCAAGGGCCGCCTGGTGCATCCGCAAACCTGGCCGGAAGATCTCGACGTCACCGGCAAGAAGGTTGTCGTGATCGGCTCCGGCGCGACTGCCGCGACGCTGGTGCCCGCCATTGCCGATAAATGTGCCGAAGTCACCATGCTGCAGCGCTCGCCGACCTTCTTCATCACCGGCCGCAATGCCAACGCTCTGGCAGAGACGCTGCGCGAGCTGGATGTCGACGAAGAATGGGTCCATGAGATCGTCCGCCGCAAGATCCTGTTCGATCAGCAGGCCTTCACCAAGCGGACGAACAGTGAACCGGAGGTGGTGAAAGAGGAATTGCTGAAGGGCGTACAGGCCTATCTCGGCAAGGACTACGACATCGCCACACATTTCACGCCGCGCTACCGGCCGTGGCGGCAGCGTATCGCCTTCATTCCGGATGGCGACCTGTTCCAGAGCATCAAGGCCGGCAAGGCGAGTGTCGTCACCGATGAGATCGAGACCTTCACCGAACACGGCATCACGCTGAAATCAGGCAAGACGATCGACGCCGAAGTCGTCGTCACCGCCACCGGCTTCAATCTCAACGTGCTCGGCGATATCGCCCTCTCCATCGATGACGCACCGCTGAATTTCTCCGACACTGTGACCTATCGCGGCATGATGTTCACCGGCGTGCCGAACATGGTGTGGATCTTCGGCTATCTCCGTGCCAGCTGGACATTGCGCGTCGATCTCGTGGCCGACTTCGTCTGCGGGCTGCTGAAGCATATGGAGACAACCAGCGTCACGACGATCACGCCGCAGTTGCGGCCCGAAGACCGCGACATGCCGCTGCTGCCATGGATCGACCCCGAGGACTTCAACCCGGGCTACATCATGCGCGGCATGCACCTGTTGCCGAAGCGCGGTGACAAGCAGGAGTGGCAGCACAACCAGGACTACTGGAGTGACAAGGACGTATTTCCGGCCATCGACTATGGCGATCCGATCTTCCGATACACGTAACAAACGTTCAACACATCGCGCATTTCTCCAAGCATTGCGCAAACTTGATTGACCATCATGAAACCGTTTCTCGGTTCAGCTATTGCTGCAGTGCGACCATTCGGTTCCAATCACAATTGGACCGAGCGCATAGCTGCATCAGCCCGCCTCCCGGCGGAGAGCCAATTCTAGAAATCGGAGCTCCCATGTCGAAAACTGTCGCGGATGAGATTGTCCATGTGCTTGAGACGATTGGCGTACAGCAGATTTTCGGTTTGATCGCCGACTCGCTTAATCCGCTGGCGGACTCGGTCCGGCGCAGCAAGATCGAATGGGTCGGCGTGCGCCACGAGGAAGGCGCCGCGCTGGCCGCCGCAGGCCAGGCCAAGCTCACCGGCAAGCTCGGCGTTTGCGCCGGCTCCACCGGGCCCGGCAGCACGCATCTCGTCGCCGGTCTCTATGAAGCGGCGCGCGATCACGCCCCGGTGCTGGCACTCTCGGGCGAAATGGCGCGAGCAGCAAAAGGCGTCGACTTTTTCCAGACCACCGAGCCGGACTTGCTGTTTCGCGACGTCGCGCTCTACACCCAGACCATCACCACCGCGGCACAGGCGCCCGGCGTGATCCATCAGGCGATCTCCACCGCCTATGCCGGCCCGGGCGTCGCGCACCTGACGCTGCCTGTCGATGTCCTGTCTTCGAAAGCCGAAGGGTCGACAGCGAGCCTTGCCACGCTGATGCCACGCGGCGAGATCCTGCCGAATGATGCCGCCATACAGGAAGCCGCCCGCCGCATCGACGAAGCCGGCAGCGTTGTCATCATGTGCGGCCATGGCGCCATCGGCAGCGCCGAACTCCTGCGTGCGCTCAGCGACAAGCTGAAGGCGCCACTGGTGCATTCGGTGCGCGGCAAGGAGATCATGGCGTTTGACGATCCACGCTGGATGGGCGGTCTCGGCATGATCGGCACCAAGGCCGTCTACAATGCCGTGCATGATTGCGACCTGCTCGTCATGGTGGGCACCGACTATCCCTATTCCAACTTCCTGCCGCGCAAGGGCAATGTCATCCAGATCGATGTGCGCGCCGAAGCACTCGGCAGGCGCACGCCGACGAGCCTCGGCGTCATCGGCTCGGCACGCCCCGCGTTGAAGATGCTGCTGGACAGGGTGCCGACCAAGACCGACGGCCAGTTCTTCGAGACGACCAGTGACGCCCGCAAGAAGTGGGATGAGATGCTCGACAAGCAGGCCGATCCTGCGCGCAGTAAGAACAAGATCCACCCGCAGGCCGTCGCGCGCATCGCCAGCGATCTGGCACGGCCCGATGCAATCTTCGTGTTCGACACCGGTCTGAACACGCTGTGGTCGGCCAACTGGATCCGCCAGAACGGCACCCAGCGCATCATCGGCTCGTTCAACAATGCCGCGGTCGGCACGTCCGTCGGCCAGGGCAACGGCGTGCAGATCCTCGATCGCAGCAAGCAGGTGATCGTGCTCACCGGCGACGGCGGCTTCAACATGCTGATGGGTGAATTCATGACGGCTGTGCAGCACAAGCTGCCCATCAAGGTCATCGTCTATAACAACTCCGCCCTCGGCCTGATCACGCTGGAAGCCGAAAGCATCGGCCTGGCGCCCTTCCGCGAAGCCATCGAATTCCCCAATCCCGATTTCGCCGCACTGGCGCGTGCCTGCGGCGCGCAGGGCTTTACGGCCAAGCAGCCGGGTGATCTGAAGAAGGCCATCGCCGACGCGCTGGCCTGTGACGGGCCCGCCATCGTCGATTGCGTAGTGGCGGCCGACGAGATCCCGAACCTGCCGCATGTGGACGCCGCCATGGTGGGCAATTACGCGCTGGCGAAGATCAAGGAAGCAGTGATGGCCGTAACGGGCTAACGCAAAGTGTTCGCCAAAAATACACTTCGCCACGCCTGCTCAATTTATCGCCGAGAATAAATCCAGCCTGCCCAAAGCCGGGGCAAAACACTTCAAGCCTCAAGCACTCAGCAGAAAAACTGCGCGATTGCTTGAGGCCTTTTCGCGCCCAAGATGGCACGCAGCTTGCGTATGTGCGGTACCAAGGAAACCGCATCATGCCGCCGAAACAAGTTCAGCTCACCGTCCAGAACATCAGCAAATCGTTTGCCGGCAAGGGCGGCGACGTCAATGTGCTCGACGATCTTTCTTTCACCATCAACGAACGCGATTTCGTCAGCATTATTGGCCCCAGCGGCTGCGGCAAGACGACGATCTTCAACATCATCGCCGGACTTCTCGAGCCCGATGGCGGCACTATCACCTATCGCGGCAAGGAAATCGAAAGCCTGCGCGGCCGCGTCGGCTACATGATGCAGAAAGACCTGCTGTTTCCGTGGCGCACGGTGATGGGCAATGTGTTGCTCGGGCTGGAGACTCGCGGCGTCGACCAGAAGGAGGCCGAGGAGAAGGCGCGCGAGTATCTCAAGCAGTTCGGCCTCGCCGGCTTCGAGAACGCCTATCCCAAGACCCTGTCCGGTGGCATGCGCCAGCGCGTGGCGCTGATCCGGACGCTGATCATGGATCCCGACATCCTGCTGCTCGACGAGCCGTTCTCGGCGTTGGATTATCAGACGAGGCTGTATCTCGAAGGCGTGCTGAAGGATGCAGTCCAGAAATTCAACAAGACGGTCATCCTCGTGACCCATGACATCGACGAAGCGGTCGCGCTGTCGAAGCGCGTCGTCGTGCTGTCCGGCCGCCCGGCACGGGTGAAGGTCGTGCATGAGATCGACATCGAGGCAACCTCACCCATCACCGCGCGCAACGACGTAAAATTCTCGACCTATTTCAAGACGCTCTGCGCCGAACTCGATATCCAGACGGAGACAACGTCATGAGCCTCGTGATGTCCGGCACATCCGCGCGCAAGAAGACCGCACCGCGCAAGTCCCGCAAGAAGCGATCGACCTTCGACACCACGCTCGGCCGCGCGGTGTTACAGCTGCTCGCCGTCGCAGTGTTCTTCGCGCTATGGGAGCTCGGCGTCCATGCCGGCTATATCTCCGCCTTCCTGATGGGATCGCCCTCCGGCATCTTCGCCACGTTCTACAAACTGATCCTGAGCGGCGAACTGCTGTCGGATTCCTGGTACACGCTATTCGAGGCCATTTTGGGCTTCATCATCGGCACCATCTTCGGGTCGCTGTTCGGTCTGGCGCTGTGGTATTCGGTGTTCGTCGCGAAGCTGGTCGAGCCCTTCATCGTTGCCATCAATTCCGTGCCGAAGATCGCGCTCGCGCCCATCGTGGTGCTGTGGTTCGGCACCGGCCTGATATCGAAGGTCGCACTCGCCGTTTCACTCACTGCACTCGTAGCGCTGATCGCCGCTTATCAGGCGGCCAAGGATGCCGACGTCGATCTGCAGTCGCTGATGATCTCCATGGGTGCCGACAAGCATCAGGTGTTCTGGAAGGCCGTAGTGCCATCCACACTGCCGTCGATTATCGCCACCTTCCGCATCAATATCGGCTTTGGCCTGGTCGGCGCCGTTGTCGGCGAGTTCATCTCGTCGCAGCGCGGCCTCGGCCACATGATCTTCCTCGCCTCCAGCCTGTACGACCTCAACTCGGTCTGGGTCGGGTTGTTCACGCTGATGATCCTCGGCTTCGTGCTCTATTACGTCATCGACATCATCGAGCGCACCTCGCTGCCGTGGAAGCAGGCGACCACCTCGCATCAGGTCCAGGTTTAATCCCTCCCTTTCCACCATAACGGAGACGTTCTATGTCGTTGTTGAAGCGTATCACCGGCGCGGTTGCGCTGGCTGGAGTCTTGCTCGCCACGCCAACGATGGCGCAGAACAAGAAGGTGGTGTTGTCGCAGGCCTTCCAGTCGATGCTGTACCTGCCGCTCTATGTCGCCATTAACGAGGGCTTCTTCACCGCGCAGGGCCTCGACCTCACCAAGGAAACCGCAGGCTCGCCCACAGTCGCACTCTCGGCGGTGATCTCCGGCAGCGCACAGTTCTCGATCCATGGTCCGGAATGGACAGCCATTGCGGCCTCCAAGGGCGCGCCGGTCGGCATCATCGCCAATGTGGTCAACGGCGCCGCCGTGTGGATCGCGACCGCGCCGGATTTCAAGTTCGCTGACGTCAAGAGCCTGAAAGGCCAGAAAGTGGTCGTCGGCACCATGCCGACCACCAGCACCTCGCTGTTCCTGAAGCTGCTGAAGGAGAACGGCATGGACGGCAAGACCGATGTGGAGATGATCCCCGTCGCAATCGGCAGCGAACCGGGTCCGTTCCTCGCCAAGCAGGCTGACGTCGCCGTGATGTATGAACCCGGCCTCGATCAGGTGGTCGCCAAGGGCATGAAGGTGGTCTACGGCTTCCCGAAGAGCTACGGCGCCTATGCATTTTCGTCGGTGACGGCACGCAACGACGTCAATCCGGATCTGGCGCAGCGCGTCACCAACGGTATGGAAATGGCGATGCGCTTCATGAAGAAAGATCCTGCCAAGACCGTGACCATTGCGCAGAAGGAATTTCCAACGCTGGATCCGGCTGTGATCGAATCCGCCGTCAAGCGCATGCTGGCCGACGGCGTCTATCCGGACAGCGTCGATATTTCTGCGCCCTCGCTGAAGATCTCCATGGACACCCAGATCGCGCTCGGCAATCTCGCGGCCCAGCCTGACTATGACAAGTTTGTCGTGAAGAAATATATCGAGCCAGCATTGGCGATGAAGTAATGTCGAAGGCGCGCAGCCTCGCGGTTGCGCGCCTCTCTTGATCCCAGAAGAAACGTTCAGGACGACACGACATGACGAATGCAACCGCGCGCACTGCAACATCTGGCGCGGGGGTTCTGGACCTGCTGCGGCTGTTCAAGGGCAACACATCTGCGGCAGATCACTACGCATCGGAGCGGCTCGCACAGGCCAAGGCTGCCGAGCCCATACTGAAGGCCTTTGAGGTCCTCCCCACCGACACTGTGCGCAAGCCAGGGCCGCTCTCCGGCATTCCCGTCGCCGTCAAGGATATCATCGCCACCACCGACATGCCGACCACCAATGGCTCGGCCGTCTATGCCGATCACGTGCCATCGGCCGATGCATGGGTCGTCGAACGTCTGCGCAATCTCGGCGCCACCATCTTCGGAAAGACCGTCTCCACCGAATTCGCCTGGCGCCATCCCGGCCCGACCACCAATCCATGGAACAGCAAGCACACACCGGGTGGCTCGTCCTCCGGCTCGGCAGCCTCCGTCGCCGCCGGCATCGTGCCCCTGGCGCTGGGCACACAGACGCTGGGCTCCATCATCCGTCCCGCTGCCTTCAACGGCATCGTCGGCTTCAAGCCGAGCTTCGGCGCTATTCCCCGCAGCGGCGCACACCACCTCAGCCAGTCGCTCGACCACATCGGCTTCTTCGCGCGCAAGGTCGATGACGTCGCCTATGCGCTGTCACTGATCGCAGGCACCAGCGGCAGCGATCCGCACGGCGCGCCGGTGCCGGCCTTTGAAATCTCCGTCGAGCGCGGCGTGCTACCGCTGCCGTCGCCGCGCCTCGCGGTGGTGCGCTTCGCCAAGTTCGCCAAGGCCGAGAGCGAGCAGCAACAGGTGTTCGAAGCCTCCGTTGCCCGACTGCGCAGCGCGGGTGCTGTCATCGAAGAACTGGAACTGCCCGAACTCGATCGCAGCAACTGGGACGCGATCAACATCATTCTGGCCGCCGAAGGCGCGGTGATCTTTGGCGATCTCGTCGCGCGCTATCCCGACAAGACCAGCGATCACCTAAAGAAGCTGGTGGAGACCGGCAGCGCCATCAGCGCGGCAGCCTATCTCAAGGCCAAGGCGTTGCAGACGAAGCTGCGCGCGGACTTCACCGCGCAGATGACGAATTACGATGCGGTGCTGACGCTGCCGGCCTATGGCGAAGCACCGAAAGGGCTGAGCTATACCGGCGACGCCGAATATTGCGCGCCATGGACCCTGATCGGCGTGCCTGCGCTGTCGCTGCCGGCCGGGTTTGGCAGGAACCATCTGCCGCTCGGCCTGCAGGTGGTCGGCCCCTATCTGAACGATCTGCGCACGCTGCGCGTAGCGAAGTGGATCGAGAGCGCGCTGGCATTTTCGCCGGGATTGCCGGAGATCAAATAGCAAGAAGCCCTCGCCCGGTCTCGGGCGAGGGCTTCAGCTTGATGCTTACTTCTTCACCGCGCCATCGGGATGCGTGGGATCGACCCACAACACCGTCTCCGGCTTCTCCACCGGCTCGATGTCGATATTAATGGCGACCGCTTCGCCGTCGCTGCGCACCAGCACGCATTCCAGCACTTCGTCAGCGCTGGCATTGATCTCCTGATGCGGCACGTAAGGCGGCACGAAGATGAAATCGCCAGGACCGGCCTCCGCGGTAAATTGCAGGCGATCGCCCCAGCGCATCCGCGCCTTGCCCTTTACCACATAGATGACGCTTTCGAGATGGCCGTGATGATGCGCACCGGTCTTGGCATCCGGCTGGATCGACACGGTGCCGGCCCAAAGTTTCTGCGCGCCGACGCGCGCGAAATTGATAGCCGCCGCACGGTCCATGCCTTTGGTCGATGGCACGTTGGTATCGAGATTGTCGGCGGGAATGACGCGAATGCCGTCGTGCTTCCAGCGATCTGGATCATGGTCGTGAGAATGATCATGCGCGTGATCGTGCGGATGAGTGTGATCGTGGCCGTGACCGGACATTTCAATGCCTTCTTGGGTTCCGAAGAAATGCTGCCACCGCATGCGGCATCACGCCCCCGGGAGTGAGGAACATTCAATTGAGCTGGCAATTGTCTCTGCGAAGCTCAAGCAGCGCGTATCGAGAATGGTCTCGGAACTGCGTCTGCTACATGACAGGAGTATCCCATGGGTGCCACCGCAGACAAGATCAAGGGAACCGCAAACGAAGCCATCGGCAAGGCCAAGCAGGGCATCGGTGAAGCGACCGGCTCTGACCGCCTGCAGGGCGAAGGCCTGATCCAGGAAGGCAAGGGCCACGCGCAGAAGGCCGTCGGCGATGCCAAGCAGGCTGCCAAGGACGCCGCCGACAAGGCGTCGGATTTTGCGAACCGCAAACTTTAACCAATTCCAACCGGCGGAGTTTTGACTCCTCCGTCGGTCGCAGGTGACGCTGCAAAAGAAGCCGGTCCCGTAAGGGGCCGGTTTTTTGCGTTCTAGCACTACGCGTTGCGCTGGTTTCGCCGGGTATGACATAGGTCAATACCTGCGCGGGGAGCAGCCGGCCCAAAGCCCTGATGGCAACGATATTTCGGCCAGTTCCCGGACTTCCCCCTCGCCGGTCCGGCTGGTAAACCCCCGCCATGTTCAATGTCGCCGCCCTCTATCAATTCGCCGCGCTGCCGGATTTTCGGCAATTGCGCGAGCCGCTGCGCGCCTATTGCGCCAATCTCGGCATCAAAGGCTCGATCCTGCTCGCCGAGGAAGGCATCAACGGCACCGTGGCTGGCACCGACGCTGCCATCAATACGCTGATGGCGGAACTGCAGACAGGGGTGATGTTCAGCGATCGGCTGAACCATCTCGAGTTGAAATTCTCCCGCGCCAGCCTGATGCCGTTCCTGCACATGAAGGTGCGGCTGAAGAAGGAGATCGTCACCCTCCGCGATCCCCAGACCGATCCGACCAAGACCGTCGGCATCTATGTGGACGTCGCGGACTGGAACGATCTGATCGCCGATGAGACCACGCTGGTGCTCGATACGCGCAATGCATTCGAAGTGGCGATGGGCACGTTCGAGGGCGCGGTCGATCCGGAGATCGCAAGCTTCGGCCAGTTCAAGGATTTCGTGGCGCGTACGCTCGATCCCGAGAAGCACACGAAGATCGCGATGTTCTGCACCGGCGGCATTCGCTGCGAGAAGGCGAGTTCGTATCTGTTATCGCGCGGCTTCGCCGACGTCTATCATCTCAAGGGCGGCATCCTGAAATATCTCGAGCAGATCCCCGAGGCCGAGAGCCGCTGGCGCGGCGAATGCTTCGTGTTCGACCAGCGCGTCGCGCTCGGTCATGGCCTCGTCGAAAGCCAGTCGATCAAGCCTGACTTGCCGATCAATTCGGAAGATTTTGCGATGCTGCGGGAGAGCGCATCCGATGAGTGAGACCGCAAAAGACCTGACAGGCTTACGCGAACGTATCGACGCACTCGAAACTCGCGTCGCCTATCAGGACGACACGATCGAGACGCTGAATACGACGATCACCGCCCAGTGGAAACAGATCGACATGCTGACGCGGCAGGTTGCCACGCTCGGCGAGCGGCTGCAGGAGGCCGAAAGCAACAGCGGTGCGCCGCGGAATGAACCTCCGCCGCATTATTGAGGCGGCGATCCCAAACTCAGCCGTCGTCCCCGCGGAGGCGGGGACCCATACACGCCGAAGAGTTAGAAAAGACGCTGTGGCTATAACTCTGCCGCTTGAACCATACTGACCGTGGTTATGGGTCCCCGCCTCCGCGGGGACGACACCTGATAGGCCAGTGCTCTAAACCGACAAATCCGCCGCCAGCTTGCGGTCTCGCAACTCGCGCTTCAGCACCTTGCCGATGGCGCTGCGCGGCAACACATCGACCAGCACGACATCGTTGAGTCGCTGGAACTTGCCGACACGCTCATTCGTCCAAGCCTTCAGTCCCGGCGCATCGACCGAGGCACCCGCCTTCATCACCACGAAGGCGACCGGTGTCTCACCCCACTCTTCCGACGGTATGGCCACGACAGCGGCTTCGAGCACGTCGTCGTGTTTCGTCAGCACGGCTTCGAGATCGCTCGGATAGATGTTGAAACCGCCAGAAATGATCATGTCCTTCTTGCGGTCCATCAGCTGCAGAAAGCCGTCTTCGTCAAAGCGCCCGACATCGCCGGTGCGGACATAGCGCTTTCCGGAAGCGTCGTGCCAGAACGTCTCGGCGGTCTTGCCGGGCTGGTTGAGATAGCCCTGCATGATGACGGGCGAATGCCCGACCACTTCGCCAATTTCGCCTTGGGCAACGAAATTGCCGTCCTCGTCAATCAGGCGGATCTCATGATCTGGCGCTGGCTGGCCGACGGTGTGCAACTTGGTCGGATGTTCATGCGCCAGCAGCACGCAGGTGCCCCCGCCTTCGGTCATGCCGTAATACTCGGTTAGTCCGCCAGGCCATCGCTTGAGCACGTCGGTCTTCAGCGCTGCCCCGAACGGCGCCGAGGTCGAGAATTTCATCACGAAGGACTTCAGATCGAAACTGTCGAAATCCGGCACAGCCATAATGCGGCGATACTGCACCGGCACCAGCATCGCATGGGTCGCCCGATGTCTGGCGCTGAGTTCAAGGAAGCCGCGCGCATCGAACTTCTTCATCAGCACCAGGGTGCCGCCACCGGCGAGTGTCGGATTGAAACAGACCAGCGTGGTGTTGGAATAGAGCGGCGTCGACAGCACGGTGACCGCATCCGGCCCGTAGCCGAGCGGATCGAGCTGGCCATATTGTCGCCAGCGCATCCAGCAGGTGTGGATGATGCCTTTCGGTGTACCGGTCGTGCCCGAGGAATAGATGATATTGAAGACCCATTCCGGATCGATCGTCACTGGCGCTGGCTTCGCACCTTCCGGCGCCAGCCATTGCGCGAACGGCTTTCCGGCCTTGCCGCCGTCGAGCGCGACGCGCTGGATGGAGGGATCGATCATAGCCTCCGCAAGGGAGGCGGCCGTCGCGTCATCCATGAACAGGATTTTTGCGGCCGCATCCTTCACCATCGCGGCGAAATCCGTGGGTGTCGATGACGGCGCCAGCGGCGCCACCGCCACACCGACGCGCAACGCACCGAGGAAGACCGCAGCATATTCGATGGAGGAGAGTGCACAGATCGAGATCGCATCGCGCGGCTTGAGGCCGCTGGCCTGCAGTGATGCAGCGATACGGTCGATCAGCGCATCGAAGGCGGCGTAGTCGATCTGGCGATCAGCATCGATCACGGCGATCTTGGTCGGCTTGGATGCGGCGGTGTTACGGACCAGTGCATCGAGGGTGATGAAGTCGGGCATGTTGTTTCTCCCAGTCTTTTTTGTTCTTTATCAACTATCCACGTCATTGCGAGGAGCGGAGCGACGAAGCAATCCAGAAAGCGGCAAGGAAAGACTGGATTGCTTCGTCGCCAAGAGGCTCCTCGCAATGAGGGCTGAGGGTAAGGCGGCTACCGATCCAGCTTTTCGCCGTTCAGCCATTTCTTCCCACTGGCATAAAGCGCCTCCACCGCGTCGCCGCGCAGCCCGGGCATATCCGGCTTGATCTGATAACCGATCTGGCTCTGCAGATAAGCAAGATGGCGATAGCCCTCGGGGAAGCTCGCGAGCAGATCCGCATCGAGCTTCAGCGGCGCACCGGGTACCACGGGATCCATGCGATCCTTTTCATAAATCGGCTGGCGCAGCACCATGCCCCATTTGCCGTCACGCTTTTCGAGGAAATCATAGAAGCGTCCGGTCAGCATCACGTCGACATTGACGCCGTGCACCAGCGCGCGCTGGGCAATGGTCATCTTGGTCTGCGAAATTGCGCGGTTGCCAGCGAGATCGATCGATTGCGCGCCGAGGAAATGCATGATCGAGACGCCCTTGGCCCAGCCGGCCTTGCTCATGGCAATGAACTCGTCGGCGGTGCCCTGGGTCCAGGTCGCCACCATGCGGCCATCGTCGAACCAGACGGTGCGGAAGCGGTCCCAGTCGCCGGCATCGCGCCAGACTACCCAGTTTTCAATGAGATCGCGGATGGCAAGGCGGTCGATAATCTCTATATCCATGGAATATCCAATATGCGGGGCAGGCGCCGATGCGCGCGTGTTCCGTAATCATATCCGATCAGGCTTCCGCGAAAAGAGCGTTCATGACAAAGCAGACATCCTCCATGCCCGCGCCGGTTGCGCCGCGTCATCCGCATTCCTTCACGACCCACGGCATCACCGTGACCGATGACTATGCCTGGCTAAAGGATGCCAAATGGCAGGAGGTGCTGCGCGACCCCAATGTGCTGGAGCCGGAGATCCGCACCTATCTCGACGCCGAGAACGCCTATACCGACAGCCTGCTCGGCGGCACGGCGGCGCTGCAGACCAAGTTGGTTGCGGAAATGCGCGGCCGCATCAAGGAAGACGATTCCAGCGTCCCGTCGCCGGACGGCCCCTATGCTTACTTGCGGAAATTCCGCGAGGGCGGCCAGCACGAATTATTCGGCCGCATGCCGCGGGATGGCGGCGAGGCCACCATCATTCTCGATGGCGACAGGCTTGCCGCCGACCACAAATATTTCAAGTTCGGCGGCGCCCGCCATTCACCCGATCATGCGCTGGAAGCCTGGAGTGCCGACGTCAAGGGCTCGGAGTATTTCACCATCCGCGTGCGTGACTGGGCCACCGGCAACGATCTCGACGACGTGGTCGAGGAGACCGATGGCGGCGTGGTGTGGACGCTAGACTGCAAGGCGTTCTTCTATGTGAAGCTCGACGACAACCATCGCCCGATGCAGGTCTGGCTGCACAGGCTGGGCACCAGACAGGCGGATGACAGGCTGATCTTTGAGGAGCAGGATTCCGGCTGGTTCACCCACATCCATGAAAGCGCCAGCGGCCGCTTCTGCGTCATCGCGGGCGGCGATCATGAGACCTCCGAGCAGCAACTGATCGATCTCGCAGCACCAGACATGCCCCCCCGCCTCGTGGCGAAGCGCGAAGAGGGCGTGCAATATTCGCTGGCCGATCGTGGCGACGAGCTGTTCATCCTGACCAATGCCGATGGCACCATCGACTTCAAGATCGTCACCGCGCCACTGGCGGCGCCCGCGCGCACGAACTGGAAAGACCTGATTCCCTATCGCGAAGGCATCTATGTCCTCGACATGGATCTCACGGCCGGCCATCTCGTCCGTCTGGAGCGCGCCAATGCTCTGCCGTCGATTGTGATTCGCGATCTCACCACCAAGGAAGAACACGCTATCGCCTTCGACGAAGCCGCCTATTCGCTCGACACCATGGGCGGCTACGAATTCGATACGACCACGCTTCGCTTCGCCTATTCCTCGATGACGACGCCGTCGGAAGTCTATGACTACGACATGGCGACGCGCGAGCGTACGTTGCGCAAGCGCCAGGAGATTCCGTCGGGGCACAATCCCGCCGACTATGTCACCACGCGCATCATGGCCAAGGCACATGACGGCGCCGAGGTTCCGGTGTCGATCCTGCATCGCAAGGACCTGGCACGGGACGGCAAGGCTCCGCTGCTGCTCTATGGCTATGGTTCCTACGGCATGGCGATGCCGGCGTCGTTCTCCGCCAACCGGCTGTCGCTGGTCGATCGCGGTTTCGTCTATGCCATCGCGCATATCCGCGGCGGCGCCGACAAGGGCTGGGGCTGGTATCTCGACGGCAAGCGCGACAAGAAGACCAACTCGTTCGACGATTTCGCCGCGGCTGCGCGCGCGCTGATCGACGCGAAATACACTTCGGAGAAGCGCATCGTTGGCCATGGCGGCAGCGCCGGCGGCATGCTGATGGGCGCCGTCGCCAATCGCTCCGGCGAGCTATTCTCCGGCATCGTTGCCGAAGTGCCATTCGTCGATGTGCTCAACACCATGCTCGACGACACGCTGCCGCTGACGCCGCCGGAATGGCCCGAATGGGGCAACCCGATCGAGAGCGAAGCGGATTTCAAGACGATCCTGTCCTACTCGCCTTACGATCAGGTCGCGGCGAGGAACTATCCGAAAATCCTGGCGATGGGCGGCCTCACCGATCCACGCGTCACCTATTGGGAGCCGGCGAAATGGATCGCACGGCTGCGCGCGACGATGACGGGTGGAGGCCCGGTGCTGCTGCGGACGAATATGGGCGCCGGTCACGGTGGCGCGTCCGGGCGTTTCAACCGGCTGGATGAGATCGCGATCGTCTATGCGTTCGCACTGTGGTCGGTGGGGATGGCGGAGAGCTAGTCGCCACACACTCCGTCATGGCCGGGCCTGACCCGGCCATCCAACTTCACTGTCGTACATCAAAGGATGGATGCCCGGGTCAAGCCCGGGCATGACGTGGAGAGGGCAAAGTGTCGTATCGAACGGCCTAGTGCTCCGGCCGATTGGCCTCGATCAGCGCGCCGGCGCCCTTGTCGAGCAGCTCCAGCCCGACAGCCCGCCCCAGCTCGCGCGGACGATCCGCCGGCCCTATGCGCGTCACCTCAATGAACTGCCCGCCGGCTTCATCCAGCACCGATGCGGTCAGCGACATCTCGTGCCCTGAGATCACCGAATAGCCGGCGATCGGCGAATTGCAGTGGCCGTTCAGCACCCAAAGCACCTCGCGCTCGGCATCGCAGGACAGATGCGCCGCAGGGTCGTCGATCAGTGACAGATGACGCCGCGAGGCCCAATCATGCGCCGCGCATTCGACTGCGACGATGCCCTGCCCCACAGCCGGCAACATTTCCTGCGGCGTGAAATCACGTGCGATGCGGCTCGCCAATCCAACACGCTCGAGGCCTGAACGCGCCATGATCAGCGCGTCGGCGGGACCGACCTCGCCGCCATCAGGCATCCGCTGCATCTCGCCATTGTCGAGTTTGCGCACGCGCGTATCGGCAGCACCACGGAAGTGGATCACCTCGATCTCGGGAAACAGCCGGCGGATATAGGCGGCACGGCGTACGGCATTGGTGCCGATCTTAAAGCCCTTGCCATGCGTGCGCTTGAGATCGTCAAGGCTGACGCCTTCGCGCAGCACCAGCGCATCGGTCGGAGGATCGCGCACCAGCGTTGCACCAATCACGAGGCCCGGCGTGTCCTCGTTGCCCGGCATGTCCTTCAGCGAATGCATCGCCGCATGCAGCGTGCCCTTGAGCACGGCCGCGCGAATCTCCCCGACGAAAGCCCCGCCCTTGCCGCCATGCTTCAGGAGATTGCTGGTCTGGTCGCGGTCGCCGACCGGCTCGAATTTCACGATCTCGACGGCCAGTTCCGGCGCGACCACCGCCAGCCGGCGCGCGATCTCTTCGGTCTGGGCCAGCGCCATGGTGCTTTTGCGCGTGCCGATGCGCATCGATTCAGTCACTCAGGCAAGCTCCATCCGGCGGTCCCGCACAGGGATGGCGGGCATTCGCGCGGACAATAAAGCCAGCGCGCGCCGGAAACAATGCGCGCGCGGGCTTTACAGCGGGGCCTTTAAGTGCTCGCCGCCTCGGCCGTTGCCACCGGCTTCGGCACCACGAGATTGACCAGCATTGCGACCACGATATTCGCGACGAGGGCAATCAGCCCGACATAGACCGTCGCCTGGAAGCTGCCGACCGACAGCATGTGCAGCGGCTTGAGGCCGTCCGTCCAGGCCAGATATGTGCCGCCAAACAGGCCGACTACCCATCCGGTCAGCAATGCCGGCGCGGTGAACCAGCGGGTGAACAGGCCGAAGATCAAGGCCGGCAACGTCTGCAGGATCCACAGGCCTCCGAGAAGCTGCAGGTCGAGCGCGAACTGCGTCGGCAGATAGATGATCACCAGCAGCGCGCCGACCTTCACCACCAGCGACGCGATCTTGGCAACGGCTGCTTCGCCCGCTGAATCGACCTGCGGATTGACATAGGCCTTCCAGAAATTGCGGGTGAAGAGATTGGCCGCACCAATGCTCATCACGGCCGCAGGGACCAGCGCGCCGATGGCAATCGCTGCAAAAGCGAAGCCTGCGAACCAGCTCGGAAACAGCGTCTGGAACAGCGCCGGTACCACGTCATTATTGCTGGCGAGCTTCAACTTGGCGGCGTGGCCCATGTAGCCGAGCAGCGCCAGCAGGCCGAGCATCAGTGTATAGGCCGGTAACAGTACGGCGTTCTTGCGGATGGTGGTGGCGCTCTTGCTGGCGAAGATACCGGTCAGCGTATGCGGATACATGAAGGCCGCGAGCGCCGAACCAAGTGCCAGCGTGGCATAGGCGACATACTGGCTGGGCTGCAGCAGGATACTGCCCGAGCCCTTGGCCTTGAATGCCTGATCGGCGGCGTCGAACACCGCGGCATAGCCGCCGAGCTTGCCGGGGATCACCGACACTGCCGCGATGACGGCGATATAGATCATGATATCCTTGACGAAGGCGATCAGCGCCGGGGCACGCAGGCCCGACGAGTAGGTGTAGAGCGCGAGCACGACAAAGGCCGCGATCAGCGGCAGTTCGCCTTCGAAGCCAAGCGCCTTCACAGCCGTGGCCATACCGATCAGCTGCAGCGCGATATAGGGCATGGTGGCGACGACACCGGTGATGGCGACTGCTGCTTCCAGCATGCGTGAACCATAGCGGCCATGCACAACGTCGGCGGCAGTGACATGGCCGTTGTCCTTGGCGACCTGCCACAGCCTCGGCATCACCATGAACACGATGGGATAGACCAGGATCGTGTAAGGCAGCGCGAAGAAGCCATAAGCGCCGACCGAATAGACCAGTGCCGGCACGGCGATCACCGTATAGGCGGTATAGAAATCGCCGCCGACCAGAAACCAGGTGATCCAGGTGCCGAACTGGCGGCCACCAAGGCCCCATTCGTCGAGACTGGCCAGCGTTTTCGGGCGGCGCCACTTCGAGGCGACGAAGCCCATCACGGTGACGAGCGCGAAGAAGAACAGAAAGACCGCAACCGCGGGAATATCGAGCTCAGTCTTCATTGGCGTAAGTCCGGTAAGCGAGCCAGGTCAGAAAGGCGGTCATCGGCACCCAGGCGAGCTGGTACCAGTAGAAGAACGGAAAGCCGAACAGCACCGGATCATGAAAATTGTAGAACGGGACCCAGAGCAGGCCGACGAAGGGGATCAGCAGAAGCCATAGGAAATGGCGGGCCATGGCGGGGCTCCTCTCGACAGGCGGGCAGCGCCGGATGCCACGATTATTTTACGGCGCAGAATTTTGCGCTGTGTAGGTGCGACATTCTGTCATGTAAACACGATGGCGCCGCAGGGCTGCCATTCGCGGAGTGGACGCGGAGCAAAGACAAACACCCACACATCGCACCCGGCTTGCGGGACAATGTGTGGGTGTCGAAAGTCAGGCGCCTTGAAGTGGTTTAGCGCCCGCCGAACGTCGTATCGCCGAACAACGCCTTTTGCGTCGATGGCTGCGAGCGCCAGTATTGCGGCGGCGCCTGTACCTGACCGCCAAGCTGCGCCGCCGCGTGCCACGGCCAGCGCGGATCGTAGAGAATGCCACGTGCGATGGCGACCAGATCGGCCTTGCCGGAGGCCACGATGTCTTCAGCCTGTTGCGCTTCGGTGATCAACCCCACCGCAATCGTCGGCAGTCCCGTCGCCGCTTTCACGGCTTCGGCGAACGGCACCTGATAACCCGGCCCGAGCGCGATCTTCTGCTGCGGCGAGACACCACCGGACGACACATCCATCCAGTCGACGCCGCGCTTCTTCAACTCACTGGCGAAGACGATGGTCTGCTCGATATCCCAGCCGCCCTCGACCCAGTCCGACGCCGAGACCCGGACACCAACCGGCTTGTGGGCCGGAAACGCTGCGCGCACAGCGTCGAATACTTCGAGCGGAAAGCGCATGCGATTTTCCAGCGAACCGCCATAATTGTCGGTGCGCTGGTTGGAGATCGGCGACAGGAATTCGTGCAGCAGATAGCCATGTGCACCGTGGATTTCGAGCGCATCGATGCCGAGCCGCTCGGCGCGCTTCGCTGTGGCCACGAAGGCATCGCGGATGCGCATGAGGCCCGCGGCATCGATCTCCTGCGGTGGCAATTCGCCGGACTTCTGCGGAATGGCGGACGGGGCGTGGGCGACCCAACCGCCTTTGTCGAGCGGGACCTGCTGGCCGCCATCCCATGGGGCGTGACTCGACGCCTTTCGGCCTGCATGGGCGATCTGCATGCCAACGGCAATGTTCGAATGTTTGCGTATCGCCGCCAGCACAGGCTTCAACGCGGCTTCGGTCGCGTCATTATAGAGGCCGAGATCGCCGGGTGTGATGCGGCCGATGGCTTCCACGGCGGTCGCTTCGATCACCAGCATGGCGGCGCCCGACAGGGCCATATTGCCGAGATGGATCATGTGCCAATCGGTCGCCCGGCCATCTTCGGCGGAATACTGGCACATCGGCGCAATGACGATGCGGTTCGGCAGCGTGAGGTCGCGCAGCTTGAAGGGAGAGAACAGGGCGCTCATGAAGGTTCCAGGGTGGGAGGACCGAATTGCCATGCGCGGGCGCGCAAGCTTGCCATGCCGACATTGGAATTTGGATGAGAAAACACAAGATGGCATGCCAAAAGCGACCTCAGCATTGTGCAAGGAGGGTAGCTTTCGACAAATCATTCCCGAAGGAGAGGCCCGTTTCCTGGAGAAAGGCGAGCCTGGAAAGCAAAAGGCGCCCCGGTTACCCGGCGCGCCTCTCCATCTCGTTCATTCAGCGCCGTAGCGCTTATGACTTAGTACGGGCAGACCACCCGGCCCCAGCGACGGCTGAAATAGCAGCCCGGCGCCACAAAGCGCGGTCCACCGTAGAAGCCATAGCCGCGACCATAGCCACGACCGCCGCCACGATAGAAGCCGCCACCGCGTCCACGGCCCCAACCGCCGCCGCCACGACCGCGACCACCGCCACGGGCCTCGGCCGAGGTGCTGCTCGTGGTGAGCAACACCGTGGATGCGCCGATCAGACCAACACAGTAGACAGACACAAGCGCCATCGCTGCCAGGCAGCGGGTCACGATATTATGGCGCGTCGTTTTGGTTTGAGCCATTCTTAGGAACTCCCATTCTGCAGAAGCACGGCTTTAGAATGCTTCCGGCCTCGAATCGTTCAGTGAGCAATTCTTGATTCACACAGGTGCTGAAACCAGAATAGTAATATGGCCATCACAAGGCGTGCACGCACGAACAACTTTACAATAGGGTCAAGCTCGAACGCCGGTCAAGTTGCCGGCAACGCTGTCACTACGAACGAATGCGCACCTTCACGCGTCACCTCGCTTTTGACCTCCTGCGTTCATCTTCTCTTCATATTGCCTCGCACTATGCTGATCGCTGCACCTCGCAACTGCGAATATGCGGTCAGCCCCACCCGCCGCGTCTGCGTTAGCAGATCGATCCCATCATTCATCCCTTCCCGCGAATTGTCAGAAGCTGATTCATGCCCAAACCCAGCTACATCCTCGGTCTCAACACCTACGATCACGACGTCAGCGCCTGCCTGCTGCGCAACGGCGCGCTGGCCTATGCGATCGAGAAGGAGCGGATTACCCGCGAGAAACACGCGACGGGGTTCTACAAGGAAGTGATCGACTACGTCCTCGACGCCGAAGGCATCACGCTGGACGACGTCGACCTGGTGGTGAGCAATTGCTACATCCTGCCGGTTCCGGAGATGGAAGACCGCCTGATCTATCAGGACATGCCGGGCTTCCTGCCCGAATATGAACGGCAGGACGCCAGCGTCCATCCGCTGTTTCGGGCGCGCACCGGCAAGGTCAAAACGATCTCGCATCATCTGGCGCACGCCTATAGCGCGTTTGCCGTCTGCCCCTTCGAAGAGGGGGCGATCATGATCGTCGACGGCGTCGGCAGCTATCGCTCCGATGTGATGGAGGTCTATCCCGGCGACGAGCCGGGCTCGAAGCTCGCCCGGGAATCCGAGAGCTACTACACGTTCAAGGGCACGCAGCTCGATTGCCTCAAGAAAGTCTGGATGGAGCCGGACCGCGGCTTCCTCAGCGATGAATTCTACAACATGCCAGGCCTCGGGGCGCTTTATAGCCGGGCCTCGACCTATGTGTTCGGCGACTGGAACAAATGCGGCGAGCTGATGGGGCTGGCGCCCTATGGCCGCCGCGACCAGGTCAAGCCGCTGATGGATATCACCGACAATGTCCTCAGCGTGCCGCGCTGGACCCCCGAATACAACCAGCCCTATATCGCCGACAGCGACGGCAAATGGGACACCCATCCGTCGATGCGGCATTGGGAGGATATCGCCTGGCGAGTCCAAGACGACACCGAGAAAGTGCTGCTCGCCCGCGCCCGCTGGCTGCGCGAGACGACCGGCGCGAAGAACCTCTGCATTGCCGGCGGCGTCGCGCTGAACTGCGTCGCCAATGGTCGCATCGCCCGCGAAGCCGGCTTCGAGAATGTCTGGATCCAGCCCGCCGCCGGCGACAACGGCATCGCAATCGGCTGCGCCTATTATGGCCTGCTGGAGGTACAGAAGCAGCCGCGCTCTTATGTGATGACGCATTCCTACACCGGCAGGAACTATACCGATCGCGACATCGAGGCAGCAACACAGCGCACGCTGGTCAAGGCGCAGACCAGCACGGTGCGCAGCGACAATATCTGCCGCGATACGGCCAAGCTGCTCGCCGACCAGAAAGTGATCGGCTGGTTTCAAGGTCGCTCGGAATACGGCCCCCGCGCGCTCGGCAATCGCAGCATCATCGCCGATCCGCGCCGGCCGGAGATGAAGGACATCCTCAATTCACGCGTGAAGCACCGTCAGCCGTTCCGTCCGTTCGCGCCGATTGTGCTCGCCGAGCGCGCCAGAGAGATTTTCGAAGGCGATCAGGATTCGCCGTTTATGCTGACCGCCGCCCCGGTGCGCCCCGAATGGCGCGAGAAGATTCCGGCCATTGTGCACATCGATGGAACGGCGCGCATCCAGACCGTCACGGAAGACACTAATCCTGTGCTCTATCGGCTGCTGAAGGAATTCGATGCGCTCACCGGCGTACCGGTGCTGCTCAACACGTCATTCAACGTGAAGGGCGAACCGATCGTCGAGACTCCGCGCGACGCCATGGCGTGTTTCATCAATACCGGCATCGATCATCTGATCCTGCACGATACGCTGGTGTCCAAGACATCGGCGCATCGTTTCGTCGCCCCGCTGGTGCGCACCTATATGGACATCGCGGGACTGGTGTCGGCGAGTACGAGATAGAACGCCCAACATCCGTAGGGTGGGCAAAAGCGCAGCGTGCCCACCACCATCATCGAACGCGCTGCGGTGGGCACGGCGCAAAAGCGCCCTCGCCCACCCTACAAGCCATGATCAGGCCGCGCGCACGGCGTTGAGGAACTTGCTGACTTCATCCTTCAGTCGCGTGCTGTCCGAGGACAGTGATTGCGCCGCAGCGAGAACCTGGGTCGAGGCAGATCCAGTCTCCGTTGCACCCCGCTGCACATCAACGATGTTCGACGAGACCTGCATCGTGCCCTGCGCCGCCTGTTGAACGTTGCGGGAAATCTCCTGCGTCGCGGCACCCTGCTCTTCCACCGCCGATGCGATGGTCGAGGCAATCTCCGACATCCGGCCGATGGTGTCGCCGATCTCCTTGATGGCGCCAACCGATTCCTGCGTCGCCGCCTGGATGCCGGAAATCTGCGTCGAGATCTCGCCAGTCGCCTTGGCAGTCTGCTCAGCGAGGGCCTTCACTTCGGAAGCCACAACCGCGAAACCGCGACCGGCTTCGCCGGCGCGCGCTGCTTCGATGGTGGCGTTGAGCGCCAGCAAGTTCGTCTGGCCTGCGATGTTGTTGATCAGCTCGACCACATCGCCGATGCGCGACGCAGCGCTGGCGAGCTCGCCGACGCGATCATTGGTCTTGCGTGCCTGATCGACCGCCTGCCCTGCGATCGCAGCCGACTCCTGCACCTGTCGGCTGATCTCGTTGACCGACGAGGCCATTTCTTCGGTTGCCGATGCCACTGACTGCACATTGGCCGATGCCTCTTCGGAGGCTGCAGCAACCGTCGTGGTCAATTCCTGCGAGCGCTCCGCCGTGGCGGTCAGCGTACCTGCCGAGGCTTCCAGTTCGGTCGATGCCGACGACACCGTCTCGACGATCTCACCGATCATCGATTCGAAGTTGCGGGTGATGCTGTCGACGCGGCGACCGCGCTCGATCTTGGCTTCTGCATCGGCCGCCGCGGCTTCATCCGCCGCGCGCTTGTCGATCAGCGCCTGTTTGAATACCTGAAGCGAATCCGCCATCGTACCGATTTCGGTTTTCTCGCCCTGATGCGGAACATTTGCTGTCAGATCTCCTGTGCCAAGCGCCTGCATCGGCAGCACGATCGACGTAATGCCGGCGGAGACATCGCGCACCAGCAAGATAGCCGCACCGATGCCGACAACAATCGCAAACAAGAGCGAACCGATCACCATCTTGATGGCGACCCCAAAGCTGTCCGTCGCCAGTTCTCCGGCTGTCAAAGCTCCCTTGTTGTTGAGCTCGACATCCTTCTGCAGGGCTTCGTCCGCTTTGAAGCCAATCTGGTTGACCTTCACGTTCATATCTCGCGCTTCATCACGAGCGTTCTTGCGCGACAACGCAAGAACCGGCTGCAACGCCGCGATGTATTCGCTCCAGAGCTTGCTGAATTCGCTATACATCGCGCGCTCCTCGGGCGACGAAATCATCGGCTCATAGCTCTTGCGCGCCTTGTCGAGCATCTCGGCGTAACGCACCAGCGTGTCGTCCTGGACCTTCGTATCTGCGGCATCGGTCGCAAGCAGATGTCCACGAACCACCGAACGATAGCTGATCGTTGCAGCGCGGACTTCACCCAGAGCGCGCACGCTCGGCAGCCAGCTCGTGACGATGTCGGATGTCGCTCCGTTGATGGTGTACATCTGCTTGATGGCCAGCGCGCCCATCGCAGACATGGCGAGCAGCAGGAACGAGACGACAAGAGTGATCTTGGTGCGGATGGACAGGCTGGCAAACATAGGTGATGGTCCCTCGGTTTTTGACCGTTGGCGCGCAACTGCACGAATGGCATTTTCTGGGTTTGAAGACACGGCATGCATTGGAGCTGCCGGCCGAGCGTCGATAGCTTTCAACGATCTCGTGATCGAGATTGTCCGGATAAAGTTAAGGAGCGGTGCATCATGACTGCTTCTTGTGCATGACTTCTCGAATGAGTGTGGCGCACACGCATAACAACACTATCGCGTAGGAAAGCCGACGCTCACGCGCCGGCTTTTTGCGCTGTACACTTGTGTTCAAGCCCGTCAGGCAGCGCGCACCGAATTCAAGAACTTGCCCACTTCATTCTTAAGACGTGTGCTGTCCGATGACAGCGACCGCGCGGCCGAAAGCACCTGCGACGACGCAGAGCCGGTCTCGGACGCTCCACGCTGCACGTCAGTGATGTTCGACGAGACCTGCATGGTACCCTGTGCCGCCTGCTGGACGTTACGCGAAATCTCCTGCGTCGCGGCACCCTGCTCTTCCACCGCCGATGCGATGGTCGAGGCAATCTCGGACATCCGGCCGATGGTGTCGCCGATTTCCTTGATGGCGCCGACCGATTCCTGCGTCGCCGCCTGGATACCGGAAATCTGCGTCGAGATCTCGCCGGTCGCCTTGGCGGTCTGCTCGGCCAATGCCTTTACTTCGGAAGCCACGACGGCGAAGCCCCGGCCCGCTTCACCGGCACGCGCCGCCTCGATGGTTGCGTTGAGCGCGAGCAGGTTTGTCTGGCCGGCGATATTGTTGATGAGCTCGACGACGTCCCCAATGCGGGATGCCGCACTGGCGAGTTCGCTGACGCGATCGTTGGTACGCCGCGCCTGGTCGACCGCCTGATTGGCGATGCTCGCCGACTCCTGCACCTGTCGGCTGATCTCGTTGACCGACGAGGCCATTTCTTCAGTGGCCGATGCCACCGACTGGACGTTGGTGGAAGCTTCTTCGGACGCCGCCGCCACTGTGGTGGCCAGGTCCTGGGAACGTTCGGCCGTCGCGGTCAGCGTGCTTGCGGAAGCTTCAAGTTCGGTCGATGCCGACGATACGGTCTCCACGATTTCGCCGATCATCGATTCGAATTCGCGGGTGATGTTGTCAACGCGGCGACCGCGTTCGATCTTGGCTTCGGCGTCGGCAGAGGCAGCTTCATCTGCCGCGCGCTTGTCGATCAGCGCCTGCTTGAACACCTGAAGCGTGTCGGCCATCGCGCCGATCTCGGTCTTCTCGCCCTGATGCGCCACATGCGCCGTGAGATCTCCAGCGCTCAGCGCCTGCATCGGCTGCACGATCGAAGCGATACCCGACGACACGTCCTTGACCAGATAAATGCCGACACCGATGCCGATGACCGCGGTCGCTGCAATGATCACGATCACCGTCATCAGTGCCGAACCATAGCTCTCATCGGCCTTCTGTCCCGATGCTGCCGCACCCTTGTCGTTGAATTCGATGGCCTTGCGCAGGGCAAAATCGGCTTTGGATCCCAGCGGATTGATCACATTCAGATTGAGCTCATGGGCTTCCTGACTGCCTTTGCCGAGATTCTTGCGATCGAGGACAAAGATTTCCTGGCTGCGTGATACGTAGTTGTCCCACTCCTTGCTCCAATCGTTGAAGATTGCGCGCTCTTCGGGGCTCGATACCAACTTATCATAGGCAATCCGCTCATCGGCGGCCCGCTTGACGATGGTGTCGATACCAGCCTCGGTCTTCTGCATCTGGTCAGCATTGGCTGCGAGGATGTGCGCGCGCACCAGATTGCGATAATCGATGGTCGTCGCCCGCAGCCCGCCGAGCACACGGACGCTTGGAAGCCAGTTCTTCTGGATGTCCGACGCATTGGCGTTAATTGTCTGCATCTTGCTGACAGCAAGCGCCCCCATCCCCGTCATTGCGATTAACAGAAAAGCGATAACGATGGTGATTTTGGCTTTGATAGAGATGTTCGAGAGCATGGCTGGACGTCCTGTTATCGCTCAATAGAATGATCAGTTCTGATCCCGCATGGCCCTAGGCCGCGCGAACAGAGTTGAGGAACCGCGCGACTTCGACCTTTAGCCGCGCGCCGTCCGACGATAGCGACTGTGCTGCCGAAAGAACCTGCGACGAGGCCGACCCGGTCTCGCTGGCGCCGCGCTGCACATCCGTAATGTTGGACGAGACCTGCTGGGTGCCATGCGCGGCTTGCTGCACGTTGCGGGAAATCTCCTGGGTGGCGGCACCCTGCTCTTCGACGGCCGAAGCAATCGTGGACGAAATTTCCGACATCCGGCCAATGGTGACGCCGATCTCGCGGATGGCACTGACCGATTCGTCCGTGGCGGACTGGATGCTGTCGATCTGCATGCTGATCTCGCCGGTCGCCTTGGCGGTCTGCTCTGCGAGCGTCTTCACCTCGGCCGCCACCACGGCGAAGCCGCGGCCGGCTTCACCGGCGCGGGCGGCTTCTATGGTCGCATTGAGCGCCAGAAGGTTGGTCTGCCCCGCGATGCTATTGATCAGCTCGACCACGTCGCCGATACGGCTGGCCGCCTTGGATAGCTCGCCGACACGGTCGTTGGTCTTCTGGGCCTGCTGCACGGCCTCGCTGGCAATGCGCGCAGATTCCTGAACCTGGCGGCTGATCTCGTTCACCGATGACGCCATTTCCTCGGTCGCCGATGCCACGGATTGTACGTTCGTCGAGGCCTCTTCCGAAGCGGCTGCCACCATGGTGGTCAAATGCTGCGAACGCTCGGCAGACGACGTCAGCGTGCCGGCCGACGCTTCGAGTTCGGTCGATGCAGACGACACTGTTTCGACGATCTCGCCGACCGCGCTCTCAAAATTGTTCGCCAGCGTGATCATCTCGCGCTTGCGCTGCTCGGCGGCGATCTGCTCCTGCTGCTTTTGAGCGTCGGCTTCGGCGCGGGCGCGCTCCTGTGCCTTGACCTTGAACTTCTCCACGGCGCCGGCGACGTCGCCGATCTCGTCCTTGCGGCCCAAGCCCGGCAACACCACGCCGAAATTGCCCTCGGCGAGTTCTTCCATCGAACGGCTCAGCGCGCGCATCGGACGCCCGATGGTGAACACCGAGAACACACAGGTCCCGATCAGCATCAGGGCGACCACACCACCGAGAATTAGCGAGTCTCGCTCGGTCGCAGCGGCCTCGTTCGCCGCAGCGGTCGTCTGCTGCTCGACCTTCTCCTTAGCCAGATTGACGATCGTATCGGCCAGCTTGTCGAGTTCTGCACTCATGGGTAGCAGCACGTCGGTGCGGAGCTTCACGATCTCCGCGCCCAGTGTGGTGATGCGCGCGGAGGCATCCGCAGACAATTCGCCAGCTTCGTTGCGCGTCGCCTGCAGATTCAAGATATCTGTGCGGATTACACCGATCTTGTCGCCGCCCTTACCGAGGGTCGTCATCATGTCGAGGAATTTGCCGATGCGTTCGCGCTCGTCCGGTGCGGTCGCAAGCTTGAGCATCTGAGCCGAAAATTTAAGGCCGGCGGTAGTACGCGCCGTGAAATAGTCGGCGGCCTTCTGGACATCGGCCACTTTCGTTGCCCCGAGGAAGTCACGCACGCCGATCTGCATGCCGCGAAACGAGGCCTTGGCCTCGGCAGCGTTCTGCGCAATGCCCTGATAGACGCCGGCCGTCTGATATGACTGGCGAACGCCTGCGCTTCCCATCGTCTGCATATAGATCATGACACCAAGGAGAATGATGCCGAGCCCGGACGCAATCGCGAGCTTCGTGCCGATACGCAGATTCTGGATGAAGGCCATGACAGTTCCTGGGAATGAAGCGGCAGAAAAATGAGTCGGGTCGTCCTTCGCCGGACGGACTCCGGCGTCGCGTGAAATGGTCGAATGCTAAACGGTTGTCATTTTTGGCGCAGCCCGGCGGCAATCCGACGGGCACGCGAAGCTTGGCGTGAGCCGATCCTGAACGAGAAGCGTCATCGGCTCATATGAGCGAGCGATACGTTCGATGATCGATCAAATCACCTGCTCATGGGCAGGAACCTACCACCGCGCTTCTGACACAAACGTTAACGCGCCGATGATGCAATCACTCAAATTGAGCCGGTACCGCAATGGTCGTCGAGCAATTCGGACTTTTCAGACAGTGATGGAGTTCGAGTTCAGGCATCAGAGGTTCTGAGTTAACGATCTAAAATTGCAATCTCATCATGCGATTCCCTGCACGGGATATTTCGAGGTCCTGAATTCTCTCGGAGCATACAGCGGCTTGAGTGGCGGTGCGCGGAGAACGCACCGTTACTCAAGCCAGTGAATTGCGATGTTGGAGAACTCAGGCCGCGCGGACCGAGTTCAGGAAGCGACTGACTTCATGCTTCAGACGGTTGCTATCTGACGACAGCGACTGCGCTGCCGACAGCACCTGAGACGACGCGCCGCCGGTCTCACTCGCGCCGCGCTGCACGTCGATGATGTTGGACGAGACCTGCATCGTGCCTTGCGCAGCCTGCTGCACGTTACGGGAAATCTCCTGCGTCGCCGCGCCCTGCTCTTCAACAGCCGAAGCGATCGTGGACGCAATCTCCGACATCTTGCCGATGGTCGTGCCGATCTCGCGGATCGCCGATACGGAATCATCGGTCGCAGTCTGGATACTTGCGATCTGCTGGCTGATCTCGCCGGTGGCCTTGGCGGTCTGCTCGGCGAGCGCCTTCACCTCGGACGCGACCACTGCGAAGCCGCGGCCGGCATCGCCGGCACGTGCCGCCTCGATGGTGGCATTGAGCGCCAGCAGGTTGGTCTGCCCCGCAATGGTGTTGATCAGCTCGACCACCGCGCCAATGCGGCCGGCAGCTTTTGACAACTCGCCGACGCGATCATTGGTCTTCTGAGCCTGGTCCACGGCCTCGTTGGCAATACGCGCGGATTCCTGGACCTGACGGCCGATCTCGGTGATGGACGACGCCATTTCCTCAGTGGCAGACGCCACCGACTGCACATTGGTGGAGGCTTCTTCCGACGCCGTCGCGACGACCGTGGTGAGCTGCTGCGACCGATCTGCTGTCGACGTCAGCGTGCTGGCCGAGGCTTCCAATTCGGTCGACGCGGACGACACCGCCTCAACTATTTCACCGACCGTACCTTCGAAATCGTCGGCGAGCCGGATCATGTCCTGCTTGCGTTGCAGCGCTGCCGCCTGATCCTGCGTGATCCGTGCCTCGGCTTCCGCCCGGGCTTTCTCCTCCGCCTTGACCTTGAAGGTCTCGACAGCCTGCGCCATGTCGCCGACCTCGTCCTTGCGGCCGAGCCCCGGCAGCACCACGCCGAAATTGCCCTCAGCGAGCTGCTTCATGCCCGCCGTCAGCCCCGACAGCGGCCCGATGATTCCGCGCGCGATCAGGTACGCAATCAGCAGACCGGTGATGGTCGCTGCGCCGGCCACGATCTGCTGCAGCGTGATCGTGCCGGAAATGCGCTGCTCATTGGCTGTCGTCGCGCTCACGACCTCCTGCTGGATCGCTGCCTTGATGCCGTCGGTCTTGCGGATGGCGCTGACCACCATCGGCGTGATCGTATTGTAATAGAGCTGATCCATCTTCAGCAGATTGGCCGACGCCTTATCGAACCCGCTGGAATAGCTGACCAAGCCTTTCTTGATCGATTCGAACAGCGCTGAAAGACTCGGCGCCATATCAAATTTTTCCATCTCGGCGATCTGTTGCTGCGCGTTCTTCACGCTGTTGGCAAACAACGTCACATTGTCCTGGTCGCGACCTGCAAAGAACCGCCAGTTCGCCATCTGAACCAACAGAGTTTCGGATTGCAGGGTGGTCGCCCCTTGTGCGAATGGCGAGCTACGCGTCGCGAGCACGAGTTTCTTCAGGTCGGCCTGAAGCTTTTCACCTTCGGCAAGCAGCGCCTTGCGGCTGGCAAGCATCTCCTTGACGGTATTACCGAGATCGACGCGCCTGCTCTTCAGATCGGCGATCGTCTTCTCGACTTCGCGGTAGATCGTGCGACGCTCCTCCGAGCTCGCCTTGATCGTCTCCTCCAACACGCCACCAACCTGCGTCAGTAGTTTCTCGGATTCAGCGAATGACGCCTCATCCTGATCGAACGTGTAGCGCAGCATCGCGCGGCGAAGCGCCTGGAGTTCCGCCGAAATCTCCATCGAGCGCATCGCATTGGCTGACTGGGCATTCATCGCCGAGACGTCGTCGCGAATTTCCGTGAGTTTCCACACGGCGAAACTCGCCATGCCCAACCCGAACAAGACGAGCGCACCGAAGCCCCCATACAGCCTGCCACGGATGCGGAGATTGAATAGCGACATGCGACATGCCCTTCTTGGGAGAACCACTGACAGCCAACCTTGCACGTCGCGAATCGCACCCGCAACGCAAGAGGCAATCTCGAATCCGATCATCGTCAGGTTGCGAGAACTTCGGGTTAATTTCAGCCGCGCAAACGCTTTAAAGTAGAATGACTTTTTGTCGCGCGTGTCATCGTTTGACCCACTAAAACAAACAGCCCGGATGCGATGACGCATCCGGGCTGTTTGCGAGTTGTATCTTACTCGTCGGGCGAACGCGCGTGATCGTGTAACGTTTTGTCCTATGCCGCGCGAACGGAGTCCAGGAACTTGCCGACCTCGCGCTTCAACCGCGCGCTCTCGCCGGACAGCGATTGCGCAGCGGACAAGACCTGCGACGACGCTGAACCCGTGTTGCTCGCGCCGCGCTGCACATCCAGAATGTTCGAGCTCACCTGCATCGTGCCTTGCGCCGCCTGTTGAACGTTGCGCGAAATCTCCTGCGTCGCCGCGCCCTGCTGCTCGACGGCAGATGCGATGGTCGACGCGATCTCCGACATGCGGCCGATGGTGTCGCCGATTTCCTTGATGGCGCCGACCGACTCTTCGGTCGCGGCCTGAATGCCGGAGATCTGGTGACTGATGTCGCCGGTTGCCCTGGCCGTCTGTTCGGCGAGCGCCTTCACTTCCGATGCAACAACGGCGAAGCCGCGACCAGCATCGCCGGCGCGCGCCGCTTCAATCGTGGCATTGAGCGCCAGCAGATTGGTCTGGCCGGCAATCGTGTTGATCAGCTCGACAACATCTCCGATCCGCGCGGCCGCCTTGGCAAGCTCAGCCACGCGATCATTGGTCTTGCGGGCCTGTGCCACCGCGGAGTTGGCGATATTGGCCGACTCCTGAACCTGACGGCTGATCTCGTTGACCGAAGACGACATCTCCTCGGTGGATGACGCCACCGCCTGCACATTGGTCGAGGCTTCGTCGGAGGCCGCGGCCACCATGGCGGTGAGCTGGCGAGATTGCTCGGCGGTCGCAGTCAGTCCGCCCGCCGATTCTTCGAGCTGGCTCGAAGCCGATGACACGTTCTCGACTATGCTGCCGACAGCGCCCTCGAAATCGTCCGCGAGACGGATCATGTCCCGGCGGCGCTGGATCGCTGCCTGCTGGTCCTGCGTCAGCTTGGCTTCGGCCTCGGCGCGTGCCTTCTCCTCGGCCCGTACCTTGAAGGTCTCGACTGCGCGTGCCATGTCGCCGACCTCGTCCTTGCGGGCGAGACCCGGCAACACCACGCTGAAATCCCCGTCGGCGAGCCGCTTCATTCCAGCCGTCAGGCCCGACAGAGGGCCAATAATGCCGCGCGCGATCAGGAAGGCAATCGCTAGACCGACCACAGTAGCGACGCCGGCCACGATCTGTTGCAGCATGCTCGTCGTCGACATGCGGTTGCTGGTTGCGGCGACGGTCTGCGACTGAACCTGCTGGATGTCGGATTTGATCGTCTCGACCTTCCCGATCGCTTTCACGACGGTCGGGCTGATCGACTTGTTGAAGATGCCGTCTGCCGTCTGCAGGCTGGCGGCAGCCTTCTCGAACTGGGCGGCGTAGCTCTTCAGGTTGCTGCGGATGGTGCCGAACAACGCGCTGAGCGTCGGCGGCATCTGCATCTTCTCCATTTCGCCGATCTGCTGCTCCGCGATGCGGACATGATCCTTGAAAGATTCGATATGTTTCTCGTCGCGGCTGACGAAGAAGCGCCAATTCGCAATCTGCACCATCAGCGTGTCGGATTCGAGCTTGGTCGAACCCTGGCCATACATGGTGTTGCGCGTGCTGATCACCAGCTTGCGCAGGCTAGATGACAGCTTGTCGCCGGCTTCCTGCAGCACTTCCCGGCCGGCGACCATCTGCTTGATGGCCTCGCCAAGCGCCTGGCGCTGCGCCTTCACGTCGGCGACGTCCTTCTCGATGGTGCGGTAGGCGGCGCGGCGCTCTTCCGAACGACTGGTCTTGATCACCGTGTCCAGGCTGGCGGTGACGCCGGCGAGACGCTTGTCGGCATCCGCAAGCGCCGCTTCATCCTGATCGAACGAATAGCGCAACACGGCACCGCGGATCGCGTGCAGTTCGGAGGCGATCTCCGAGGCCCGGATCGTGTTGGCCGAAAGAATGTTCAGGGAGTCGACCTGCGTTCCAACTTCCGTCATCTGCCAGACGGCAAATCCCGAACTGGCGAGACCAAACAGGACCAGCGCGCCGAAACCACCATAGAGGCGACCGCGGATACGGAGATTAAGCAGCGACATCATTGGCTTCCTAGGTAGGACTTGATCTGGCTTCGGCGACGGGCGCCGTCTTCGTTGTGGCTTCCCCCATCATGGGAGAAGCATGAATTTATGCGGCCCGGACGGAGTCCAGGAACTTGCCGACTTCGAGCTTGAGCCGCGCGCTTTCGCCGGACAGCGACTGCGCCGCGGACAGCACTTGCGTCGAAGCTGATCCGGTCGCGCTGGCGCCGCGCTGTACATCGGTGATGTTCGACGTCACCTGCATCGTGCCCTGCGCTGCCTGCTGAACATTGCGCGAGATTTCCTGGGTTGCCGCGCCTTGCTGCTCGACAGCAGAGGCGATGGTCGAGGCGATCTCGGACATGCGGCCGATGGTGTCACCGATCTCCTTGATGGCGCCGACGGATTCCTGGGTCGCCGCCTGGATGCCGTTGATCTGGTGGCTGATGTCGCCCGTCGCCTTGGCGGTTTGTTCGGCCAGCGCCTTCACCTCGGACGCAACCACCGCAAAGCCGCGGCCCGCATCGCCGGCGCGCGCCGCTTCGATGGTGGCGTTGAGCGCCAGCAGGTTGGTCTGGCCGGCAATGGTATTGATGAGCTCGACGACATCGCCGATCCGGGCCGCTGCCTTGGCGAGCTCGGCCACACGCTCATTGGTCTTGCGCGCCTGCGCCACGGCCGAGTTGGCGATATTCGCCGACTCTTGCACCTGCCGGCTGATCTCGTTGACCGATGACGACATCTCTTCGGTCGATGACGCAACCGCCTGCACATTGGTGGATGCCTCGTCCGATGCAGCGACGACTGCAGCGGTCAGCTCCTTGGCCTGTTCGGCCGTTGCCGTCAGTGCCCCCGCGGACTCCTCGAGTCTGTTCGACGCCGAGGAGACATTGTCGACGATATTGCCGACGGCGCGTTCGAACGACCCGGCGAGCTCGACCATTTCGCGCTTGCGCGACGCCGCGGCCAGATTGTCCTGGTCGAGGCGCGCCGCAGCCTCATCGCGCGCCTTCTGCTCGGCATTCGCACGGATGACCGTGACGGTCTTGGCGATGTCGCCGATTTCGTCGCCACGCTTGGCGCCGGGGATGACGACATCGAGATCGCCGGCCGCCATCTTGCCCATGGCGCCATTTAAACGCGTCATCGGCCGGGCAACGCCGACAAAGGAGAACACCATGGTGCAGATCAGGACCAGCACGACCGCCAGTCCGAGCACGAGATTGACCTGACCGGAGCGCGCCATTTCCTCGGCGGCCTGCGCCCGAGCCTCTCCAACCGCAGCCTTGGCCGACGAGACCGATTGCGCGACCAGTTGAGATGCCGCCGCAGCGGCGGGCGTGATCTTGGTGCGGACGATATCGGTCTTCTGGTCGTTACTGCCGATCGCTTCATCGGTGGCCGTCATGAACTTCTTCATGTCGGTGCCGAGCTGGATCAGGCCGCTCTGCACGAGCTCGCTGTCTTCGAACACGCTGGCCTTGGCCAGCGCATCGGTGAGGATCTTGGCCTTGGTGATGATCTGGCCCTTCTGCGTGACTTCATTCATCGACGCATAACGCCATGCGGCTGCCTGCACAGCGTTGATGGCATTGTCCGCGATCTTGAGCTGTCCATCGACTTCAGGCCAGTTCGTCGCCTCGGTCACGGCAGTGGTGAGGCGCAGCTGGTCGAGATGCCGGTTCCAGTCGATCACGGCGACGTTGCGGTTGCGATAGAGCTCGAGCAGTTTCTTCTGCAGACTGACGATCTCGTCGGCGGCGGCGAGATAGGTTGACGTCAGCGATTTGATCTTCGCGAAATTGTCCTTGTATTCCTGCCTGGTCGCCAGGGCGGACGCGGCATCGATGATGCGGTCCTGCGCAGCCTTGGCGGCCCTGATCTCGGCCGCGTTCTTGTCAATCTCGGGTGTCGTGATGGCCATACGCAGGCCTTGACTGGCCACCTGCATGGCGCGCATCTGGCCGTCGGCCTCCATCGCGCTATCGGCGATTTTCTGCTGCACATCAGCCAGACGATTGACCTCCGAGATCGCGCTCTCGGTCCTCATCTGGTTTGCGACAACGCCCGCCGAGAGCAAGATGCCAACGAGACCGGCAAGACCCAATTTGTTGCCGACACTGTTGATCTTGATCATGCGATGCACTTTCCGGAGAAGGGCCAAGTCAGGACGCGCGCAAGCATGGCTCGCGCACCCTCGGCTCGGGTCGTTGGAAGACAGTCAGAGAAGCATTGGGCAGAGGCAGAGAACGGGGCGTCGCGGAATTGTCCGTGAGGACAAAGACCCGATCGCTCCGGTGGAGTTCAATCAGCGGACCAACAGGCCCTCGCCCTCACGGTTGAAGGATACCACTCCATTTCTGACACATTCGTTAATTGCCCCGTCATGCAGCATTCAAGAATCTGCATAAACTTGAGGCACTTGCGCGATGCTATGCGCCCGCTCTTGCGTCAGTGCGCGAGGATCTTCGACAGGAACTGCTGGGCCCGATCGCTGCGCGGATGGCCGAAGAAGTCTTCCTTCTGCGCATCCTCGACGATCTCACCGGCATCCATGAAGATGACACGGTTGGCGACCTTCTTGGCGAAGCCCATTTCGTGGGTCACCACCATCATGGTCATGCCTTCCTTGGCGAGCTCGACCATGACGTCGAGCACCTCGTTGATCATTTCGGGATCGAGCGCCGAGGTCGGTTCGTCGAACAGCATGCAGATCGGATCCATCACCAGCGCGCGCGCAATGGCGACGCGCTGCTGCTGACCGCCGGAGAGCTGGCCGGGATATTTCTGCGCATGCGCCGTGAGGCCGACGCGCTCCAGCATCTTCATGGCCTTGGCCTTCGCCGCATCTTCGGAGCGGCCGAGCACGATGGTCTGGCCGAGACACAGGTTCTCGACGATCTTCAGATGCGGAAACAGTTCGAAGTGCTGAAACACCATGCCGACGCGTGAGCGCAGCTTCGGCAGGTCCTTCTTCATCGTCGTCACATTCAGTCCATCGACCATGATAGTGCCCGCCTGCACGGGCTCCAGCGCATTCACGGTCTTGATCAGCGTCGACTTACCAGATCCCGAGGGACCGCAGACGACGACCACCTCGCCTTTCTCGACGGCCGTCGTGCAGTTCTTCAGCACCTGGAACTGCGGGTTGTACCACTTGCTGACTTTTTCGATGGTGATCATGGGCATGATGAGCGACCGACAGTTGGAGGCAAAGACTGAAAGCGAAAGTGGCTAGCGGATGATGCTGATGCGCTTCTGCAAGCGCTTCACAAAGAATGACGCGGTGAAGCAGATCAGGAAGTAGACCAGCGCCGCGAACAGATACATTTCGGTGAGACGACCGTCGCGCTGCGCAACCTTGGACGCGGCGCCCAGGAAATCCGTTATCGACAGCACGTAGACCAGCGATGTGTCCTGGAACAGCACGATGGTCTGCGTGAAGATCACCGGCAGCATGTTGCGGAACGCCTGCGGCAGCACGACATGGCGCATCACCTCGCGATAGTTGAGGCCGATGGCATAACCGGCCATCACCTGCCCCCGCGGCACCGACTGGATGCCGGCACGCATGATCTCCGAGAAATAGGCAGCCTCGAACAGCGTGAAGGTCACGATAGTCGAGGCGTAGGCGCCGACCTGTACCGGCTGATCGGAGCGGATGATCCACTGTCCGACATAGGGCATCAGGAAGTAGAACAGGAAGATCACCAGCACGAGCGGCAGCGAGCGCATCAGATTGACGTAGCTTACGGCGAAGCCCGACAGCACAGCACTGGACGACAGCCGCATCATCGCGATCAAGGTGCCGAGGATGAGACCGAAGACCGTCGCAATGGCCGTCAGCGTGAGGGTGAACGCCATGCCCTGCTGAAACAGGTAAGGCAGGCTGCGCCAGATGACGTCGTAATCGAAATTGCTGAACATCGCTTATTTCCCCTCGTTGAAGCCGGGGATCGCCAGGCGCTTTTCGAGGATGCGCATTCCGATCGTCACAACGGCACTGAGGACGAGGTAGATGGCGGCCGCAGCCGAGAAGGCCTCGAACACCTGGAACGAGAATTCCTGCATGGACCGCGCCCGTGCCGTCAGCTCAAGCACGCCGATGGTCAGCGCCGGCGCCGTGTTCTTGATGGTGTTGAGAAATTCGGAGGTCAGCGGCGGGAAGATGATGCGATAGGCCAGCGGAAGCAGGATGTAGCGATAGGTCTGCCAGGTGGTAAGGCCAATGGCCGTGCCGGCCATGCGCTGGCCCTTTGGCAGTGCATTGATGCCGGCGGTGATCTGTGCAGCGACACGCGAGGACATATAGAAGCCAAGCCCGAGCATCGCGGCGATGAACGGCCCGTTGCGCAGTTGCTTGATCCAGATGCCGAGATCGCCGGGCAAAAGTTCGGGAACGACGAAGAACCAGATGAACAACTGCACCAGCAGCGGAATGTTGCGGAACATCTCGATATAGGCATTGCCGACAAACACCGCCCAGCGCGCAGGCAGGGTCCGCATGATGCCGATCAGAGAGCCCATCACAAACGCGATGAACCAGGCGCAGAGTGCGAGCAGGATCGTGACCTGAAGGCCGCTCATCAGCGAGCCAAAATAGGTCCCCGTCGCATCAGGCGTCTGATCCCAGAAGATTCCCCAATTCCAGTTATAGTTCACGCATTCACCCCCACGCGCCGTCCACGCGAAAACCTGGCAACCTCAGGCAGAAACCCATGCAATGGCCGGGCCATTGCTTCTTCCCTCGCCCCGCCTGCGGGGAGAGGGTGGATCGAACGACCGAGGGTCGTTCGAGACGGGTGAGGGGGAGCCAGTGTTTTACTCGCTGCCTCCCCCTCACCCGTCTTACACGCGCTACGCGCATGTAAGACGACCTCTCCCCGCAAGCGGGGAGAGGTAAGCAAGAGTTAGTTGGCTGCGTAGGCGTCGGGATCAGGCGAATCCGACGGGCTGGCGAACGCCTTCTTCTGCTCGGCTCCCATCGGAACGTTCAGATTGAGGCCCTTGGGCGGAATCTTCTGCGTGAACCACTTGTCATAGATCTTGGCGCCTTCCGGGCTCTTGTAGAGCTCGGCAGTGGCCGCATCGACAACCTTCTTGAACGGCGCGTCGTCCTTGCGGAGCATGATGCCGTAGGGCTCAGCTTTCGAGAACGCGTCCTTGGAGATCACATAGGCGCTCGGATCGCGCGCACCGGCAGCAAGGCTGGCAAGCAGGATGTCATCCATCACGAAGGCCACAGCACGGTCGGTCTCGACCATCAGGAATGCTTCGGCGTGATCCTTGGCGGGAATGACGTTGATGCCGAGATTACGCGCGGCATTGGCTTCGGTGAGCTGCTTGATGTTGGTGGTGCCGGAGGTCGAGACCACCGACTTGCCCTTCAGATCGTCGATCTTGTCGAGCTTGGCGGCCTTCTTCGAAACGAAGCGGCTGGCCGTCAGGAAGTGCGTATTGGTGAACGCGACCTGCTTCTGGCGATCGGCATTGTTGGTGGTCGAGCCGCATTCGAGGTCGACGGTGCCGTTGGCAATCAGCGGAATACGGGTGGCAGAGGTCACCGGATTGAGCTTCACCTCGATCTTGTCGTTCTTCAGCTCTTTCTTCACCGCATCGACGATCTTGTAGCAGATATCCATGGCGAAACCGACGGGCTTCTGATTGTCATCCAGATAAGAGAACGGCACCGAGGAATCGCGGAAGCCGATGGTGATGGCGCCGGTGTCCTTGATCTTCTTGAGCGTGCCGGTGAGCTCCTGAGCGCCCGCCTGCGTCGTGCAGACCGCCGCGGCGATCATGGTCCCCAACAGATAAATTCGTTTCATAGTCCCTCTCCTCAACACAGTCCGATCTCACGCCGACGACTCTCTTACCGAGCGCCCCGGCACGACCGCCCGGGATGCTTGCACAATCGGGGCCAAAACGGAATTGCCCGATCGGAGGACAATGGTTTGTTCTGAGCTCCCGTTCCCCTACAACCCGGTCATGAGTAACGCCTTGCATGCGCTTTGTGACGCAGGCGCCGCCGGCGCCACGGAAAAGATCGATGATATCAGCCATCCCGGCCTGGTGATCACCACCACGATTCTGGCCTCCAGCCTGGCCTTCATCGACGGATCGGTGGTGAATGTCGGACTTCCGGCCATTGCTGCGAGTTTTCAGGCCGATGCCGTCGACCTGCAATGGGTGATCAATGCCTATCTGCTGCCGCTCAGTGCACTTCTTTTGCTCGGCGGTGCAGCAGGCGACCGCTTCGGCCGCCGCAGGCTTCTGATCTGCGGAGTCGGCCTGTTCGCGCTGGCCTCGCTGGCCTGCGCTGTGGCGCCCAGCCTGCCTCTGCTGCTGGCCGCGCGTTTCCTTCAGGGCGTCAGCGCGGCGATGCTGATGCCGAACAGCCTGGCGATCCTCGGCCAGACGTTTTCCGGCGAAGCCAAGGGCCGCGCTATCGGCATCTGGGCTGCCAGCGGCGCTGCCGCCGGCGCGCTCGGACCGGTGTTGGGCGGATGGCTGATCGACATCGGCAGCTGGCATCTCATCTTTCTCATCAATGTGCCGATCGCATTGGCCGCAATGGCGCTTGCCTGGCTAGGCATCCCCCGCGATCGACTCGACAGCGACGAGCCGCTCGATAGTCTCGGCGCCATCCTCGCGACTGTGGGACTTGGCCTGACGACCTGGAGTCTGACCGAAGCTACGTCACATGATTGGACGGGTTTCACGCTTGGCGCGCTCGTCGCAGGACTCCTGCTCTTGCTTGTGTTCGTGTGGATCGAAGGCCGTAAGGGCGAACGCGCGATGATGCCGCTCGCACTGTTCGGGTCGGCGAGCTTCGTCGGCCTGACGCTGCTGACATTCTTGTTGTACGGCGCACTCGGCGGGCTGTTCGTCCTGATGCCTTTTCTCCTGATCGAAGCCGCCGGCTACACGGCGACACAGGCCGGTGCCGCGCTGCTGCCCTTGCCGCTTGTCATCTCTTTGACATCACCGCTCGCTGGCTCGCTCGCAGCTAGAACCGGCCCGAGGATCATGCTGACGCTGGGACCGGTGATTGTGGCGATGGGTTTTCTGCTGGCGCTCCGGATCGGTCCCGACACCAGCTACTGGACCAGCGTCTTCCCCGCCATGGTCGTCATCGCTATCGGCATGGCCGGCGCTGTCGCACCTCTGACGACGGCCGTGCTGATGTCCGTCGATGCGCGTCACACCGGGTCTGCATCGGGCTTCAACAGCGCGGTCGCACGCACGGGCGGTCTTGTGGTCACGGCGCTGATCGGATCGGTTATGGCGGCAAAGGGGCCGGCGCTGATCAGCGCCTTTGCAGCAGCGACGGTCGCGGGTGCTGTGCTTTGTGTCGCAGCCGCGCTCAGCGCATTCCTGCTGATAGCGGCGCGGCCGCAGCCGTGAAGGCCCCACGCTGCCTGCGAGCGGCCACTGCCTCGCCGAAGGCCTGAAAGAGCGTCCGGTTGATCGGGTTGATCTGCGGATCATATTCGGCGTGCCATTGCACACCGAGCGCGAAGCTCGGCGCATCGGCAATGCGGATGGCCTCGATGGTGCCGTCCTCGGCAATACCCTCGATCACCACTCGCTCGCCAGGGACATCGATGCCCTGACCATGCAGGGAATTGACCGTGATGGTCTCGCGCCCCAGCAGGCTGGCGAAGGTGCCGTTGCTGGTCAGATGCACGTCGTGGCGATCGGCAAATACGACCGCCGGATCGGGATGGATCTCGCCGCTCTCGAGCCGCGGCATGCGATGATTGATGCGGCCAGGAATCTCGCGGATCTCGGGATGCAGCGAACCGCCGAACGCAACGTTCATCTCTTGCAATCCGCGACAGATACCGAAAATCGGGACTCCGCGCGCGACACAGGCTTCGATCATGGCCAGAGCCACCGCATCGCGGCCGTTGTCATAGGGCTCGTGACGGGCATGGGCTTCCATTCCGAACCGGGTCGGGTGGACATTGGCCCGCGCGCCGGTGAGCAGGATGCCATCGACCAGATCGAGCACCTGGCCGATATCGGTAATGTCGGGGGTGCCGGCAAACATCATCGGCAGGGCATTGGCCACTTCAGCGACCGCACGAAGGTTGTTTTCTCCGACCGCCTGGACGGAGAACCTGTTCTCAATGCGATACGCGTTGCCGATCACGCCGATTACCGGCCGGGTCTTCGTTGGCATCAGCTTCCGGTCGAAAAGTCCTGGACCATTGAGCTATAGCCGAGTCACGGCGTGAACACGACTGGTTCCGAAATAAAACTGTCACTAATCGGAGCATTAGGGAAATAAACGTCTCCCGGCGCCTGAAAAGGCGCCAATCCGGCAGTTTTCGAAAGTCTGAGGTGCGTTTGGATGGTGGGCGCGACAGGGATCGAACCTGTGACCCCTTCCATGTCAAGGAAGTGCTCTCCCGCTGAGCTACGCGCCCTAAGAACCGGTCGTTACGGGTGTGGGGTCTATAACGGGTCAAACCCGGACAAGCAAGGACGGCGGAGGGCCAATCCTTGCCTGATTTGCAGGAAATCCAAGAAAGAAATCCAGGAAAGCGGGCTGCCCTCAGGCGGCCAGCATCTTGTTCACTTCGCTGACCAATTCGCGCAGGTGGACCGGCTTGGACAGCACCTTGGCGTTTTTCGGCGCTTCCGAGTCGGAATTCAGCGCCACGGCGGCGAAACCGGTGATGAACATGATCTTGATGTCGGGGTCGAGTTCGCTGGCGCGGCGCGCCAGTTCGATCCCGTCCATCTCCGGCATCACGATATCCGTTAGAAGCATTTCAAAGGGTTCCTCGCGGAGTCTCTGATAGGCTGACATCCCGTTATCGTGGTGCGACACCTGAAAACCGGCGTTTTCCAACGCCTTCACTAGGAAGCGGCGCATGTCGTTGTCGTCTTCTGCGAGAAGGATTTTGTGCATGGCGGTTGGACGTCGAACCCGAATGAGAGGACCTGTTCGCCCACTAAGCCCGAGGTCTGGTAAATTTCGGGTGAAGGTGATCAGCGCAGACTGTGCCTAAGCGTCTCAAGATGGTGCGCCAGAACGTCGTGAAACACAACAAATGAGCGCGTTTCTCGCGATCGCCGCGCCTGCGGAAGGTTTTTAACTTGGCAGACTTGTTTCGGTTATCGACAATGCAGCCTCACAAAGCGCCGGTTTTCTGCCAGACTGGGCAAACCGAAGAACGCGGCTGCAGGGACGATGCGCGACGATGACCCAGTTTGACGGTGAGCTGTCGCCTCCCTTCGAGATCGTCGAGCCGGCCAACTGGCGCGCCCCGATCATTTTCAATTCCCCGCATTCCGGCTCGGTCTATCCAGCGGAGTTTCTTAGTGCGTCCCGCATCGACGTGACGGCGCTGCGCCGCTCGGAAGATTCGTTCATGGACGAATTGATCGCCGGATTGAGCGATCGCGGCTTCCCGGTGGTCCGGGTGCACTTCCCGCGCTCCTATGTGGACGTCAACCGCGAGCCTTATGAGCTCGATCCGCGGATGTTCAACGGCCGCCTGCCCAGTTTTGCCAATACCCGCTCGATGCGGGTCGCCGGCGGCCTTGGCACGATTCCCCGGGTGGTCGGCGACGGCCAGGAGATTTACCGCGAGCGGCTCGACGTCGATGACGCCCTCACCCGGATCGAGGCGCTGTACAAGCCGTACCATCGCGCCCTGCGCCGCCTGATCAACAAGGCGCACCAGACATTCGGCACGGTGATCCTGGTGGATTGCCACTCGATGCCCTCGATCGGAATTTCCCGTGAGGAGCCGCGCCGCCCGGACGTGGTCGTCGGTGACCGCTATGGCACCAGCTGCGCCACTATCCTGGCCGAGGTGGTCGAAGGCACATTCGGCGGCCTCGGCTATTCGCTGGGCCGTAACAAGCCCTATGCCGGCGGCTTCATTACCGAGCATTACGGCAACCCGGCCAGCGGGCTGCACGCCATCCAGATCGAGCTGAACCGGGCGATCTATATGGACGAACGCCGCCGTGAGCGAACCGCGCGCTTCGATCAGATTGCTGCCGATTTTACCGTCCTGGCCGATGCGCTGGCGAAGATCCCGCTGGACAGCCTCGGCCCATTCCAGGCCGCCGCCGAATAGGCCGGGGCCGAACGTCTCGCCGGGGTTCGAACCGTCACTCAATCAGGTGGGGTATTTGGAACCGTGACCGCCGGGTCACGGAAGCGCTTATTTCGTGCGACAAATTGTCAATTTTCGCTGGATTTGGAGATGGGGCAGAGTTTTACCACCGGGATTAATGCAACTTTAGGTTATCCCCACCAGCGTGGTTCCGCGGATTGGAACCGCGTAAAATGGCAGGAGAGAACATGAAGAACATGATCAAGAAATTCTGGTCGGACGAATCGGGAGCGACTGCGATCGAATACGGGCTGATCGCCGCCGGCATCTCGCTGGCCATCATTGCCGTCGTCAACGGCCTCGGCACCAACCTCAACGGCAAGTTCACCGAAATCAATGGGTCGCTGAAGTAACCGCCACGACGTGGACACCGGCTTGAGGTTCTCAGCCGAATAAGTCTTGCTTGATGACTGACGTCGCAATGGGCCCGAGGCTGTCGGGGTGCCAGGCGACGAACAGGCCAGGCGACATAAAGACAATCGCCGGCAGCCACGTCGGCACGCCGTGATGCAAAACTCCTCCGAAAAGAAAAAAGGACCGCTTGCGATAGCAAGCGGTCCAAGTCTAGGGAGGAAACGCCCAAGGAGGGCAGCGATAGCGCAAGCGCTACCGCACCGCAACAATATGCAGCCGCGACGCACCAAGTGCAAGAGTTTTCGGGCAAATTTCCATGCAAATTTCGCATGGTGATCGCACCGTTCAGGCATAGGCGTCATAATTTCTATAAGCAAAATCAATGCGATATAGAAATGACAGCAGCTTTGACCTATTTAAGAAATGATCATATATTCATTTCATTTGCCAATTTCTGATGCCGGACATCAGGAATCTTAGGGAAATCGCAATCCGATTCAGTGCTGTGGCTTAGGGGAATCGCAGAGAGATTTCGATCACCGCAGATGCGAGTCGTTGCCCTGCGCTGTATAGGAAGCGACACGTCCCCATCCAGCAGCCGCAACAAAGGACCTCTCCGTGACGGTCATCGACTTCAACGCCTTCATTGGTCGTCTTGCGACCTCGTCGGGCGAGACCATCCTGCCGTTCTTTCGCACCTCGCTGAGTATCGACAACAAGAACAGCACCGATTTCGACCCGGTCACGGAAGCCGACCGCGCCGCCGAGGCGGTGATGCGCCGGCTGATCAAGGCCAACTTCCCCCAGCACGGCATTGTTGGCGAGGAATTCGGTACCGAACGCGAAGACGCCGAATATGTCTGGGTGCTCGACCCGATCGACGGCACCAAATCCTTCATCTCCGGCTTCCCGATCTGGGGCACGCTGATCGCGCTGCTGCATCGGGGCACACCGGTCTATGGCATGATGCACCAGCCCTATATCGGCGAGCGCTTCAGCGGCGACAGCGGCTCGGCGCGCTACCAGGGTGCCAACAACACCACCCGCAAGCTTGCCGTGCGCCGTTGCGCATCGCTGAAAGACGCGACTTTGTTCACGACCAGCCCGCGGCTGATGAACGACGCCGATCGCGCGAAATTTCAGGACGTCGAAAAAGGTGTGCGGCTGACGCGCTACGGCGGCGATTGCTATTCCTATTGCATGCTCGCCGCTGGCCATCTCGATCTCGTCATCGAGACCGAGCTGAAGCCCTACGATATCGCAGCCCTGATCCCGATCATTACCGGCGCCGGCGGCGTGGTGACAACGTGGGAGGGCAAGCCCGCGCAGAACGGTGGCCGCATCGTCGCCGCCGGCGACCCGCGCGTGCATGAGGCGGCGCTGAAGATCCTCAACGCCTGATCGGGCACTGCTACGCCCGCGCTGCAGCCCGCAGATGCTCGATCATCTGCTGCGCGGGACGGGATAACGTCTTCAGGCTGCGAAAGCAGATCGCCAGTCTGCGGTTCGCCCAGGGATCGCGAATGCGGATCAGCGCCAGCGCCGTCGACCGCGCGCAGCGCCGTGCCGCGACTTCCGGCACAACCGCAATGCCGACCCCCGCCGCAGCCATCTGGCACATCGCATCGAAATCCCGCATCTGCGCCCGGTAGCGCAGTCGCGCGCCCAGCTTCGCCGCATATTTGCCGATGTGGTTCTGTAGCGCGGTCGCATTGGTGAGACCGATAAAGTCGCGGTCGATGATCTCATGGAAATCGATGTGACGGCGGCCGGCGAAATCGCTGCGCGGCGCCGTCACCAGCATCAGCCGGTCCTCGCTGAAGGTGAAGCGTTCCAGACTGTCTGGCAGCGTATGCTCGGCCGCGAAGCCGAAATCGGCGATGCCGGCAGCGATTGCCTGTGCAATATCGGCGCTTTCGCGCTCCTCGACCTCGAGGCTGACATTGGGGTGCTCGCGCAGGAAACTCGCCAGCGCCTTCGGCAGATGTTCGGACAGGCCCACCGTATTGGCCAGCATCGACACGCTGGCCTTCATACCATTGGCATAGGCCGCCATGTCACCGCGCATGGTCTCGACATTCTGCATGATGATGCGGGCATGGCCGAGCAGGCTCTCGCCGGCCGCCGTCAGTGTGACGCCACGCCGCCCGCGTTTGAGCAATGGCACGCCGATCGTTGCCTCCAGCCCCTTGATCCTCGCACTCGCCGAAGCCAGCGCCAGATTGGCAGCGGCGGCACCCGCGGTGATGCTGCGCGCCTCGGCGACCGCCACGAACAGCCTGAGATCGACAAGGTCGGCATGCATGACGCTCTCCATATCAGCCTTCGTTGTAAACGAAGGCAGTCTCCGTAACCTCCAGATTGTGCCGGCCGGGCCGATCGGTCAATGTGTCGCACCATGATCGATTCCATGCTCATTCTGATTGCTGCTGTTTTCGCGCTCGCCGGCTTCGTAAAAGGCGTCATCGGCCTCGGCCTGCCCACCGTCTCGATGGGCCTGCTGGCGGTGACCATGACGCCTGTGCAGGCGCTGACCATCGTCATCGTGCCCGCCATCGTCACCAATATCTGGCAGACCTTCGCCGGCCCCTATCTGCGCGACATCATTCGCCGGCTGTGGCCGCTGCTGATCGGCACTGCGGTGGCCATCTGGCTCTGCGGCAGCCTGATGACCGGCCCCTACGCCAAATACGGCTCGATCGTGCTCGGCGTACTGCTGGTGATTTATGCCGTGGTGACGCTGGTGAAATTCCAGTTCAAGACGGCGCCGCAAAACGAGAAGTGGGTCGGCGGTATTGCCGGCGTGCTGACCGGCGTGGTCTCCGCGGCCACCGGGGTGCAGGTCATTCCCTCCATGCCGTTCATGCAGTCAATCGGCATGGAGAAAAACGAACTGGTGCAGGCGCTCGGCCTCTATTTCACCGTCGCCACGATGGCCCAGGCGTTCAACCTCACCAGCGCCGGTCTGCTCACGGCCGCGACGGCGGTGCCCGGCATTGTCGCAATGATCACCGCCTTTGCCGGCATGTTCATCGGCCAGGCGGTGCGCGACCGCATGGAGCCCGAGCAGTTCCGCCGCTGGTTCCTGATCGCGATGCTGCTGCTCGGGATCTATCTCTCCGTCACCGCCACTTTCGCGGTGCTGAAGTAAACGCTAGCGTGTTTCGAGCATCGCCACGCGGATGCCGAGATAGATGAACACGCCGCCGAGCGCGCGGTTGATCCACACCATTGCCTGACTGGATTGCCGGACGCGGCTGGCGGCTTTCGCAGCGACAATGGCCGTGCCGAGTCCCCAGATCGTGCCCGTGCTGATGAAGATCAGCCCAAGCACGATGAAGGCGAGCGCCTTGCTGGGCGCATCCACGTCGACGAATTGCGGCAGGAAGGCGAGAAAGAACAGCGCTACCTTCGGGTTCAGCGCGTTGGTGAAGGCGCCCTGCCAGAACACCTGCCGAAGCGACAGCAGCGGCTTTTCCGCGGCGTCGTTCGTTGCAACTGTCGATGCCCGCGCACGCAGCATCTGCACGCCGGTGTAAAGCAGATAGGCCGCACCGATCCATTTCACTGCGGTGAAAGCATAAGATGACGCCGCCAGCAGCGCCGACAATCCGACCGCCGCGGCGAAGACATGGACCAGACATCCTGCACTGATCCCCAGCGCTGCCGCGACGCCGCCGCGCCAGCCCATCTGCACGCTGCGCCCGACGATATAGGCCGTGTCCGGCCCCGGCGTGATGTTGAGGAGGATGCCGGAGAGGATGAAGAGCCAGAGACCGTGAATACCGAGCATGAGTGGCTTTCGTTACTTGAACAGAGGCGTGCCCGGCACGAACGCATCGAACGCCGCCCAGAACTGCTGCCGGTAGCGATCCTGCTCCTGCAGGATCTCGTGACGGGAGCCGGCGATCACCAGATGCGAGCCAGCACGCAGGTGATAGGCAAATTCCTCGATGGCCGGCGTCGACACCACCTGGTCGTTGCTGGCCGCCAGCATCAGGATCGGCTGACGGATCTTCACGGGATAGCTGGCCTCGCGAAAGCCGTGCATCCCACGGATCGCCGTATCGGCCCAGGCCACCGTCGGCGAGCCGATGCCGAGCGTCGGATCCTCTTCGAGGATCGCCGCGTTGCGCGCATAGCGCACCGGATCGCTGGTCAGCTTGTTATTGGGGAATGACGAGGTCCCGACCAGTTCGCCATTGCCGCCGGGAATGTAGTTGCCGCCCTGCCCGGTCCAGCGCATGACACGCAACAACAACCGCGCCGGCAGCGAGGTCGAACGGCCCGGCAGATCAATCATCGGCGCCGACAGCACCATGCGATCGAACCAGCGCTTGCCGGAATGCGCCACACGCAGCATCACCGCGCCGCCCATCGAATGCGCCAGCGCGAAGTAAGGCGGCGGGCAATCCGGCATCACCACCTGCTGCACGAAAGTTTCGACGTCGATCTCGAAATCCGAGAAGCTGCGCACGTAACCCTTGCGGCTATCGCGCAACTGCCGCGACGAATGCCCCTGCCCGCGCCAGTCGATCATGGCCACTGCAAAGCCGCGGTCGCGCAGGTCGCGCACGGTCTCGAAATACTTCTCGATATATTCGCCGCGCCCGCTGAACACGCAGACCGTGCCCTTGCGCCCGGTCGTCGGCGCCCAGCGCGCAAAACGTAGCTCAGCGCCGTCCGGCGTCTTGATGGTGCCGGACACGGCACCCTCGGGAACGGGGTTGGCGGGAATGGAGACGAGCGTCATGGCGGGGGACCGGTTAGGCGAAAAACGCGGGATTTCAAGGGCGGGAGATCAGGTCGGCGCGAATCTTTCGGCCCCCCTTGCGAGCCGCCAGCCCCCTCCCATATCAGCTTCATGCAGGCCTCTCTAGGCTGCATGACACGAAAGCCCGGCCCCTATGGCGGGCGGGTTATTGCAACAGTCGCTCAATGGAGGACTATCCAATGCGTAGCTATGATCTCACCCCGTTTTATCGTTCCACCGTCGGTTTCGACCGCCTGTTCAATCTGCTCGATCAGAGCACAGGTGACGCAGCGCCGGGCTATCCGCCCTACAATATCGAGCGCACCGGCGAGAACGAATACCGTATCAGCGTTGCCGTTTCAGGCTTTGCGCAGAACGAGCTCGCCATCGTCGCGAAGGAAAACACGCTGACGATCAAGGGCGAGAAGGCTGCCAACGAGAATGGCAGCAAGGCCGAAGTGCTCTATCGCGGCATTGCCGCGCGGGCCTTCGAACGCGCCTTCCAGCTTGCCGACTTCGTGCAGGTGAAGAACGCCTCACTCGAGAACGGCCTGCTTCATGTGGACCTTGTCCGCGAGATCCCGGAAGCCAAGAAACCGCGCAGCATTCCGATTTCCACCAGCGCAGTAAGCGCACCGCAGGTGGTCGACGGCTCGGCCGAGAAAGTCGCCGCGTAACCGCGACTTTGAACTTGAAGTATGTGAACTGAAGTAAGTGTAGTTTGTAGAACGAAACGCCCCGGAGCGATCCGGGGCGTTTTTTCTTGATCCCTCTCCAAGCGAAGTGTTGGAGGGCCCGGACTATTCCAGCCCCTGGGCAGGCGGCGGCGTTTCTGCAGTAGGCGACGCCGCGGGCTTTGCTTCTGTTGCCGGCAGAGCGACCGTCGGTGCTGCGGCCTCCGGCTTCGAGGCAGTAGAGGTCGACGGCGCAGCACCCGTCGTTTCCGGCGCCTTCGTCTCGGCCGGTTTCTGCTCAGTTACGGCCGATTGCTGCACGGGCGCAGCGGCCGGCGGCGTTTCAGGGGGTTTGACTGCGACCGGCTTGGTCTCGGCTGGCGTAACAGGCTTAGCCGGCGCCGCAACCGCGCGCACCGGTGGCCGCTTCGGCAGCGGCACGCTCGTCGTGCGGCTGGCAACCTTCGGCGCGGGCGTTGCCGTTCCGGCCGTAAACGGCGGGCGGCGATATTGCAGCGTCGGCACTGCGCCTTGCGGGCCATAGCGCGTGTCGATCTCCTCGCTCATCCGGTCGCCCATGCGATAGGCCGGAATGAAGCGCAGAATGCGTCCGCTGCGCGCATCGATCACCAACCGGCCGTCCTCGCCGTCGAGGTCGATCGCCGCAACCGTGTAGATGAGGCCGCGTTGCTGCGGCATGCCGAGGGCAGAGAAGCCGGCCTCGCGGAGGATCGAATAGACCTCGCGCAGCGGCAGCACCGCCAGATCATAACCGCGGCGCAACACGCCATAGGGGCGCGGCTCCGCATATTCCACGGGCCGCATGGCCGCATAGGGACCGCCGACATCGGATACCTGCGCCACAGCGGCAACGTCGCCGCGCATCGGCGGCAGCGCCTGCGCCTGTACAGCGCCGCTCGCCAGCAACAGACCGGCCGAGGCCAGACATCCCACAAGTACCTTCATTGCATGCTCCTTCGACGCCCCCGCGCCCGGAGAGTATTCAACTTCCTGAACCTCACGCTTCGCTCGCCTGCCAGCACCGCTGCCACAGGCGTTAACGAGCACTGCGCAACCTCACTGCTGAATCCGGCAGCCCTTGGGCCAGCCTTTGACCGGAACGCGGCACCTCCGGGCTGAATGTGTCTTCGAGACATGGACAATTTGGCATGCGTTGTTGCTATGCGACGACGGACTCAAGCGCGCTTGTGTGCTAGATAAAAATTTGGCAAAGTCCTGGTTAGGACAGCATCACTGTCGCAATTTTTGGTGGCAAATCCGGCACGGGGTTTGCAACATAAGCAGGCGTCGCGACTAAAAAACACGCCTGCTGAGACGAAATGCCTTTAAGGCGAGATATGGGGTGGCCGCCGGGGACGATGGGCACCACCAGTCTGAATTCTGAAAACGAGGCTCGCAAGACGCGCGAGCGGTAGCCCGAACGGGTTCCGCGAGCGTCAAAGGTGCGCCGACAAGGGTGGCAGAACCCCGACGGGGGTTGAGAGGACGAAGATGAGCGGATCAGAGCACGAGCGCCAATTGATCGAAACCGGCACGCATTCGGCGGCCCCGGCTATCAAATCGGCTAACGTGAAAGACACCGCCATCAAACCGGAACTCCATACCTACCGTCCGCCGGCGCTGGGCCTCTATGACCCGTCGCAGGAAAAGGACGCCTGCGGTGTCGGCTTCATTGCCAACATCAAGGGCCGCAAGTCGCATCAGATCGTGTCTGACGCGATCAGCATCCTCTGCAACCTCGAGCACCGCGGCGCCACCGGCGCAGATCCGCGCTTTGGCGACGGCGCTGGTATTCTGGTGCAGATCCCGCACAAGTTCTTCGTCCGCAAGACGGCGGAACTCGGCTTCAGCCTGCCGGAGCCTGGCCAATACGCCATCGGCGCACTGTTCATGCCGCGTGATACCGCGTGGCGGAAAGTCATTCAGGGCATCATCGGCGACCAGATCAAGGCCGAAGGCCTGAAGCTGCTCGGCTGGCGCGACGTGCCGACCGACAATTCGTCGCTCGGCGAGAGCGTGAAGCCGACCGAGCCCGCCAACATGCAGGTCTTCATCGGCATCGGCAAAGCCAAGATCGCCGACGAGGACGAATTCGAACGCCGTCTCTACATCCTCCGCAAGTCGATCTCGCAGGCGATCTATCAGCGCCGCGAGCGCGGCCTCGCGGGCTATTACCCCTGCTCGATGTCGTGCCGCACGATCATTTACAAGGGCATGTTCCTCGCCGACCAGCTCGGCAGCTACTATGCCGATCTGCACGAAGAGGATTTCGAAAGCGCGCTGGCGCTGGTGCATCAGCGCTTCTCGACCAACACCTTCCCGACATGGTCGCTCGCGCATCCCTACCGCATGGTCGCGCATAACGGCGAAATCAACACGCTGCGCGGCAACGTCAACTGGATGGCGGCGCGTCAGGCGTCGATCGAGTCCGAACTGTATGGCAAGGACATCAGCCGTCTGTGGCCGATCTCCTATGAAGGCCAGTCGGACACCGCCTGCTTCGACAACGCGCTCGAATTCCTGGTGCAGGGCGGCTACTCGCTGCCCCACGCCGTGATGATGATGATTCCGGAAGCCTGGGCCGGCAATCCCCTGATGGATGAGCAGCGCCGCGCCTTCTACGAATATCACGCCGCGATGATGGAGCCGTGGGACGGTCCTGCTGCGCTTGCTTTCACCGACGGTCGCCAGATCGGCGCGACGCTGGACCGTAACGGTCTGCGCCCCGCACGTTATCTCGTCACCAAGGACGACCGCATCGTGATGGCGTCCGAAATGGGCGTGCTGGCGATTCCGGAAGAAGACATCATCACCAAGTGGCGCCTGCAGCCCGGCAAGATGCTGCTGGTCGACCTCGTCCAGGGCCGTCTGATCCCTGACGACGAGATCAAGGCGACGCTGGCTGCAAGTCATCCCTATAGCGAGTGGCTTGAACACACCCAGATCGTTCTGGAAGAGCTCCCGGACGCGGCGGCCAAGGGCCAGCGCTCCAACCTGCCGCTGCTCGATCGCCAGCAGGCCTTCGGCTACACCCAGGAAGACGTCACCATCCTGCTGACGCCGATGGCATCGCAGGGCGAAGAAGCCTCGGGCTCCATGGGCACCGACACGCCGATCTCGGCGCTGTCGAGCAAGCCGAAGCCGCTGTTCACCTACTTCAAGCAGAACTTCGCGCAGGTCACCAACCCGCCGATCGATCCGATCCGTGAAGAGCTCGTCATGAGCCTCGTCTCGATCATCGGACCGCGGCCGAACCTGTTCGACCTGCAGGGCGTCGCCACCACCAAGCGTCTCGAAGTGCGCCAGCCGATCCTGACCGACCAGGATCTCGAAAAGATCCGCTCGATCACCGACGTCGCCGAGTCGCACTTTGTCTCGCGCACCCTCGACACCACCTTCCATGCCGGTTTCGGCGCGGCAGGCATGGAGCAGGTGCTCGATGAACTCTGCGCCCGCGCCGAAGCCGCGGTGCGCGAAGGCGTCAACATCATCATCCTGTCCGACCGCATGGCCGGCTCGGATCGCATTCCGATCCCGTCTCTGCTGGCCTGCGCCTCCGTGCATCACCACCTGATCCGCACTGGCCTGCGCACCTCGGTGGGCCTGGTCGTCGAATCCGGCGAACCGCGCGAAGTGCATCACTTCGCCTGCCTCGCCGGCTATGGCGCGGAAGCGATCAATCCATATCTGGCCTTCGAATCCATCATCGCCATGAAGGACCGGCTGCCGGTGCAGCTCGACGACTACGAAATCGTCAAGCGCTTCATCAAGTCGATCGGCAAGGGCCTGCTCAAGGTCATGTCGAAGATGGGCATCTCGACCTACCAGTCCTATTGCGGCGCGCAGATCTTCGACGCCGTCGGCCTGCGTCAGGAATTCGTCACCAAGTACTTCACGGGCACCCACACCAAGATCGAAGGCGTCGGCCTCGCCGAAATCGCCGAGGAAACCGTGCGCCGCCACAACGAGGCGTTCGGCGAAATCCAGATCTACAAGACCGCGCTCGATGTCGGCGGCGAATACGCTTATCGCAGCCGTGGTGAAGACCATGCGTGGAACGCCGAGTCGGTATCGCTGCTGCAGCATGCGGTGCGCGGCAACTCGCAGGATCGTTATCGCGCCTTCGCCAAGATCCTAAACGAACAGTCCGAGCGTCTGCTGACGCTGCGCGGTCTGTTCAAGATCAAGACGGCCGAAGACGAGAAGCGCAAGCCTGTGCCGCTCGACGAAGTCGAATCCGCCGCGGACATCGTCAAGCGCTTTGCGACCGGCGCCATGTCCTACGGCTCGATCTCGCGCGAGGCGCATACCACGCTGGCCATCGCCATGAACCGGATCGGCGGCAAGTCGAACACCGGCGAAGGCGGCGAGGAGTCGGATCGCTACAAGCCCATGCCGAATGGCGACAGCATGCGTTCGGCGATCAAGCAGGTCGCGTCCGGCCGTTTCGGCGTCACCACGGAATATCTCGTCAATTCCGACATGATGCAGATCAAGATGGCGCAGGGCGCGAAGCCCGGCGAAGGCGGTCAGTTGCCCGGCCACAAGGTCGACGCGACGATTGCCGCCGTCCGCCATTCGACCCCGGGCGTCGGTCTCATTTCGCCGCCGCCGCATCACGACATCTATTCGATCGAAGACATCGCGCAGCTGATCTACGACCTCAAGAACGTCAATCCGACGGGCCAGGTCTCGGTCAAGCTGGTGTCGGAAATCGGCGTCGGCACGGTCGCCGCGGGCGTCGCCAAGGCGCGCGCGGACCATGTCACCATCGCCGGCTTCGAAGGCGGTACCGGCGCGTCGCCGCTGACCTCGATCAAGCATGCGGGTTCGCCGTGGGAAATCGGTCTTGCCGAAACCCATCAGACCCTGGTGCGTGAACGGCTGCGTAGCCGCATCATCGTCCAGGTCGACGGCGGCTTCCGCACCGGCCGCGACGTCGTCATCGGCGCGCTCCTCGGCGCCGACGAATTCGGCTTCGCCACCGCGCCCTTGATTGCTGCCGGCTGCATCATGATGCGCAAGTGCCATCTCAATACCTGCCCGGTTGGCGTCGCCACCCAGGATCCGGTGCTGCGCAAGCGCTTCACCGGCCAGCCCGAGCACGTGATCAACTACTTCTTCTTCGTCGCTGAGGAAGTCCGCGAGATCATGGCCCAGCTCGGCTATCGCAACTTCGACGAGATGGTCGGCCAGGTGCAGATGCTGGACCAGTCGGCCCTCGTGTCGCACTGGAAGGCCAAGGGTCTCGACTTCTCCAAGCTGTTCGTGCGCCAGCCCGAACTGCCCGGCCAGAAAATCTATCACACCGAGGATCAGGACCATCACCTCGAAGCCGTGCTCGATCGCGAGTTGATCAAGCAGGCGCAGCCCGCGCTCGACCGCGGCGCGCCGGTAAAGATCGACACCAAGATCAACAGCACCAACCGTTCGGCCGGCGCCATGCTGGCGGGCTCGGTGGCCAAGATCTACGGCCATGCCGGCCTGCCCGACGACACCATCAAGGTGTCGCTGAAGGGCACCGCCGGTCAGGCCTTCGGCGCCTGGCTGTGCAAGGGCATCACCTTCGATCTCGAAGGCGAAGGCAACGACTATGTCGGCAAGGGTCTCTCGGGCGGCAAGATCATCGTGCGCCCGCCGGCTCATTCCGCCATCGTTCCGGAAGAGTCGATCATCGTCGGCAACACCGTGATGTACGGCGCCATTGAAGGCGAATGCTACTTCCGCGGCGTCGCCGGCGAGCGTTTCGCCGTGCGTAACTCCGGTGCTGTGGCCGTCGTCGAAGGCGCAGGCGATCACTGCTGCGAATACATGACCGGCGGCATCGTCGTGGTGCTGGGCAAGACCGGCCGTAACTTCGCGGCCGGCATGTCCGGCGGCGTGGCTTATGTGCTCGACGAGACCGGCGACTTCCCGAAGCTGTGCAACATGGCGATGGTCGAACTCGAACCGGTCCTCTCGGAAGAGATGATCGCCGAGAACACCTATCACCACTCCGGCGATCTCGAAGCCCATGGCAAGGTCGACGTGTTCGCCAACCTGCTCGACTCCGATATCGAGCGCCTGCATGTGCTGATCACGCGTCACGCGAAATATGCCGGCTCGGCCAAGGCTGCGATGATCCTCGCGGACTGGAAAACCTGGCTGCCGAAATTCCGCAAGGTGATGCCGGTCGAGTACCGCCGCGCGCTGCGCGAGTTGAAAGCGAAAAGCGCCGAGGCCGAACCGCAGATCGCGATCGGCGCGTAAGGAAAAGACCCTCATGGTGAGGAGGCGCGCAGCGCCGTCTCGAACCATGAGGGACAAATCACGCATCCTTCGAGACGCGGCCAAGTGGCCGCTCCTCAGGATGAGGACGGAATTTGGAACTTAAGAGTTCAGAGGCGTCAGTTGTAATGGGCAAGATCACGGGTTTTCTGGAAATCGATCGTCACGACCGCAAGTACGCGCCGGTTGCCGAGCGCCTGAAGGGCTATAACGAGTTCGTCATTCCGCTCAGCGAGAAAGACACCCGCGATCAGGCCGCGCGCTGCATGAATTGCGGCATTCCCTATTGCCACGGCACCGGCTCGGTTCAGCCCGGCACGCCCGGCTGCCCGGTCAACAACCAGATCCCGGACTGGAACGACCTCGTCTATAGCGGCAACTGGGAAGAAGCCTCGCGCAACCTGCACTCCACCAACAACTTCCCGGAATTCACCGGCCGCATCTGCCCGGCGCCGTGCGAAGCCTCTTGCACGCTGAACATCGATGACAACCCGGTCACCATCAAGACCATCGAATGCGCCATCGTCGACAAGGCATGGGACAATGGCTGGCTGAAGCCGCAGGTCTCCGCCGTGAAGACCGGCCGCAAGGTCGCCGTGATCGGCGCTGGCCCGGCCGGCATGGCCTGCGCGCAGCAGCTCGCGCGCGCCGGCCACGACGTCCATGTCTATGAGAAGTTCGCCAAGGCCGGCGGGTTGATGCGCTATGGCATTCCCGACTTCAAGATGGAAAAGCACATCATCGATCGCCGCGTCGCGCAGATGGAAGGCGAAGGCGTCACCTTCCATTACGGCAAGGCTGTCGGCGGCACATCACCCGGCGCCATCGACCCCGCCGAATTGCTCAAGGAATATGAAGCCATCGCGCTGACCGGCGGCGCCGAGCACGGCCGCGACCTGCCGATCCCCGGCCGCGAATTCGACGGCATCCATTTCGCGATGGACTTCCTGCCGCAACAGAACCGCCGCGTCGGCAACGAGCCGCTCGGCGACATCAAGGAAATTCTCGCCGGCGGCAAGCATGTCGTCGTCATCGGCGGCGGCGACACCGGCTCCGACTGTATCGGCACCTCGCTGCGTCAGGGCGCGCTGTCGGTGACCCAGCTCGAAATCATGCCGGCTCCGCCCGAGCAGGAGAACAAGGGCCTGACCTGGCCGAACTGGCCGCTGAAGATGCGGACCTCGTCGAGCCAGGCCGAAGGCGCCAAGCGCGAATTCGCCGTGCTGACGCAAAGCTTTGAAGGCGTAGACGGCAAGGTCACCAAGCTGAACTGCGTGCAGGTCGACGACAAGTTCAAGCCGATCCCCGGCTCGGAATTTGCGCTGCAGGCCGACCTCGTGCTGCTGGCGATGGGCTTCGTCCATCCCGTCCACGAAGGCATGCTGAAGACCCTCGGCGTCGATCTCGACCAGCGCGGCAATGTCCGCGCCGCAACGACCGATTTCGCGACCTCGCTGCCGAAGGTGTTCTCCGCCGGCGACATGCGCCGCGGCCAGTCGCTGGTGGTCTGGGCGATCCGCGAAGGCCGCCTGTGCGCCCGCGCCATCGATCAGGCGCTGATGGGGACGACGACGCTGCCGAGGTAAGGGCCGCAGTTTCAAACACCACGCTTCAAGAGCCGCGCAACTCAGTTGCCGCGGCTCTTTTCTTATCCCTCCCCCTTGTGGGGAGGGTGGACGGCCGTAAGGCCGGCCGGGTGGGGGGGAGCCCAGAGCTCCGATTATCGACTCCATCACGCCATCCAGATTCCGATCCACCTCGAAATTCCAGAACCGCATTACGCGAAATCCCTCGCCGCGCAAGAACGCATCCCGCGCTTCATCCCGACGCGCCGCCTCATCGAAATTATGCTGTCCGCCATCGACTTCGATGACCAGACACTCACGAAACGACACGAAGTCCACGATGATGTGCTTGATCGGCGCCTGCCGTCGAAAGTGAAAACCGAGCGGCTTCAGCGCACGCAGCTTCACCCACAGCTTCGACTCCTGCGGCGTCAGGTTTTTTCGGAGTACACGCGCATATGCGTTCGCCACGCCGTCCTCGCTTGCTGCACCACCCCACCCGACCGGCCTGTCGGCCGGCCACCCTCCCCACTGCCCGCAGCTTCGCTGCGCTTGAGGGAGGGATAAGAAGCGCGCGTCGATGCTTAATTGTACAGGTTCATGATGCTATCAAAAGCTGGCAGATCATGCCGTGCGCTGGCCCGCGATAAACGCCGTCAACTCTGCCGGCCTCGTAAACCGATGCACCTCKCCGGCAAAGTCCGCCATGCGCTCCATGTCACGCGCACGCTGGTCGCGCCTGTAGTTCATGACAAAATGCAGAAACTCCACATCGAAACGTTCTGGACATCCCGGCCCCGTATCGACACGCACCCGTCCCCAGCCCAAGGTCGTCCGACGCAAAACGCGCCACAGGCAAAGCCCGGTCGGATAATCCAGATGGATCAGCGTATCCGCGCGCGCCAGACGCGACACAAGCGTGCCACTGTAATTTCCATCCATGATCCAGCACGGTTCAGCCGCCAACGTCTCGACTGTCGTGCGCCAGACGTCGCTATCGGGCATGCGCCAACCAGGCTGCCAATAGTGACGGTCGAGATGGATCACCGGCAGGCCAGTGATTTCAGACAGCGCACGAGCTGCCGTACTCTTTCCCGCGCCAGGACAGCCAACAATCAAGATGCGTTTCAAAACAAGAACTCCGCGGAGCAGCAATGCCCTTTCCCCGCTCTTGCATAACGCAGCGAGTACGCCATGCTTGAGGGAGCAAGGGACCTTCGCCATTCTTACTCATGGCGGCTATGACTTTAACGACATATTCCGATATTGATATTATTCCTATAAAGGCTTATATTCCGATTACCTTGTCCAACGAGGGGCGCTTCTCGAGGGCGTCTTTGGAGGTGGGACAGGGTGCGGCGCCCGCGGACGTGCCTCGCAAGCACGGACTCGGGAGGTCCTGGGTAGCCGTCCGGGCCCACTACGGGGCTCTGCCGCTTGCGGCTGGACGGGTGCGGGTGAAGGCTGGCGAAAGCCGGCTGGATGACGGGCACGATGCCCGTACCCGGAAGCACGGCCCCGGGAACAGAAAAGCCGCGATGGAGCGCCGAAAGGCGTGCGCGCACCGAAGGTCACTGTCGCAGGCAGCCGACGGGACGCGCCACTGATTACAAGGTTGCGCCTTTCGGCGCTCTATCCCCCTCACCTTTGCGGGGGACCACCGGAAGGCCAACTTGCGCAGCGGCGCGGGACAGACGGCGCGTGCGCGCGTCGACCCCATTCATGACCGGGACTCGCACAGCGCGACCTGCCGCGCAGCGCATCCCAAAGTGGGTAGTCAGCAACCTCTGGACACGCTAAGCGGATATCGTCCCGCCGGTTCGTCCTTCCAAACGTGTTGTCCCGTCCCGCATGAAATTCCTGCTTCTTCCGCTCGGCCTTGTGGCGCTTGTCCCGCAGGCTCATGCCAGCGATGCCCGCTTCATGGCGGCCCTCGGCAAGCTCGATCCGAAGACCCGGCTGGAGCAGGTCTGCGATTTCGAGGCGATGCGCCGGATCAGCAAGGGCGGTCCGCGCGTCGAGCGCGCCAAATCCGACGCGCTGATGCCGCCGCAGCATCTCGGCAATACGATGATCGCCAAGGGCGGCGCCTATCGCGCGGGCGGCAAATGGATGCAGGTCGCCTTCACCTGCAAGGCGACGCCGGACCACAAGACGGTGCTGGATTTCACCTACAAGACGGGAACGGTCATTCCGCCGGCGAAATGGCAGGCTTTGGGGCTCTGGAAATAGACTAGCCTGCCGGCGTCAGTGCTTGGGTTCGTTCTTGGTGAGCGCGCCGCTATGCGGATCGACATGGACCTCGTAAATCCGACCGTCCTTCACGACATCGGCTTCCCAATGGCCGTCGTCGGCTTCAAGCTCCCTGACCTCGGTATAGCCCAAGCTGCGCAGCTTCTCGGTGACCTGCTGTGCGGTCATCCAGTCCTTGCCGGGGGTATCTGCGGAAGCCCATGAGGGCAGCGCGAAAACGAGCGCAACGGCGAGCAGCAGTGACTTCATGGCAAACCTCCCTGATTTATCACGACAACTCCGGAATTGCCGCTTTGTTCGGCACAGGCCTTGGCTGCGGCCTCGCCGTTCACCCTGACGCGAAAAGTTCCGGGATTTGCTTGACGTTAACGCCGGGCGGCGCTTGATGGCGGGATCGCGGCTGCCCGCTTGCGGCCCGAATCCGGTAGTATGTCGAGCGGGAACCCGGGTCTGCGGACCCTGCGATTGCGGTCGAGGCGCATGTCACAGAAGCCCAATTTGCCGAGATGGCGGATCGATTACTGGCGTGCCGAAAAGGGCACGCTGATGGTGCTCGCCGTGGCTTTGGGCCTGCTGATCGGCATCGTGGCGCCCGCGTCGGCGCAGTTCTTCGGTTTCGGCGGTCCGCAGCAACCTCCTCCGCGTCCGCAGCGCAATGTGCCTCAAGGCGGCGGTGGTGGCTTCGGCTGGTTCGGCGGCGGCAATGACAGTCCGTTTTTCGCGCCGTTCCAACAACAACAGGCGCCGAAGCGGGCCGCTCCACGCGAGGACTATTCGCGCGCACCGTCGCCGGAAAAACGCGATGCACCGGCCGAGCGCAACGTGCTGGTGCTCGGCGACAGCATGGCCGACTGGCTCGCTTACGGCCTTGAAGACGCCTATGCTGAACAGCCCGACATGGGCGTGATCCGCAAGCACAAGACCGTCTCCGGCCTGCTGCGCTATCAGCCGAAGGGTGAGCCCGCCGATTGGGCCGCGGCGGCCAAGGGCATTCTCGCCACCGAGAAGCCCGACGCCATTGTCGTCATGCTCGGGCTCAATGACCGCGTCGCAATCCGCGAGCCCGACAAGGCCGCCGAGAAGAAGGGCGCCAAGAAGGACGAAAAGAAAGACAGCGCCGCGGAAGTGAAGCCCGGCGACAAGCCGGCCGAGCCCGAGGCGGATGACGCAGACATTCCCGATCCCGGCTCGATCGTCACCGAGCGCGGCGCGCGTACCGGCGGCATGGTCGATTTCCGCGACGAGCGCTGGGGCGAGCTTTACTCGAAGAAGATCGAGGAGATGATCAACGTCGTGAAGGCGAAGGGCGTGCCCGTGCTGTGGGTCGGCTTGCCGGCAGTGCGCGGCACCAAGGCGACCGCCGACATGCTCTATCTCGACAATCTCTATCGCGACGCCGCGACCAAGGCCGGCATCACCTATGTCGATATCTGGGACGGCTTCGTCGACGAAGCCGGCCGCTTCCTGCAGCAGGGCCCGGATTTCGAAGGCCAGATCCGCCGGCTGCGTTCGGCCGACGGCGTCTATTTCACCAAGGCCGGCGCCCGCAAGATGGCGCATTACGTTGAGCGCGAAATCACCCGCCTGCTGTCCGGCCGCTCCGCGCCGATCGCGCTGCCGAGCGAGCCTGCGACGCCGGACCTCAATGCCGTGCCCGGCGCGCCGGCGCCGCGTCCGCTGGCCGGCCCTATCGTGCCGCTGGTTGCCTCCTCCGTGGGCACCGATCAACTGCTCGGCGGCCCCGGCGTGAAACCAGTGAGTGTCGATGCGCTGGTGGCGCGCGTGCTGGTGAAGGGCGAGCCGCTCGCCGCACCCGCCGGCCGCGCCGACGACTTCGCCTGGCCGCGCCGCGAGATCGGCCGCGAACAGGCCAAGGGCGATGTGCCTGTGGCCGCAGTCACCCCGACCACATCAGGCACGAGCGGCACGACCGCTGCGGCGACCGGGCCGGACGGCATCGTCCCGGTGATGGCGCCGCCGACCGCGCCGAAGAAAAAGCCGAAGCCCGTCATCGCCACCGAAGCGCCCTCATCCTTCGGTAGCTTCTTCGGGTTCGACGAGCCGCGCCGCGCGCCCGTCCAGCTGGCGCCGCAGCGCCCCCGCCCGGCCCAGGCACCCGGCCCGCGCCCGCCCGCCAATGTCGGCCCCGCCGCCTCCGCCCCCTCCGGTTTCTTCACGCGCTGACCGCGCGAAAAATTCCGACGCGAAATTTCAGAGTCAAAAAAAATCCCTCAGCCTTTGCGGGCTGAGGGATTTTTACTTCGTGGACGTTTGCTCGACCACGACTGCTGACGCTTCTGCTGCGTCTGTTAGTCAGTCGCGATACGCGATCAATAGCCGAAACGGTTCGGACGACGACGCGGCGGACGCGTCATCAGCATGGCCAGCGCAAAACCGATACTGCCTGCGATCAGCAGCGAGCCCAGCGGATTGTCGCGGACCTTGTCGGTGATCGCCTGCGTGCCGTCGCGATAGATGTCGCTGTCGAGTGCATCCTTGGCATAGCTGGTGGCGGCGTCCGATGCGTCGCGCACGGCATCCTTGGCCTGGCCATACAGGTTCTGCACGGTGCCCGTCGCTTCGCGCGCGCGGCCCGAGGCTTCAGTCCGCTCATCGCCCGTGGCTCGGCCGATCACACCTTCAACCTTGCCGGCTGCATCCTTGGCTGCGCCCGCGATACGGTCCTTGTCCATGTCCATTACTCCGTGAGGAAATTCTCGCCGGTGTAATGCCTGAAGCCAGTACTGGTTCCGTCGCGATGCAGGCGCCGTGAATTTAAAGGATCAAACCGCCATCGACGACCAGCGTATGACCGCAAACATAGGATGACAGCGGCGACGCCAGGAACAATGCAGCGCCAGCCATATCGGCAGGCGTGCCGAGCCGCTGCAGCGGGATCCTGGCAATCGCGCCTTCCAGCCGCTTTGGATTCGCTGTCGTGACCTTTGTCATCTTGGTGTCGACGAGCCCCGGCGCGATACCATTGACGCGAATGCCGTCTTCCGACCACGCCTGCGCCAATGTGCGCGTGAGGCCGACCGCGCCGGTCTTCGACGCATTGTAAGAGGGATTGCCCTTGGTGGCATGATAGGCCGCGGTGGAACTGACAATGATCAATCGGCCCTTGCTTGCCTTGAGCTGCGCATGAAACTTCGTCGCGCAGCCCATCAGGCTGATCAGATTGACTTCCATCACCTTGCGGAAGCCATCCATCTCGAATTCACCGCGGCGATAGATCACAGCACCCTGCGCGAGGATCAGCACATCGACCCGATCGAGCTTCGGATCGAAGGCGTCGATGGCCGACGCGCTGCCAACATCGAGCTGACTGTAGCCGAGGCCGTCGAGATCGGAACCTTCATCGATCGTGTAGTCGCTGGCCTTGGCGCGCGTACCGCACACATGCACGCGTGCGCCGCGCGCACGAAACGCCTGCGCCATACCATTGCCGATGCCGCTTGATCCTCCGACGATGAGCACCTGCTGGCCGCTGAAATCGAGTTCGTTCATCCCTGATCGTCCTTCTTGATTTTATCGGCACATGTTTGACCGCGCCGGCGATCGGTGCAAGCCTTCAATCAAGCCTCATCATGAAGGCGCAAAATTCGGAGGATGCCTTGTCGGATTACAAACAACTCAGCCGCTCGGTGCGCGGCCTCACCGTTCTGGTCACCGGCGCTGCAAGCGGGATGGGCCGCGCGACGGCGCGCGTGTTCGGCGACGAAGGCGCCAATGTTGCCGTCACCGATATTTCGGCAGACGGCATTGCCTCCGTCGTTGACGCGATCACATCAGGCGGCGGCAGCGCACACGCATGGACCCTCGATGTCGCCGATCCCGATCGCATCCGCACAGTGGTCAGCGACGTCGCCGCGCATTTCGGCAGCCTCGATATCATCGTCAACAATGCGGGCATCTCGGTGAGTACCGCGATCGATCAGGACGGCTATGACGCCGCATGGGATCGCGCCATTGCCGTGATGCTGACCTCGCACCAGCGCATCATCCGCGCCGCGCTGCCGCACCTGCGCAAATCGCCCTCGCCGCGGATCGTCAACATCGCGTCCACCGAAGCGCTCGGCGCCACCGCACTGCACAGTCCCTATTCCGCGGCGAAGGCCGGCGTTACCGGCCTCACGCGCTCGCTCGCGGTGGAACTCGGCCGCGACGGCATCACGGTAAACTGCATCTGTCCCGGCCCGATCACGACGGGGATCACCGAACGCATCAGCGACGAACACAAGGTGATCTTCGCCAAGCGCCGGACCGTTCTGCGCCGCTACGGAGAGCCGGAAGAAGTCGCGCATATGACGCTAAGCCTGTGCCTACCTGCCGCGTCCTATATCACAGGCGCGGTGATCCCGGTCGACGGCGGCCTCATGGCACGCAATGCGTAACTGCATTCGCGCCGATTGACATCACTCCGCACGGGCGTAGCATTTTTCTCAAGCGGCCCGGCATCGCTGGAAGCCGCAATCGAATGGGTCAACCATTCCACACGGAGGAAATCTGCAATGCCCGTGACGATCCGCAAACTGCATCCCTTTTTCGTCGGCGAAGTGACCGGCGTCGATCTAACCAAGCCGGTCAGCCCACACGATGCTGCTACGATCGAGCGCGGCATGGATGACTATGCCGTCCTGATATTCCCGAAGCAGGATATCACCGACGAACAGCAACTCGCTTTCGCGCAGAATTTCGGCGAGCGAGAGAACCGAAAAGGCGGCTCCGTCACCAAGAAGGAAGACTACCGGCTCACATCGGGGCTGGCCGACGTATCCAATCTCGGCAAGGACGGCAAGCCGCTGCCGAAAGACAGCCGGGCGCACCTGTTCAATCTGGGCAACTGCCTGTGGCATTCGGACAGCTCTTTCCGGCCGATTCCGGCAAAATTCTCGTTGCTGTCGGCGCGCGTGGTCAATCCGAAGGGTGGCAATACCGAATTCGCCGACATGCGCGCGGCCTATGATACGCTCGACAACGACACCAAGGTCGAGATCGAGGACATGATCTGCGAACATTCGTTGATGACCTCGCGCGGTGCGCTCGGCTTTCTCGACTACACCGACGAAGAGAAAGAGATGTTCAAGCCGGTGCTGCAGCGGCTGGTGCGCACGCATCCGGTGCATGGCCGCAAGTCGCTGTATCTGTCGTCGCATGCCGGCGCGATCCAAGGCATGAGCGTACCGGAGGCCCGCGTATTGTTACGCGATCTCAACGAACACGCCACGCAGCCGCAATTCGTCTATGTCCACAAATGGACGCTGCATGATCTCGTGATGTGGGACAATCGCCAGACCATGCATCGCGTCCGCCGCTACGACCAGTCGCAGCCGCGCGACATGCGCCGGGCCACAGTCGCCGGCAATGCGCCGACGGTGGCGCAGCAGGCGGCGGAATAACCTGCCGTTCAAAGACAGGCGCGCCGCACGATGCGGCGCGCCTGTGTGCGTTCTAGATCCGCTCGATCTTTGCCTTCTCCAGCACCTCGCTCCAGCGCTTCACGTCGGAGGCCAGGAGATCGATGACCTCCTTCGGCTGCGAGGCCTTAGCCTGGCTACCGAGCGACAGCAGCCGCTCCTTCACGCTCTCATCCTTGAGCAGTGTGACCGTCGCAGCGTTCAACTTTGCCACGACGTCGTCGGGAAGGCCGACCGGGCCAACGAGGCTGTACCAGCCCGGCGCGGCGTAGCCGGGAAAGCCCGCTTCGGCCACGGTGGGAATATCGGGGAAAGACGGGAAGCGTTCAGCCGTCGTCACCGCGAGTGCGCGGAACTTGCCGGCCTTGATCTGCTCGATCATCGAGATCGGCGGATCGACCATGAAGTCGATGCGCCCCGCGAGGACTTCGACAACGGCCTGAGCGCCGCCGCGAAACGGAATGTGCTGAAACTTCACGCCGGCCAACTGCCCGATCTGCTCGACGATCAGATGCGGGCCCGAGCCGACACCGGGCGTGCCGTAAGTGAGCGGCTTGTCCGGCTGCTTCTTTGCAGAAGCGATCAACTCGGCGAGATTCTTGAAGGGCGTGTCCGCATTACACGAGAACATGTAGGGCGCTTCGGAGACCTGGCAGATACCCTTGAGGTCATCGACCGGCTTGTAAGGCAGGCTCTTGTAGAAGGCCGACGACGCGCCATAGGTCGCGGTGATCAGCGAGATCGTGTAGCCGTCAGGCGCCGAGCGGGCGAGCTGCGCCCCGGCGAGCGTCGTGCCGGCGCCGGGCTTGGTTTCGACCACCACGGTCTGGCCGAGAATTTTCGACAGACCTTCGGCGAGCACACGCGAGGTTGCGTCGGTGCCTCCGCCCGGCGCGAAACCGTGCAGCAGGGTGATGGACCGTTCCGGCCACGCCGCTTTGGCCTCAAATGGAAGAAGGCTTGCCGACAATCCGGCCAGCAGCGTGCGCCTGTTCAACATCGATAGTCCCCAAAGAATGCATCCAAGGGGACCAGCGTAGCATGCATGCTGCACTGCGGTATAATGTTATGCGCTGTGGGCCTCTGCGCAGGACGCCTATCTCACCCGGAGCCGATCCAGCATCTCCGACGATGCGAACCCGTCAGCGGGCGCGCCGACGGAGGCCTGGAAGTTGCGCAAGGCTTCGCGGGTCTGGCCGCCGAACTGGCCGTCCGGCGTACCTTTGTAGAAGCCGCGCTGCGCCAGCAGCTGCTGCAGCTCAAGCCGTTCTGCGCGGGATAGCACGCGCTCCTGACGCGGCCATGGCTGCACGAAAGGCGGACCGCCGCGCAACCGGTCGGCGAAATGGCCGATGGCCATCGCATAGGCCTCGGCCGGATTGTATTTCATGATGACGCGGAAATTCGTCAGCATCAGGAAGCCCGGCCCCTGCGAACCGGCGGGCGCGAGCAGATAGGCCTTTTCTATCATGCGCGGGAACGGCTGGTTGTTAGCCCGCTTAAGGCCAAGCTGCTCCCATTGCGGCAGTGTCATCGCCTTGGCCTTGTCGGCCAGCATGTAGTTGAAGCCTTGTGGCACGACGACCTCGTAGCCCCAGGTCTGGCCACTCTGCCAGCCATCCTTTTTCAGGTTGTTGGCGGTCGAGAAGATCAGATCGGTCGGATTGTCCACCACGTCGCGGCGGCCATCGCCGTCACCGTCCACCGCGAAGCGCTTGAACGCGGTCGGCATGAACTGGGTCGGCCCGAATGCTCCGGCCCAAGAGCCGCGCATCTGTTCAGGCCTCAGATCGCCGCGATGCAGGATTTCCAGAGCGACCAGAAACTCATCCTTGAAATAGGCCTGGCGGCGGCCGACGCAGGCCAGCGTCGCCGTCGAGCGCAGAACGCTGCGATCGCCGATCATCGTCGAGTAGTTCGACTCGATGCCCCAGATCGACGCGATGATGTAGCGATCGACACCATAGGCCTTCTCGGCCGCATCGAAGATCGTCTTGTACTGCGCCAGCACCTCGCGGCCCTTGGCCATGCGGTTGTCGTTCACCAGGATATCGAGATAGTCCCAGATCGCCTTGGTGAATTCCGGCTGCGAATCCATCAGGTCCATAATTCGCAGATCCGGCGTCAGCCCGGCGGTGAAACGCTGATAGCTGTCCTGCGAGATGCCGCGGCGTGCGGCATCAGGCCACAGTCCGGCAATGCAGTTGTCGAAATTACCAGCGGCCTCGCGGATTGCCTGTGCAGTCATCAGCGGATGGCCGGATGCGCCGTCCTCGCCGCTCCAGGGCTGCGCTCCGGGCGCGCCGGGTAGTGCCGCCTGTGGCGGCGGGTCCTGGGTCTGCGACGATCCGCTAAAGATATTGTCGAACAGGCTGAAAGGGCCGCTCTTGCTCTGCGCCTGCGCCGCCACGGGCAGGGCTGCCGTAAGCAAAACTGCGCCGAGCGCAGCTACACCGCATGTCAGGCTACGCGCCATCTTCGTCGCAGATTTCATCACTATCCATCTCGGGAATCTGACCGGAATTTGGTCATGACTGTGGCATGACAGGAGGCCCGGTGAGGGTTTCCATCAGCTTAACACTATTCCAGTTTTGCCTGGCTGGGCGGACGTGCCGCGCGGCAGAAAGGATAATTGCAGACATGTAGCCCGGCACCACACATCCGCCTTTGTTCCCGGTTGCAAACGGAACCAGCAGGCGCAATCTTCGTTGGCCTGCCTGCGTCGTTCCCCTCCAAGGTCATTGCAAAGTCCCCTGATGAAAATTCGCAAAGCCGTTTTTCCGGTCGCCGGCCTCGGCACCCGCGTCCTTCCCGCCACCAAGGCGATGCCGAAGGAAATGCTGACTATCGTCGATCGACCGTTGATCCAATATGTGGTCGACGAAGCCCGCGAGGCCGGCATCGAACATTTCATCTTCGTTACTGGCCGCAACAAGGGCATCATCGAAGATCACTTCGACCGCATGTTCGAGCTCGACGAGACACTCAAGAGCCGCAACAAGTCTGCCGAGATCGAACAGCTGGCGCTGTCCCAGCCTGCCGCCGGCGCCATGAGCTTCACACGCCAGCAGGCCCCGCTCGGGCTTGGCCATGCCGTTTGGTGTGCCCGCGATATCGTCGGCAATGAGCCCTTCGCCGTGGTGCTGCCGGATGAGCTGGTGCTGAATTCCCCGGGCTGCCTGAAGCAGATGGTCGATATCGCGGGAGCGCTTGGCGAAAAGTCCAACCTCGTTGCCGTCGAGGAAGTCCCGATGGACATGACGCATCAATACGGCATCTGCGGTGTCGGCGAGCGCCACCCAACTCACGAAGCCGCTTTCACCATCGACGGCATGGTCGAGAAACCCCCGAAGGGCACCGCGCCGTCCAACCTTTCGATTACCGGCCGCTACATCCTGCAGCCGGAGATATTCAAGATTTTGGAGACCCAGGAGCGCGGCGCGGGTGGCGAAATCCAGCTCACCGATGCGATGATCGGCCTCGCCAAGAGCCAGTCGTTCTACGGCGTGGAATTCGAAGGCGAGCGGCACGATTGCGGTTCGAAGTCGGGCTTCCTGCGCGCCAATATCGCGTTCGGCCTGCAACGCCCTGATCTGCGCGAAGGTCTGCGCGCCGAAATGCTACGTTACCTCGGAGAGTAAGCGCTAGGCTGCAATCGCCTGGTGCGCATCGCCTGCGATGACACACCGGTTGCGGCCTGCGGCCTTCGCCGCATAGAGCGCCTTGTCGGCAGCTTCGACCAGTCCCGTCCACTCCATCGTCACCAGCGGCTTCACGCTGGCGACGCCGATGCTGACCGTGAGCATCGCAGGATCGGCCGGCACCTGCTCGACGCGACGTCGAATGGTTTCGGCAACCTCATAGGCATCCTGCACGGTCGCACCGGGCAGCAGCACGGCGAACTCTTCCCCGCCATAGCGCGCGGCACAGTCGCCGGCCCGCTTCGCCGCTCCTGCGATGCAATTCGCGATCGCGATCAGGGCAGTGTCTCCGGATTGATGACCGAAGCTGTCGTTGAAAACCTTGAAATGGTCGGCGTCGATCAACAGCAGTGCCATCGGCCGTGAATGCCTGATGGCGCGACGCCATTCCAGCTCCATCGCCGCATCGAATTTGCGGCGATTGCGCAGTCCAGTGAGACCATCGGTCGTGGCCAGTTCTTCGAGCTTGTGCTCTGCGTGTGCGCGGCGGCCTATTTCGCGCGCCAGGAACAGTGTCACCGCGGTGATGAAGATAATCAGCGCCAGCATGATGCCGCCGATCTTGATCGCCTGCTGATACCACAGACTGTAGATGCCGGCCCACGGCCGGCCGACGATCACGAGCAACGGCCGACCGCTGTCGCGCCACACATAGAGGCGCTCGATCTGGTCAACGACACCGACGCCCGAATACGATCCGTTGGACCGGCTCAGCGCCCGCATCACGCCGGGGGTCTTGCTCAGATCCCTGCCGACCACGTCGAGATCGAACGGCGTACGCATGATGACGACGCCGTCGCGGCGGATCACTGTGATGTTGTCGTCCTTGTTCAGCCGCAAGCGGCCGAACAGATCATGAAAGTAGGCGAACCGGATGGCACCCGCGACGACGCCGGCAAAATTGCCATCGACGTCGGTGATGCGGCGGCTCAGCACGACGGAATACGCGCCCCGGTGCAGCATCGGTTTGCTGACATAGAGCCCGCGCTCGCCGTCGAACTTGTGTACCTTGAAGAACTCTTCGTCGGCACTGCTCTGCTTGGCAGGATCGAGCGATGCCGCATCGATGATAAGATCGCCAAGCGCATCGAACACCTGAATGGATGCAAACTGGCGCGCTGATGCCGCATTGTCGAACAGGATCAGCTGGCGCATTTCCTTGCTGAGCTTGTCGATCTCGGGCGTATTGATGCCGGAAATGACAGCGCGCAACGACAGATCGTATTGTTCAACGGTTCGACCTATATCAGAATCGATGGAGGTGGCGAGGTTCTCGGCAGTCTGTCGCGCGAGCGCTTCCTCGCCGCGGCGCATATCGAGCATCACAGTGCCGCAAACGGCCGAAAAGCCAATGATCGTGACCAGCGACGACAGAATCAACAGCTTGGCCGATAACGGCCAGCGTCGAATTCCCGTGCTTGCATTCCCCGACTTCATCATGTGCTCCGTACCCCACGGATCGCACGCGAATGCTTGCCGAGCGCTTAAGTACCGGCTTTGGGTTCCACACGGCGTTAACGAACGGTTGCGGAAAATGCTCGGATGACGCACTTCCGATGTCGATTTACCGAAATCGCGCTGTAGCGCCTGATCGCGCGGGCGCGTATGACGTTTGCGAGATTATACCGAGGACAATTCCGTGCCTGACTACGACCTGCTCCGCGCCTACCTGGCCAGCCAGACCAAGGACGAATTCGTGCTGAGCATGGATGCGATCGAGGAGATCATCGACGACGCGCTGCCGCGCGCGTCGCACCGGGCCTCGTGGTGGGAGACCGAGCGCGCGCCCGATGAGCACATGCCGCAGCGCGAGGCCTGTATCGCAGCCGGCTTCATCGCCATCCGATTGCCCGATGGCTCCGGTGTGAAATTTCGCCGGAAGACGGCCAAGTTCATGCGGAAGTGGAATTAGGACGAGCGACGTGGCGCCCAGCGATTTTTGACCGCTATCGCTGCAGTCTCACACCCAGCATCACCACCGTCGAGGCCGTGCTCGCGCCAAGGATGTTTGAATCCAGGATATCGCGGCGCACCTGCGCCTTGAGCTGGATTTCACGGTTCAGCTTGTAAACGAGATCACCCTGCAGCGAGTAGATCTTATCGAAGCGGAAGTTTTCCTGATAGTCCTGCGTCACGTAAGTGAACTTGCCCGTGGCCGTCAGCCAGCGCCGGAAGTCGTGATTGACCTCAACCGTATAGGTGCGCGTGAGAATGCCGGGAACGCCGGGCACGGTGGTCTCGTCGATCGACGTGGTCGAAACGAATTTTGCAGTCGTCAGCGGTGTGGCCGTCCAGATCAGCGAGGCTGACGTCAGCAGGCCCTTGAGAACCTCCAGCCGCGTATCCGTATAGCTGCGCGCTGCATAACCGATTGAGGCTTCGCCCGTCAGCAGACGCGTGAATTCAAACGTCGTGCCGGCCTTGATATAGCCGCCGCTGGAATCCCTGAGATAGCCGAAGCGATCCGCCCGATCGTCGTGCACACGGACATCGCCCTGGACTTCGGCGAATGGCTTCAGACCCGGCAGCACTTCATAGGTGGCGCGGCCGACGCCGCCATACTGATTGAAATTACGGTCATTGTTGTTGGTCTGGGTGCCGTCGGTCAGTTTCGAATCCTGATAGACAGTGCGATCGACGAGACCATCGACCTTGATCTGAAGGCGGTTGAAGTCCTTCTCGACCCCGAGCGACCCACCAGTCGTCGTGAACAGCGGGAACTCCTTCAAGCCGGCCTGAATGTTCGGGCTGCCCGGATTATCCGCGCCGACCCGCATACGCATTTCGCTGTTAACGCGCAGGTCGCGGGCGACATCGAGACGACCGGCGATCTTGCCGTTGAATTCGGCGCGATCGACATTTTCGGGTGCCGGCGAAGTCTGGAATGGCGCTGCGGGAAACTGCTTCTCATAGCCGGTGAAGGATCCGCGCAGATCCACGATGATCGAGTGCCGCGTCCAGTCGGTTGCGGCCAGCAGCTCTGGCGCAACCTTGTAGAACGACGACCCCTTCGGCTGCACGAAGCGCGCCGGGTTATTGTCGTAGCCGCCATAGATTTCCACTGCCGACTTCACGAGGAAGCTGCCGACGCGCACGCCGGTCGGGGCATAAGGATCGGGATCAATCGGCAATCGCCGGCGCGGCGGCTGACCTACCACCGTGCCGGCAACCGATGGGGCGACGGGAGGCTTGGCGGCCTTGGCCGATGGCGGTGACGGCCGCGTTTCGGGCACCAGCGGCGGCGGCGGGCTGCCAGGCCCCACTGGCGGCTTCGGCTTCTTCGCGCCCGGATAATATTTGATCTGCTTGCGCTTGCGGTTGAGCGCATCGAATCCGGTGCCGGCGGCGCCCGATGCGGCGGGTATGGGTGGTGTGATGATCGACTGTGGGATGCGATCCGGCGATAGCTGGCTGGTCTGCAGCGTTCCATTTGGCTGGAGCGGCGCATCCGTCGTCCGGCGCGTCGGCAGGTTCTGCGGCGACACGAAGCCGCCCGGGACCGGCGCCAGCAGGTCTGACGTCAATGCTTGCGAGAATGCCGGAGATGGCATGAGGAGGCTCAGGCACAGACATGCCGAAACCGCGCCGTTGGCCCAGGCGCAGTTGCGGCGGTCGCGTACTCGACCCATCCTCACGATCAGAAAAACTCCAACACCATCAAAAGCTTACAAAATCCACCAAGAGCGTCGCCGGAGGCGCGCACGACAACTCATGGTTAAGGGAGTTAAAACGCTTATGGTTAATGGCCCGTTGAGATCGCATCGGCGGGGTTTCGCCAGGCAGGCCCAGCCGTGCTAAGAGGACGGCGACACAGCCGGACAATTTACGGCCCCAGGATGCGATTGATGCCCCTCTCCAAGACACCCGGCCTTCCGACGAAAACGACGGCAGCGATGAGCGATCAGGCCATTGAAGCGATTGCCTCGGCGCTGCGTACGCTGGAGGCCGAAGCCAGCGGCGTCACTGCGCTGGCAACCGCGCTGCAATCCGACCTCGGCCCGGCCTTCGTCGCGGCCGCCGACCTGATCCTCAAGGCCAAAGGCCGCCTGATCATCACGGGCCTCGGCAAGTCCGGTCATATTGGCCGCAAGATCGCCGCGACCTTCGCATCGACCGGTACACCCGCCTTTTTCGTGCACGCCGCCGAAGCCAGCCATGGCGATCTCGGCATGATCACGCCCGACGACGTCATCATGGCGCTGTCCTGGTCCGGCGAGCAGCCGGAGATGAAGAACCTCATCACCTATGCCAAGCGTTTTAGGATCGGCGTGGTCGCGATCACCTCCGAAGCCACCTCGACGCTGGCCGAGGCCGCCGATGTCGCGCTGACGCTGCCGAAGGCGCGCGAGGCCTGCCCGCATAATCTCGCGCCCACGACGTCGTCGCTGATGCTGCTGGCGATGGGCGATGCGCTGGCGATCGCGCTGCTGGAAGGCCGTGGCTTTACGTCGGTGGATTTCAGCGTGCTGCACCCCGGCGGCAAGCTGGGCGCGATGCTGAAATACACCCGCGACCTCATGCATTCGGGCGACGCCGTGCCGCTCAAGCCGCTCGGCACCAAGATGTCCGATGCGCTGGTGGAAATGTCCTCGAAGGGCTTTGGCTGCGTCGGCATCACCGATGGCAACGGCCATGTGGTCGGCATCGTCACCGACGGCGATCTCCGCCGTCACATGCGCGCCGACCTGATGACGGTCTCGGTCGATGAAGTCATGACCAAGAATCCCAAGACCATCAGCCGTGACCTGCTCGCCGGCGAAGCGCTGGAAATCCTCAACTCGTCGAAGATCACCGCGCTGCTGGTGACGGACGCCAGAAAGCCCGTCGGCATCGTGCATCTGCACGATCTGCTACGGGCGGGCGTGGCGTAAGCCACGTTAGCTTGCAGTTCGCAGGAACCTTGCCGCATTCGCTTCGAGTGGCAATGCCAAGCCGTTCGCGATGTACGACACTGTACGATAGAATCCACACAGCAGGATGATCTCGAAGATTTTCGCGTCATCGTAGTGAGCGGCCAGCGTCTTGAACTCCTCATCGCTGAGCGTGGCGCGGTGATGCAGCGCATCGACTGCCGCGATCAGAGCTTGTTCCGCTGACGACCAGCATGTCGCCTGTGAGTCACCGTCAACGGTCGCCCTCACCTCCGCTTCCGTCAGCTTCGCCGCGTCTGCAAAGGTCGCGACATGGACGCCCCATTCATATTCGCATCCGGTCAGTGCGCAGGTGCGATCTATGACAATCTCGCGCTCCCGCAGCGACAGCGGTCCGCGATCAAGCAGGCCAGCTGCGCGAAATTTGCTCCATGCCCTCGGATGACCGGCGATCACGCGAAACAGCATCAGCGGCGGCGCCCCGCGCATGATCGCATCGAATTGCGTCTGAATGTCGGAAGCATAAGGCGGCTGCAGCGGCGCGATGCGTGACATGCCCAACTCCTGCGCTACAATAATCGTAGCGACATGCTACATATTTTGTAGCGCCCTGCAAGAGAGTAATGTGATGGCAAAGTCCGTTTCCAAGCAGCCCAGACGCGGTGTGCGCGGCTCGACGACCGGCCGACCGATCATGGCGCTGCTCGACCTGCTAGGCCGGCGCTGGACGCTGCGCATTCTTTGGGAGTTGCGTGAGCACTCCCTGACCTCACGAGCGCTGCGCGAGGCTTGCGACGACGCGTCCCCTACCGTTCTGCAGGCACGCCTGAGCGATCTCAGAGACGCGGGTCTGATCGCGCTGCGGCCCGACGGCTATGGGCTGACGGATACAGGCCGGGAGTTGCAGGACACCTTCCTGCCACTGCATCACTTTGCGGAGCGGTGGAGCAAATCGCTGGCGGCTGACTGATCAGGCCACGTCCACCGTCAGACTGGCCCCATCCGCCTTCACGATCTTTACCCGCGTCCCGGCCGGCGTATCCGGGCCACTGACGCGCCAGACCGTGTCGTCGATGCGCACGATGCCCTCGCCGTCGATGATCGGCCGATCCAGCGTGCAGATACGGCCGACCAGCGCGTCGCTGCGCTTGTTGAGGAACGGGTTCGGATTGGCGCCGGGCTTCTGACGCGCAATACGCCGCCACAGCGGAACGGCGGCAACGGCGAACAATCCGAACAGCAGGATCTGCACTTGCCAGGACGGCGTGACGATGAAGGACAGCACGCCGACCAGGAATGCGGACAGCCCGAGCCAGAACATGAAGACGCCGGGCGCCAGCAGCTCCAGCGCCATCAGCAGCACGCCGAAGATCAGCCAGTTCCAGCTCCCCAAAGTGACGAACATTTCGGCCATTGCGAAATCCCTAGCTGCGCGGCGGCGTTGTACCCGCCGGCGGCACCGATCCGCTGCGGCGCGCGGCAGCCTGGGCCGAGGTCGAGTTCTCGCCGAAGGTCGCCTTGGCGATCTCGCCGATACCGGCCAGCGAGCCCAGCATGCTCATGGCTTCCACCGGCAGCATGATGACCTTCTGGTTCGGCGATTCCGCAAGCTGGCCGAACGCCTTGATGTATTTGTCGGCGATGAAGTAATTCAGCGCCGCAACGTCACCCTTCGAAATCGCCTCCGACACCACCCGCGTTGCGTTGGCTTCGGCCTCTGCGGAACGCTCGCGTGCCTCGGCGTCACGGAACGCAGCCTCGCGGCGACCTTCGGCCTGCAGGATCTGGCCCTGCTTGGCACCCTCGGCACGGAGAATTTCCGACTGGCGCTGACCCTCAGCCTGCAGAATGTCGGCGCGCTTGACACGCTCGGCCTTCATCTGCCGGCCCATAGCCTCGACCAGATCGGCCGGCGGCACGATGTCCTTGATCTCGATACGGTTGACCTTGAGGCCCCATGGCGACACCGCGGCATCGACGACGCGCAGCAGCCGCTCATTGATCTCGTCACGATGCGACAGCACCTGATCGAGATCCATCGAGCCCATTACCGAACGGATGTTGGTCATGGTCAGCACGATGATCGCCTGATTGAGGTCGGACACTTCGTAGCTTGCCTTGGCCGCGTCGAACACTTGGAAGAACGCGACCCCGTCCACGGTGACGGTGGCGTTGTCCTTGGTGATCACTTCCTGCTCGGGGATGCTGATCACCTGCTCCATCATGTTCATCTTGCGACCGACGCGGTCGAAATACGGGATGATGAGGTTGAGGCCTGGCGACAGCGTACGGGTGAATTTGCCGAAGCGCTCGATGGTCCAGTCATAGCCCTGCGGCACGGTCTTCACGCCGGCGAACAGCGTGAAGATGATCAGCAGCACAACGGCGATGGCGAAAATGTCGTAACCGGACATTAAAGTCTCCCTGCGGCAAAATGGACGCGCGACATATGGCGCCTCGTTGTTTTGTCGGCGTGGAGGATTTTAAGGTTCGAAATCGGGAAAAGCGAGAGCGCCGACGTGATCGCGAGCCACGGACCTCTCAGCCGTCATTGCGAGGAGCCCTTGCGACGAAGCAATCCAGTCTTCGCCTGTGGCTTCTGGATTGCTTCGCTGCGCTCGCAATGACGTGAATGGGTTGGAGCGCCCTTAGATCCAGCCCTGCAGCTCACGCAGCACAAGCTGGCGGATCGTGTCCATGCCCTCGTCGCTATCGTTGAGACAGGGGATCGCAGAGAACTGCTCGCCGCCGTTGTGCAGGAATATCTCGCAATTCTCCTGCGCAATTTCTTCCAGCGTCTCCAGACAGTCCGCCGAGAAGCCCGGCATTACGACAGCAATGCGACGCACGCCGTCCTTGGCGAGCTGCTCGATGGTCTTGTCAGTATAGGGCTGCAGCCAGGCATCGAAACCAAAACGCGACTGGAAGGTCAGCAGCAGCTTCGGCGCGTCCGGCCCGAGCCGCTTGCGCAGCGCTTCGGTCGTGGCCACGCATTGCGCCTGATAGGGATCGCCCTTGTCGATGTATTTCTGCGGCATGCCGTGGAACGACGCCACGATCATTTCCGGCACGAATGACAGCGTCGCCAGATGCTTCTCGATCGAGGTCGCCAGCGCGCCGATATAATCCGGCTCGTCATAATAGGGCGGCGTGACCCGCAGCGTCGGCTGCGCACGCATGGTGCCGAGTACGCGGAACACTTCGTCGCAGACCGTCGCAGACGTCGCCGCCGAATATTGCGGATAGAGCGGCACCACCAGAATGCGGTCGCAGCCCTTTGCAGTCAGGTCAGCGATGCGGGAACGGATCGACGGATTGCCGTAGCGCATCGCCCAATCCACCACGAGATGGGTATGGCTATCGAGTGACGCCGCGAGCTTGTCGGACTGCGCACGGGTGATCGTCTTCAACGGAGATTCGTTTTTCTCCGTGTTCCAGATCTTCAGATAGTCCTTGGCCTTACGGCGCGGCCGTGTGGTCAGGATGATGCCATTGAGGATCAGCTTCCACAGCAGGCCCTGGTTCTCGATCACGCGCGGATCGGACAGGAACTCTCTGAGATAGACGCGCACGCCGCGGGTATCCGCGGTGTCGGGAGTTCCGAGATTGACCAGCAAGACGCCGACGCGTTCCGGTATCTCCAGGGTGGAGGCCGGTGGCTGCTCGAGGGAAACGACATTTGTCATGATGCCGGTGGCTTCGCGCTTTGGCTGGACCTTGTCAAGACGATGGACTGTCCATCAGGGCAGGACGGTGATCAGAAACAGGTGACGCGTTCGGCCGCGACATAGCCCAGCAGCAGGCCAACGCCGAACAGCATCACCAGCGCCGCCGCGCCGAACTCAATCCCCCGCATCACCAGCGCGCCACTGCCATCGCGGCCACCGGCCAAACGGCCGGCGAGACCCTTGGCGGAGACGGCGATGACGGCAATGGTTGCCACGGTAATCGCGGTTCCCAGGCCCATCACGAAGGTGGCCGCGATGCCGGCCCAGAACATGCCCTGCGCCAGCGCGAAGACCAGCACGAGGATCGCGCCGGAACACGGCCGGATGCCTACCGTGAACACGGCCGATAATCCACGCGCCCAGCCACCGGGGCCAGCGAGCTGATCCGGCGTCGGGCCATGGGAATGGCCGCAATGCTCGTCATGAACGTGATCGTGATGACCGTGCTCATGATGCGCATGTGCTGAAGCCGTCGCCTCGGCATGCGCCGTATGGGCGTGCGCATGAGCATGCGCGTGGCCATGAGCGTGCTCGTGATGATGGTGGTCATGGCCATGATCATGCGCGGACGCACTGGCATGCGCCATCGCGAGCTGCGGGCCGGCGGCCGGCAGCGACGGCCGCAAGGCGCGGATAAAACCGCGCCCCTTGCTCCAGACCAGCCGCGCGCCGAAGGCCGCGATGAGACCGTAGCTGGCGATTTCCACCCAGCGCTCGGTGCTGCACATGGTCTTGGCCGTGACATTCAGCAGCCAGGCACCAATGCCGACGATCAATACCGCCACCAGTGCCTGCATCAGCGCGGAGACGAAGGACAGCGCAATGCCGCGTCTGGCGGTCTCTTCATTGGCGACCAGATAAGACGAGATCACCGCCTTGCCGTGCCCGGGTCCGGCGGCGTGGAAGATGCCGTAAGCAAAGGAAATCGCCAGCAGCGTCCACACGGCGCTGCCGTCGGACTTCGCGGCACGGATGGTCGCCGACATCGCCCGGTAGAATTCGGACTGCTTGGTGAGCAACCAGCCGATGATGCCGCCGACCTGTGAATCCGGCACGCCCTTCGGCGCCCCGAACGGATTCTGCGCGAGAGCGTGATGCAGCGAAGCGTCGGTCATGGTGGCGACGACCAGCACTGCCGCACAAACAAGAACGACACTCCATCCGCTCGTCATGGCCGGGCTTGTCCCGGCCATCCACGTCTTCCGGATGCCGGTGTCTAGGCGTGGATGCCCGGGACAAGCCCGGGCATGACGCGGGGGGAGACCTGTCGATGAAGTTACACTCATGGGCAATCGACCGTGATCTTATTGGCGAACATGGCGCCGTAATTGCTGTTCTCGCCATTCATGAAAGTGTCTTCATTCATGGTCTGCGCCTTGGCGGCGCCGTCCGACGGGCGCTGGATCGCCATCGTGCAGGCGGCCGGTGCGCCGGCTAGCTTGATGGGATCTTTCTTCTCGAGGCCGAAATCGACGAAGAAGCTCGGATCGAAGATTTCCAGCTCCATCTTCTTGGCCTTGAACGGCGTCTTGAATGGCAGCGTGAAGTGCAGCACCAGAGCTGCGTCGCGCTTTTCCAGATAATAGTCGACGGGATCGTTGAAGCGCTGCTTCTTGCCTTCCACCTTGGCGAAGGTGAAGAAGGCGAATTCCTTCAGCGACTCCACATTGGTCTGTGCCAGCGGCGCCAGTTCCTCGCGGGTATAGACGCCCTTGGTCTTGCTCTCGATGCCCTGCAGCGCATAGGTCGAGAACATGTCGTCGAACACCCAGGCATGACGCACACCTGTGATGGTGCCGTCCGGCGCGTAGATCAGTTCGCTGGATGCCGTGACGAAGACATGCGGGTGGGCCGAGGCGGCGGTGATGCCGCCAGCCAGCGCAACAACGATCGCGATCAGACCCAAAAAGCGGTTCATCAGAAGTATCACCTCACGCCGCCTCAGGCTCTTCCAACAACCCGCGCCGCCGCAGCAGCGCATCCGGCGCGGGCGCGCGACCGCGGAACGCGATATAGGCCGCTTCCGGATCGACCGAACCGCCCGACGAATAGATGTCGTCATGCAGCCGCTTGGCCACTGCGGGATCGAAGATGTTGCCGGCTTCCTCGAAGGCGCCGAAGGCGTCCGCATCCATCACCTCGGACCACATGTAGCTATAGTAGCCAGACGCATAGTGATCGCCGGAGAAGATGTGCCCGAACTGCGTCGGCCGGTGTCGCAGCGCGATTTCCTCGGGCATGCCGATCTTCTCCAGTTCCTTCTTCTCGAAGGCCGCGACATCTGCCGAAGCAGACGCCGGCTGGGTGTGGAATTCGAGGTCGATCAGCGCCGACGAAACGAACTCCACCGTGGCAAAGCCCTGGTTGAACTTGCGGGCAGCGATGAACCGCTTCAGCAGATCGTCGGGCAGCGGCTCGCCGGTCTGGTAGTGCTTGGCGAAAGTCTGCAGCACCTGCGGCTGCTCCTGCCAGTGTTCATAGAGCTGCGACGGCAGTTCGACGAAGTCGGTGAACACCGAGGTGCCCGACAGCGAGGGATAGGTGACGTTCGAGAGCATGCCATGCAGGCCATGGCCAAATTCATGGAACAGCGTGCGCGCATCGTCCGGCGACAGCAGCGATGGCTGGCCGTCGGTGCCCTTGGCGAAGTTGCAGATGTTCAGCACCAGCGGCGCGACGTCGCCGTCGAGCTTCTGCTGGTCGCGCAGCGAGGTCATCCAGGCGCCAGAGCGCTTCGACGGGCGGGCGAAGTAGTCGCCATAGAAGATGGCCTTGAGCGCGCCGCAGGCGTCCTTGACCTCCCAGACGCGGACATCCGGATGCCAGACCGGCACGTCCTTGCGCTCGGCGAAGGTGATACCGAACAGACGCGTCGCGGTGTCGAATTGCGCCGCGATCATGTTGTCGAGGGTCAGATAAGGCTTGATCGCCGCATCATCGAAATTAGCGCGGCGCTGGCGCAGCTTTTCGGCGTAATAGCGCCAATCCCAGGCAGCGAGCTTGAAGTTGCCGCCCTCCTCCGCGATCAGCTCCTGCAGCGCATCGCGATCGGCCAGCGCGCGGGCACGCGCCGGCTTCCAGACCCGCTCCAGCAGACCGCGCACGGCCTCCGGCGTCTTGGCCATGGAGTCTTCCAGGCGATAGGCCGCGAAGGTCGGGAAGCCCAGGATCTTCGCGGTCTCCTCGCGCAGCTTCAGGATTTCGACGATCGTCTCGTTGTTGTCGTTGGCGTTGCCATTGTTGCCGCGCTGGATGAAGGCCTTGTAGGCCCTCTCGCGCAGGTCGCGCCGCGCCGCGCTTTTCAGGAACGGCTCCATCGAGGACCGCGACGTGGTGATGATCGCCTTGCCAGTCATGCCGCGCTCGTCAGCCGAGGCCCTGGCCGAGGCGACGAAGCTCTCGGCGAGCCCATCGAGATCGCCTTCGCCGAGCTCCATGAACCACTCCTGCTCGTCGCCGAGCAGATGATGACTGAAACTGGTGCCGAGATGCGCGAGACGCTCGTTGATCTCGGCCATTCGCGCCTTGGCGGTCTCGTCGAGGCCGGCGCCGGAGCGGTGGAAGCGGGTATAGGTCCGCTCCAGGAGACGCATCTGTTCGGTGGTGAGGCCGAGCTCGGCGCGTTTGTCGTGCAACGCCACGATGCGGCCGAACAACACGGCATTCATCATGATCGGATTCCAGTGCCGCGCCATCCGCGACGACACGTCCTTGTCGATCTCCAGGATCGCCGGATTGGAATGCGCCGACACCAGATCGTAGAACACCGATGCCACACGGCTGAGCAACTTGCCGGAGCGCTCCAGCGCCGTGATCGTATTGGCGAAGTCAGGCGCGGCCGGATCGTTCACGATCGCGGCAATCTCGGCCGAATGGTCGAAAAACGCCTGTTCGAAGGCCGGCATGAAGTGCTCGGGCTTGATCTCGTCGAACGGCGGGGTCTCGAACGGGGTCTGCCAGGCTTTCAGAAGCGGATTTTCGAGACCTTTCGACGCAACCGGCGAGACCGACGTTTCTGACATAAGAAATCCTGCTTTGAAGCCCATAGAATGCGTCGATCTATACCACGCGATGGGGCTTTTTTGGGCCCTTTAGTGCTTGCCGCAGCAGGCTTTTTCGGAGAGATTGCGGCCCGAAACAGGACCTTGAGAATATGACCACCTCCACCGCCCCTCGCCGCATCTACTGGCCCAGCGTCATCACCGTCATCTCGGCGGCGATCCTGATCGGCGCGGAAGTGTTCGGCGCCGCCTTCGCGGGCGGCTGGGCGCTGTCGATCCTGTTCGGCCTCTCCACCACCGGCGAGCACATCCTGCAGGTTTGCCTGTTCCTCTGCGGCGTCGCTATCATGGTCGCCTTCCTGCGCACCGCCGCACGGATCGAGCCATTCACCCGCCGCGGCTGATCGCTGCGTGCCCGCACAGCTCCACTCTCCGGCTTCTTCACACTCGACTGTCATTGCCCAGCCAGGCGCGCAATTGCGTGCTTGAGTCGAGCGCCAGTCACCCGGGCCGCTCGTGATTCGTCGCTAGCTGTAGCGTTTACGGGATCCTTCCTCTCGCGGAAGAAGACACCGAGAGCGAGATGACAGCCGCACGAGAGGACGACTACAGGACCATGACGCTGGTGTAGTTCAGCACTCCACGCCAGCCCCAGACTACGCCAATTCCTTAACCGAACTTAACATCCGTTCATGTTGGGCGCACTGAGTGCGTCTCGTTTGCAACGCCGCGCGATGGCGTTGAATAAAATGCCCCGCAGCCCAAAAAAATTGTTGCGTAGCAGGGTCAAAGAACCTATTTCCGGTCTTGCCCAATTTCGCACGTGCCTGTGGTCGTGTGTCAGTCGGTAGGTATCCGGACAAGAGGCCGGACAGCCGCCAAGGGATGAAGAAGCCGAGGGTCGTTCGCGGAGTTTTGCGAAAGGCCAGCATCTCTCTCCAGAGATGCCGTTGAAGGTGACTTTGTTCTTTGCAACCGTGACTGGCAGCCGGAGGCGAACCGGCGCACCTCGTTCTCAACGGGGGACGCGACTTAAAGCAACGACGGAGCGGGCTTTTTTGGTCTCTGCTGGCTTTCCAACAGCCAGCGCGAATACCGAAGAGGCTTGTCCTTCATTGCCAGGTGTGCGGTAGGGTCACTCCCAACCAATCCACGGCAGCACTTACGGTCTGTACTTTTGGCTTTGCCACGCCTCCATCGCGTGTCTGGGTCCGAAAGCGCTGAACCGTCATCATTTTTTGAACGTGACCCTTTCGCGGGGCCGTTTGGGAGAGTGCTATGACCGAACGTATTCAGGAATTCCTCCGCGCCCGCCGCAACGAGGGCACCGATGTCGAGCCGTGCCTCGTCGTCGACCTCGAAGTCGTGCGCGACAACTTCCAGAGCTTTGCGAAGGCTTTGCCTGATAGCCGCGTGTTCTACGCGGTGAAGGCAAATCCGGCGCCGGAAGTGCTGTCGCTGCTGGCCTCGATGGGATCGTGCTTCGACTGCGCGTCGGTGCAGGAAATCCAGATGGCGCTCGACGCTGGCGCCACGCCGGACCGCATCTCCTTCGGCAACACCATCAAGAAGGAACGCGATATCGCGCGCGCCCACGCGCTCGGCATCGGCCTGTTCTCGGTCGACTGCGCCGCCGAGGTCGAGAAGATCGCGCGCGCTGCTCCCGGCGCCCGCGTGTTCTGCCGCATCCTCTACGATTGCGCCGGCGCCGAGTGGCCGCTGTCGCGCAAGTTCGGCTGCGATCCGGAAATGGCTGTCGACGTGCTGGACCTCGCCAAGCGTCTTGGCCTGGAGCCCTATGGCATTTCGTTCCATGTCGGCTCGCAGCAGCGCAAGGTGAAGGCATGGGACCGTGCGCTGGCGATGGCCTCGTCGGTGTTCCGTGACTGCGCCGAGCGCGGGATCAACCTGTCCATGGTCAATATGGGCGGCGGCTTCCCGACCAAGTACCTCAAGGAAGTCCCGGCGGTCGTGCAGTACGGCCGTTCGATCTTCCGTGCGCTGCGCAAGCACTTCGGCAACGCGATTCCAGAGACCATCATCGAGCCGGGTCGCGGCATGGTCGGCAATGCAGGCATCATCGAAGCCGAAGTCGTTCTGATCTCGAAGAAGAGCGACGAGGACGACGTGCGCTGGGTTTACCTGGACATTGGCAAGTTCGGCGGTCTCGCCGAGACCATGGACGAGTCGATCCGCTACGCCATCAAGACGCCGCATGACGGCGCCGAGATGACGCCCTGCGTGCTCGCCGGCCCGACCTGCGATTCGGCCGACGTGATGTATGAGAAGCTGCCGTATCCGCTGCCCGTGACGCTCGAGATCGGCGACAAGCTGCTGATCGAAGGCACCGGCGCCTATACGTCGACTTATTCGGCAGTGGCGTTTAACGGCTTCCCGCCGCTGCGCACCTTCCATATCTGAGCGTTGCAAATCTGACTTCGCTCACTATATCCGGCATCCACCCCGGATATGACTAATCGGAGAGCCGGCCCGCCGGCTCTCATCCCGTCACCTTCCAATTCTGGATGACAACACTCCGTGTGAAAAACGGAGTGGGGACCGACATGCCATGACCGATCTGCACGAGACCGCCACCAACAACACTGTTGCCCTGCCCATCGCAGCCCCTTCGTACGAGATCCGTGCGGAACGTGGCTCCGACGTCGCCGCCCGTGAATCTCTGCTGGATGTGAGCTTCGGCGCTTCGCGCCATGCCCGCACCTGCCAGCGACTGCGTGACGGACGACTGCCCGCCGAAGGCCTGGCCTTCTCGGCGGTGGTGCAAGGCAGGCTGGTCGGCACGATCAGGCTTTGGCATGTCGACGCCGGGGGCCGAGCTGCACTGATGCTCGGCCCCCTGGCGGTCGATCCGGGTGCCCGCGACCTTGGCCTTGGCGCCGCGTTGATGAATCACGCGATCGCCGAGGCCTCGGCGCGCGGCCATGGCGCCATCGTGCTGCTCGGCGACGCCCCCTATTACGCGCGTTTCGGATTCTCGCCGGACAGGTTGACCGCGCTGGCGCTGCCCGGGCCGTTCGAGCGTGATCGCCTGCTCGGCCTCGAGCTGAAGCCCGGAGCGCTGGATGGCGCCCGCGGCATCATCTTCGGAAGCGGTAAATGGGTCCGCAAGGCTGCTGAGCCTGCCGATCTGGCCCACGCGGCTTGATTTGACCACCAAGACACGGCATTGCGGAGCTCACCTCCGCAGGAGAGCCCGGTAATGACGCGCAAACTGATTTCCACCGGATCGCCATTCGAAAAGACCGCTGGCTACAGCCGCGCCGTGGTCGATGGCGATTTCTGCTTCGTGTCCGGAACTACCGGCTACGATTACACCACCATGATCTTGCCGGCAGATATCACGGCACAGACACAGAACTGCTTCAAGACCATTGAAGCCGCGCTGAGGGAGGCCGGCTTTGCCATGGCCGATATCGTGCGTGCGATCTACTACATCACCGACGCCAGCGACGCCGACAAGGTGTTCGCGGTGACCGGTGCCCATCTCGGCGAGATCAGGCCCGCCGCCACGCTCCTCGTGGTCTCCGGGCTCTACAAGCCCGAGATGAAAGTCGAAATCGAAGTCACCGCCAAGCGGCGCAGCTGATCGTCAACCGCGCGTCAGACACACCCGTTTGACGTCGCTGCTAGCAACGGCGCCATCGCCGGTTGACTTTCACTGCAGGATACATAGGTTTCGGCCATCATGACGAACCTGCCCCGCAACCGCTTACTGCTCCGCGCCGGTCACCTTCAAGCAGGAATGTGACCCGGGCGCACGCGCGCGTGCCGTCCGGGCTTGTTCGATTTCAACATCCTCATCATTCTTGGCATGCTCGGGCGCTTTGCGCGCCGGGCGTCATTTGGCTGTGAAACCCATGATCCATTCCCTTCGCACTGAGCTGCCGCCCATCACACTCCGCCGCAGCGACGGTGAGCGTCTCGGCGTACTGGCCGAGGCCGCTGCAGAGAAGTCCCCCGTGACCGCCGACTTTCTGGCCGGCGAAGTTGAGCGCGCGACGATCGTGCCCGATACTCATCCATTGCCCGGAATCGTCGGCATGGAGTCCGATGTGACGTTCCGCGACGATATCAGCGGGCAGGAAAAGCACGTCACACTGGTCTATCCGACCTCCGCCGACGTGGACGCCGGGCGAATTTCGGTATTGACCCCGATCGGAGCCGCGCTTATCGGCCTTTCTGCGGGGCAGTCCATTACATTCGAGACGCCCTCGGGGGAACCACGTTCGCTGACCGTTCTCTCGGTCGGCATACGGCGCTGAGCTGCATTTAATACCGGCATCGAGATTTCATTCCCGAAATTTCATTCTGATGTCACATCGTCACTGTCCTTTCCCAACCGCGCACGACGCAGCGCGTTCATCTCGATCCCTGTCTGGAGTTAGAAGCTGATGTCCTCATCCCCCGCCTCGCCGATCTACGCGAAGATCACTGGCCCCATCGTGATCGTCGGCTTCGGCTCGATCGGCAAAGGCATGGTGCCGATGATTGAGCGGCATCTCGACTACGACAAGTCGCGCATCACCGTGCTCGATCCCAAGGATGAGGGCCGCAAGGCGCTGTGCGACAAGCATGGCCTGCGCTTCATCCAGCAGGGGCTGACCAGGGAGAATTATCGCGACCTGCTGACGCCGCTCCTCACTGAGGGCGGCGGCCAGGGTTTTTGCGTCAACCTGTCGGTCGATACCGGCTCGGTCGATATCATGGAGCTCTGCAACGAGCTCGGCGCGCTCTACATCGACACGGTCAACGAGCCTTGGCTCGGCTTCTATTTCGACGCCTCGAAGGGCGCCGAAGCACGCTCCAACTACGCTTTGCGCGAAACGACGCTGGCCGCCAAGAAGGCACGTAAGCCCGGCTCGACCACGGCGGTCTCCTGCTGCGGCGCCAATCCCGGCATGGTCTCCTTCTTCGTCAAGCAGGCGCTGCTGAACGTCGCCTCCGACCTGAAGCTCAATGCCCCGCAGCCGAAGACCAAGGCCGAATGGGCGGACCTGATGCGGCAGGCCGGCATCAAGGGCGTCCACATCGCTGAGCGCGACACGCAACGCTCCAAGTCGCCGAAGCCGCCGGAGGTCTTCGTCAACACCTGGTCGGTCGAAGGCTTCCTCTCGGAAGGCGTGCAGCCGTCCGAACTCGGCTGGGGCACCCATGAAAAGTGGATGCCGGAGAATGCACACACCCATGAGGCCGGCTGCGGCGCTGCGATCTACCTGATGCAGCCCGGCGCCAATACGCGCGTGCGCACCTGGTGCCCGACCCGCGGCGCACAATATGGCTTCCTCGTCACCCACAACGAGTCGATCTCGATCTCCGATTATTTCACGGTGCGCGACGCTTCGGGCACCGCGGTGTTCCGGCCGACCTGCCACTATGCCTATCACCCGGCAGACGATGCCGTGCTGTCGCTGCACGAGATGTTCGGCTCCGGCAAGATGCAGACGAAGCACCACATCCTCGACGAAAACGAAATCGTCGACGGTATCGACGAACTCGGTGTGCTGCTCTACGGCCACGACAACAATGCCTACTGGTTCGGCTCACAGCTCTCCATCGAGGAGACGCGTGAACTCGCGCCCTATCAGAACGCCACCGGCCTGCAGGTGACCTCGGCCGTGCTCGGCGGCATGGTCTGGGCACTGGAGCACCCGACCGAAGGCATCGTCGAGGCCGACGAGATCGACTTCGAGCGTCTGCTGGAGATCCAGACACCCTATCTCGGCCCGGTGAAGGGCTACTACACCGACTGGACGCCGCTCGAAGGCCGTCCGGGCCTGTTCCCGGAAGATATCGACACGAGCGACCCGTGGCAGTTCAAGAACGTGCTGGTGCGTTGAACTGAGTGCTCAGCCTGAATGAGTAACGACGAAGGCGGCAGTGTCGGACACTGCCGCCTTTTTTGTACCTTCGCATTTTATGGTGAGGCTCTGCCTTCTCCCCACGTCATGGCCGGGCCTGACCCGGCCATCCATCTTCGTTGGACGGTGCAGAAAGGTGGATACGCGGGTCAAGCCCGCGTATGACGTCGGCGTGTGAGGAGGCCCTGGACAGCTCACTTCGCCAGATAATCAAACGCCACTTCGCCCAATCCCAGCGTCAGGTCGCACTTGAAGTGCAACGCCGACACGACCTCTTTCACCGGCAACCGCGCCACATCCGCCAGCGCATGTGGAAACAGGCCAAGCGCGGCAGGCCCGGTCCAGGCTTCCTTGAGATTGATCTCTTCCAGGTGATAGCGCACCAGCTCGCAGATGCGCGGCGTGCCATCGACATGCGGGATGATCTTCAGAATAAAGTTCGGCACCGTCAGCGCATGCATCACCGTGTCATGATCCACCGGCCGGTGCTTGTAGCCCATGGTGCCTGACGCGCAGAGCACCGAGCCGTAATGCAGCGTGCCCACCAGCACGTCGCTCTCCACGGCGATCTTCGGCGTCGCGCGCTTCTTCGGAAAGCCCCACAATTCGCGACCGCCGGCAATCGGCGCATCGTCGTCGAGATACATCGAATGGATATAGACGCCCTCGACGCCGTTGAGACGTACAGGGATTGCCTGCCCGGTCTCGGTATAGTCGCCGAAGCCGGTGGAATCCGGCATGCGGATAAATTCATATTTCACGATATTATCGATGATTTCCAAGGGCTCCGGCACCACGGCCTGCAGCGCGTCCATATCGGTGCGATAGCTGATGATGAAATATTCGCGGTCGTAGAATTTGTAGGGCCCGCGCGGGAATGACGGATTGGTCAGCGGCATCGAATAGGCGTTGTTGCGAACGTCGTCGATTTTCATGAAGCACCCCTGTGATCTCGTGCGCAGGGAGTATGGAGGCGACTGGTGAAGCTGGCGAGACAAGATTGCAGGCACCTGCCCAGCCAGCCGCCGTGGACACGTGAAAACACGAGACCACGATGACATATGAGCTTAAAAAGGGCCGTTTGAAACGCCGTCCATGACGGGCGCAAATATTGGGAAGCCGGAGTGTCAGACGAGAGACGTGCAGCCGAAATGGAAGCGATCCGCGCCAAGCTGATTCCGCTGGAACAATATCGCAAGCTGCTCAACGGACCCGAACTCGTGTCGGAATGGCTGATGGTCGATCAGACGATGATCCATACGTTTGCAGACGCCACCCGCGATCATCAATTCATCCACACCGATCCCGAGCGCGCCAAGGCTGAGACGCCGTTTGGCGGTACGATCGCCCATGGATTTCTAACGCTGTCATTGCTGTCGACGCTGGCTTTCGATGCGATGCCGGGCGTCGAGCGAACGCGGATGGGCGTCAACCATGGCTTCGAGCGCGTGCGGTTCAACAGTCCGGTCAAATCCGGCACGCGGGTGCGCGGCAAGTTTCGCCTGGTCAAGCTGACCGAACGCGTGGTTTCGCTGCAATCGGCCTGGGATGCGGTTATCGAAGTGGAAGGCGTGACCAAACCGGCTTTAGAAGCGCACTGGATCACGCTGGCGCTGCTGGATCCCAACACCGTCTGAATGATCGCTAGCTCAGCGTATGACTACTTCGCCGTGATCGGCGGCGCCGTTTTCTCCGCCGGCGCTGGTGGCAGCGCCGGCTTGGCGCCGGCATCGCGTGCTTCTGCATCCGGACGGGCCGGCTGCGGCGGCGTTTCCTGCGGGCGCTGGCCAGTAGTCGCCGGTTCTGCGGGGGCCGATGGCTTGTTTTCGGCACCAGGCGTCGACTGCAGTGGCGGCGTTGCCTGGGCAAATCGCGCGGATGGTGGCGTTAGCGTGAGCCGTGCCATTGCCGACGTCGATGCGCCCAATCCTGCAGCGGTCGCCAAGATCGCGATCGTGAAATACGTCCGGAACACGCGCGTCTGGGTCGTCGGGATCATGGCATCCACCGCAGTTAATGTGCGGTGACAACGGGAGCCGGCCGCCAAAGTTCCCGAGCCGGAAAGTCGCAGATCGCCCATGGCGCCCTGGACTTCTTCTGGACGACTAGTCCTTGGTGCTGACGTCCCATGTGGCGTTGCGCACGCCGGCATACGCCTCGAGCCGGGCGGCCACGGCATCCAGCTCCTTGGGATCGACGGCCGTCGAGACCAGCGTGGCCACGATCTCCTGCTGGGTGTCGCTCTGCTCGATCACATCGACATCGCCGACCGGATATTTTGCGGCTTCCAGCGCCTCCTGCAGGCGCTCGCGCATCTCGGGTACCACCTCGGGCGAGACCGTGAGCCGCACGTAATAGGTCACTTCCGACGACTTCGCGTCCAGCGGCGCCCGGTTGATCGCATTGACCAGCGGCCGCAGCAACGTATTGCCGGCCAGCACGAAAAACGTAAGCGCGATAGCCTGTGCGATCATGTCCGCGCCGGCGCAGGAGCCCACCGCGGCCGAACTCCATAGCGTCGCCGCCGTATTGAGGCCGCGCACATTGGTGCCTTCCTTCATGATGACGCCCGCACCGAGAAAGCCGATGCCGGAGACGACATAGGCGATCACGCGCACCGCGCCATCGGCACCGTGCAGCTGCATTGCCAGATCGACGAAAGCGGCCGCCCCGAGCGCCACCAGCACATTGGTGCGCAGGCCCGCGGTGCGCTGGCGATATTGTCGCTCAGCACCGATCAGCGTGCCCAGCACAAAGGCCGTGGCCAGGCTGAGCAGCGTGTCGAGGAAGTCGTAGGTCTGGAATGTTGCCAAAAATCGCATGATGTCTGCATGCGTACAGGAAGTGACGGGCGGATGACAATGCCGCCTCGCACCGACCGTCGTGAACTCCCTCTCCCCACAGGGGAGGTGAAAGAACTACAGCTCCAGCAATCCCGCGTCGCCGTCCTGATCGGCGAAGGCCAGCAGCGTACCCTTGGCATTCCAGGCCAGCGCGCTGACGGGCTGCCCTTTGTTGGCCCGCACCAGAATTTCCGCGCCATCGGTCATGCGAACCATCAGGATAGTGCCGTCACTGTAACCGGCGGCCAAGATGTCCTGCTTGGGATGACAGGCCACCACGGTGACCTTGGCCTTGAGCGGCGCCAGCATCGCCGGCTCCTTGCCCATCGGGCCGTCCTTGCTGGCAAACGGCCAGATGATGACCGTATCCGCGCCCGAGGTCGCGAGACCCTTGCCGCCGGCGCTCCAGGAAATCGAGCGCACGCGTGCCGGATAGCCGGTCATGCGCATGTGCTTGCCGTCCACGAGACGCCAGCCATGCAGCGCCGGCTCATGCATCGCGGTGACCAGAAACTTGTTGTCCGGGCTGAAAGTCACGCCGAGATGCGAACCGGCCCATTCCAGCACTTCGGCATTGCCGGCCATGTTGGGAAACCACAGCGTCACGCCGTTGTAGTGGGCTATCGCGAGCCGCAGCCCTTTGGGCGCGAATGCAAGGCCGCCAACGGTCGATGGCACCTCGAAGAATTTCACCTCGCCCTTCGGCGCCTGCACGAAGGCCGTCTTGCCCGCCGACCACGCCACGGCGCCATCGGGGTGCAGCGCGACGCTGTCGATCCAGCGCCGCTTGGTATCGGTCGCGAAGGTCGAGACCGTGCCGTCGCGGTCGAGCACGACGACCTTGCCGTCGTCGCAGCCCATCACGATGCGCTTGCCGTCGGAGGTCGAGCACAGGATGCCACCGAACGCGACCTCGACCGGCGACATCGCGCCTGCCGGATCGACCAGCGTGACTTTCTCTTCGGCGCCGACAAAGGCTGCCTTGTCGCCGAGAAAATGCACTGATGTGACCGACGCACCGATGGCCACCGGCAACACGCGGTCGGTGACCGATACGATGGATTCCTGCTCCTGCAGCGGATTGAAATCGGACATCATCAGGCGGGGATGCAGCGTTCGAAGCCGTCGCGGATCAGCTGCTCGGGCAGATCGCGACCGATAAAGACAAGACGGCTTTCGCGCTTCTCGCCGTCCTTCCACGGCCGCTGATGATCGCCTTCGAGCATCATGTGCACGCCCTGAAACACGTAGCGGTCGTCGTCGCCGGAGAACGACAGGATACCCTTGGAGCGCAAAATCTTGCCGCCCTCCTTGGCCATCAGATCCTGCAGCCAGGGCATGAAGGTCGACGCATCGAGCGCCTTGTCGGTGCGCAGCGACATCGAGTGCATGTCCTCGTCGTGATAGTGCTTCAAACCACCGTGGCCATGATCATGGTGATGATGGCCGTGATCGTGGTCATGATGATCGTGACCGTCGTCCGCGCTGAGGAACTCCGGTTCGATCTCCAGAATACGATCGAGATCGAAGGCGCCGCGCTCCAGCACGTCGGACAGCTTCACCTGCGCGCGTTCGGTCTTGTGCAGCTTGGCGTAGGGGTTGATGGCGCGGATGCGTGCCTCGACTTCGGCGAGCTCGGCCTTCGACACGAGATCGATCTTGTTCAGCACGATGACGTCGGCAAAGGCGATCTGGTTCTTGGCTTCCGGCGCATCCTTGAGGCGGTCGCTCAGCCATTTGGCATCGGCCACGGTCACGACGGCATCGAGCCGCGCATGGGCCTGCACGTCCTCGTCGACGAAGAAGGTCTGCGCGACCGGCGCGGGATCGGCGAGACCCGTGGTCTCGACGATGATCGCGTCGAATTTGCCCTTGCGCTTCATCAGGCCGTCGAGAATACGCACGAGGTCGCCGCGCACGGTGCAGCAGACGCAGCCGTTGTTCATCTCGAACACTTCTTCATCGGCGCCGATGATGAGATCGTTGTCGATGCCGATCTCGCCGAATTCGTTGACGATCACAGCGTATTTCTTGCCGTGATTTTCCGACAGGATGCGGTTCAGCAGCGTGGTCTTGCCGGCGCCGAGATAGCCGGTCAGCACGGTCACGGGAATTTTGTTGGCAGTCGCTTCAGACATGATCACTCCGGCGGGGTCTTTTCAGGGGCAGCGCCGGCAGCAGGGGTGCCCCTGCGCTAACTGGTCAGCGCGCTCGTCAGCGCCTTTATATTGTGCCTGACCATATCAATGTAAGTGGGTGCATCGCCGTTTTCGGGCGTCAGGCTGTCGGAATACAGCGTTCCGCCGATTTTTGCCCCGGTCTCGGCGGCGATCCGGCGCATCAGCCGGGGATCGGCGATGTTTTCCAGAAAAACCGCCGGAATTTTCGAGATCTTGAGCTGGGTGATGATGACCGCGATATCCTTCGCGCTGGGCTCCGAATCCGTCGAAACGCCCTGCGGCGCAATAAATTCGATGCCATAGGCCGCCGCGAAATAGCCGAAGGCATCGTGAGTCGAGATCACCTTGCGGTGTGCTTCGGGAATGGTGGCGATGGCCGCCTTCACATCGCTGTCGAGGGCGGTCAGCTTCGCGAGATAGCCCTCGGCGTTCGCCTTATAGGTGTCGGCACCGGCAGGATCGGCCTTGGCCAGCGCATCGCGAATGTTTGCGACGTAGATCCTGGCATTGGCCACCGATTGCCAGGCGTGCGGATCCTCGTGCGAGTCGAGCTTGCGCGGTGCGATGCCCTGTGTCGCGGTGACGATGACAGCCTTGCCGCCGGATGATTTGACCAGCCGCGGCAACCAGCCTTCGAAGCCGAGGCCGTTGACGACAACGAGCTTCGCGTCGACGATCTTTTTCGCGTCACGCGGCGTCGGTGTGTAGACATGCGCATCGCCATTCGGGCCGACCAGGGTCGTGACAGCTATCCGCTCGCCGCCGACATTGCGCACGAGGTCACCCAGGATGGAGAAACTCGCGACGACATCGATCTTGTCCTGCGCACGCGCCGGGACGATCGCCGTGACAAGCGACAGGACAGCAGAAAGGACGAATATGCTGGATTTCCGCATGACTGACACACCTACGCCTCAAGATGCCGGCCGGGGAACAATTGCCTTACCAAGCCACTGACATTGCCGAACAAAACCGAAAATACGTAGAGTACCGCGGCGACCAGGATGATCGCGGGACCGGACGGCACCTTGGTCTGGAACGACAGCACCAGACCGAAATAGCCGGAGACCATCGCGCTCGCGACGGAGATCATCATCATCCCCGTGATATCACGCGACCAGAACCGCGCGATGCCCGCCGGCAGGATCATCAGCCCCACCGCGAGCAGCGTACCGAGCGCGTGAAAGCCGTTGACGAGATTGACGACGACCAGCGCGAGGAACGCCAGATGCGCGGGTGCACCGGCGCGCGAGACTGTGCGCAGAAACACCGGATCGACGCATTCGATCACCAGTGGACGATAGATCACCGCCATCACCACCAGCGTGATCGTCGCGTTGAACGCGATCACCAGCAGCGTCTGATCGTCGAGTGCGAGAATATTGCCAAACAGCACATGCAGCAGATCGATATTAGTGCCGCGCATCGAAACGATGGTGACGCCGACTGCCAGCGATACGAGATAGAACGCCGCGAGCGACGCATCCTCCTTGATGACGGTGACGCGCGACACGAGACCAGCGAGCAGCGCAACGGAAAAGCCTGCAATCAAGCCACCAAACGTCATCGCGAACAGATTTAGCCCCGAGAACAGGAAGCCGATTGCCGCCCCCGGCAGAATCGCATGCGCCATCGCATCGCCGACGAGACTCATCCGCCGCAGCATCAGGAACACGCCGATTGGCGCGCCTCCGAGTGCGAGCGCCACCACGCCGGCCAAAGCACGCCGCATGAATTCGAAGTCGAGGAAAGGCGCGATCAGCGCATCGTAAAACATGGCGATCAGGCCGCCCGAGAATGCGCGGCATCGACGACGCAGGTGCCCGCGCCATCGTCGAAGGCCTCACACATGCGCCGTGCTTCAAGCAAGTTATCTGTGGTTAGCACCTGCTGCGTTGCACCCCAGGCCACGGAGCCGCGGGCAAGCAGCAACGTCTCCGGGAAATGCGAGCGCACCATCTCCATATCGTGCAGCGCCGCCAGCACCGTGCGCTTTTCTGCGTGCCAGTGACGCACCAGCGCAATCAGATCAGCCGACGTCTTGGCGTCGATCGCATTGAACGGCTCGTCGAGCACGATAACGCGTGCGTCTTGCAACAACACCCGCGCAAACAGCATCCGCTGCATCTGGCCGCCCGACAGCGTGCCGATATTGCGGTTCTCGAAACCATTGAGGCCGACAGAGGCGAGCGCCTGTCCTATTTGCGCACGCGCGGTCTTGCCAAGGCCGCCGAATATCCCGGTCGTGCGCCAAAGCCCTGTGCCGACGAAGTCGAACACCGAAATAGGGAATGTGCGGTCGATATCGACGCTCTGCGGCAGGTAAGCGATGTCGCGCGCCTTCAGGCCGCCAAGTGTGATCGCGCCCGTCAGCGGCTTCAGGATGCCGACGATGCCGCGAAACAGCGTGGATTTGCCGGCGCCGTTCGGCCCGACCACCGCGAGCAAACTGCCAGCGGCGATCTCGCCATTGAGGTGATGCACCGCCGGATGCCGGTCATAGCCCAGTGTGACGTTCTGGAAAGCGAGCTGCGCTGTCATGACGGCCTCATCGCCAGCAGAACCACCGCCCAGAGCGCTGCGGAGACCGCCAGCGCAGCCCCCAGCCGTGCGGGCAACGTCATGCGCAGGATCGACCAGGGCGCAGGCTGGGCTGGATGCGGGCTTGCCGGGCCATGGCTGTGGGTATGACCGTGGCCGTGAGCGTGACCATCGGAATGGTCAAAACCGTGGGAATGGGAATGCGCCATGAAATCGGGCCTGGCCAATGAATATCCGGCGCCAAGGCGCCTGACTGTCATTTATGTTATATTATAACATACCGCAAGTCTGGGAGGGTTCAGGCGAAGTGGCGGACCAGCGCCAGGCCGGCAAAAAGCCCAGCAATCGACAGCACCACCGACCCCAGCACATAGGCCAGGGCGAGGCCCAATTCGCCGCGCTCATAGAGCACTGCCGTATCCAGTGAAAAGGCCGAAAACGTCGTGTAGCCGCCGAGAATGCCGGTCATCAGGAACAACCGCCATGGCTGCGAGGCCTCACCCTTGTAAGCGAGATAGCCGGCGATCAGGCCCATCACCGCGGAACCGGTGATGTTGATGATGAAGGTACCCCACGGGAATGCCGTCCCCATGCAGCGAGCGCAGGTCATGTTGATGACATGGCGCAAGGTGGCGCCAAGGCCGCCGCCGACAAAAACCAAAACATAATTCATCGAATACCCGCTGCGCTTGGTGGCTCACGTCATTCCGTTCTGCCGCAGCGTGTCTGCGGCGGCAAGTCGCAGCAGGCCGAGCAAGACACGAAAACGTCACGACAACGAAAAAAGGCGGCAGCTTGCGCCACCGCCCTTCCCGCGCGTCATTAAACGCAAATCAAAAGCGATCAGACCGCCTTGCCGAACTGCTCGTCGACATATTCCCAGTTCACAAGGTGATCGACGAACGCCTTGAGATAGTCGGGACGACGGTTGCGGTAGTCGATGTAGTAGGAGTGCTCCCAGACGTCGACGCCGAGGATCGGGGTCGCGCCATGGACCAACGGGCTTTCGCCGTTCGCGGTCTTGGAGATTTCCAGCTTGCCGTTCTTGACCGAGAGCCAGGCCCAGCCGGAGCCGAACTGGCCGACGCCTGCAGCGGCGAAGTCGGTCTTGAACTTCTCGAGACCGCCGAGATCCTCGGTGATCTTCTTCTCCAGACGGCCGGGCAGCTTGTCGCCACCGCCGTTCGGCTTCATCCAGTTCCAGAAGTGGAGATGGTTGTAGTGCTGGCCGGCATTGTTGAAGAGCGCGGCATTCTTGCCGAACGAGCCCTTCACGATTTCTTCAAGCGATTTGCCTTCGAATTCGGTGCCCTTCAGCAGGTTATTGCCGTTGGTCACGTAAGCCTGATGGTGCTTATCGTGATGGAATTCCAGCGTTTCCTTCGACATATGCGGCGCGAGCGCGTCATAGGCGTAAGGCAGATTGGGAAGCGTGAAGGTCATGGGTCAAGATCCGCAATAATGGGAGAGTTGGCTTAACGGGAACCCTTATAGAAGGTTCCGCCCGGCTCCGACACTCCCATCTTTGCGATCCCCGATCGCTTCGCGATCAGGCCGCGCTCGGCATTGCGGCGGAGACGGCATCGCGCCGCACTGGCGGCTTCACATTCATCAGCATCTGGAAGCATCCGGCGATCATCCCGATCACGACGGCGAATTGCCAGGCGCGATCATAATTGCCGAGATGCGAGAAGATCATGCCACCGCCCCAGGCGCCGAGGAAAGATCCTGCCTGATGGCTGAGGAAGGCGATGCCGGTGAGTGTCGCCATGAAGCGCAACCCGAACAGCTGCGCGACGAGGCCGTTCACCAGCGGGACCACGCCGAGCCACAGCGATCCCAGCACGGCTGCGAAGACCATGGTCGTGGTCGGCGTCGCCGGAAAATAGAAATAAGTGGCGAGCGCCAACGAGCGAACGATGTAAATTCCGCCGAGCAAAATCTGCTTCGGATAACGGCCGCCAAGCCAGCCAAAGGCATAGGAGCCAAACACATTGAACAGACCGACTATTGCTAGCGCGGTGGCGCCAAGCGACGCGTCGAGGCCGCAGATCGCCAGATAATTCGGCAGATGCGTGGTGATGAATACGAGCTGCAGGCCGCAGACAAAGAACGACAACGCCAGCACGATATAACCGGAATGACCGAGTGCGGACTGCACCACTTCTCCCAAAGATTGCTGCAGCTCATCCGCCGGTGCGCGTTCGATCTTGTCGGACTGACCGGCAAACAGCGCAGCGGGGAGCATCACCGCTGCGAGGCCGAGAAAGCCGATCAGCGCCACTTGCCAGCCCGCCGTCGAGATCAGCGTCTGCGCCAGCGGCGACGCGATGACGAGACCGAGCGAACCGGCGGCCGACACAGCACCCATGGTGACGCTGCGCTTGGCAGCGGACACCGAGCGCGAGGCCACCGTCATGGTCATGCTCGATGCCGTGCAGGACAGCGCGAGGCCGACACACAGGCCGGCGCCCAGGGTGAAAACCAGCGGCGTGGTCGCGACCATCATAAAGACAAGGCCGGCCGCATAAATCAAAACGCCGGTGATCATCACGTGACGGGTGCCAAAACGATCGGCGATGGCGCCGATGAATGGCTGCGAGATGCCCCAGATCACATTCTGCAAAGCCGTGGCCAGCGAGAAATCGGCCGTGGTGATGGCGGTGTCGCGCAGAATCGAGGGTTGAAACAAGCCGAAGCTCTGGCGCATGCCCATGGCCAGGCTGAGCAGCGTCGCCGCGCCGGCCAAAATCGCCCAGCGCTGGTATTTGGAGAGCTCCGCCTCAGTCATTCCAACGTTTCCTTGACCCCTAGAATATTATTCTCAGATAAGCACTGGATTCGACAGGTTTACTACCCTCGGACCGACCTATAAGGGCTGCACAAAGCGCAGAGGTGGCGACCGAAATGAGCATCGAAATCGAGATTGTGACCGGCGATGCCTCATGGCCGAGCGTCAAACCGCTGTTCGACCTGGTTTGGCCGCGCGAGGCGGTCGAGAAACTGCCCTGGGGACACGTGGTCTTCGCCTATCCCGAATTGCGGGTCATCGTGGAGGACGACGGACAGCCGGTCTGCCATGTCGGCCTGTATCGGCGCGAAGGCATATGGAAGGATCGCAAGACGCGGATTGGCGGCATCGGCGGCATGGTGACACACCCGGACTATCGCCGGCGTGGTCTGGCCAGCGTGGCCCTGACCGCAGCATTGCATACGCTAAAAGACGAACGCGCCACCGATTTTGCGCTGCTGTTCTGCGAACCGCACAATGTGGATTTTTACACGCGCCGCAACTGGAAGCCGTTCATCGGCGAGGTTTATGCCGAACAGCACGACGAACGCGTGCGTTTCGATATCATGACGCCACTAGTCTCCTACCTGAAACGTGCGCCCCATGAAGGCGAAATGGACCTCTGCGGATTGCCATGGTGACCTGTGCCGATCGGCTTGAGTGAACTGCGTCAAATTGAATCGATCATGATCATTTGAGTCGCTGAGTAGTCTCAAACGCATCGCCGCGGCATTGCACAAATCCCATTTCTTGTTATGCAGACCGCCTGATCCGAGGAGACGCGTATGGCCGCCAGATTCATCGTTATGATCGCATTGCTGGGTGCAGTGGTTGCAGGTTCTGCTGCCCAAGCCCAATCGGGCGGCGAAGCGACGGGCGTCTGGCAGACCCAGGCCGGCGATGCGCAAGTGCGGGTCAGCAAATGCGGCACCATCCTGTGCGGCACCATCGTCTCGCTGCGTGACAAGATCGATCCGCAGACCGGCAAGCCGCCGATCGACGACAAGAATCCCGATCCCGCGCTGGCTAAACGTTCGATGATCGGTGTTCACCTGTTCTACGATATGCGCCCTACCGGAGCGAACACGTGGTCGGGCCGGATCTATAATGCCGATGACGGGAAGATCTATACCAGCAACGTGGCGCTGGTCGGCCCTAACACGCTGAAGGTCGAAGGCTGTGTCGGCGCATTCTGCGGTGGCGAGAACTGGACCCGCGTCGGCCGGTAACTCAGTTCGCTTCTCTCAGACTGACATGGCCTTCAACGCGGTGGCCGCCGAGGCATAACCGCCGCGCGCGCCGTCGATGAAATGAACGTGATCGCTGCGGATGGCTGACGGCGTGAAACACGTCATCATCGCCGCATCCTGCCGATGCAGGCCATAGCGCACCGTTCCTTCCGAGCCCGCCGCAACAAGACGCTGCTCCAGCGCGCGTTCGAGATCCGGCGTGCAATCCAGAATCATGCGCAGGCTGTCATCATATTTGCGGAAATCCGAGTTCTCGACCAACTGCTGCACATAGGTCTTCGGCACGAAGCCGCCGACGCTAATGCCAAAACGCATCAACACAAAAACGAACAGCGTTCGCGTCGTCACCCAGATACGAAAGCGCGAAAGCGATTTCGCGCCGCGGCCAGCTCGGATTTCGTAGCCGAGACCCGCGGGCGGCCACGTCATCGCGGGACCGCCTGCGGGTACGGGACGGCCCGCATTTGGACTGCGTTCGACCAGCGCGATAATGTCTTCGATGACGCGGCGAAATGCGGATGGCTCGGCGCCCGCTGCGGCCGTCACCAGCACCGACAGGATCAAACCGTGCGCCGATGGAATTTCCTCGAAACGACATGAGAGCCCGGAGAGATCGGGATAGGTCCCGACAGGTGCCGGCGTCACCGCGAATTCGCCGCGCTTCATCGCGGCCTCTGCCCAGCCCAATCCGCCACCGGAAAACATCGCATAGGACACATTCTTCGATGGACCGAAGCGCGCCACGCGCACGTCCGGCCCCTGCGCACGGATGTCCTTGATCGGGACCAGGGCCACCCGCATCACGAGATCGAGATCGTGCTTCACCCAGGTCGCCGTCGCCGCCAAAGCCCCGCGGGCGCGATCGAGATCGTCCGGTGAGACTGCGAAGCTCGCGCCATCGCCGCCGAACACGAACGGGAATTCGCGGCCGTCCAGCGCATTGGTCACGGCCGCGATGACGGCAGCGCCGGCCATGTTGACGGCCTTGTAGCGCTGTTCGGCGATGGCCTTGGTGGATTCCACGATATCGGCGACGCCGATGATCCAGTCATCCGGCAGCGGCATGTACAAAGCCGGGTCCATCACCCGGTCGAAACCGTAAAATATTGAAATGCCGTCGTAAAACGCGCTGACGCCGGTCGTCATGGTGCGAAATGATCCTGCGACAACGTTGCGTCAACCCAATGACGCTCCTGAGGCAGAACTCATAGCACGCAATTTCGACGAACGTGCGGTATCAGCAATCCAAAGTCGTCTGCCGCTCCCATTCGGTGAGCTGACGGCAGTGCTCATTCCAGTCGCTGTGTTTGAGCTTGAGATACGATCCGACCACGACCTCGCCGAGTTGATCCTTCAACACCGCGGACGCTTCGAGCGCGCGCAATGCATCGAGCAGGTTCAGCGGCAGCTGCTTTGCCTTCGGCGCCTTCGCGCCTTCCGTATACATATTGATGTCGAGGCGCGGGCCGGGATCGCGGCTGTTGGCCATGCCGTCGAGGCCGGCGGCCAACAGCGCCGCAGGCAGCAGATACGGATTGACCGCGCCGTCGGGCAGACGGAATTCAAAACGACCAGCATCGGGAATGCGGATCATATGCGTCCGGTTGTTGCCGCCGTAGGTCACCGTATTCGGCGACCACGTCGCGCCGGAGAGCGTGCGCGGCGCATTGATGCGCTTGTAGGAATTCACCGTGGGATTGGTGATAGCGCAAACCGCTTCGGCCGAATGAACGAGGCCGCCGATGAAGTGATAGGCCGTCTTCGAGAGACCCAACTCGCCGCTCTCGTCCTCGAACACGTTCGAGCCGTCCTTGGTCGACCATAGTGACGCATGGACGTGGCAGCCGTTGCCAGTGAGATTGGCAAACGGCTTCGGCATGAAGGTCGCCTTGTAGCCGTGCTTTTCGGCAATCGACTTGACCATAAACTTAAAGAACGCGTGGCGATCGGCGGTCTTCAGCGCGGTGTCGAACTCCCAGTTCATCTCGAACTGGCCGTTGGCGTCTTCATGATCGTTCTGATAGGGCTTCCAGCCGAGCGCAATCATCGCATCACAGATTTCGGCGACGATCTCGTAGCGCCGCATCAGCGCCTGCTGGTCGTAGCATGGTTTGCTCTGCTGATCTGCCGGATCGGAAATCGCGGTGCCATCTGGTGAGATCAGAAAATACTCGCATTCGACGCCGGTCTTGAGTTCGACGCCTTGCCCCGCCGCCTTAGCAATGAGGCCTTTCAGCACCTGACGCGGATTCTGCGCCACGGGCTTGCCGCCCATATAAAGATCCCCGGTGACCCAGGCGACGCCGGGCTTCCATGGCAGCAGCGTCAGCGTATCCATGTCCGGCATCACGAGGACATCGGGGTCGGCTGGAGTCATGTCGAACCATGCCGCGAAACCGGCAAAGCCCGCTCCGGACTTGGCGACGCCGTCCATCGCGGTCGCCGGCACCAGCTTGGCGCGCATGCCGCCGAACAGATCGACGAAGGCGATGAGGAAATATTTGAGATCGTGTTGCTTGGCTAGTTCGGTCCAGGTCGTCATTGACACGCGCTCCGAAGATCATCCAGCCATAATGGCTCGTTAGATATTGCTGCCGGGAATCCAGTTCGTTCCCGCGAGAGGGACCCTCGCCATGGCCGCCGACTCCATTGTCAGCGCCACCAGATCTTCCGGTTCGAGATTGTGGACGTGGCTCTTGCCGCAAGCGCGTGCGATGGTCTGCGCTTCCAGCGTCATCACAGAGAGATAGTTTGCGAGCTTGCGGCCGGCGATCACGGGATCGAGCCGCGCGGCCAGCAAAGGATCCTGCGTGGTGATGCCAGCGGGATCGCGGCCTTCATGCCAGTCATCATAGGCGCCGGCGGTGGTGCCGAGCTTCTGGTACTCGGCTTCCAGCGCCGGATCATTATCGCCGAGCGCGATCAGCGCGGCCGTGCCGATCGCCACCGCATCCGCGCCAAGCGCAAGACACTTGGCCACATCAGCGCCATTACGGATGCCGCCGGAGACGATGAGCTGCACCTTGCGATGCATGCCGAGATCCTGCAGCGCCTTCACCGCAGGCGGGATCGCGCACATCGTCGGCAGGCCGACATTCTCGATGAACACATCCTGCGTCGCAGCCGTCCCGCCCTGCATGCCGTCGAGCACGATGGCATCGGCGCCGGATTTCACCGCGAGCGCGATATCGTAATACGGGCGTGAGGCACCGACCTTCACGTAAATGGGGATATTCCAGTCGGTGATCTCGCGCAGTTCCTGGATCTTGATTTCGAGATCGTCGGGCCCGGTCCAGTCCGGATGCCGGCACGCCGAGCGCTGGTCGATGCCGACGGGCAGACGGCGCATGCCGGCGACGCGCTCGGTAATCTTCTGGCCGAGCAACATGCCGCCGCCACCGGGCTTGGCGCCCTGCCCGACCACGACTTCAATTGCATCGGCCTTACGCAGGTCGTCCGGATTCATGCCGTAACGCGACGGCAGCACCTGATAGACGAGCAGATCGGAATGACCACGCTCTTCCGGCGTCATGCCGCCGTCGCCTGTGGTGGTGGATGTGCCGACCGCCGATGCGCCGCGACCGAGCGCTTCCTTGGCGGGACCGGACAGCGCACCGAAGCTCATGCCAGCGATGGTGATTGGAATCTTCAGATGAATCGGCTTCTTGGCGAAACGCGCGCCGATGACGACATCGGTGGCGCATTTCTCCCGGTAACCTTCGAGGGGATAGCGGCTGATCGAGGCGCCAAGAAACAGCAGATCGTCGAAATGCGGCAGCTTGCGCTTGGCGCCGGCGCCGCGGATGTCATAGATGCCGGTCGCGGCCGCACGGCGAATTTCCGCAATGGCTGCATCATCGAAGGTCGCGGACTTGCGCGGCGGCGTATGGATCCAGCGGTCTTGCGCGCTCATCAGTATGATCCGACGTTATCGATGTGGAAGTGATAGAGCTTACGCGCCGAGCCGTAGCGCTTGAACTCGTCGGGGCTGACGCCTTCGACGCCGGCTTCATCGAGCAGCCGCCTCAACTCGGTCTTGTGTTCGTCCTTGAGCGGCTTCTCGATGCAATCCGCACCAAGGCTGGCGACGGAGCCGCGCACGAAGAGCTGCGCCTCATAGATGGAATCGCCGAGTGCCTCGCCGGCATCGCCGAGCACCACGAGCTTGCCGGCCTGCGCCATGAAGGCGGAGAGATGGCCGACCGAGCCCTTCACGACGATATCGATGCCCTTCATGGAGATGCCGCAACGCGCGGACGCATTGCCGTCGATCACCAGCAGGCCACCATTGCCGCTGGCGCCAGCAGCCTGCGAGGCATCGCCCGTGACATGGACGCGGCCCGACATCATGTTTTCGGCGACACCCTGCCCGGCATTGCCGCGCACGGTGACGCGCGCCTGCTTGTTCATACCGGCGCAGTAATAGCCGACGTGTCCGTCGATCTCGATCTCGACCGGAAAATCGAGACCGACCGCGATATTGTGCTGGCCGCGCGGATTGCTGACGGTCCAGTGCGTCGCGTTGGTGTTATCAGTCAGCGCATGCAGCGCGCTGTTGAGTTCGCGCAGCGGCGAGGACGCAAGATCAACCGAAGGCATCAGTGCCGCTCCCACAAATAAACTTTGGCGGGTTCGGGCTCCCAGACCTTGGCGACGTCGATTCCCGGCAGATCGACCAGCGCACGATATTCGGTGCCGAAGGCGACCCAGCGATCGGTCTCGGCCATCACGGCTGGCTTGCAGGCAATGGGATCGCGCAGCACACCGAATCCGGACTCGGTGCCGATCACGAATGTGTAGAAACCATCCAGCGCGGAGAGTGACGAGGTCATTGCATCCTGCAGCGATGCGCCTGCCGCCATCTGCGAGCTGATATAGCCGGCGGCCACTTCGGAATCGTTTTCGGTGCGGAACGTCATGCCCTGGCGGATCAACTCGCGGCGAACGTCATTGTGGTTCGACAACGAACCGTTATGCACGAGGCACTGGTCCGTGCCCGTGGTGAAGGGGTGCGCGCCATTGGTGGTCACTGCGGACTCAGTCGCCATGCGGGTGTGGCCGACGGCATGGGTGCCGGCCATCGCGTTCAGACCGAAGCGCTTGGCCACGTCAGCGGGCAGACCGACTTCCTTGAACACAGCCATGCGCTTGCCGCGCGCAACCATGTCGACGTCTTTCATGCCGAGGAGCACAGATGCGACAGCAGCCTCGCGATCGGTGGGAACGCTGATGACGGCGTGGGTATCGTGCACCTGATACGAAATCGGTGCGCCGGCGATTTTACCAAGCGATGCCATCAGTTCAGCAAAATCGAACGACGGCGCAGCGCGCAGCGTCAGCTTGATCTGTCCGGCATCGCCGTCGCCATAAACAGCAAAGCCTGCAGAGTCAGGGCCGCGATCGCTCAGCGCTTCCAGCATGCCGGAGAGCAACCCGCCTAATTCGGGGGCCAGCTTTTGATCTTTCAGAAACAGACCGGCAATGCCGCACATGGCTCGCGTCTCGCTCGTTGAATGCGCGTGGACCTTGCCCGAAACAAAACCGCCATGTCAACCACAGAGAAAATAGTTTTCCTGACAAGAAATATTGCTATTGTCGGGAAATCAACGCTGCAGGAAACGCCATCGTGAAAGTGAAACCGAAGAAAACGAAATCATCGCCCGCCCGCTCAAAGCTGGAGGAGCTGCGCACCGGTTCGAACGCGCCGCTGGAAGTCGGTGGCTCCCTGGAATCCAAGATCGGCAATGAAGTGCGGCAGCTCCGCAAGGAGCTGGAGCTGACAGTGGCCGAGCTCAGCACATCGGCGGGCATCTCGACCGGCATGTTGTCGAAGATCGAGACCGGCAGCATCTCCGCATCGCTGGGGACGTTGAATGCACTCTCGAAAGCGCTCAACGTGCCGATCTCCAGATTCTTTCGCGAGACCGAGGAAGAGCGCGATTGCTCTTTCGTGAAGGCCGGCACAGGCGTCAAGATCGAACGCCGCGGCACCAAGTCCGGTCATCACTATCAACTGCTCGGCCAGTCGATCCACGGCGAGCTCGGCGTCGAGCCCTATCTGATCACGCTGAACGAGGATGCCGAGGCCTATAGTAACTTCCGTCACGCCGGTGTCGAGATGATCTACATGCTGACAGGCAAGGTGCGCTATCGCCATGCCGACCAGACCTATCTGATGGAGCCCGGCGACACGCTGTTCTTCGACGCCGCCGCGCGGCACGGGCCTGAGGAACTCGTGAAAGCACCGATGACGTATCTGTCTGTGATTATTTATCCGCGGCGGAGCTAGGCCTCACTTCGCTTTGCTCTTCCCCGGCATCCGGTCCTGCGACGGTGGCACGTCGAAGGCCCGCCGATACATCCGTGCGAAATGGCTGGCGCTGGCGAAGCCGCATTCGGCCGAGACCTCGACCACCGGCATGCTGGTCTGCTGCAACAGCGCGCGGGCCTTGGCGAGACGCAGGGTCAGGTAATGCTGCTCGATGGTTACGCCGAGATGCGCGGTGAACAGCCGCTCGAGCTGGCGCACGGACACACCGGCCGCCTTCGCCAGCTCGTCGCGCGGCGCAGGGCTGGCCAGACGCCGTTCCATCACGGTGATCGCCGAGAGCACGGCGCGATTGCTGGTGCCGAGGCGCTCGCGCAATGAAATGCGCTGGCTGTCGTCGCCGAGACGCACGGCGGTTTGCAGAAACCAGTCACTGACTTTCGCTGCCAGTGCCTGGCCGTGATCGCGGCGGATGATGGCATGCATCATGTCGAGCGCGGCGACACCACCGGCGCAGGTGAGCCGGTTGCTATCGATCTCGAACAGCGTACGCGTCGGCTCGATCTCGGGAAAGGCCTCGATGAATGCATCGAGATGCTCCCAATGGATCGTGCAGCGAACGCCATCGAGTATGCCGGCCTTGGCCAGAATGAACGGCCCACCGGAGACGCCGCCGATGGCGCAGCCCGAGCGCGCGAGGCGACGTAGCCACGCCAGCGTCTTGGCATCATCGAAACCAGCGGGATTGCCGCCGGCACAAACCAGCACCGTGTCGTAACGCACGCTGTCGGCAATGGTGTGATCGGACGCCACCGACAATCCGTTCGACGCCAGGATCGCGTCGGCGCCGGTCGAGATCTGCAGCCACTGATACAGTTTCTTGCCGGCCAGCACATTGGCGGCGCGCAGCGGTTCGATCGCCGAGGCGAAGGACATCAGCGCGAAGCCGTCGATCAGGAGAAAGCCGACGCGGTGGGGCTGGGCCATAGATTTGAAGACTCAGTTTCCGCGCCCGTTCAGATCATAGCTGCAGCGTTACGCCCACTCGCCCTTGCGGAACACCGGCACGCGACGGCCGTCGGTGTCGACGCCGTCGATGTCAATCTCGCCGGAGCCGATCATCCAGTCGATATGGATGAAGCTCTTGTTGCCGCCCTGCGCCGCGATCTGCTCGGGCGTGAGATCGCCGCCATTGACGAAGCACTTCGAATAGCACTGGCCGAGCGCAATGTGGCAGGCGGCATTCTCGTCGAACAGCGTGTTGTAGAACAAGAGGCCACTCGCCGAGATCGGCGACGAATGCGGCACCAGCGCCACTTCGCCGAGCCGACGCGAGCCTTCGTCGGTGTCGAGCACCTTGTTGAGCACTTCCTCGCCGCGTGAGGCCTTCGCCTCGACGATCTTGCCGTCCTCGAAGCGCACCGCGATGTTGTCGATCAGTGTGCCCTGATAGGATAGCGGCTTGGTTGATCGGACATGGCCGTTGACACGCGCGGCATGCGGCGTCGTGAAGACTTCCTCGGTCGGGATATTGGCGTTGCAGATGATGCCGTTCTTGGCGGTCGACGCGCCGCCTTCCCATTCATGGCCGTCGGCAAGACCCACCACGAGATCGGTGCCCGGCCCGGTGAAATGCAGCGCGCGGAAGCGCTGCGCGTTCAGCCATTCGGTGCGGCTGCGCAACGCAGCATTGTGCTTGGCCCAGGCGGCAATGGGATCGGCATTGTCGACGCGCGACGCCGCGAAGATCGCATCCGCAAGCTTCTGTACGGCAACGTCGTCCTCATCGCCGGGAAACACCTGCTTGGCCCAGGACAGCGTGGGATAAGCGATGATATTCCAGTTGATGTCGAAGCCGGCGATCTTCTGCAGCGCCGGCTGATAGGCGATGGAATTCGCCTTGCTGGCGCGCGACACCTTGGCGGGGTCTTCGTTGGACAGCAGCATCGGATTGTCGCCGACGATGGCGAGGCGCGCCGTGTTGTTGCCGAGCGCTTTTGCCATTCCCTCATAGAGCCAGCCGGCGGCGCGATCGAACGACACATCGTGACCGTAGCGATAGCGCGCCAACGTCATCTCTTCATCGGAGAAAAACGGCGTCACCAGGCCTGCGCCGGCCTTGTAGGCATGTTCAGCGATTTTGCGCACCAGCGGCAGCGCCGCGGCGGGGCCGGTCAGCAGCAGATCCTGCCCCGGCGCAAGTTGCAGCCCAACTTTCACGGCGACTTCGGCCAGACGGTCGAGCTTCACGGGATCGATGGGGGTGGACAAATTGCGCTGGTGAACGGTCATGCAGAGGCCCTGACTGATGTGGAAGTGGCTGGACCGAATGTAGGCGCAGATGCGCCTTGCCGCCAGCCGGTCCGCCGCAGGGCTTACCGGACGCCTACGACAGCCCGGACTGCGGGACGAGGGCCTGGTAATGGGCCAGCGCGTAAAGCCTGATCGCCGAGGACAGGTTGTTCTGCTGTCGGTTCTTGTCGATCTCGCCGACGAGCTGCGACATCGTGATCCGGCGCATGCCGGCGATCTCCTTCAGCGCCGTCCAGAACGCCTCTTCGAGGCTGACGCTTGTCTTGTGTCCGGCGACAACGATTGATCGCTTTACGACGGGTGATTTCACCGCGCCTCCTCCATTTCATTTCCGCCCAGTGGTCGTTTTTCTTTCAGGACAGCTTATACGGATTGGAACCCGCGGCAACAGATCAGATGATGCGACCTTAGACGACTACGCATCGCGCAACCTGATATCAGAAACACAACCTCTGCGGCACAATCGCTACCTTGTTTTCGCGGCGCGCATTGAGCAGAAGCAGCATAGTGCACAACTTCGGATTCGACTTTCCTGACTGACTCGATGGATTCCACTACGCTCGCACTTCCGGACGCCCAGCACGCCGCCGATCAGATCGATCGCTGGATGAAGGAGCACGCCGTCTTCGCGCTGCTGATGGAGCAATCCGACAACGCATGTTCTGTGCTGCGGCAGTTTGCAACGATCAACCGCAACCATGGCCAGCATGACGTCGCTATCGACGCGCTTTTTGCTGCACTTGCACTGATGCCGACGGACGTCACCGCCTGGCGTGAGCTCGCGACGGACTATCAATTGAGCGGTCGCGACGAACTGGCGGAAGCAAGTGCGTTGCGCGCGCTCGCCATCGATCCGGACCACGCGACGACATGGCTGCAATATGCGAGCCTCGCCTACCGGCTGCAGCGTATCGATGATGCTGAAGCGGCCTATCTGCGCGCTCTGTCCGGCGATGCCTCGCTTGGCGACGCTCATCTCGGCCTGGGCGTGCTGTATCTCGGCTCCCACCGTCCCGAGCAGGCGATCGTGCATCTGCAACGTGCACTATCCTGGGGCGGCATCGACGCGGTCACGCATCTTTGCCTCGGACAGGCCTTCTACATGGCCGGCCGGTTTGGCGAGAGCGCCGATGCCTTGACGATCGCAAACGGATTTGTGCCGCTGGAAGGCGTGACGCTGCGTCTCTACGCCCGCGCGCGTACCTTTGCTTCGATGCTGGACGGCGACATTCAGGGCGCAATCACCCGCTACCCGGCACTTGCCGGACAAGAGACCGAGCCATTGGATGAGGTCTTGCGCACCGCATTCGCGCTGTTCAGCGCCTATGGCATGCATGAAGCCGCTGCCACGGTCGGACATCTGCGACTGGAAGGCCAGCCGGACGATCCCGTGCAGCGCTACTTGCTGGATGCCGTCGGTGGACAGACACATGATCGCGCACCGGCAGCCTATGTGGAGGCGCATTTCAACGAATTCGCCGAGGGCTTCGACAGCAAGCTTGTGGACATTCTTGGCTACAAGGTGCCGCAGCAACTCGCCGATATGATTGCGTCCTGCCGACCGACACTTGCGACCATTCTGGATCTCGGCTGCGGAACGGGGTTGGCTGCAGAGCCACTCGGGCGGTTCGGCGCGCGACTGACCGGCATCGACCTGTCGGAGAAGATGCTCGCCATCGCAACACGGCGGAACGCCTATCACGACCTTATCAAGGCCGATGTCGTGAGCTATCTCGCGGACAGCCCGCGCAGCTTCGATCTCGTCTTCGCTGCCGATCTTCTGATCTATCTCGGCCGGCTGGACGAACTCATCGGCCTGATTGCGTGCGCGCTCCCTGCGGGCGGCTTCTTCGCAGCAAGCATCGAGGGCGCGGGTCACGGCGACTTCACGCTGCTCTCGTCAGGCAGGTTCGCCCATAGCGAGACATATTTCGAAACCTGCGCCGCGAAGGACTTCGAAATCGTATGCAAGGAGAATTCCGAGCTGCGCCTCGAAGCAGGGCGCCCTGCCCTCGGCACGCTTTACGTGCTGCGTCGCCGTGCCCGGCCGAGCGCCGAGAACGGCCAGCTCACTACCGCAACAAACCACCAATAAATTGACGAGATCTTCGCCAAGCGCGCGTCCGCCTTCGAACCTGTTGTCTGCACAGATCGGGAGCCATCTCGAACCTGAAGCGCATCGCACAAGATTTAATCACCTGCCTAGAAAATCAGTAACGCCGCTCATTTTAGCGGCACGATTGATCTGCGACAGCCGAGCTCATTTAGAAATATTCGAAAAATCAGAATGTTAGACGACAGATACGTTGGCACGCCATTTGCTAATAATATCTACGTCAATGATGACCGCCGTCCGCCGGATGCTGAAACCGCTGCTGGTTTCAAGCGCAGGGACACAGCTCGCTTCCTGATTGTCAGGTGCGAAGCGGTCATCGTGACTCCATCCCTACCGGGCTTGGTGAGCGAGTTCCTGTTTCCGATCGGCAGCGGTCCAAACAGGTTTGCACATGCTCGATCAACCGAACGCAAAGAAGCAGAAGCTCGTCATCCTCGGCAACGGCATGGCCGCCGGCCGCGTCATGGACGAGCTGTTCGCACGCGCACCAGACCGCTACGACGTAGTGGTGTTCGGCGCGGAGCCGCGTGTTAATTACGACCGCATCATGCTGTCGCCGGTGCTCTCCGGCGAGAAGGCATATGACGACATTCTGATCCACACCGATGAGTGGTACGCAACCAACAAGGTTGATCTCAGGCGTGGCGAACTCGTCATCGCGATCGATCGCGTTGCGAAAACCGTCACTACACAGTCCGGCGCGGTCGAAGCTTATGACACGCTGATTATCGCAACCGGCTCGAAGCCGATTCTCATTCCGGTACCCGGCGCGGAGCTGCCCGGCGTCGTCACCTATCGCGATCTCGACGACGTCAACTTGATGCTCGATGCAGCCGGCAAGGGCTGCCACGCTGTCGTCATCGGCGGCGGCTTGCTCGGCCTCGAGGCCGCAGCCGGCCTGGCCATGCGCGGCATGACAACAACCGTTGTCCATCTAATGCCAACACTGATGGAGCGCCAACTCGATCCCAATGCCGCTTATCTGTTGCAAAAGGCGATCGAGGCGCGCGGCATCGAGGTGCTGACCGGAGCCAACACAGCAGCCATCCTCGGTGACACATGTGTCGAGTCAGTCCGGCTCGACGATGGTCGGACCCTACCGGCCGATCTCGTCGTGATGGCGGTCGGCATCCGCCCGAACACCGCACTCGCCAAGCTAGCCGACCTCAACGTCAAGCGCGGCATCGTCGTGGACGATCATCTGCGGACCAGCGACGACAACATCTATGCGGTCGGCGAATGCGTCGAGCATCGCGGCCAGTGCTACGGCCTTGTCGCGCCCCTGTATGACATGGCGAAGACCCTCGCGGCGACCCTCGCCGGCGAAACCGTGGACGGCTATATCGGCTCGACCACCTCGACCAAGCTGAAAGTCACCGGCGTAGATCTGTTCTCGGCCGGCGATTTCGCCGAAGGCGACGTCAAGGATGAGATCGTGCTACGCGATCCTGCCCGCGGCATCTACAAGCGTGTCGTCTTGCGCGACGACCGCATCATCGGCGCGGTGCTCTATGGCGATACGGCCGACGGCTCGTGGTATTTCGACCTCCTCAAAAAGAACGTCGATATCGGCGCCATGCGCAACGCGCTGATCCTCGGCCAGGCCTATCAGGGCGGCGTTGCCCTCGATCCGGTCGCTGCTGTCGCAGCGCTGTCCGACGATGCCGAAATCTGCGGCTGCAACGGCGTGTGCAAGGGCGCGATCACGCAGGCGATCACCGCCCACGGCCTCACCACCCTCGACGATGTGCGCGCCCGCACCAAGGCATCGGCCTCCTGCGGCCAATGCACGGCGAAGGTGGAATCGCTGCTCACGGCCACGCTCGGCGACAATTACTCCGCCGCCGGCCGCAAGCCGATGTGCAAATGCACCGACCTCACCCATAGCGAAGTCCGTGGCTTCATTCTCTCGAAGGAGTTGAAGTCCGTTCCCGCCGTGATGCAGGAACTGGCGTGGAAAACCTCTTGCGGCTGTCCGTCCTGCCGCCCGGCGCTGAACTATTATCTACTCTGCGCGTGGCCGGGCGAATATGCCGATGATGCGCAGTCGCGCTACATCAACGAGCGCGTCCACGCCAACATCCAGAAAGACGGCACCTTCTCCGTCGTACCGCGCATGTGGGGCGGCCTGACCACTCCTGACGAATTGCGCGCCATCGCCGACGTCGCCGACCGCTTCAAGATTCCGACGGTGAAAGTCACCGGCGGCCAACGCATCGATCTGCTGGGCGTGCGCAAGGAAGACCTGCCCGCGGTGTGGGCGCAGCTCAATAGTGCGGGCCTCGTCTCCGGCGCAGCCTATGCCAAGGGCCTGCGCACGGTGAAGACCTGCGTCGGCTCCGAATGGTGCCGCTTCGGCACGCAGGATTCGACCGGTCTCGGCGTCAAGCTCGAACGTTTCATGTGCGGCTCATGGGCGCCTGCGAAGGTAAAGCTCGGCGTATCCGGCTGCCCGCGCAACTGCGCGGAATCCACGGTGAAGGACATCGGCGTGATCTGCGTCGAATCCGGCTACGACATCCACATCGCCGGTGCGGCGGGCCTGCACGTCCGACAGACCGATCTGCTTGGCCATGTCGATACGGAGGACGAGGCGATCGAATACATCGCTGCCTTCATGCAGATGTACCGCGAGGAAGCGGGCTATCTCGAACGCGTCTGGAAGTGGGTCGAAAATGCCGGCCTCGACAAGGTACGCGCGGCGATCATGGATGATGCCGACAACCGTCGCGCGCTGCTGGCGCGCTTCGAGAAATCACAGCGCGCGGTCCGCAGGGATCCCTGGGCCGAACGCGCCGCCGGCCGCGAACAGCATGAATTTACGCCGCTCGCAACACTCAACTCGATTATAGCCGTCCCGGCAGAATGAACATGACAATGGTTCCATCCAACGACTTCTGGTTCGACGTCGGCCCGCTGCGCGCGATCCCGCAACGCGGCGCGCGCACGGTCAAGACTCCGCGGCGCGAGATCGCGGTATTCCGCACCGCCAGCGACGAGGTGTTTGCGCTGGAAAATCGCTGCCCGCACAAGGGCGGTCCACTCAGCGAAGGCATCGTACACGGCCGCAAGGTCGCTTGCCCGCTGCACAACTGGATTATCAATCTCGATGATGGCGAAGCCTGGGGTGCTGACAAGGGCTGCGCGCGCAGCTTCCCGGTCAAGCTCGAGAATGGCCGCATCTATCTGAATATGAGCGTCGCCGCCGCCCCATAGGTGCACGCCCATCAACCAACCCCGCTCCAAGGAAAGTTTCCAAGTAATGGCCTATCTCGTCCCTTCAGAATTCGTGACAAAGATGGTGGATGCCGGCGAATCCAAGATCTTCATGTCCACACGCGACACCATCATCCGCGCCTTCATGGCCGGCGCTATCCTGGCACTCGCCGCGGTGTTCGCCGTCACCGTCACGGTGCAAACAGGCTATCCGATCATCGGCGCGATCCTCTTCCCGGTCGGCTTCTGTATGCTCTATCTGCTCGGCTTCGACCTGCTCACCGGCGTCTTCGTGCTGACGCCCCTGGCATTGCTTGATAAGCGCCCCGGCGTCACTGTAGGCGGCGTACTGCGCAATTGGGGGCTCGTCTTCATCGGCAATTTCATGGGCGCGATCATCGTCGCTATCATGATGTCTATCGTGTTTACCTTCGGCTTCTCGACGCCGCCGGACAAGGTGGGTCAGGTGATCGGCCATATCGGCGAAGGCCGCACGCTCGGCTATGCGCAGTATGGCGCAGCCGGCATGCTAACGCTGTTCATTCGCGGCATGCTCTGCAACTGGATGGTCTCAACCGGCGTGGTCGGCGCGATGATCTCAACGACCGTCAGCGGCAAAGTCATCGCGATGTGGATGCCGGTCATGGTCTTCTTCGCGATGACGTTCGAGCACTCGATCGTCAACATGTTCCTGTTCCCTGCCGGCCTGATGCTCGGCGGCAAGTTCACGATCATGGATTACATCATCTGGAACGAGATTCCGACCGTGCTCGGCAACCTCATTGGCGGCCTTACCTTCACCGGTCTGACGCTGTATGCAACACACATCAAGACAGCTCCGAAGCGCGTTGCTAGTCTCGCCCGCTAGGCCGCCCCGCAATCCTCGCAACACGACGCCCGGGCTTCTCCAGCTGGGGCATTTTATTAGCGTGACCCATGCCGCGTGAATTGACGATTTCGATCGGCCAGCATTCGGACAGGGGCCGCAAAGACACCAATCAGGATTTCCACGGCGCCCTGATTCCGACCGAGCCGCTGTTGAGCCTCAAAGGCATTGCCGTCGTCATCGCCGACGGCATCAGCAGCAGCGCGGTCAGCGGCGAAGCCAGCGAATCTGCGGTCAAGTCGTTTCTCACCGACTATTACTGCACCTCTGAATCCTGGTCGGTGAAGACATCGGCACAACGCGTCATCGCTGCGACCAATTCATGGCTGCAATCTCAGACGCAGCGCGGCCGCTACCATTACGACAAGGATCGCGGTTATGTCTGCACGCTGAGTGCAATGGTGATACGCGCACGCGCAGCGCACATCTTTCATGTCGGCGATTCCCGCATCTATCGCGTATCGGACCGCGCACTCGAGCAACTTACCACCGACCATCGCGTCGTGATCTCATCCGAGCAGAGCTACCTCGCTCGCGCGCTTGGGATAAATCCGCAAATCGAGATCGACTATCAGGTGCTGCAGATCGACGACGGCGATGTCTTCATCCTCGCCACCGACGGCGTCTATGATTTCGTCAGCGCGCGCTTCATCACTTCGGCGATCGCCGATCACGCCGACGATCTCGACGCTGCCGCGAGGCTGATCGTCGACGAGGCCCATGCACAGAACAGCCCGGACAACCTCACCGTACAGATCGTGCGGATAGATGCGGTGCCGGATGGTGAGGCCAGCGACATTCTGATGCCGCAATTGCCGCTGCCACCACTGCTCGAAGCTCGCGCGGTGTTCGACGGCTACAGGATCGTGCGCGAACTGCATGGCAGCAGCCGTAGCCACATCTATCTCGCGATCGATCTGGAGAGCGGCGAACAGGTTGTCATCAAGATTCCGTCGATCGATCTGCGCGACGACCCGGTCTATCTCAAGCGGTTCATGATCGAGGAATGGGTGGCGCGGCGCATCGACAGTCCGCATGTGCTGAAGCCGTGCCGACAGTCGCGCAAGCGCAACTACCTCTACATCGTCGCCGAATTCATCGAAGGCCAGACGCTGAAGCAGTGGATGCTCGACAATCCGAAGCCGGATTTGGAGACCGTGCGCGGCATCACCGAGCAGATAGCACGCGGCTTGCAGGCGTTCCATCGGATGGAGATGATCCATCAGGACATTCGGCCAGACAATATCATGATCGACAAGACGGGCACGGTGAAGATCATCGATTTTGGCTCGACCCGTGTCAACGGCGTCGCCGAAGCTGATTCACCCGGCAAGCACAGCGACATTCTCGGCACGCCGCAATACACCGCACCCGAGCTGTTTCTCGGCAAGCGCGCCACGTCGAGTTCCGACCTCTATGCGCTTGGAATTCTGACCTATCAGATGCTGTCCGGGACACTGCCTTACGGAGCGGAGGTCGCGAAGGCGACGACGGCCGCACAGCACCGCAAGCTGCGCTATCGATCTCTACTCAACGATGCCAGCGATATCCCGGAATGGATCGACGGCGTGTTGCGCAAGGCCGTGCACGCCGACCCGGCGAAGCGCTACGACGAACTCTCCGAATATGTTTACGACCTGCGCAATCCGAAGGCGGAGTTTCTCAGCCCTCCGACCGCGCCGCTACTTGAGCGCAATCCGAACATGGTCTGGAAGGGCCTATCGTTGCTGCTCGCCATAGCTGTCGTGGTATTGCTGGCGAGGCGCTAATGGCGTAGCTAGCCAGGCCCGCACCTCTCTTGGAAGACTCACATTTTTTCCCCACGAAAACACTTGGAACACCAGCTCCGCGATATCCAGTCGGATAGTCACCACACTTCATCTCGGCCCAATACTCATGACTCGATGAGCATGTTCCGGATTGCATAACGCACAAGGCTCGCTGTCGAAGTCGCACGCGCTCGCGTCCAAATCATCGCAGATAGCTCGCCAGGTTCAGGCTCTGAACCTTGGCAATCGCGGCGTAGGATGCCGTAAGCTGTGCCTGATAAGTCGATAGTTTGGCGGTGACCGCTGCAACGTCGACACTGGTGAGATCGCTACCGAGCGTCTGGGCATAGGATTGATACTCGGTCTGATAGGCGCTGGCCCGCTCGATCGAGGCAGATGCATTGGATATTCGCGTCTGCACCACGCCAAGCTTGTCGATGGAATCGACCGCCAGGTCGAGCGCCTCATTGAGCGTGTCGGTCGAGAGCGGTGAATTGCTGGCCGCCAGATTCATCGCCCGCATGATCTGCTCGAACGCCGTATTGTCCGCGGTGACACCGTAGGACACCGTCTGGCTATCGGAAACACGCACCGTCGCGAGCTGGCTGTTCCCCTGATAGTAGCTGGTGTCGGTGGTCGATGGAGACGATGCAGCGGCATAGACCGAGCTTGAGAGATTCACCGGCGCGTTCTTGGTGGAAGAACCGCCGAACAGGTAGCCGCCATTGTATTGCGTGTTGAGTAGTGACGCCATCTGCTCCAGCATGTTCTTGGCGCTCTCCGTGACGCTGGCCGCATCCGCGCTCGAAGCGCTCGATGCACCCGTCAGCAGAGTGCGGAACTGTGTCACCAGATCAGACACCGAATTGACGGCCGAGTACATCACCTGGATCTTGCTGTTGGTCTGCGTGGCGGCATCGATATAGGACTGCGCCCGGGTCACCGAGACCTGAAGATTGAGCACCTGCTGCGCCGATGACCCCAACCCGCCAAAATCCGACGAGATCAGCCCCGAAGCCTCCTGGATCTGCTGATTGGCCATGGTGCTTTGCGTGCGCAAAGCGGATGCGATCATCTGGTCGTTAATCGCAAAGGTGGCAACGCGCATCTGCATCAAATCGGTTCCCGTCAGCTCGCGCTCTGCACGGCGGTCAGCAGCGATGAGAACATCTCGTTGATGACCTGCATGAGCTGGGACGCGGCCGTATACTGATTCTGCAATGTGCTGATCTTCGCGGTTTCTTCGTCGAGATTGACGCCCGACTGCGACGCCAGCGCATTGGTAAATGACGATTGTGCCGTCGACTTGGATGTATAGGTCGTGGCCGCGAGCGTCGCCTTCGACGCGACATTGGCGATGACCGTGGCCGCGTAATCCGCAAACGAACCAGTCGATGACCCGAGCCCACCAGACGCGCCAAAGGTACGGGAATCCGTGAGTGCCGCGTAGATCGCATCGACCACGTCGGTCGCGCCGGCGGTGAGCACCTTGGTGCCCGTCATCAGCGTTGCCGATGCATCGAGAGTCGAGACGGCGAACAAACCTGAATTGGCCAGGATGTCGCTGCGCACGGCGATGTTGGATGCCCCGGTTCCGGTAACGAGGTCATTGAGGCCGAGATAGTCGGACAGGCCGATTCCGCTGCTGCCGACGGCGCTTGTCATCTCATTGATGGCGACCCCGTTGCTGCTGCTGGAGCTGGCAATCACTACCTTCCCGCTGCCATTGATCGATGCGCTCAGGCCGGAAATGCCATTGATGGCCGAGACCAGGTCGCCCACCGTCGCATAAGTCGACAGATCGAGATCGGCATAGGACACCAGACTTCCCGACTGGTCGGCAACGGCAATGCGGACCGTGCCGGTCGCATCCAGCGCAGTCGCCGCCGTGACCGTCGTGGTGCCGGTCAGCGTCGTTGGCGGCGGCAACGACGTGCCCTGGTTGCTCGCGGCATTCAGGCTGTCTGCCAACGTATTGGCAAGCTGGTCGAGCTGCGACTGCGCTGCGGGCAAGACGCTATCGCGCAGGCTGAACAGCGAGCCGATTTCACCAGATGTGATCTGCGCACTGACATCGACGCCGTTGACCGAAATGCCGCTGAGCCCGCTGGACGAACCGGCCGAGTAGCTGGCATTGGCCGTAACGGATGATGCCGCCGTGAAGCTGAGCAGATGCGCGCTGCTGTCCACGAGCGCCTGGCCTGACGCAGTATAAACCTGCATGTCCCCCGTCGATGAGATGAAATAGCTGACATTCATCTTCGACGCGACGGTCTGCAGCGCGACATTGCGCTGATCCTCGAGATCACCCGTCGATTGCCCCGCAGCCGCTGCCTGCTTGATCTGGGCATTTAGACCGGCGATGGCCTGCAGGCTGGCATTGACTTGATCGACATCGGAGGAAATCGCAGCATCGGCAGTGCCGCGCAGTTGCTGAATTCCAGACGACGTCTCGCGCAGTTGCGACGCGAGGTCGTCAAGCGCACTCACGACATTGGCTTGCAGCGAGGCACTGCTGGTGGTGCCGGCGAGCGACGAGATGGCGGATTCGAGCGATGCCAGCGTGTTCGCGATCGAAGTTCCGGTGTCTTCTGTACTGGTCGTGCTGCCATACAGTGCCTGCAGCCGGTTGAGATAGTCGTTGTTGGTGTTGGCTGCGCCGACTTCCGAGGTTGCGGAGATCAGGGACTTGAACAGCAATTTGTCGACGCTGCTGGTGATCCCGGTGATCGACACGCCGGTCCCGGCGCCGCCACTGGTGGTCGCGACCTGATTGGCGGTCTTGACCGTGTAGCCGGTGGTGTCAGCATTCGAAATATTCGACGAGGCGACGCTGATCTGGACCTGACTGGCCATCAGGCTACTGACGGCGATGCTGCGGGCTATCTCCAGCGACACGATGGCGACCTCATATTATGGCTTGGTTTAGATTCGCACGTTGCGTGCGTAGGATGCCGACTGCGCACTGATGCGACCATTGGCGCCGTAGGGCGCGCTGTCGGATATCTGCTCCCGAATCGCGGCCATCACGGCGTCGATGCGGCGCTGGCTGGCCTCGATCGCGGCGCGCAGGCGGGTAACATTCTCGTCCATCGCGACGCTGAGCTGTTCGAGCCGGGTGAGTACCCGCCCCTGCAACTGGCGATCGGAAGTGCCAAGCAACATGTTCTTGCGACCTACTTCCTTGACCCAGGCCTCGAACAGCTCCGAAAGCTCCAACTTGATCGCCGTGTGCTGCGACTGCGAGGCCGGCAGCCCCATCGCCAGAGCGATATTCTCTTCGGCGACGACGTCGATCAGGCGTTCGATCAGCTCGACCAGATCCTCGAGGCGGGATCCGTCATCGGCGCTCGCGGGCTGCAGCGGCGGGCTTCGGGTCATCATATGGTCACTCCGTGATCGATGGATGGGGCGCGGCTGCCGTGACGTGCCGCCCGAGCGAGGCTATCCGGGAATATGCCGTCGCCGCTTTGCTACGCGCGCCGGCGATGTTGAGTTTCTGCGCCAACGCATCACGGCGCTGCTGCAAAGTGGTACGCAGCGTCCTGAGATCGCCTTGCAGCGCCAGGATCATGCGCCGATCGCCACGATCGATCCGCTGCGCGGCGGCCAGCAACCGGTCAAGTCGCCGCATTAGCGCGTCATCGTCTGCCTCGGCCACCATCGCGGTCATCTCATGCTCGAGATCAGGGTATCGAACATCTTGTTGACGGCGGTGATCACCTGCGACGCGGCCGAATAGGCCTGCTGCGCGGAGATCATGCTGCTGAACTGCTCGTTGGTATCGGTGGTGCTGGATTCCAGCTCACTGCCAAAAATGGTGCCGGCGCCGTTGGTGCCGGATTCCTGCAACGCAGCCGTTCCCGATTCTGCCGTTGCCGAATACAGCCCGTTGCTCTGGGCTTCCAACTGATCGGCAGCGGCAAATGTCGCCACCGGGATCTTGTAGATCGCAATGGTCTGACCGTTCGAGTAGGTGGCATTGACGATGCCGTTTTCGCCAACCGAGATGTTGCTCAGTTTACCGAATGCGAGACCGTCGGACTCGATGCGGGTGATGTTCACAGCAGGAGTAGATAGGCCGGAGGCATATTGCGTCAGCCCATCGGTGCCGCCTACGGTGCCGAGGTTGAGCGTAATGTTGCTGTCCGCCGCCCCTGTGGTCCAACCAGTGATCGCCAGCGTTGCCGGACTGGGATTGGTGCTGGCCAGCGAACCGTCGGTATTGAAAGAAACCGACACGGTGCTGGTCGGGGTTGCCGCGGTTGTCGTCGTCGAATCCGACGACAATGTCGGCTGGCCGAAGCTCGCACTCCAGGTATTGTCCGCGGTCTTTGCCCAGGTGACTTGGATCGAGCTCGACGTTCCCAGCGAATCGTAGACCGACATCGACGTGGTGAACGTATCGCCGACCGCGGCGTCCGCCGGCAAATTGGCCGAGAAGGTGGTGGTCGCCGTCGCGCTGCCGCTGGTCTGCGCCACACTCGTATCGATTGTCGTGAGATTTCCGCTGCTGGCGCTGCCAATCACATTGCCGGCCGCATCGGTGCGCCAACCCAGAAGATAGGCACCGTTATTGACGAGATAGCCGTCGGAATCCGTCGTAAACCCGCCGTTGCGCGTGTAGAGCGTCGAGCCGCCGGTCAGCGACGTCGTTACCGGAAAGAAGCCGTTGCCCTGGATCGCGATATTGGTAGAGGTCGATGTTGTCGTCAGCAGGCCCTGCGTCGTGATATTGGACTTCGAGAGCGTCGTCACGCCGCCGGACGAATAGGCCGATGCGCTGGACGAACCCGTCACCAGCGACTCGAACGATGCCGAGTTTGTCTTGTAGCCGACCGTCGATGAGTTTGCGATATTGTCGGAAATCATCGCCAGAGCCGAGCTCTGGGCGTTAAGAGCGGAGATGGCTGAGGACAGCGCGCCGGATAGACTCATAATCAGTACTCCAAAGTAAACTCAGGAAGTGACGCCGATGACGTTGCTGGTGCTCACGGACGTGCTCCCGATATTGAGCATCGGAGTGCCAGACGAGTTGTCGATCGAGGTCACCTTTCCGGTGACGGTCGTGTAGCCGTAGACAGACTGACCAGTGCTATCGGTGGCCGAGACGTTGAGCGTGTACTGGCCGCCGTCGGTCAGCTGGGTGCCGTCCGTCGCCGTGCCGTCCCAGGTGAAGCTGTTGGTGCCCGAGGTCGTGGTTCCACTGCCGGTCCACACTGTGTTGCCGGATGAATCCTTGACGCTCAGCGTGACATCGGAGGCGGCGGACTCGAGCGAATAGCCAAACGAGATCTGGCCATCTTTCAACGTGCCGGTGTCGGTTTTGGCGGTAACGGTCTGCCCGATATAGTTCGACGAGTTCAGCGTGAGCAGGCTGTTGAGCGACGACACCAGCGTGCTCATATTGCTGTTCAACGTCTGCTGCTGATCGAAATTGGCGTAGGATGTGAGCTGGTTGATGAAGTCGGTCGAATTGGTTGGGTCGAGCGGATTCTGGTTCTGCAACTCGGTCACCAGCAGGTTCAGAAATTGCTGCGACGTAATGGCGGAGGTCACCGACGAAGACGACGCCGTCGAGGCCGTCGTGGTCGTGGTTGACATCGTTGCAGCTACAGTCATGGGGCGCTCCGGCGATATCCGCGCGCGCAGCGCTGCGGAATTGCGTCAGTGAGAAGAGTGCTCGTGAAGTCCGTTCCTTATTGAAACGGGTGGTCTCGGCCGTTCAGGCAAAGATTCTTTGCAGGCTGCTCCGGCCCGCGAGCCATCACGCCCCGTTACAAGAAAGCGCTGTGCCGCGGGGGTTTTCTGAAATTTTTTGGCGCGAGCTATTGGCGCTCAGGCGCGGCAAAAATTGCCCGCTGGGACGGCCGAGGGAGGTTTGTAGAAGGCCGAAACGGGAAGCAGTCGCGCACGGAATTGTCCGCAGCACTGGCGGGATTAGAGCGACCGCAGCGGAAGCCTCAGCTACTTGTTGTCGGGCTTGGTTGCCGGCTTCACAGGAACCACATCGGATTGCCGGGCCTTCTGCATGATCCGGTCTACCAGGCCATCCGGCGCGCGCACGACGCCCGATGGCAGGGCACGGCGCAGCAATTGCGCCTCGGCCATCGCCGCACGCGCCTGTTCCGACGTCCGCAGCAATGCGAGCGCGGCGTCCCGTCGGTTATCTGGCCAGGTTGACACGTCTTCACCGTGCCGACCCAACAGGTCTTCAAACTCGGGAATGTCCATTCTGGAAACTCGCCCGGCACGCACCTGATCGTACGTTGCATGTCAGCCCTCGCTCGGACTGGCACGCCAGCGTCCTAAGGCAGACCGGGCCGCGAGGCAATGCTGCCCCGACTTTTCAACCACAAAAAGACATCGAACGATCCTAAACTCTGCAGGTGCAATGAATTCACCGTGCCCGCCGGTGTCGATCTGATCAGGCGGGCTTCGCGGCACTCCGGGCGACGACAATCCAGGCGTCACGAAGCTCGGTCAGGCTCGCAATGATCCGACCATAGCACTGCGCCGCGTTCGGCTGCCCGAACGACCGCAGGCAGGCCATGATCAGCGTATGATAGGTGGTGTGCAGGCCCTCCGCGACCTCGCCTCCGCGATCGAAATTCAGGTTATGGCTCAGCCCGCGCAGGATGGCAGTCGCCCGGATCATCAGATTGTGGCTCTCCTCGAATTTCTTCTCCTCGGACGCCGTCACCGATTTCTGCAATGCCGTAATCGCTCCATCGATCATCATGACCACCGCCCGCAACGGCGGCACCGCGACCGCCGCCTGTCGATAGGCCTGGGCGGCCTGAAAATTCGCTTGATGCTGCATGACTAATCACTCGACGCGTTGAGAAGGGCGGACAGATAATCCAGGGTGGAATTGGCCGACGAGATCGCCGACTGATATTTGGCGTATTGGGTGGTCAGCATTGTACGATAGATCGCGGCGCGCTCGTTGATGTCATCGATCTGCTGCTGCATCCGGTCATCCTGGGATTGCAAATTGGTGATCAGATCCTGCAGTGAACCGCTGGTCTTGTTCGATGCGGCACTCGCGATCGCGTTGATCTGCGCTGCAATCCCGATGGTCGACGTGATGGTCACCGATGCCGATGACGTACTGCTGTAGCTGAAGGCCATGCCGGAATAGATCGTGCCGGCCTTTCCGATGATCGTCCGGCCGGACACGGTAAACAGCGAACTGTCTCCCCCCACCGAGACCGACAATGCACCGGAGCTATCGACCGCAATATCCATCACGAAGGACGATGGCGGCGATGAACTTGTATTGACAACCGCGAGTGCCGCCGACGAACTCGTGGTCTTGGTGGCGAGGAGCGCGATGACACCGTCAATATTGTCGGCCAGGGTTGTGGCGAGCGTGCTCGTATCGAGCACAAGATCGTTCGTGTCCGAGAACGACAGGCCGAGATCGCTCATCGACAGATCGCCGACGATGGAGTTCAGGACCTGCTCCATCTGCGTCATGACGCTACGCATAGTGCCGTCGCCGAACAGCACCGCACTCGTGTCTGCGGTTCCACTCGACGACAGCGTCTGCTGCGTGGTTACGTAGTCGCGCACAGCGTTGTAGGATGTGACGAATTGCTGCAATGCAGTCTGGATCGAACTTGTATCGACATCGATGCTGATCTTGACTGTCGATCCCGATGGCGTGCTTTGCAGCAGACTAAAGGAGACGCCGCTCAGTACGTCAGTGATGTTATTGGTGTCGCGCGTCAGCGTAATGCCGTCGACGCTGAAAATTGCGGGCTGCGATTCTTGCAGAACGTCGGTGAACGCGCCAGAACTATCTGTCACGCCCAGGGTCGTGAGCACATCGTCGCCCGACACGACACTGGTGGTGATATCCGCATTATCCTTGGTTGCAGACAGGATCATCTCGTACTGATTGCTCGAGATCTGGATGATCGAGGCCTGGACGTTCGTCGTGGACGTCTGTGCATTGATCGTATCGACGAGATCCTCCAGCGTCATCCCGCTGGTGACCGAGATATCGGCACTGGTGCCGCCTTCCAGGCCGATCGAGAAAGTGCCGGTCAGACCGAGATCCGCGCTCTTGTCGGCGACGGCGGTACCGATCACCTTGTGCGCGGTGGCGATCTGGGTCACCGTGAGCGTGTGATCGCCGGTCGCCGCACCATTGCTGATGGCCATCGACACGGCAGAACTGGCGCTGACGTCGCCGGTGGATGTAATCGTCGCCGATCGCGCTCCATAGGCACTCGACGACAGTGAATTGACGATCGACTTGGAGAGCGAGGTCGTGTCGGTCGTCAGCGTCGTCAGCAGCGTCTGCAGCTGCTGATAGGCCGAGATCTTGGCCTCATTCGCGGTGATGCTGGTCTGGATCGTGGTCGCGGCTGCCGTCTTGGTGGCAACCTGCGCCTCGATCAAGGCGTCCCAATCGACGCTGGTCGTCGTCTTCGTGCCTGAGGTGGTCGTCRCCAAGGCCGCGGTTGCCGCTGCGGAAGTCGAGCTCGTCACCGTCGTCATGCCACGTTACTCTCCTGCACGAGGGGCGAGCCGGCGTTGCCGCCGGCCCGCGATTGCTGCAGCTTAGCCGAGCAGCTTCAGCAGATATTGCGGCATCTGGTTCGCCGACGATTCCGCGGCGACCGCGGCCTGCACCTTGACCTGCGACGACGACAGCTTGGCCTGCTCGGCTGCGATGTCGACGTCGGTGATCGCGGAATTGGCGGCCTGCAGATTCTGGGACTGCGTCGAGATCGAGCTGGCGCTGAAATTGAAGCGCGATTCCTGCGCGCCGATCGTCGCGCGGGCGGCCGAGACCGTATCGATGGCAGTGTCGAGCGCGTCGATGGCCGCAGTGGCGCCGGCCTGCGTGCTGACATCGAGCGTATCGACGCCCAACGTGGTAGAGGTGAGGTCGTCGAGCTTCACGGTGATCGTATCGGCCGACGTCGAGCCAACCAGAACGGACGCGCCCGCGGCGAATGCGCTGGTGCCATCCAGCAGGCTCTGCCCGCTATAGCGCGTGCCGGTCGCGATACTGTCAATCTGATCGCTCAATGCGGTAAATTCCGAATTGAGATAGGCGCGACTACTGTCGGTCACCGTCGCCGAGGAGGACTGCGATGCCAGCGACTTCATACGCGAGAGAATGTCGCTGATGTTCGAGGCGCCGCCATCCGCTGTCTGCAGGATCGAGGTCGCCTGTGAGGCGTTGGTTGCGGCCTGCTGCAGCGTGGTGACGTCGGATGAAATGCGCGTCGAAATCGCGAGACCGGCGGCGTCGTCGGATGCCTGGGTGATCTTCGAGCCGCTCGACAGCTTTGAGAGTGAGCTCGACATCTGCGACGAGTTGATATTCAGATAACGGACTGCAGAATTGGCCGCGGTGTTGGTTGAAATAACGGGCATTAAATTGCTCCTTGAATGTGGCCGCGGATGCGGACCGATCGGGGGCCTCTGGACGCAGGCCAGCCCCCGTCCATTCGCTAAACGGAATGGCCCTCACAATTCAGGCGCGGTTTATTTCGAGACCGGATATTTATGGTTAGCAATCGCTTAACGAGTGCAGGATGTCCGGCTCGTGGCGGCGCAAGATTTCGCGCAGCTGCTGCCGCCCGCGCTTGAGCAGCGACTCGACCGCGGACACAGTCGTGTTCATGACTTCGGCAATGTCGCCATTGCACATGTTTTCATGGTAGGACAGGATCACTGCGACACGTTGCTGCTCAGGCAGACGTTGCATCGCCGTCTCCAGCAATTTCGCCACTTCATCACGCTGCATCGTACTGAACGCATCGGGCTTGATGTCGGCTGGCTCCGGCACGGCATCGACATTGTCGGTACGTGGCCGACGATGCAGGTCGATGCAGCGATTGGTGACAACGCGGTAGAGCCACGTCGAGAATTTTGCGCGGCCGTGCTCCCATTGCCCGCGATGCGTCCAGACCTTCAGCATCGTGTCCTGCACCACATCCTCGGCATCGGCGCGACTGCCGAGAAGCCGAAGCGCAACGCCAAACGCACGATCGATATGACGCTCGACAAGACATCTGAATGCCATCTCGTCATTTGCGGCTAATCTGTCCAGCAGCTCTTCGTCACTATCGCCCGCGGGCTCGCACGCGTCGAGCATCAGAGAATCCTCCGCAGCTTCGAGCTGCACCGGCATTGTTTCGACAGCGTCTGCAATCTGGAGCGCGTACGTCATGCCCTTCTCCCATTTCTCCGCCGACAAACGGCCGTTCTGGTCGACCTCTCACTCTTGAACGGGTGACGCGCGACGATCAGGCGATGAATTTTGCTTATTTTACAAATACTTGATGGGAAAAAGCTGCCTAGAACTAGGCAGAAATTTCTACGCTGGCTGTTACGGCCACGTCGGGCCTGATGGGAACGACTCATCAAAGCATCTCGAGAAATCGCATCGACTGCGGCGAGTGATGCAAAGAATTCTTACGCACACAACGACAACACCTGCAGCGATACGACATCACTCAGCAATCGAAGACCGATGCTGGCTACTTTGCAGCGATAGATCCGGCAGTGGGCAACGTCACACCTTCACTGGAAAATTCTTGCCGAATCGCAATTTGAAAATAGCGGACTGCGTCGTCGGAAAAAGAAAAAACGCTTGCATGCGGCGCTCATCTGCGGCGCATCGCGATCTTTTTTGTTTCAGAACATTGACCGCGTGCATCCAACGTGCACGCGCAATGAAGATACACACAGTAGAAACAAACCGCACCGAGCTGAAACATATAGAAGCATATTGTGCCGACGCATCGGAGATATCCGCCTGACGACGTCAGCTCGTTCGTATCAGTCAAAGCATTCAAACGAACGAGACAGCGGCGATGAACGATAGCTTGGACGATATCCTCCGGCAGCATGCGCGCGCCCCGCGACTGGGCGCGCTTCAACGTGCACGCTTGCGTCAGGTAACGAGCCGGTGCCATGGCATTGTCGACTGGGATGGTGTCAGTGCCGTATCTCAGCCTGGCGCTGCGGTCATTGTGTTCGAAGCGACGCACGCTGTGCGCGTTCAGGCGCTGATCGAATTCCTGCACGAGAATGCAATCGTCATCTTGCTCGTTGGTGAGAGCCCAGCCTTCGACGGCCTGAAGTCGAAATTACACGCACACGGGTCACTCGGCGCCGAGGGCGCGGATGCGCCGCATCAGGTGTGGTGGGGCGGCGTCAAGCCGCTCACGGTGCCGACCGGATTATATCGAAAGCAGGATACGCTTTTCATCTCGTCATTCGAGAGTTCAGACATTCAGGGCGAGGATGCTGGCCTTACCGCAGATCTGAAGCGGTTGGGCCTCGATCACGTCGTAACGCAGATATCACCGAACTGCAGCAACGCCCGGCAAGGCACATCGAAAGTCGATTTCATCATCGAGCAGTGGAGCCAGGCATGCCGCCCGGTGTTCTGGATCGACGCTCAGGCGCGGCTCGCCAATCTTCCACTGCTTCCGCAGGCACTGGGTTGTGACTTCGCAGTCAACCGTCGCCCGAATGGGGTGATGAATACTGGCGCGCTGTTCTTCCATCAGACCGAGCGCGCCGAAGCGCTGCTCGACATCTGGCGGCGCCTCACCTGCAGCCACCCTAATCTGCCGGAGTCCTTCCTGCTGGATCAGGCATGGGCGCTCACAAATGCGCAGCGGGAGATCGAAACCGCCTGGCTGCCGAACACCTATTGGCAAAAAGATGATGTGAGGCCGCGCACCGACGGCACGATCCTCGCTCATGCCTGTAACAATGATGATCATCCATTGGAACAATTCGCTGAACAAATGCAATTGGGGCGCAGGTTCGAACGCCATCAGGCTCCGGAAGCTCACCTCGTCATGAAAGGCGCCGCCGGCGGCCGCGGGCTGATCACAGTCGTGATCAGGGACATCCTTGCAGGCAGCACGACGGACATCGCCGAGTCGGTGGAAGCAGCAGCAGCAGCGTTTGCCGCCGACAACGGCGGATTTTCGCAGATGGAGATTGTGCTCTGCGGCTGGGACGACGAAGTCAGGTCCGTTCTCCAGATCGAGGACTACGCGTGGACACTGATGACCGACGTATCGGAACGTCTGCGGCCGAACTGCTTCAGCTCGCTCAAGCGCCGACGCGCCAGGCATGATTTGCATGCGCCAGAATCAAGCCTGTCATCGGATTCATTCCCGATTGGTCTCGCGCTGGATAGCGACCATCAGCCAGATTCGGGCCTTCCTGACCGAACAAGGCGCTGCCGTACGAACTAGCTCGCGCGCCTTGCGCGCCTCACTATCTGAGATTCTGAAGAACCGAGAGGAGGAGATATCGCCGCGTATGCGCAACCTGATCGTCGGGCTCCATGAGGACAGGCTCATGACGAGCACTTCGTCGCGTGCCACCGGATCAACGAGATCGCCCCTCCGGATTTTGCATCCTTGTGAGACATCGCAGCAGCAGCAGTCGGACGTCGCTTTGCGCCAGAAGCGGTCATGTGGAGATCCAAAGACAGCGGAATTTCGCGAAGTCTTGCATAAAAGGTGACACCAATTGAGAATGGATGGCTCATCCAGAGCTTCGGCTCGGCCAGCGGCGAGAACGTACCGTACGTCTACCGATATGGCGGCATTTCTATCCAATCGTCGAAAGCAACGTCCGTGCCCTCTGTCAACAAAGCAAAGAAATCAACCAGCAAACGCCCGGCAAGAACCAATGGCAGCATAACAGACGCAACCTATTTGAAGCTGCACAACCTGATCGAGTCGCGACAGCTGCAGCCCGGCGAGGTGATTGAAGAGCGCCGGCTTGCACTGCGGCTGAAAGTCTCGCGGACACCGCTGCGGGCTGGCATCAGCCGGTTGCTGGGTGAAGGCAGGCTCGAGCAATTGTCCAACGGCACTGTGGTGGTTCGCACAATCGAGATGGCGGAATTGCTCGAATTGGTCCATCTCCGCATGGTGCTGGAGAGCGAAGCGACGTTCATTGCGGCGACCCGCATCGCGCTGGATATCCTTGCACCGATCAGGGCTGCGCTGGAGAAGATCATTGCTGCGTCGACAGTGTCCGGGACGGTTCACTGGACCCTCGACGATGAAATTCATGACCAGATCGCGCGGCATTGCGGCAATCGCTCGCTCGAGAAGCTGATTGGAGAAATCCGGCAGAAGATCCGGATGTGCAATGTAGAGCGCCAGCCTGGCCGGCTGCTGCCCGCCACCCGCGAGCATCTGGCGATTATCGATGCCATCATCGATCGTGATGCCGCCGCAGCCCGTCAGGCGATGATCCTGCATCTCACTAATGTGCGGCAGGGATTGCTCGAACGGTTCGGGATCTTCCTGCCCGAGCCTCACGGCTAGGTCGAGATCAGGCAGAATCCCTGCGGGTGCATGTCCGAAAATTCTGCAGCTGCCCGCAATTTTGTCGGACTCCGTCCAAATTTGACGCAGCTTCCCGGGCTTCGCAGCTTGACTGAAATCAGCATGGGCGGTTCACTGGTATACCAGTGGAATATCAGACCGCTTCGCAGCAGACCGACCAACCAGATGTCCCGCCTGAATGACGCCAAACCACATTGCTTCCCACACCGTCGCGGCCGAATCGCTGTCCCCAGCAGCCTTTGCCGCCTTCGGCGATGTAGCCGAGCGACCGATCGACGTGCGCCGGCGCTATCTTCCGACATCGGACGATCGCACCGAGGACGCCGCCACCTTTTCCTTCTGGATCAGCAGCGCCGCCAGGCTCGGCAGTCTGCCCCTGCCAATCACGACGCTGGAGCGTCATCCGTTCTCCGCCCAGACCTTCATCCCGCTCGGCAGCAGCCAATACCTGGCGATCGTGTGCGATGCCGGCCCGGATGGCCTGCCTGATGTGGCCACCCTGCGGTGCTTCATCGCCGGAGCGCATCAAAGCATCACCTTCGCCCGGAATGTCTGGCATCATCCCATGACCGTTCTCGGCGCGGCCATGGAATTCGCTGTCGCCATGGGCATGACCGGCCGTCAGGACGACGACGTGTTCGTCGATATCGCTGGCGACATTCGCGCCGTGATGCCGCCGAGCGCATAGGGATCGCAATGATGCCGCATGATGATCACCTCACCCGCGACTTCGTCGGCCACGGCCGCACCCCGCCGCATCCGCAATGGCCGGGCGCAGCAAGAATCGCACTCAACTTCTGCATCAACTACGAAGAAGGCTCCGAGCCGTCGTTCGCCGATGGCGACGGCGTCACCGAAGCAGCCCTGACCGAAGGTGGCGGTGGCGGCTTCGAGGGCCGCGACCTCGCCGCCGAGTCGATGTTCGAATATGGCAGCCGCATAGGCTTCTGGCGCGTGCTGCGCCTTCTGTCCGAGCGCGGCATGATCGCCACGGTCATGGGCTGCGCGCTGGCGCTGGAACGCAACGACGAGGCCTGCGCCGCCATTCGCGAATACGGCTACGACGTCTGCGCTCATGGCTGGCGCTGGGAGCGGCATCCGTTGCTGTCCGAGGCCGACGAGCGCGAGCGCATTCGCAAGACCGTCGAGAGCCTCAGGCGCACCACCGGCGAGCGTCCGCTCGGCTGGTATTGCCGCTATGGGCCGAGCGTGAACACGCGGCGCCTCGTGGTCGAGGAAGGCGGCTTCCTCTACGACTCCGACGCCTATAACGACGAATTGCCGTACTGGACATGTGTGCTCGGCAAGCCGCATCTCGTAGTGCCTTACGGTCTTGCCAACAACGACGCAAAGTTCAGCCGCGGCGCGATGGCAACGGCGGATGATTTCTTCGTCTATCTGCGCGACGCCTTCGACATGCTCTACGCGGAAGGCGCCACCGCGCCGAAGATGATGTCGGTCGGACTGCACACCCGCCTGATCGGCCATCCCGGCCGCGCCGCCGGCCTGCAGCGCTTCCTCGATCACGTCGCCAAGCACGACAACACCTGGGTCTGCCGGCGCGGCGACATCGCCCGTCACTGGCAGGCCACTCATCCCCCCACGCCCTGATCTCCACCACATCCGCACCCGAAAGGACGTCCCCATGAGACTGAAACCCACGGATTGGCTGTTCGCGCTGATGCTGTCGACTGCGGCATTCGCCGGCGGCGCCAGCGCGCAGGAAGCCGATCATCCCTCCGACAAACCGATGGTGGTCGCGTCCGACTTCGGCGTCGCGCCGTGGATGGTGCGCGGCCCCAACGGCCCCGAGGGTTTCGGTGCGGATCTGATCAACGAGATCGGTAAAGATCTCGGCCGCCCGAAGGTCGAGATCGTCGACATCAATTTCTCCGGCCTGTTCGCGGCGCTGTTCGCCAAGCGCGCCGAATTCCTCGTCAATCCGCTCAACCTCACTGCCGAACGCTCCGAGCGCATGCTCTATACCGAGCCGCTATTCTCCACCGGCAACGGCTTCATCGTCCGCGCCGCCGACGAGATGAAGGGCTTCGAGGATCTCAAGGGCAAGGCCGTCGCCGTCAACCGCGGCACCATCTCGGACACCTGGGCCACGGCCAATGCCGAGAAATACGGCTTCGAAGTGCAGCGTTACGATGTATTTCCCGACACGGTGCAGGCCGTGCTGACGCGCCGCGCCTTCACAGCACTAAATGAGATCCCGACAACCGTCTATGCTGCCAGCCAGAACAAGGCAATCAAGGTCGGTTTCAAGGACTTCAACGGCCGCAACTTCGCCTATGCGTTTCGCCTGGAAGACACCGAGTATCGCAACAAGGTCGAGGCGGTCATCGAATGCATGAAGTTGGACGGCCGCCTGCGCAAGCTGCACGAGAAATGGTATGGCGCGGCGCCCGATGCCGGCTCAGCCATCGACACAGTGTATTTCGGCTACGGCCCTCCCGGCTTCAAGGGTTTCGAGCCGACCTCGCATGTTCCGAAGTGCCAGTAAGGCACTTGCTCTGACAAGATAGCTGCCAGAACTGGATCGGCACCGCTCCGATCCAGTTCTTGGAGCGGAGACCCAATGGATCGGATCGTCGAATATTACTTCAACGCCCAGGTCATCGCGACTGCCTTCCCGCAGGTGCTCGCGGGCTTCCGCACGACTGTCATCGTCTCGCTGCTCGTCATTGTCTGCGGCACGCTGTTCGGCCTGCTGCTCGCGCTGGTGCGATGTGCGAACCTGCGCCCGGTCAATTTTGCCATCACAACCTATGTGGATGTGCTGCGCACGCTGCCGCAGCTGGTCGTGATCGTTTTCATCTATTTCGGCCTGCCTTATCTGGGCCCGGCGCTGTCCCCCTTCGCGACCACTGTGTTGGCCCTCGGCATGGTGCTGTCGGCCTTTTCCACCGAGATCTTCTGGTCGGCAATCATGGCGCTGCCGAGCGGACAATGGGACGCCGCCAGCGCACTCGGTTTCAGCCGGCTGCGGACACTGGTCACCATCATCCTGCCGCAGGCCATTCGCCTCGCGATCCCGCTTCTGACCAACCGCGCCATCTCCATCAGCAAGGGCACAGCGCTCGGCACCGCGGTGTCGCTGCCGGAAACGCTCGGACAGGCGCAGAGCGTGATGGCGCTGGTCGCCAATCCCTCGCCGCTGACGCTGGCCGCCGCTTTCTATCTCACCTTCTTTCTTCCGCTGGTGATCGCCAGCCGGTGGATCGAATATCGTACCAGCACGGGGCGGTGAGCGGGTCTCATGCAGGATTTCCTCGACAACTTCGCCAACTGGGACTCGCTGCTGCGGGTCTATCCGCTGCTGCTGCAGGGATTGATCTACACGATCTGGCTGTCGATTGTCGCGCTGCCACTCGGCATTCTGGCCGGGCTTGCCATCGCGGTGCTCTATAGTTTCAAGAACCGCTGGGTGAATGTCGCTCTCCTGATCTATATTGATCTGTTCAGGTCGTTCCCCGTTGTCGTGCTGCTGATCCTGATCTTCTACGGCATGCCGTTTCTCGGCCTGACGCTCGGCGGCTTCACGGCAGCGGTGCTGGCCATCGTTCTCAACAATTCCGGCTACTATGGCGAGATCTTCCGCGCCGGCATCCTGTCCGTGCCCCACGGCCAGACCGAGGCTGCCCGGGCGCTCGGTTTCAAGCCGCTGCATGTGGTGTTCTCCATCGTGCTGCCGCAGGCGATCCGCAACGTGCTGGCGCCGCTCGCCAGCAATTCGCTAGAACTCGTCAAGGCGACACCAATTGCCGCCTTGGTCGCGCTGCCTGAACTGCTGCGCTCGGCCCGCGTCGCCCAGGAGCAGACCTACAACCCGACGCCGTTGATGGCCGCTGCCGTGATCTTCTTCGTCATCCTGTATCCGTTCGCGCGCTGGGTGGCGCGGCTGGAGCGGCAAGCACTGAAAGCCCGCTGACATGGCCACACTGATCACCGGCGGCAGCGGTTTCATCGGGCTCGCGCTCGCCGAACGCCTGATCGCCGACGGCGAGACCGTTATCTTGTTCGACCTCTCAGCCCCCGGCCACGACATGCTGATGCGCGCCGAGCTTGCCGGCGCTACGCTGGTCACCGGCGATGTCACAAACGCCGACGACGTCGACCGCGCGTTGAACACGGCCGGCATCGACCGCGTGATCCACACCGCCGCGATGACGCCGAATGCCCAGCGCGAGCATGACGCTGCGCGCCAGATCGTCGACGTCAATATCGGCGGCACCGTCAATCTGCTCGAACGCGTAACATTGCGGGCCGCCATCAAGCGCGTCACCGTGCTCAGTTCGGTCGCAGTGTACGGCTTCTCGCAACCGGCCGCGTCGGGCCTGTTCGAGGAGGATTTGTCGCCGCCGGCGCCAGCCGCGCTCTACGGCATCACAAAGCTTGCATCGGAACAGGCGGCGCTGCGGATCGCCGACCTCCACAAGCTCGATGTGCGCGTGATTCGGCTCGGGCCGGTCTTTGGCCCATGGGAGTTGCAGACCGGTGTCCGCGATGCGCTGAGCCCGCATTATCAGGTGCTCCGTATGGCCTTCGACGGCCGTGAAGCGATTCTCCCGCGCAGCATGGCCGGCGATTGGATCTATTCCCGTGACGCTGCCCTCGGCGTCGCGAGGGTGAGCGCCTCCGACGCGCTGAAGCACCACACCTATCACGTCAGCGGCGGTGTGCTGTCCGATCTGCCACAATGGTGCGAGATCATAGCGACGCACATGCCCGGATTCCGCTGGCGGATGGCGGAGATCGAGGCGGAGGGCAACGTGATCTACGGCCTGCCGAAGGACCGTGCGCCGCTGAACATTGCGCGACTGGCCGCGGATGCCGGCTTCACGCCTCAGTATCATCTGGAAGATGCGGCGCGCGACTATCTCGGCTGGTTGCCGCAGGCAGGAGAACCCGCTTGAGCAAACGTCTGGCTGGAAAGTCGGTTCTGATCACCGGCGCCTCCTCGGGCATCGGCCGCGCCATCGCCCGCCGGTTTGCTGCCGAGGGCGCGAAGCTCATGCTCGCGGATCTCACCATGGACGTGCGCGAAGGCGGCACTCCGACATTGGAGCTGCTGCGTGCAGACGGTTATGAGGTCGATTTCATCCAGATCGACGTCGCCTCGGAGGACGACACCGTCCGCGCCGTCCAACAGACCGTTGCGCGCTACGGCCGCCTCGACGTGCTCGTCAACGACGCCGCCATCGGCACCGGCAAGCGTCTGACCGACACCAGCCTCGCCGAATGGGACAGGACGCTGGCGGTCAATCTCACTGGCGTATTCCTGATGTCGCGCGCCGCCGTCAACCAGATGCTGACGCAGGATATTCGCAATGAGACCCGCGGCCGCCTCGTCAACATCTCCTCGCAACACGGCATGATCGCCTGCCCGGAAGACATCGCCTATGGCACCTCCAAATCCGGGGTCGTCTACATGACGCGGCAGATCGCGGCGGACTACGCGAAGGATCACATCATCTGCAATGCAGTCGCGCCCGGCAAGATCGTCACCGGCAAACCAGGCCGCGCCGCGGAGCCGCGCTGGATGGACTACTCCACCAGCCGCACGCCGATGCCGCGGCTGGGCCGTCCCGACGACGTCGCCAATACAGCGCTATTTCTGGCCTCAGACGAGGCAACTTTCATGACGGGCGAAAACATTCTCGTCGATGGCGGCTGGATGGCGTCATGAGTAACGTTTCGGAGAGCACCATGGAGCAAGCGCCTGCGGATACATCCGCGCCGATCATCCAGATGTCCGGCGTCACCAAATGGTATGGCGACGTCCAGGTGCTCAAGGGCATCGACTTCACGGTGGCGCGCGGCGAGCGCGTCGTGATCTGCGGGCCTTCGGGGTCCGGCAAGTCGACCATGATCCGTTGCATTAACCGGTTGGAAGAACATCGCGACGGCCGCATCATGGTCAATGGCGTCGAGCTGGATCACTCGACGCGCAATGTCGACGTGGTCCGCCGCGATGTCGGCATGGTATTCCAGCAGTTCAACCTGTTTCCGCATCTGACCGTGCTGCAGAACCTCACCATCGCGCCACGCAAGATCCGCGGCGCAACGAGGCAGGAAGCCGACGAGGTCGCGCGCTATTTTCTTGAGCGCGTACGGATCTCCGAACAGGCCGATAAATATCCGAGCCAGCTCTCCGGCGGCCAGCAGCAGCGCGTCGCCATCGCGCGTGCGCTGTGCATGAAACCGCAGATCATGCTATTCGACGAGCCTACCTCCGCGCTTGATCCGGAAATGATCCAGGAGGTACTCGACGTCATGGTCGGCCTCGCCCGCGAAGGGATGACCATGGTCTGCGTCACCCACGAGATGGGCTTCGCACGCACGGTCGCCGACCGCGTGGTGTTCATGGACGCCGGCCGGATCATCGAAGAAGGCCCGCCGGCCGGTTTTTTTTCGGATCCGAAACAGGATCGAACCCGTGCATTCCTCAAACAAATTATGCATCGATGACCGAAGCGTCCGCTTTGCGCCAGAATCCGTCACTAAAGCGCTCTAGCCAGCATAAGTATCCAGTTGATATCGCGCCAGCAATCACCGGCCGCTTCTCTCCTTGAGCAACGTGCTAACCGCGCTGTCGAAAAGCATTTTTGGTGCGATTAGTCCTGCCGACATCGCCAGGAGAATAGTTGATGCGGTCACAACGTTATCTGTCATTATTGTGAGGATCGTGCCAGTCGCAGTATTGAATGCGAGCATACCTCTAGAGTAATCACCAACTGCTGCATCGACGCATTGTGGGGCGCGAAATCCCCTCCCGATCTGGTCTCGCGAAACGAGATGCTCGTTGCCACCACCGTGTCGCTCAGAATGTCGCCGGCTCTCCCTTAGGTCGATCTTGCCTTCCTCGAAAATCGCTGCAACACATTCTGCAAACTTCTCAGCTGGGGTTTGATAGAGCTATGTCTCTTTCACGGCGTTTCATTGAGCTGCCATGCTATTGCGCTGAGCCTGGTCTGGCTATGCAGGGACAGATCAGTGCCACGCGGAAGACATTGGCGCAGAAATCTGTTGGTGTTTTCGTTTGAGCCGCGCTGCCAGAGAGACCGAAGGTCACCAAAATAGACCTCGACTAGTCGGCAGCGTGTTCGGTCGGGCGCCATTACCCGCCAGAGCCGTTCGAGAACACCCGGCTCGCGAGCACATCCGAAGCCTCCAGTGACATGATGTCGTCGACGCTCAGCACGCGGTCGAGATCGGCGACAAGCCGATTGGCCTGACGCAGCCGCATGCGATCGAGCGCGTTGCGGATCGAACGGGCGTTGGAGAACAGCGGCTGGGTCTTGCGCAGCGCGATGTAGCGGACGAACGCTGCGCGCGCATCGGCGCTGAATTTGTAGTTCATATCCCCGAGCATCAATTCGGAAATGGCGAGTAATTCGTCGTCGGCATAGTCGGGGAAATCGATGTGGTGGGCGATGCGCGAGCGGAAACCGGGATTGCTGCCGAAGAACTTGTCCATGCGGTCACCGTAGCCGGCGAGGATCACCACCAGATCCTCGCGCTGGGATTCCATCACTTGCAGCAGGATCTCGATCGCCTCCTGGCCGTAATCGCGCTCGTTATCAGGCCGATGCAGGTAATAGGCCTCGTCAATGAACAACACGCCGCCCATCGCTTTCTTCAGGATCTCCTTCGTCTTCGGCGCGGTATGGCCGATGTATTGCCCGACCAGTTCGTCGCGCGTCACCGACACCACCTGCCCTCGCCGCACGAAACCCAGTTTATGCAGGATGCTGGCGATGCGCAGCGCCACTGTAGTCTTGCCGGTGCCGGGATTGCCTGTGAACGACATGTGCAGCGTCGGGTTGCCCGACGCCAAGTCCATGCGCTTGCGGATGCGTTCGATCAGCAGCAGCGAAGCAATCTCGCGAATCCGCGTTTTCACCGGCTTCAGCCCGATCAATTCACGATCGAGCTGATCGAGCACCTCGCCGATGCCGACCTCGTCGAACTCACGGCGCAGATCGACCTGCGTCGTGGGCGACACGTCGCCGGCGCTATCAACCACCGTCAGCGTGTTCACGACCCACCGTAGCGTTGGCCTTCGGGTCGATCGACGGCATAGGATTTGGTCGTATAGCGGATGTTGCGGCCTTCCATTTCATGCCGCTCGAGCCGGAAGCCTGGCTCTTCCTTCGGACGGTTGACGATGAAGGAGAGCCGCACCGATTCCCAGCCATGGCTCGAGTCGAACGCCGACAGCCGGATGTAGCGATCGCCATACACCTTGCGGCATTCGGTCAGTTCCATCAGCACGCCAGCGGCGTCGCGCAGATCGAACATCGGCAGGCCCCACATTTCCCAGAAATTGTTGCGGGGATGCGGATCGTCGGTGAATTCGATGTTCACGGCCCAGCCATTGGCGAGGCAATACTGCACCTGTTTTGAAATCTGTTCATCAGTGAGATCGGGCAGGAACGAGAAGCAGCCCTGGGTAATGCGCATGATCGTACTCCTTACAGCGAGACGCTGGCGGTGGGGGCGTAGTCGGGCATGTCAGTGGATTCATAATTGAAGGTGACGTTTTTCCATGTCTCGAGCGCCGCCTTCAGCGGTGTGCAGGTCATCGCCGCCTTGGCAAGAATCTCCTCGCCTTCATGCAGGTAGTCGCGGCCTTCGTTGCGAGCGAGGATCATCGCTTCCAACGCGACGCGGTTGGCGGTGGCGCCGGCCTGGATACCCATCGGATGGCCGATGGTGCCGCCACCGAATTGCAGGATGACGTCTTCGCCAAGGTGATCGAGCAACTGATGCATCTGGCCGGCATGGATTCCGCCCGATGCGACCGGCATCATCTTGTTGAGGCTGGCCCAGTTCTGCTCGAAGAACACGCCGTGTTCGAGCCGCATCGGATTGTAGTCTTCGCGGCAGATGTCGTAATAGCCGCGCGTCGTCGCCGGATCGCCTTCGAGCTTGCCGACGACCGTCCCGGCATGGATGTGATCGACGCCGGCGAGCCGCATCCATTTGGCGATGACGCGGAACGAGACGCCGTGATTGCGCTGCCGCGTATAGGTCGAGTGTCCCGCGCGGTGCAGATGCAGGATCATGTCGTTCTTGCGCGCCCATTTCGCCATCGACTGAATCGCAGTGTAGCCGATCACGAGGTCGATCATGATGATGACGGAGCCAAGCTGCTTGGCGAATTCGGCGCGTTCGTACATGTCCTCCATGGAGCCGGCGGTGACGTTAAGATAGGTGCCCTTGATCTCACCGGACGCCGCCTGCGCCTTGTTGACCGCCTCCATGCAATAGAGAAAACGCTCGCGCCAATGCATGAAGGGCTGCGAGTTGATGTTCTCGTCGTCCTTGGTGAAGTCGAGCCCGCCCTTCAGCGCCTCATAGACGACGCGGCCGTAGTTACGACCGGACAGACCCAACTTCGGCTTCACAGTCGCGCCAAGCAGTGGGCGGCCGAACTTGTCCATACGCTCTCGCTCGACCACGATGCCGGTGGCCGGGCCCTGGAACGTCTTCACATAAGCGACCGGAAGCCGCATGTCTTCCAATCGCAGAGCCTTCAGCGGCTTGAAGCCGAACACATTGCCAATGATCGAGGCCGATAGGTTGGCGATCGAGCCGTTCTCGAACAAGTCGAGATCGTAGGCGATATAGGCAAAGTACTGGCCGGGCGAATTCGGCACCGGATCGACCCGAAAACACTTGGCGCGGTATTTTTCCGCAGCCGTGAGGCGATCGGTCCACACCACGGTCCAGGTCGCGGTCGAGGATTCGCCGGCCACTGCTGCCGAAGCCTCGATCGGATCGACGCCATCCTGCGGCGTCACCCGGAACAATGCGATGATGTCGGTGTCCTTGGGGACATAATCGGGCTCCCAATAGCCCATCTTCTTGTATTCCATGACGCCGGACTTGTAGCGATCCTTGCCGCGGATCGTGATCGAAGCATGTTCATTCATGGTGGCCTCCTCGTTTGGATCCGGCGTCACCGGATGGAATAAGGTCTGTTCACTCGGCAGCTTGCGCGATGTTGCCGATCTTCGGGTCGAGCACGCCACTGCGATAACGCTTCGCCATTTCGGCCAGCGGAATCACCTTGATCTTCGCGGCGTGGCCCGCGGTACCGAATTGTTCGAAGCGTTCGCGGCAGAGGTCGCGCATCGCATCCATCGCCGGTTTCAGGAATTTTCGCGGATCGAATTCGCTTCTGGTTTGCTCGGCAACCTTCCGGATGGCGGAGGTCATTGCGAGCCGGCAGTCGGTGTCGATATTGATCTTGCGGACGCCGTGCTTGATGCCGCGCACAATTTCCTCGACCGGTACGCCCCAGGTCTGCGGCATCTCGCCGCCGAATTGATTGAAGATGTCCTGCAGCGGCTGCGGCACCGATGACGAGCCGTGCATCACCAGATGCGTATTCGGCAGCCGGCGGTGAATTTCTTCGACGACCGTCATGGCGAGAATATCGCCGTCCGGCTTGCGCGAGAACTTATAGGCGCCGTGCGAAGTCCCCATCGCGATCGCCAGCGCATCGACCTTGGTGGCGCGGACGAAATCGACGGCCTGATCCGGATCGGTGAGCAACTGGTCGTGGCTGACCTGGCCCTCGACACCGTGGCCGTCCTCCTGCTCGCCGCCGCCATGCTCCAATGAACCGAGTACGCCGAGCTCGCCTTCGACGGAGGCGCCGATCCAGTGCGCGATATCGACCACGCGACGCGTGATGTCGACGTTGTAATCGTAGTCAGCGGCGGTCTTGGCGTCGGCCTTCAGCGAACCGTCCATCATGACCGAGGTAAAGCCGTGCTGTAGCGCGGTGGCGCAGGTGGACTCTTCGTTGCCGTGGTCCTGGTGCAGGCAGAGCGGGATCTGCGGATGCATCTCCTCCAGCGCGTCGATCATCCTCGACAGCATGATGTCGTTGGCGTAGGAGCGTGCGCCGCGCGACGCCTGGATGATGACCGGCGCATCGACCTCGGCGGCGGCCTCCATGATCGCCAGGCCCTGCTCCATGTTGTTGATGTTGAAGGCCGGTACGCCGTAGCCATGTTCGGCGGCGTGATCCAGCAACTGCCTCAGGGTAATGCGTGCCATAGGTCCTCCATTTCGTTGTCTTGTCCCGAACAACTCATTCGGCGGCAGCGATGCGCGAGCGGGCAATGCAGCGCATCGCCGCCGTTGCGACCGCCGCGGCGGTGATACCGAATTCGCGATACAGATCATCCGCAGGCGCCGAGGCCCCGAATCCGGTCATGCCGACGAACTCACCGCCATCGCAAAGCCAGCGCGCCCAGTCGCCCTCGATCGCGGCCTCGACACCGACGCGCGGAGCACTGCCGAGAATCGCGGCCCGATAGTCGCCGGGCTGTTGTCGGAACAAATCGAAACACGGCGCCGATACCACCGCGGCCCGAATGCCGTCATCGGCAAGCAGCTTTGCCGCAACAATCGCAATCGACACTTCGGAGCCGGTCGCGATCAGGGTGACGTCGCGGCCACCTTCCGGCTCGATGACGACATAAGCACCGCGCGCGACCCGATTGGTGGAATCGATGCCATCGCGGAACACAGGCAGCGCCTGGCGCGACAGGCAGAGCACCGACGGCGCATGGGGCGTCCGCAACGCGCAATCCCAGGCCTCGGCGGTCTCGACGGCGTCGCCGGGACGGAACACCAGCAGATTCGGAATCGCGCGCAGGGAAGCCAGGTGCTCGACCGGCTGATGGGTCGGGCCGTCCTCGCCGAGACCGATCGAGTCATGCGTCATCACGTGAATGACGCGGATGCCCATCAACGCGGCCAGCCGGATCGCAGGGCGGCTGTAATCGGCAAAGCACAGGAAGGTGCCACCATAGGGAATGAGGCCGCCATGCAAAGCGACGCCGTTCATCGCTGCCGCCATGGCGTGCTCGCGAACGCCATAGTGGACATAGCTGCCGTCGAAGGCATCGTGCTGGATCGGCGCCTGCATCCTGGCGCGCGTGAGGTTCGAATGGGTGAGGTCAGCCGATCCGCCGAGCAGATTCGGTAGGACATCGGCGATGACATCGATGACGAGTTGCGAGGCCTGCCGGGTGGCGATCTTCGGTCGCTCCAGCAAGAAATGGGCGCGAATCTTGGCCAGCACAGCGTCGTATCCGCCGGAAAGCTGGCCCTTCAGCGCGTCCTGAAAGTAGTCCCGCACAGCGCTGTCCAGACGCGCAACGCGCCCCGCCCATTCCGCATGCGCCGTCTGTCCGCGCGCGCCGACCGCGCGCCATTGTCGCGCCACCGCATCGGGAACGTGGAACGGTGCGTGCGGCCAGTGCAGCGCGTCGCGCGTCTTCGCGATCTCGTCCGCGCCCAGTGGCGCGCCATGCGCCTTCTCACTGCCTTGCCGATTTGGCGCGCCGAAGCCGATCACCGTGCGGCACGCGATCAGCGACGGGCGGTCGTTGTCGCGCGCCCGTGCAATGGCCGCGGCCACGGCCTCGGGATCATGGCCGTTGACACGGCAGGCCGACCATCCCGATGCAGCGAAGCGCGCAAGCTGATCGTCCGAACACGACAGCGAGGTCGCGCCGTCGATCGAGATCTGGTTATCGTCGAACAGCACGATCAGACGATTGAGTCGCAGATGTCCCGCCAGCGAGATCGCCTCGTGGCTGAGGCCCTCCATCAAGCAGCCGTCGCCGGCGATGACGTAAGTGTAGTGATCGACGAGACCGTCGCCGAAGCGGGCATTCATCAGGCGTTCGGCCAAGGCCATGCCGACCGCCGTGGCTAAACCCTGGCCGAGCGGGCCGGTGGTCGTCTCGACGCCCGCGGTGTGGCCGTATTCGGGATGGCCCGGTGTCTTCGAGCCCCATTGCCGGAACGACTGCAACTGATCGAGCGTCACCTCCGCCGATCCGGTCAGATGCAGCAGCGCGTAGAGCAGCATCGAGCCGTGGCCGGCGGACAAGATGAAGCGGTCGCGGTCTGGCCAGGACGGATCGGCGGCATCGAATTTGAGGAAGCGTGAGAACAGCACTGTCGCCGCATCGGCCATACCCATCGGCATGCCGGGATGGCCCGACTTCGCCTTTTCCACCGCGTCGATCGCGAGAAAGCGAATCGCATTCGCCATATCCGCGTGCGGAACGGTCGCGTGATCCATCTGGGGAGCGGGACTCTGAATATTCATGCCGTGCGCCTTTTGCGTTCCATCAATTGCAGGATCAGCGGGGTGAGGATGAGCTGCATCGCCAGATCCAGTTTCGAGCCGTGGATCACGATCGAGTTGGCACGCGACATGAAGCTGTTGGGGATCATCGACAGCAAATAGGGGAAATCGATGCCGCGCGGATTCTTCAACCGGATCACCACCATCGATTCATCCGGCGTCGGGATCCACCGCGCGATGAAAGGGTTCGAGGTGTCGACCGTCGGCACACGCTGGAAGTTGATGTCGGTCTCGGCGAATTGCGGGCAGATGTAGTTCACATAGTCCGGCATCCGTCGCAGGATAGTGTCGGTGACGGCTTCCTGCGTGTAACCGCGATCTTTGCGGTCGCGATGCAGCTTCTGGATCCACTCCAGATTGATGACGGGAACGACGCCGACCTTGAGGTCAGCATGCTGGGCGATATTGACCTTGTCGGTCACCACAGCGCCATGCAGGCCTTCGTAAAATAGCAGATCGGACTTGTCCGGCAGCGGGCCCCATTCGGTAAAGGTCCCCGGTGCCGCACCGTATAATTTGGCTTCGTCCTCGTCGTGCACGTAATGACGGGCGGTGCCGGTGCCGGATTCGCCGTAGTCGCGGAAGACTTTCTCCAACTCCTCGAACAGGTTGGTTTCCGGGCTGAAGTGGCTGAAGTGCTTGTTGCCCTTCTCGCCTTCCTCCAGCATCTTCGTGCGCATCTCGACGCGGTTGTACCGATGAAACGCATCGCCCTCGATATAGGCGGCAGCGACCTTCTCGCGACGGAAAATGTTCTCGAACGTCTTTTTCACCGAGGTGGTGCCGGCGCCCGACGAACCCGTGATCGATATAATGGGATAGCTGCGCGACATTTTGCTCTATCTCCGGCTCAGCGAAACAGGCCGCGCCGCGCAAATAGCGGCGCGTCGCTATTGTCGAACATCGGCTCGATTCCTTCGTGAATGGCGGCGACGTCGCGAACGCCGCGCATCGAGCCCATGATCAGCGGCACGCGCTGGTGCGGTGTTCGCGCCGAGACTTCGAGGATGCGGCGACGGCCGGTGGTTGCGGAGCCTCCGGCCCACTCCATGACCAACGCCATCGGGTGTGCTTCGTATAAAAGGCGTAGGCGCCCTTCGCGGTATCCGGGGCGCGCGTCGGCCGGATAAAGGAACACGCCGCCGCGGACGAGAATGCGAAGTGACTCGGCGACCAGCGAGCCGATCCAACGCATGTTGAAATCGGCACCGCCGTCGCCACCAATGCCGGCCAGGCATTCGTCGATATAGGTCCGCACCGGACCGTGCCAGTGCCGCCGGTTCGACGCGTTGATGGCGAATTCCGGCGTATTGGGCGCAATCCTGACGCCTTGTGCGACGAGCAGGAATTCACGCGCGCGGCGGTCCAGGATGAAGATGTCGACACGCCCGTTGTGCGCCAGCACCAGCGTGGTCTGGGGACCGTAGACCACGAAGCCCGCGGCGCATTGGGCTGTGCCGGGCTCGAAGAAGGTGGAAACCGCATCGTTGCCGCGCGGACGGATCGAGAAAATGGTTCCGACCGAGATGTTGTTCTCAAGATTGGCGGAGCCATCCAGCGGATCGATCGCAACACAGAGCGGCGCGGCGACATCGAGGATTTCGGGCAATTCTGCCTCTTCCGACAGAATGGCGGCGACGGGGGTCACGAGCAGCGCGCGGCGCATCATCCTGTCCGCGACAAGATCGATGTCCTTCTGCGCGTCGCCGTCGGAATTCACGCCGCTGAGACGACCCGTAATGCCGGCCAGCGGGCCGTCGGCAATGACGTCGGCAAGGTCGATGGATGCAGCGGCGATTCCCTCGATCACGGCGGCGATCGCAAGCCGGTTCGGCGTCTTCGCCCCCGCGCGATCGAGATGCGAACGCAATGTCACGCGTTCATCCATAGCCGTTCCCTCATCGCTGCCCTCTGCGGGGCCATTTTCAAAGCGTCGTGCCGTTCGGCCGTCCGCGCACCAACAACATCCCAGTTTGCAGAATTAGTAAAATATTCTTATCTTTGGCTGGGACAAAGTTTTCCTTATAGAGGTGTTGACGATGGTGGGCCGGTTTCTGCGGGAATTGACCCTTCGCCAGTTGCGCGCTGACCGCCGTTCACCGCGATCGCTCGGTCACGGCTGCGGCTCAAAACTGCATCTGACGCAGCCCGCCGCGGTCACGCCGCAAATGCGCAATCTGCCGGCATTGGAAGGCCTGCCGCTGATTTCAGCGCCGCAGCGACGGCATACTGACCGACGCCGGGCGCGAGGTGCTAGTCGCTCTCCGAGCGTATCCAGGCCGCGATCGCGGACTGCAAAACCTCACTGGAAATGATGATGGGCAAGATCGCCGGCCGGATCTCGATCGGCGCTGTCAACACCTCGAAATATTCTGCACCATTCACGATCTCCGAATTTTCGAAGCTCTACCCGAACGTCGGCGTCAAGCTGTCAACCAGCAACCAGCAACCAGCAACCAGCAACCAGCAACCAGCAACCAGCAGGAAATCGGCAACGCACTCAGCGGCGACAATCTCGACTTTCCGATTATGGGCCGCCCGCCCGACATCGACATGGAGGAGCTCGACCGCTGGGATCACAGAAATCTAGCTGCTTGCCGACCTTCACGATCGCTACCGTTGGAGGAAGACGAAGCCATAGGACCATATTCAAGCCGCATATGATAATCAGCAGAGGGTGGCCTCCCCCGCTGTTCGACGCCAGGGATGATCGGATTGCGCGTCAACGATCCGTAAGGCCAAGCATTTCTCGAGCCCGCCTCCCTGACACGCAGGACTACGCCATCATCGCCGTTCGCGTAGCGTTTTTGCATTCCGCAATTGGTTGCGGGGTGACCTGAGCCTACAGGCTAATGATTGATGTTACTGGTGCCAATTCCAGCATCAAAAAACAAAGCCCAGCAATCCATTGAGATTGCTGGGCTTTGTTTTTTGGTTTGGTTGCGGGGATAGGATTTGAACCTATGACCTTCAGGTTATGAGCCTGACGAGCTACCGGGCTGCTCCACCCCGCGCCAAACCTTTCGGAAAACCAGAGACGAAACGAAGTCGGCCAACGCCAAGGCGTCGATCGATCCCAGTCCGGAGGCTTCCTGAGAAGGCAACCGGGGCAAAGCCCTCGGTGCGAGGGGTATGTACCAATGCCAGCCTGCTTTGGAAAGGGGCTGCGGCGATCTTTTTGCGCTTTTATGACGGTCCGGAAACGCGCCAATCTGCCTTGTTTCGGCACAGTCCGGCCCAGTGACGGACCGCACAGAGCCAAACAGCCTTCAAAGACCCGCTGGACGCCCTCTGGCGGCCTAGTTCAGCAGAAATCCACCATCCACAGTCACGGTGCTGCCGGTCATGTAGCGCGAGGCCTGCGAGGCCAGCAGCAGAATGGCACCGTCGAGGTCGCTCTCATGACCGACCCGGCGCTGCGCGATGCGCTTGATCAGCTTCTCGCCCACGGGCGTGTCCCAGGCGGCATGGTTGATGTCGGTATCGATATAGCCCGGCGCCAGCGCATTGACGCGAATGCGGTGCGCAGCGAGTTCCAGCGCCAGTGCCCTGGTCGCCTGCACGATGCCGGCTTTCGAGATTGCATAAGGCGACACCGCCTTGGTCAGCCCGAATCCGAGGACCGAAGCGATATTGACGATATTGCCCTCCACTTTATGCGCGATCATGCGGCGCGCGGCTTCGGTCGCCGCGAAATAGGCGCCCTTGAGATTGGCCCCGATGACCGCGTCCCAATCCGCCTCAGTCTGATCGATGGCCATCTTCTCCACCGCGATGCCGGCATTGTTGATCAGCACGCTGACCGGCCCGAGCGCAGCTTCAGCGGCATCGAACGCGCTTGCGATCGAGGCATTGTCGGTGACATCCATCGACACCGCGACAGCGCGGCCCCCCTTGTCCGTGATTTCCTTCTGCAGGCTCTCTAGCTTGCCCATCTGCCGCGCTGCGAGCACCACAGCTGCACCATGCGCGGACAGCACGCGCGCAAATTGTCGGCCGAGGCCCTGCGAGGCTCCGGTGATAAGGATGGTTTCTTTACTGACGTCGAATATCCCGGACATGGCATTTCCCTTTGATTTTGCCCTAGTGATACCCGGCCTTGCCGCGATCGCAAACCGCCGCGCTCCGCCGATTTCTTTGACGCGGAATTGCCGCATGGGGACGAAGCCGCGATGAACATTTCGATGTCGTCGTTTATGTCGGCCTGATCGTCGCCATGGTCATCGGCTTCCGCGCCGGCCTCTTGCGCAGCGCCGTGACCATTCTGGGCTATCTGCTGGCGATGCCGATCGCCGTCTGGATCACCGGGCTGATCGCGCCGCAACTGTCCGGCAGCGCCGCCGCTTCGACCACGCAAAATTCATTGCTGTTCTTCGCGAACTTCCTGGTGTCAGGCATCGTGCTCGGCTCGCTGCTGCGCATGGCGATCAACGACATGATCGGCCACGAGATCGGCATCGGCGACAGGCTCGGCGGCGCTTTGCTCGGCGCCGTTCGCGTCGGCCTGATCGCGGTGACGCTGGTGCTGATCTTCGACCAGCTTGTGCCGGCCGACAGGCAGCCGGCCTATATGACCGGGTCGCAGCTGCGGCCCCTGCTGTCGCTGGCCGGACAGAAGGGCGTCAAATCGCTGCCGCCGGACGTGACCGCCACCATCGAGCAATGGAAACGCGCGCATCGGCTCTGACGTCGGCGCCCTTATCAGGCCGCTTGCGACGGGCTAGACTGGCCCCCTCTTTTCTTCGCCAGTTCGACAACTTCAGGAGTGATATCGTGGATCTTGGAATCAAAGGCCGCCGCGCGCTTGTCTGCGCATCCAGCAAGGGCCTCGGCCGTGGTTGCGCCGAAGCGCTGGCCGCAGAAGGCGTGCATGTCACGATGACTGCACGCGGCGGCGACGTGCTGGCGGCAGCCGCTGCCGATATCCGCAAGGCCTATCCGGGCGTCGAGGTCACGGAAGTCGTCGGTGACATCACCACGGTCGAAGGCCGCGAAGCTGCGCTGAAGGCAGCCGGCCAGATCGACATCCTCATCAACAATGCCGGCGGCCCGCCGCCCGGCGATTTCCGCAACTGGACCCGCGACGACTGGCTCAAGGCCATCGATGCCAACATGCTGACCCCGATCGAGCTGATCAAGGCGACGGTGGACGGCATGATGGAGCGCAAGTTCGGCCGCATCGTCAACATCACCTCGGCCGCCGTGAAAGCGCCAATCGATGTGCTCGGCCTGTCCAACGGCGCACGCAGCGGCCTCACCGGCTTCATTGCCGGCCTGTCGCGCAAGACCGTGCGTGCGAATGTCACCATCAACGGCCTGCTGCCCGGCCCGTTCTACACCGACCGCCTGAAGGGCGTCGCCGCCGGACAGGTCAAGGCCACAGGTCTTTCGGTCGACGAAATCCTGGCCAAGCGCGCCGCCGAAAATCCGTCGGGCCGGTTCGGTCATCCCGATGAATTCGGTCAGGCCTGCGCCTGGCTGTGCAGTTCGAAGTCCGGCTTCATCACCGGCCAGAACATCGTGCTCGACGGCGGTGCTTTCCCCGGCACGATGTAAGTCGACAGCATCTCAAGACGCAAAAAAGCGATCGGCTGCACGGCCGATCGCCTTTTCTTTTTGAGTTACGCGGTTTGATTACGCGATCAGTGAACCGGCGTGGTGCGCTCGTTCGACCAATCAACGCCGAATTCTTCCAGGCCTTCGGCGAGGAGATCGCCGAGCAAAGGCTCGCCGAGCAGATAGCGCGCTGTGCGCCCGTTGCGGCCCTCCGCGGCTTCGCGGCGCAAGTCGCTCCATTCCTCGATAGTGGCGTCGCCGCGTCCCAGCCGCATCAGGGCGACGAGATCGACCTGCTCGTCCTCGGTGAGCGCGCTGATGAAGCCCGCAATTTCCCGCGCCACGGGATCCTCGCCATTGTCCTCAAGCACATCGATCATGTCGTCGTCGGCGCCGCTCGAACCAGAATCGGGATCCGAGGCGATATCCTTGGCATCGAACTGCCGCGCCTTCTCGATCAGAAAGCCCACTTTCTCGGATGAAATCGCTAGTTCTGGCATCGCACGCTCCTCGCTGCAGGGCCCGGTGTTCCACTCTGACAACGCGCATCCCCGCGAGATGATCCATTGCGCGCCACGCCGGAAACCCGCATCTTTCCAGCCCTAAAAAGAACAATGGGGTGAACGCCTGATGCAATGGACGGTCGGCAAGGTCAGGATCACGCAGATCATCGAAGGCGAGACGATTGGCAGCACGCGCTTCATTCTCCCGCAGGTCGGCCCCGATGAGGTCCATGCGCTGCCGTGGCTGATGCCGGAATTTGCAACTCCTGAAGGCCGGCTGAAAATGTCGATCCATGCGCTGGTCGTGGAAACACCGACGCAGCGCATCGTCGTCGATACGTGTCTCGGCAACAATAAGCAGGGCCGTTCAGTTCCGACGTGGAATGACCTGCACACGCCGTTCCTTGAGAACATGACAGCAGCCGGCTTCGCGCCTGACAGCATCGACACGGTGCTGTGCACCCATCTGCATGTCGATCATGTCGGCTGGAATACGAAACTGGTCGCTGGCCAATGGACGCCGACATTCCCGAATGCACGCTATGTGTTCGGACAGCACGAATACAACTACTGGGCGGCGCATAGCGATACGGCGTCGCATCTCGCCGTGTTCAACGATTCCGTAAAGCCAATCGCCGATGCCGGGCTGATGGATCTCGTTGCCAGCGATGCGCAACTCTCGGATGAGATCACGCTGATCCCGACACCGGGCCACAGCCCCGGCCATATGAGCGTGCATATCAAATCCGCAGGCGGGGAAGCGCTGCTGACCGGCGACGCCGCACATCATCCGGTGCAGATGGCGCATCTCGACTGGTCGTCCACGGCGGATGCCGATCCCCTGCAATCCGCCGTATCGCGGCGCGCATTGTTCTCGCGTTTTGCGGATACGCCGACACTGGTGATCGGCGGTCACTTCGGTGCCGGCCGCATCATGCGCGAGGGCGATGCTTTCAGATTTGCCGCGCTGCAGCACTGATTTTTGCGGCTCTGACCTCTCAGTCGCGCGGTTGAATTTCCCCGCGCCCTGTTCCACAACCTTTCAGGCAAGCCCCAAGGGAGACGACAATGAAGCTCGTAAGATACGGCGCGTTCGGCAGCGAAAAGCCGGGACTGATCGACAAGGACGGCAAGCTGCGTGACCTCTCCGGCCAGGTGAAGGATCTGGCTGACGATGCATTTGCGCCTGCCAATCTTGCCAAGCTCGCTGCGCTCGACCCGGCGTCGCTGCCTGCCGTAAGCGGCTCGCCGCGCATTGGCTCGCCCGTTGGCGGCAAGCCGAAATTCATCGCCATCGGCCTGAACTATGCAGATCATGCGGCGGAATCCGGCATGCCGATTCCGTCAGAGCCCATTGTCTTCATGAAGGCGCTCAACAGCCTGTGCGGCCCCAATGACGATGTGGAAAAGCCCCGCGGCTCGACCAAGCTCGACTGGGAAGTCGAACTCGCCATCGTCATCGGCACCAAAGCCAAATATGTGACCGAAGCCGATGCGCTGAAGCATGTCGCCGGCTACAGCGTCTGCAATGACGTTTCCGAGCGCTTCTTCCAGATCGAGCGCGGCGGCCAGTGGACCAAGGGCAAGTCGCACGACACGTTCGGCCCGCTCGGCCCGTGGCTGGTGACATCAGATGAAGTCGGCGACGTGCACAAGCTCAGCATGTATCTCGACGTCAATGGCAAGCGCTGCCAGACCGGCTCGACCGCGACCATGATCTTCAATGTGCCGCAGATCGTGTCGTATCTGTCCGGCATGATGACGCTGATGCCCGGCGACATCATCACCACGGGCACGCCACCCGGCGTCGGCCTCGGCATGAAGCCGCCGAAATTCCTCGAAGTCGGCGACGTCATGACGCTCGGCATCGAGAAGCTCGGCGAGCAGAAGCAGAAAGTGGTTGCGGCTTAAGGCGCATCACTCTCCTCGTCATTGCGAGGAGCGAAAGCGACGAAGCAATCCAGAAGGCCACAAAGCAAGGACTGGATTGCTTCGCTGCGCTCGCAATGACGACCAATAGAACTGAGTAAAGGACCAAAAATGAAGCTGACTTTTTCTCCGGGTTCGCCCTTTGCGCGCAAGGTGCGCATCGCGGCGATCGAACTCGGACTGATCGACAAGATCGAACTCACGCCCGCCTCGGTCGCACCGACGCAGAAGAATGAGACCTATTCGCATGACATCAGCCCGGTCAGGAAATTGCCGGCGCTGATCCTCGATGACGGCAATGTCATCGTGGATTCATATGTCATCACCGAATATCTCGACGAGCTCGCCGGCGGCAACAAGCTGATCCCGGCCGCGGGTCCGGCGCGCTGGAAAGTGAAGAGCGAGCATTCGATGCTGCAGGGCATGACGGATGCGATGCTGCTGTGCCGCTACGAAGTCGGCGTGCGCCCGAAAGAGCTGTTGTGGCAGGCCTGGTATGACGATCAGTGGGATCGCGCATGGCAGGGGCTCACACGTTTCGAAAATCATCCGGACATTCTGACGCGTCCGATGGATGCGGCGCAGATCGCGCTCGTCTGCGTGCTCGGTTATGCCGACTTCCGCTTCCCGGATTGCGGATGGCGCAAGGCGTTTCCGAAACTCGACGCTTTCCACAACAAGATGTTGCAACGGGAATCGGTGAAGATCTCCGTTCCGCCAAAGGGTTAGAACCGAAAAGCGACCTGACGCAATTTCACGTCAGCTTGCGAAAATCCTGCGTCAGGCCTGCGGCGATCTTGCGGCAGATCTAGTCGAACAGCGAGGGCGTGTGATTCACATACGCGCCCTCGATGGCGAGCATCTTGAGCTTGGTCTCGACGCCGCCATTGGCCGAAAATCCGCCCGGCTTACCGCCGGCAGCCAGCACCCGATGACACGGCACGATCACCGGACACGGATTTTGCCCCATCGCCTGCCCGACATTGCGTGACAGTTCGACACCGCCGAGCTTCTTGGCGATATCGCCATAAGTCAGCGTTGCGCCCGGCGGGATCTGGCGGGCAATCGCATAGACGTTGCGATTAAATTCGGGGACGTCGGTGAGATCGAGATCGATATCGAGAAGATCGACCGGCTTGCCGGTCATCAGTTCGACGATACCGTCGATGGCTGCCTGTACCGCCGGCGGCGGTGCAGCTTCGACGATATCCGCATGGCGCTGCTTGATGCGCACGCGGGTCTGTTTTTCGTCCGGCTGCGGCAATTGCACAGCAACGATACCGTGATCGGCCCATGCGATGCCGCAACGGCCGATGGCGGTGTCGAAGAGAGTGAACTGAACGTCGGTCATATGAGCCTCCATCGATCGCATCAGCATCCGATGTGGTGAGGTCCGGAGTTTGCGACGATCTTCAGCCATTCGCCACCCGATTCCGGAGTGGCAAACAGCTTTGTCTCAGCTCTGCTCGCGCGACGGCATTGAGGCGGCCTTGTGGATAAAAGCCTGGCCGAGCATGTCGAGGATTTCCTTGGTGGCCACGAACATGAACACACCCGCCTCGGTGTCGAAGGAGATGCCGACCACGGTCGGATCGGGCTGGAAGTCCAACAGGCTGTAGCCCTTCAGCGGGAGGGCGGGCACTTCTTTCGGATTCGACATGTCGGTCTCCCGCGTCAGTGAAAGGCTCGTGAAAGCCGGAATAAAGAGGGCTTAGACAACAATTCGGAGCACGCCAAGGCGTTATTTCGTAGCGTTGGCCTGCCTTCCAACGACAATCGGGACCGCACTGCGGCCCCGATCTTCAGAAGTCCAAGCCGTGCGATGGCAATGGCGGACTTACTCGTCGTTCTGCATCGCTGCGGCCAGCTTGTCGTAATATTTGCCGACGAGGTCGATATTGCCCTTGTTCTCGACTGCTGGCGGCGGCGATTTAAGCGCGGCGTTGAGATCGGCGAGCGCGGCCTTCTTGTCCTTGGCCGGCATCTTCTTGTCGGCCTGCACGGCCGCGATCTGCTGCTTGAAGACCACTTCGGGGCCGACATATTTCTTGGTCTGCGGATCGAAGCCGCCCAGCACCAGCATGATGTTTTCGACGACGTCGTTGTAGTCGCCGTAGTTCGCAAAGCCGTTTTTCTTGGCGACGTCATCGAGCTGCGCGACCACTTTGGGATCCGGCTTGTCTGGCGCCTGCTGCGGCAGCTTTGCGGTCACCGCATCAAGATCCTTCTGTGCGGCCAGCACCTGCTCGATCTGCTTGTCAGTCAGCGCAATCTGCTTTGGCGCCGGCGCATTTTGTGCGGGAGCTGCGGTGGGTGCCGGCGTGGGCGGCGTCTGTTTTGCGGCGGGCTGTTTCTGCGCCTGCGCATATGCAGCGCCAGTGACGGGAATCGTCGCAAGGCCTGCGATGGTCAGGGCGGCGATGGCGGGGCGAAGGATGGAACGCATGAAGATCTCCTCGGCAAATTGGAGCGACCAGGGAAAGTCGATCGCGGAGCGAAACCGGTTCAACGAGCCCGGTTGGTAGAGGATGGAACGCTGCAGCTGAATCGTGGCTGAATGATCGCAGCGGCCGGTCGTCCCTTACCCCGGCTGCTCGGTTGCCGATCTTCCGCCCATTACCCGCTTATGGTGCATGTACGACCAACAACGCAGGCCGCCATTCCGACGATCAGTCGTCCTTCAGCGCGACGGCGAGCTTGTCGTAATACTTGATCGCGAGATCGATATTGCCCTTGTTTTCGACAGCTAGCGGTGGCGACGCCATCTTGGCATTGAGATCGTCGATCGCCTCCTTCCTGTCTTCGGCTGAGAGGCTCTTGTCCGCCTGAACGGTGGCAATCTTCTGCTTGATCACGGCAACCGGCCCCACATAGGTCTTCGTCTTCGGATCGATGCCCGCCATTGCGAGACCGATATTGTCGAACAGGATCGTATACTCGGCGTAATTTGCAAAACCATGCTTCTTGGCGACGCCATCGATCTGGGCAAGGACCGCTGCGTTCGTTCCGGGAGTGGCGACAAAGCCGTCGAGATCTTTCTGCGCTGCGAGCAACGCCACCACCTGCTTTTCACTGAGAGCTAGCTGCTTGGCGGCGGACGCTTCTGGTTTCGATGCCTGCGCCAAGGCGATCTGGCTGGCCGGTATAGCAAAACAAAAAGTCGCACCAACCAGGGTCAGCGCGACAACGGGACGAAAAACGAAATGCATGCCGAGTTCCTATCGGTAGATATCCCGACTAAGTCTCGCATTGGAAAAGAAAGGTTCAGCGGTAACGGTAATATTCTGCAGAAGCCTCTATCGCCCCTCTGAGTTGCGCGCGCATGCGCTCTCTCGGCGCTCGGCTCTTGCGATGAGCACCTGCGTTGGAGCCGCGGTTACGATGATCCGTGATGATGAGTTTGCGCCGATTGGCCAGCGGACCAGACAACAAAAAACGCCGTCTCCCGAAGGAAGCGGCGTTTTTGTATTGATATCGTAGATGAGGAGTCTTTGTCCTTTGCAGGCCTGGCAGCGACCTACTCTCCCAGGGCTTAAGCCATAGTACCATTGGCGCTGAGGAGTTTAACGGCCGAGTTCGGGATGGGATCGGGTTGAAGCTCCTCGCTAGAACCACCAGGCCGGCGAAGGACAAAGATACGAAGCAAACTGTTTTGGTCTTTCTGTAGGACGCGCTTGGGCGTCCCTGAGT